>JAGFJO010000031.1 GCA_024102635.1 Deltaproteobacteria bacterium
TGTTTTCCCTGCCCCTGATTCCTCTGTATTCTGGGGCGCAGCCTCCGTTGCCTCGGCATTGGCCGGAGTTGCGAATCCTTTACGCAAATGTTCAGACAAGTAATCGCGACAAGGAGTCGCTTTTGCATCTTATTAACAATGAACAGCCGGATATCATTGCTCTCCTAGAGACCGATCAGGCGTGGGTCGATGCGGTTTCAAAAGGAGTAACCGGTTATCCCCTTCAAATTTCCAAGCCGCGTACTGACAACTTCGGGATGGCGGTATTCTCCCGTTTGCCTTTGGCAGGGGAGATCCGGAATTTTGGTGATGAGCTTCCTCCTAGCTTTTCGATACCATTGAAAAGGGCTAATGGAGGTGAGCTGCGGCTTATCGTGTTGCATTGCATTCCGCCCCTGACGCAAGATGCGCTCTACCTGAATTGGCTCCTATTAAGAAGGGCGGCGTCGGACCTCAGATTTTCAGATGTTCCGACTCTTATAGTTGGAGACCTTAACGCCACCCCTTACTCCCGCTTCTTTAGAGATTTTCAAGATTGGGCTGCATTGAATTACGGCTGGCAGGGGAGAGGTTGGACCCCCACATGGAATGTAAAGTTCCCTCCAATACAATTGATGATAGACCATGTTTTCTCTAAAGGATCGATAGTCATAACCGAGATCAACACCGGCAGAGAAATTGGGTCCGATCATTTGCCCTTGATAATTAAGGCAGCGCTACCCAAATCATTTTAGAACTGCGTATCACGCTCTGAGAGGTGAGGAATGTGCTAAATCACTCTGGAATTCAGGTGGTTAGGTTGAATAGAGGGCTTTTGTAAACTATTTGTAACAAAAATGCATCGATTTTGTATGGCCCGAATCCAATACCATAGAGAACGAAAAAGGTTGAGCTAGGGGTTAATTAAATCTTCGAAAAGGTGAATTCTTCAGGTCATTAGGAGTCAGAAATATTAGAAGGATTGGAGCCACGTTATGTCAGTTATCCCCGACCGCCACTTGCGAGTACTAGAGAAGGCCAATATTGAGTGTTGTGACACAAAGGCCCTGATGGGCGATTTGGTAGACAACGATATTCTTCCATCACTAAAAGCTCGAATTGAGTCCCATCTAGAATGCTGCGAGCAGTGTCAGAAGTTTCGCATTGAATATTTGGCCACTATTGAACTTGCACGCTCACTCAAGCCTAAGACCATGCCGCTCGAGGCTCAGAATCGTCTACGCGCAGCCTTAAATAAGCGCTTAGGGCTCTCCTTGCAGATGGTTAGTTAATCCATTTGGTCAGTCAAGTTTGAGGCGGCCTGCGATCACACGCCGCCCTGATGTTTCGTGCATCCTCCTCTATACTATACTTAGCATGGGGAAGCTTTCTAAAGTGCACCCGTTTGTCATTTCCTGGCCTTCCAGATAGGTTAGTGACGAGGCGTTACGGGAGGAGGCAATAGGCCGAAATGACTGAAACTAGAAAAATCTATCTTGTAGATGGGTCGGGTTACATATTTAGGGCCTTTTATGCGATACACGCACTTCGCACAAAAGATGGATTTCCCACCAATGCATTATACGGCTTTACCCGCATGTTGCTCCGCTTGTTGCATGAGTCCGATTCACAACATGTTGCAGTTGTCTTTGATGCCGGCAGAGAGACTTTTAGGACGGAGATATACAAGGAGTACAAAGCCAATCGCAGCGAATGTCCTCCGGATCTTCTGAAGCAGATGCCTTTTTTTGCCGAGATCGCTACCGCTTTAGGCTTACCTGTTTTGATGCAGCCCGGTTACGAAGCCGATGACATCATCGGCACTCTGGCCGAGCGTCTTTCCAATGCAGGTGTCGAATGTGTGATCGTCAGCGGCGATAAAGATCTGATGCAGTTGGTAGGCGACCAAGTGAGTGTCTGGGACACAATGAAGGACGCTCGGTACGATGCTGACGGCGTCAAGAATAAGCTCGGCGTCTGGCCGAATCAGGTCACGGACTACTTAGGCTTAACAGGTGACTCATCCGACAATGTTCCGGGGTTGCAAGGAGTCGGGCCAAAGACCGCAATACAGCTAATTGAGCGCTATGGCGGAGTGGAAGAGATTTTAAATAATGCCGAGAAAATCGGCCAAGATACTGAAATTAGGAATAGAAAGAAGCTGGCATCTCTAATTGAATCAGAGGCCGAGTGCGTACGTCTAAGTAAGCGCTTAGTTGAGATTAAGCGTGATGTGCCCTTAGAAATTCATCGAGAGGCGCCGGGTGTGACAGGAAAAATCGGTCAACAGAGTCTCGCATTGAGCGATGCCGCAAGCGGAAGTGTATTAGCGGGTAATCCGGCAATTGCTATCGAACGGCCAGCGTCGCTAGATGGCGCAGGCCTTAACGGCATCGAACTCTATGAAGCGCTTCTGCGGCATGAACCTGATCAAAAGTCTCTTAACCAACTAATCGATAAGTTCGAGTTCGGTTCATTAGTAAAGGACTTTCGCGTAAGTATCGAGCGTCCCTCACCGGACAAGAAGGCAAAAGAGAGTTACAGAACCGTATTCAGTAATCAGTTTGAAGGGTGGCTCGCTGATTTTTTCCGGCAAAACAAATTTGCATTCGACATAGAAACCACCTCCCTTGATGTGTTCGAGGCGGCCATCGTCGGCATCTCCATCTGCTGGTCGGATTCGGAGGCTTATTACATTCCGATCGGGCACCGGCCTGAAGCATGCAACGAGCGTCAGGTCGAGCTGCAGCAGTTCATAAAAAGCTGCGGCGAGAGATTTAGCGATCCTTCGGTGATTAAAGTTGGGCAGAATCTGAAGTTCGATCTTCAAATTCTTGCTAATAATGGCTGTCATGTGGCAGGAGTTGGCTTCGACACAATGGTCGCAGCGTATCTGCTC
This sequence comes from Deltaproteobacteria bacterium, assembly GCA_024102635.1. Classification (GTDB taxonomy): domain Bacteria; phylum Bdellovibrionota_C; class UBA2361; order UBA2361; family JAGFJO01; genus JAGFJO01. Next base: position 2,879 of record JAGFJO010000031.1, read on the forward strand.
AATCCCGATAGGCGAAGTTATAATCTTACCGCACTAGCTCATGACTATCTTGATCGCGGTGTCATCGAATATGAGGAGGTGGCCGGTTCACTGCCGGACTTTTCGTACGTTCCGGTGACTGAGGCTGCGCAATATGCCTGCCAGGATGCGCACTTTGCTTGGCTCATCTGCGCTCATCTTGAAAAACTTTTACAGGAGCAGCAGCTAGCTCGGCTTATGTCGGATATAGAGGCTCCATTGGTAGATGTGCTAGCCAGGATGGAGCTTGCAGGAGTGAAGTTAGATTGCGGGCTTCTTGCATCGCTCTCGCATCGTTTCTCCGATGAGCTGGAGCGCCTCAAGTCCCAACTTCATGAAATGGCGGGCTGCGAATTCAACCTTAATAGTCCGAAGCAGCTCTCGGAGATTTTATTTACAAAACTGGCGATCAGCACCAAGGGTGTAAAAAAAACTAAGACCGGTCTATCCACAGACTCGAGTGTATTGGAGAAGCTTGCTCTATCACACCCGTTCCCCGGTTTGTTACTTCGCTACCGCTCGCTTCACAAGTTAAAGAGCACCTATGTTGACGTTTTGCCGGCGCAGGTGTCCAAGCGTACCGGCAGGTTGCATACCAAGTTCAATCAGACTCAGACTGGTACGGGCCGGCTTTCTAGTTCAGAACCTAATCTGCAAAACATTCCGATTCAAACCGCAGAAGGTAGGCAAATTCGCGAAGCGTTTATTGCAGACGAAGGCAAGATTTTGATCTCGGCAGACTATTCACAGGTAGAGCTGCGCATCCTTGCTCACATGAGTGGTGACGATAATTTGATCGCGGCGTTTAGCGACAATATCGATATTCACGCCAAGACAGCACGTGAAATTATGGGAATTGATCCCGGTGAGGAGGTTTCTCCGGAGGTCCGGCGCATCGGCAAAACCATTAACTTCGGTGTGATATACGGCATGGGTGCTTTTAGGCTTAGCAAGGAGCTTGAAATCCCGGTAACTACAGCATCCCATTATATAGAGAGCTATTTTGCAAAGTACCCAAAAGTGCGAGAGCTTTTTTCGCGGCTTGAAGAAGAGGCGGGGTCGAAGGGACATGTAACGACGTTGTTCGGACGGCGGCGTATTATTGGGGATCTCGACGTATCGGGCCGTGATCAAGGCTTTGCAATGCGGGCCGCTATCAATGCGCCGATTCAAGGAACGGCAGCTGACATCATCAAGCTTGCAATGATTAAATTGGATCGGGTAATTCGAGAACGCGGCCTTGGACTGAGGATGCTACTTCAAATTCATGATGAGCTTCTCTTTGAGGCGGATCAAGCAATCGGTGATGAGGCCGAACTGCTTATACGCAACACGATGGAAGGAGTGGTGGCGTTGGCTGTGCCTTTGCAGGTTGATATCGGCCGAGGACCCAACTGGCAGGTTGCACACTCTTAGGATGCGTTCCTTATAGAGGTGTTATACGATACTAGGTAATGGAGAAGGAGTAATAGGTTTTAAGATACTACGAGCGGGTGAGACAGTGACTAAATTAAGAAAGGAGCAAGCGCGCAGGGCGGGCCAGCAGAGTGATAGTGAGCACAGCCTATCCGATGCTGAACTAGTTCGCCGCGCCGCGCAGCGTGACAAGGAGGCCTTTCGGCTTTTGGTGGAGAAGTACCAGGTGCGGGCGTTTAACATCGCCTTTGATCTGCTTAAAAACCGGGAGGACGCTGAAGATGTAGTTCAGGAATCGTTTGTAAAAGCTTATTTATCACTGCCCGAGTTTGAGGGGCGGGCGAGCTTTTATACTTGGCTGTACCGTATAGTTTACAATATGGCCATAGATTACAAGCGCAAGGTAGCCAACAAGATGCGTCAAGGAAGTGTTGCTTTTGATGATTTACTTCATTCTGAGGAGCAGGGAAGCGGAACCATCGGCTCATATGCGGGAAGAAATCCGCATGATGAGCTGGTGCGCAAGGAGCAGGCCGCGCGCTTCGGGCAGGTTATGAACGAGATCTCCGACGAGCACCGCGCAGTTATTATGTTTCGTGAGCTAGACGGCATGAATTATGAGCAGATAGCAGAGGCAACCGGCGTCTCAAAAGGGACGATTATGAGCAGGCTGCACTATGCGCGCAAGAAACTTCAGAAAGGTTTGCAAGATTTAGTTTCCGAGGACGTCTTACCGACAGGGGAAGAGATGCCCCGGCCAGGTGGTAAGGCGCATAAGCTGATAGGCGGAGTCCTTTAACGACGAGGTGACCGACATGACACAAGAACAGACTACTCGTGCCCTTACAAGAGAAGATGAGCTTTTATTGTCGCGCTACTATGACGGCGAATGCCGTTGGCTGGAGCGCATCAAAGTCCGCCGCCTGCTGGCCAGTAATCCAGCTGCCGAGCGGTACATAGATTCCCTTAATGAGGTCGGACAGCAGGTTTGCGTTTATGAAAGCAGCGTATTGAAGGATGAGAACGGAAATAGCATGAAGATTGACTTATGGGAGAGGATTGCAGGAAGAATTGATCAAGAAGAGCGCGCCGCTTTATTCTTGGGTGAGCGCGAGTCGCGTCCCGCTCCCAGAGCGCCTTTCGGCCTCGATTTCTCAAAGGTAGCTTGGGGACTGTCCGGCAGTGCTTTGACCGCGGCTGTGGCTATTTTTATGGTTGGCTTGCCGGCAGCTCCACAGAATCAGGTTGCGGGGGTGGGGGTATTACCATCGTCTTCCCGTGACGACATTCCGTTCCGGCAGGTGTCGAGTAACCAACGCCCCACTATTTTAAGGGATCGTCGCGCCATTGAGGTTGATTGGATGAGAAGCGACGGAAGGGTGCATATGTTCCAAGACCCAATGGAGCGGGCGCCGATCATATGGGTCAAGCGAAACAGAATACCAGTAGTCACACAGAAGCGGTTCGATAGGCTGGATCAAACGGGAGAGAAATCCAATCGCCCGGTGATAATCGAGGAGCGTCTACCTCGAAGTTTAACCGTTGCCGGTCCTCGTTGAGGATAGTAATTATGTTGTCCGTATGCAGATAAAGATTGGTCTTATCGGCTGTGTGGTTGCAGCCCTTTTTGGTTTCCGCAGCTACGGCCTGCCTGTTCTCGGCATTTATGGCGGGTACGCAGCCGCAGACGAAAGGCGAAAGGAGATATCGATAAACATAAGGACGATCAAAGCATCAGATCCCAAAACATCAGTTAGTCATGGCATAGACGTTGATTCTCGCCTAGAGGATCTTCGGGCAAAGCTCGCTCATCTAAACTTTCGCACTTTCAAAATGATTTCGGTGGATGAGGTATCGCTGCCCCTGAAGAAGAAAGGGAGCGTTGAACTGAGCGAGCGGACTTTTCTGACGCTGCGGCCGCTTTACTATGACGCCGAGAGGATCGGGATCTGGCTGAAGTGGACTGATAAGAGCGGCGAGCAAGTTCTGCTCGATACCAGGATGCATTTCACTGCCGGTGAATCCATGCTGACCGGAACCGACAGCAGCGGAGATTGTGGACTGATACTGGCTATACAAGCCGCACCAGAGATGAGTGCACTACAGAGCGAGTCATCAAACTCTTTACCTTAATGCTTTTAGACCCCTGTCTTTAGCAGGATAGGCGCCATCCGCCTGACTTGCTTTTGATCCTTTTAATTAATAATTTGACTCATGCAGGCAAGGCTGCTGTGAGATTGCTTCGCCGTTCCTGAGAAATGGCTTGCAATATCACCCGCTTGGGAGGCATTTAGCTAAGATCGGAGAATTAGATGTTAAAACGTGCTGCCTTAGTTAGCGTTTCGGATCGTTCTGGACTTGAGCCGCTCTGTAGGGCGTTATTGAGCAGCGGGTACCAAATATTAGCCACGACCGGGACTGCGAAGATATTGAACTCCGCCGGAATTGAAACTGTCTCGATTGAGGCTTACACCGGGCAGAACGAGATCCTTGATGGCAGGGTAAAGACGTTGCATCCCAAAATTCATGCTGGGTTGCTGGCGGACCGCGCCAACCCGCAACATATGAGTGAACTGGAATCGGGCAATATCATGCCGATTGATATTGCAGTGGTAAATCTATATCCGTTTAGCGCCTCGCTCAGTTCGGAGAAGGCGGCCAGTCCGAGGAAAATGGTTGAAATGATTGATATCGGCGGTCCCACGATGATTAGGGCGGCAGCTAAAAATTTTTCAGGAGTCCTGCCTCTGATTGATCCGGCTGATTATGAAGAGATCGTCGGATATTTGAGCCAGTCTGCGGAGAGGGAGCCGCTTTCATCCGTTCCGATAGGCGTGCGGCAGCGGCTTTCGGTTAAAGTTTTTGCAGCATTGGCTCAGTATAATTTGGAGATAGCGCGATACTTTTCGCAAGCAGATGCCGCCGAAGATAAATTTCAGTCGTCCGGCACAGCAGGTGAATCCCTGATTGACGGTGTGGTGTTGAGGCGCGCTCAGCCGCTTCGATATGGCGAGAACCCGCACCAGAAAGGAGGGTACTACACGTCCGTTAGCTCGACCGGCCCACACTGGCGGCAGCTGCAGGGGAAAGAGTTGTCCTATAACAATTTTTTGGACTTTGACGCCGCTTTTCGCTTAATCAGAGCCTTTTCCCAATCGGATCCGACAGCAGTAATCCTGAAACACCTAAACCCTTGCGGCGCTGCGACGGCTGATGTCTTGGAAGAGGCTCTTAGGCGCGCAAAATTGGGTGATCCGCGCAGTCACTTCGGAGGAGTTCTCGCGTTCAACCGGGAGGTGCAGGGCAACGTTGCCGAAGCGATCGCGGAAGATTTTGCGGAGATTGTAGTGGCTCCTGCTTTTGCGAGCGATGCTCGGAATATCTTAGCCCGCAAGAAGAACCTGCGGGTCATCGAAACGGACCTCTCCTTCAAAGAGGAGCTTGAAGTGAGAAGCATTCAGGGGGGGCTTCTTATTCAACAAAGCGACAGCACTATAAGCCCGGTTCGCAGCGGCCGCGTCGTCAGTAAGCGGCATCCAAGCGATGCTGAACTCAATGATCTTCAATTCGCCTGGATAGTTTGCGCCAGTGTAAAATCCAATGCCATCACGATTGCAAAAGGCGGAATGCTCCTTGCAAGCGGTGCCGGCCAGATGAGCCGGATAGATTCTGTTGAGGTAGCGCTGCATAAATGCAAGGTCCATCACCACGATCTTGCCGGGGCGGTGGCGGCGTCGGATGCGTTCTTTCCTTTTCCTGATTGCATTGAAGAGCTGGCACGGGCGGGAGTGAGTTGCGTAGTGGCGCCCCATGGAGCCAAGCGGGACTCGGAGGTCGTAGCTGCGGCCGACCGGCTCGGCATTGCTCTGATATTCACAGATGATAGACATTTTAAGCATTGATTTCGGTGGAGAACTCGGTCTGCAGCCGAGTCGCATAGGGTCATATCGTACGGAGTAGCTATCGATGAAGGTACTGGTTATAGGGTCCGGAGGACGCGAGCATGCGATTGTCTGGAAATTGAAGCAATCGGCAAAGGTAAGCCGGATCTACGCCGCGCCCGGAAACCCCGGGATGGCGTCTTGCGCTCAGATTGTGCCGATAAAAGTAGACAGTTTAGTCGAGCTTGCCGAGTTTGCGCGCTCTGAAGGAATTGATCTGACGGTGATAGGTCCGGAATATCCATTATCTCTAGGTATCGTAGATCACTTTAGAGAAGCGGGGCTGCGGATCTTCGGCCCTACCAAAGCAGCAGCTCAACTTGAAAGCTCGAAAGCCTTCGCCAAGGAGATCATGATCGAAGCCGGCGTCCTTACTTCGCGCCATGCAGTTTTTGAAGATCGAGAAGCGGCTGCGCAATACCTTGCCAAGCACGGAGCGCCGGTGGTTTTGAAGGCCGATGGCCTTGCTGCGGGCAAGGGGGTTTTTGTGTGCCTGGATATGAAGCAAGCGGAAAGGGCGCTCGATGAAATATACTCTTCGTATGAAGGCACACGGCTGGTTATTGAAGACTTCCTACAAGGAAAGGAGGTTTCATACATAGTGGCAACAGACGGGAAAAATGTAGTTCCGCTCGCATCGTCGCATGACTACAAACGGGCACTGGATGGAGATCAAGGCCCGAATACGGGCGGTATGGGGTCGGTTTCTCCAACCCCCAACATGTCCGCTTCTCAGGAGGCAGAAGTTATTGAGCGAGTTATAGAGCCGGTCCTTGCGGTTATGAAGCGGCGAGGCACACCTTTTAGTGGATTTTTGTACGCAGGATTGATGTTGACTGAAAGCGGTATCCAGGTACTGGAGTTCAACGCGCGGCTGGGAGATCCTGAAACGCAAGTTATATTACGGCGTCTTAGAAGCGACTTTTTTGAGGTTTTATATGCGCTTAGTGAACCGGCAGGCTCGGATCAAGTCCCCCCGATAGATTGGACTTCGCAGAGCGCTGTCTGTGTTGTACTTGCAAGCGAAGCATACCCGGCCAAGCCGATTACGGGCGACGAAATAACAGGGATTGAAGCTGCCGAGGCTTTAGAAGGAGTGGCTGTATTCCATGCAGGCACCGCCTTGGACGGCCAGGGACGTCTGGTCACTGCCGGTGGCCGTGTTCTGAACGTTACAGCGGTAGGTAACACATTGGCAGAGGCCACCCTCACGGTTTATCGTGCATGTAAACTGATCAACTTCAGGGGAATGCAGCATCGAAGCGATATTGCCAAGTAAAGCGATCCTTGCGCTTCTAGCGGGAGTGTTAACCGTTCTTGCTCCGGCGAGGCTTATTGCAGCCGAACTTCGGGTGCTAGATCAGTTTCGCCTTATCCGTGCGAGTATGGAGGTAGGTGCGCCGAGTGCAGTTCGGATAACGTTGGAAGAGAACCTGGCCGGCGCATCTTTGATCCTTACCAATGAGGATGGAGTGGCTGCGGACTTAGTGCAGGTGACCGATGAGAAGGGATCATGCTATTTTCCGGAGGTACCGCCCGGTACTTGGAGAATAATTCCTGATAATGCTCAGTACTCGATTGAGCTGGTTGCTATAGTAGCGTTGTCTCCGCGCAACGGAGGCAGTTAAGCAGCTGACTTTAAGAATCACTAACCCGCCCAGCGTCAAGGCGGATTGAGGGTATGCCATACTACGAAATATTCAACCAGTATGATAAGCCGGAGTCCATGCCGGTTCACGATAGCCTTCTCAGCCGTGAAGATCAGCTACGAGTGATAAACAAAAGAATGCGATTCGATGTAGCCATTGTTGGAGGGGGTATACATGGAGCAACCTTAGCCCGGTTAGCTGCATTTAACGGTCTGCGGGTAGTTTTGCTTGAACGGGGCGATTATGCCTGCGAGACCTCGGGCAGCAGTTCCAAGATGGCGCATGGCGGGCTGCGCTATCTGGAGCTGTTGGACTTCAAGCAGGTACGCGAAGGGGTAGTGGCTCGCGAAGAGCTACTCAGTGCCGCTCCTCATCTTGTCAAAGCGCAGCCTTTTATTATTCCAGTTTTTAAGGGGCAGTGGTTTTTGAAACATAAACTGAGCGCCGGATTATGGCTGTATGATCGTTTCATGAAGAAGCGAAGCTATAATCACACCTGGCTCTCGAAAAACCAAGTGCCGTGGACGCAGCTCTGTGGTTGGCGTGAAAGGTTAAATGGGGCGTATCAATACCACGACGGCATAATGGACGATTTCCGCTTAGTTTTAGAGACCATTCATGCCGCCCGGCACGAAGGCGCCTTTTGTCTGAACCACTCGGAGGTTCAGGAGGTCAAAAGGCATATCGGCTCTGTAATGAGCATAAGTTGGAAAGATCTGCAAAGCGGCCAGGATCATGAATGTCATGCAGGCGTAGTTGTGAATTGCGCCGGACCATGGGCGCCGCATATCGCAAAGATGGCCAACTCTTCTCTTTTTAGCAAAGTCCGTTACAGCCGGGGCAGTCACTTAATATTCCGCACGCCGTGGCAGGCGCCCGCAATATGCCTTCCGCTAAAGGGGCGCGGCCGATACTATTTTGTTTGGCCGCATCCTGCCGGAACGATGGTCGGCACTACCGAGAGAGAGGTTGAGCGGCCGGAGAGCACACCGTTGCCGCATGCTGATGAAATCGATGAGCTACTCGATAGGGTACAAAAAGATCTCCCCGGCAGCGGACTGGACCGCAGCACACTATTTTGGACCTTTGCAGGGATCAGAACATTGCCGGTGCGTTCAATTCGCAAAGGCACAGCTGTGCTATCGAGGCGTCATAGCTGGATCTATGAAAATGGCATATTGAGCTTGATTGGAGGTAAATTTACAACCGCCGGCTGGACATGCCAGGAAGGACTCGATTTGATATATGGCTTGGCGGAACAATCATCCAAGCCCGCGCATCTGCGCGGGCGGCCTCTGCCGGGCAGCATAGAGCTGGAGAGCGAAAGTAAATTGTTTTTACAGCGGGCCTTGCAAGCGGGGGTGCCGGGAGCTACCGCAGAGGGAGCACTTCGCCGGCACGGTGCGAGAGTTCGCAATTTCACGGAGGCAGATCCCGGTTTGAAGCTGGTTGCAGGGACTTTTCTTGAAGCCGAAATCGATTGGCTGCTGCAGCACTCGCAAGCCGAGAATTTTACCGATTTGGCCAGAAGACTTCAGCTTGAGAGCGTTGAAGACTATGGCCTGACGGCCCTTCCAGAGCTGGTCAAGACTGCAGAGAGGGCACGGCCCCAGATTGCTTGGGCGGATCAAACCCAGAGATATTCAGATAGAGTAACAGCCGTCAAGCAGCTATTGGGAATATAGCGCAAAGAGACGCGGTACGTAATTGACCCGAACTGTCCCTTTACGGCTTAAGAATTATCTTGCCAAAATGCGCCCCCTCTTCCAGACGCTGAAGCATATGGGCTCCATCTTTCAACGGCTCGACTCGATCTATGGCGGCTTTTATATCATGCTGTAACATGAACTGCATGCAGTCTATAAAATCCTGCTTGCTGCCCATCGTGGAGCCGATGAGTGACACTTGCTTGGTAAATAAGAGCCGATTGTCAAAGTTGATACTGTAGCCCGAGGTATTGCCGACCGTTACTATTCGCCCCCCGCGCGCTACCGCTCGCAATGAATTCTCCAATGTCTTTTGACCCACATTGTCGATCACAACGTCTACGCCTCGGCCTCGAGTGAGCTTCAAAATTTCAACCGGCCAGTTGGTTGTCTTGTTGTAGTTAACCGCGTGATCAGCTCCTATCTCCAGTGCCTTATCGAGTTTCGAGTCCGTTCCGGCCAGCACATAGACCAACGCGCCGGCAGCTTTCGCAAACGAAATCGCCAGCGAATTAACCCCGCCGCCCGAGCCTACAATCAAAACCGATTCGCCAGCCCGCAGTTTTGCCCGCTTAAAAAGCATTCGCCAGCAGGTAGTGCCGACCAGAAGCGGAGCGCAAGCTTCCTCGAATGTTCTAGTGTCGGGCATTTTGAAAACAATGCTAATAGGCACTACTACCAGTTCTGCCATTCCGCCGCGCAGATGTTCCCCTAAAATTCTATATCCGGGGCTCACGCTATCTTCCCCACGGCGTGTCCACTCATCTTCTGCGGTGATTATTCCCGGATTAACGATAACCTTTGTACCTTCGCTCCAGCCCGATCCGGCTTTAACAGAAACGATTTCACCGGCCACATCGCTGCCGCCGATATGCGGCATTTCGAGCTGCAGTCCTTTCCAGCCCTTTCTAACCCATATATCAAGATAATTCAGCGCAACCGCACGTACTCGAATCAATGCTTCGCCTGCAGCAGGTTCCGGATCCGGCAGATCACCGAATTTTAGAACGTCCGGACCGCCGTGTTTCTCGAAAAATATCGCTTTCACTTTATCCCTCCAGGAATACTTGCTTGCGCCTGGTTATTATCGCCCTTTTTACAAAAACAACAATTGAAAAAGATCACGCGCTGCGGCGAACTAGAAAAGCGCACCAGCCGCTTTTCTTCTCAAGGCGCTCGGGGAGCCACGCAGGCGGTTTAAAGCGCTCCTCCACTTGCTGAGCCAAACTGGACATGATTCCGGAAAGGAGCAACACTCCGCCGGGCTTCACCGCCATTTGAATCTGCGGTTCAAGATCAATCAACACTTCCGCGTAAATGTTGGCGATAACCAGATCAAAGGCCGCTCCGCTAAATTCGCCGATGGAGCCTTTAGTGAGATTAATTTCAAATGACTGCGAATTAATGGAGAGGTTGTCAGATGCATTCTCGAGGGCGTAAGGGTCAATGTCACAGGCCTCTACTTTGCAGCCGAAGAGTTTCGCGGCGGCCAGAGCAAGGATCCCGCTTCCAGTTCCGAGATCCAGCGCCGATGTGCAGCTCATACCATCGGTGTGAAGACGCTCCAACAGTTTGAGAGCTAATTCGGTACTTTCATGATGACCGGTTCCAAATCCCAGGCCCGGGATGATATAAATTGCTTTGGGGTCCCGTTCTTTGGGTAGATCGCTCTGAGAGACAAGCGGGACTATCTTAAGAGCCGAGAATTCAATCGGCCGCAACAACTCGGAACACTGCTGAGGCCAATTACTCTCCTTTTGCTCCACTATCTCTCCGACTTCAAATCCTAATGCTTCGAAGTTGGTGCGCCAGCCGGCAATGGTATCTTTTTCTGCCTCAAAGCAGCACCGCACCTGATCGGCAGCTACCACCTGTATAGCCACGATGCCCAAAGAATCGAGCCAAGCGGAGCGAGGCTCCGCGTCAGGAGATGATAGGGTGACCGTCCACCATGCCATAGGTTAAGCAGAAAATTAATTGCATGTATTATACCCGCTCTACAGGGACGGTTCTAGCTTCGCACTATGTATTTACTGCGGCGCTTTCAGCCGCTTTTTCCACGTTGCGAGATATAGCAGCGGGCAAATTCTCGCGCGGATCGCTTCCGAAGAAGGAACTGCGCTGAAATATCGAGGATCTTTCCGGCTTAGTTACATGGAGGTGGTTTTTGTGCTGTAGGCACGCCATCAGCAGTTTGGGCGAGGTCTCTTGAGCCATACGCGCTTCGTCGGAAGTAATCCCTACAATGTTACGAAATATCACCGGGCCTTCAAGCGTAAGCTGTTCGCGATGAAAACGGTGAAAATCGGTTATCATTAGGGAGTTAAGCGGCAGCTTGCCGAGTCCAATGTCTTTTGCGGAAATAATGGCGCCGATCGGCGGCATCGGCAATCCTTTCAGTATTGTAGCTTCGACCACCTGACGAATGGCGCTCACCGGCCAAGCAGGGATTGAAATCTCTCTCGATGAGTGTTGTCCGCTTGACGCCAGCAGGGGTTTCTGGCCCGTCTCAAGCTGTAAAGTTAGCTCCACTGGGAGACCGCCGCTGCTTCCAGCACCACTCAAGCTAGCTATTCCTTCAGTGACATATATCAACGAGCCTGAAGAATCGTCGGCAAACACATGAACTTTAGGGGCCGGAATTTCTGATAATGCCGGTAAGTTCGGCAAGGCAAAGCTTTGAACGGCAGCTCCAAAGATAGCCTGAAATGGTTCCGATGGAGTCTGTAGAACAGCTCGCGGGTGAATGACCGAGTCATCACAACGTACCGCTTCGTCGAGAGTCGATTTGATGAATATATCCGCGCCTGCGTACCAATCCGAAAAGGTGCTTCCTTGGCGGTTGTGGAGAGCAAAGAAGGTACCGATTTCGTATAGTCGCTCGCTGTACCCGATCGAAACGGTCTCATGCTTTACGGTTTCAATAAGACCTAAGATTAGATGCCGGATAAAACGGCCGGACCATGTAGCAGTTCGTTCTATCGGCAGAGCAGCATACACTCGCGAAGATAGTTCTTTGAGTTCAACGACGTTCTTGTATCTCTCCTTATGATAAGCCGTAAGATCGCTGCACTTGTGGAAATCAGCGCTCAACACCCATTCCAGCCGGGAGAGCTGAGAACTTTCGGAAAAATAAGAGCGATAAGCTTTGCTAATGCGTGGTACTAAGAGACCGAACCGTTCAAGATAAACCGGTTTTTCCGCGCGTAAAAAGTGTATGCAAACATCAGCGACTGCCCGGGCGATAATTTTCTGTTCGGATGAGGTTAATTCGTGAATGAACTTATCCCTTAACAAGGAGCGTTTGAGCAAAACCGTCATACAATTACAGTCCGAAAAAAGAGAGCAAAATTACGCATGCCGCAGATACAAAACAGCTATATCGCAAAGCCCCCTTTAGTTCAGAGCGCGATAGCCCACAGCTACCTGCCAGGGAAACTACCGGGGATTACATTGTGTTGAATTCGATAGGGTCTGCAATATTGCCGATTCGGCAACAGCAGAAACAATGCCGGTTCGCCGGCAAACCCTGCCTCTATAGAATCTTATTGATTACGGCGACCAACTGATCCTTAGGTACAGCGCCGACAATTCTATCCACTACAGCTCCGTTCCTGAAAAAAACAAGATTAGGAATGCCGCGTACATCGTATTGCGACGGTGTCTTCGGATTATCGTCTACATTTATTTTCGCAACCTTAAGCTTTCCACTGAACTCATTCGCGACCTCTTCCAGGATCGGAGCGATGCTTTTGCAAGGCCCGCACCATGGGGCCCAAAAGTCTACCAGAACCGGGGTGGGGGACTTGAGAATTTCGCTATCAAAGCTGTTGTCCGATACTTCTTGAACGTTTCCTGCCATCTGTGACCTTTACCATAAAACTGAGCAGTTGCTGATACTCCTCAGGCAAAAAAGTATTACTTACTTTGTGGGTCAAGTAAATCCCACTTTCGTGCTCTGTAGAAGACTTCTCTATACCTCGTTGCGTGATGCCTCAATTAGGTTTGTTTTCTAAAAAGCATCACTTTCGTTATATACGAATATACGACATGGGGGAGCCCCTGACTTTAATGCCCCGCTCCGCACCGGCGATTGTGTCCATATATAATAGAGGCAAGTGGGGCAGAGCACCATGATTCATAGCTAAGATATTGATAATGCACATTAAAGTCTCGCCTACCTTACCCATTAAGCACCAACTTTAATCCACTTGAACCTTTTTCGTGGCGTTAGCGTCATAACTTTAAGCAGTTTGAAGTTAAGGCCGTATCTCCGCTTGTATAGGTTTTACTCGTTATCGCTCAGGCCGCCGATCAGGATCATTCCGCAGAAACGGCAGCCTTAAATAAATTGGCCAGAGGTTGGCAATTTGTGGAGGGTCTTATGACGGAAATTATAAATGTATCGTTCGAGATTACGCAGAGTAAAGTTTTTACGGTGGACTCCTTTGCCAACGGGATATCCTTCGGACCGCACAAACCTGAGCCGGGCAGGAGCGAGCGCGAGATGTATATGCTGCGTATGCAGGATGACGCCGAACTTTTGAAACTTCGCAGCCGTTATGCCATCGGCCGTTCTAATCCCCTCGATGAGCTCGAAAAGAACTTGATGCGCCTTTCAAGGAAGGGAGTTTTAGGTCGCTCTACAATATACTTCGGATTAGGCACCGATCCTTTCCTTCCTTTTGAAGGAAAATTCGATACGAGTATGAGATTTTTGGAGCTTTTCTCGAAGTACCGTCCGGGGCTGCTGGTAGTTCAGACGCGCTCGCCTTTGATAGTGATAGCTATGCCGGCCCTCAAACGGCTTGGAAAACATGTCTCGGTAACTTTGGGAGTTGAAACTCCGGATGAGCAAGCGGTGCGCCGTTATACTCCCGGGTTTCCGCGGGCTAAAGAGAGACTTAAGACTGCCCAAGCCCTGCGGCACTTCGGAATTGAGGTCGGCATACAAGTGGCACCGCTTCTTCCGTACGGTGATTGGAAGGCAGATGCGGTCGAATTTGCCCAGATCCTATGTGATCATGCAGACCATCTTCACATCCGTCCCTTGAGTGATGGCAGCGATCAAGGAGATAGGCGCAGCCGTAGTTCAGAATCAGCCAAAGCGCTTGCTCGGGATAGAAAATTTCATTGGCTGCGCCCCGATGCGGCCAATCCGCTAATTACGGCAGTTGAGCTGCTTGCGCCTGAAAAGCTGAAAGCACCTGAGCGCAAGCATCTTTTCAATAAGCAGATGAGCATATTTGCGGCATAGGTTTAATCGCGGATGGGCCGTTCGGAGGATTTCTCCGGAGCATCTAAAAGGCCAATTATTTCTTTTGCTTGTTCTGTGCAGCTTTGGAGTTAATTATCCCACTGTTCCTCTTCATTAAAGGGGCAGTATGATCCCGTTTGCGGATGGGCCTTACTGCCGTCCGTGTGTCCTTGAATATATTGAGCGGGAGCCGGAGTGCAGATGAGAAAAGTTGCAATTGTGGGTGGATGCCGTACGCCATTTGTTAAGGCCGGAGGAGCGCTAGGCAGGGCTTCTTTTTTAGATCTCGGCATACATGTAGTCACCAAGGCCATCGAGAAGTTGCAGCTCGATGTGGATAAGGTAGATGAGGTGATTTTCGGGACTGTGCTTCTCGATCCTCGGATTCCCAATGCCGCTCGTGAGATCGTATTGCGCAGCGGGTTACCTAAGCGAGTCGGCGGCCACTTTGTATCGAATAATTGCGTTACGGGCCTTCTGGCTGCATCCGCGGCCGTTGATGGTATTGTCAGCGGACGAATTAGCTGCGTTCTTGCAGGAGGGAGTGAATCGATGTCCCGTCCTGCGCTTACTTTACATCCGAAAGCCGAGGCCTTTTTTTTGAAGCTTGCTCGCAGTAAGGGTCTTATGAACAAAGTTCGATCCCTCGCTGCATACAGGCCGCGGTACGCGGTACCGCTGGCGCCAAGTCCGAAGGAGCCCTCTACCGGCCTTACAATGGGACAGCATTGTGAGCTGATGGCCAAGGAATTCAACATCAGCCGTGACCTGCAAGACCAGATAGCGTTCCGCAGTCATCAAACGGCCGCCAAAGCGCAGAACTCCGGGGTGCTTGCGGAGGAGATCGTACCATTCGAAGGCGTAGAGAAGGATAATCTGATTAGGCCGGACACATCATTGGATCGGCTCGGTAAACTACCAGCCGTATTTGACAGGTCGCCCGCCGGCACAATTAGCGCCGGTAATTCAAGCGCCCTTACTGACGGCGCCAGCGTAGTTTGTCTTATGGCCGAAGAAGAGGCGAAGCGGCAAGGCAAGCACGTAATTGCTTATCTTGAGGCGATTGAATTTGCCGGAATTGATCCGAAAGACGGATTGCTTATGGGACCAGCACTCGCGGTTCCAAAGCTGCTTAAACGGACAGGGATCGGTTTTGGTGAGATTGATTTATTCGAAATACATGAGGCATTTGGGGCCCAGGTAGCTGCGAACCTTCAGGTATGGGAGCACGGGTGGGGCAAATTTCCTGACCTTCCCCGGCTCGGTAGAATTGAAAGCGAGAAGATCAACGTTAACGGTGGTTCGATAGCCATCGGGCACCCATTTGCCGCCACCGGAGGCCGTATACTGCTTTCAGCCGCAAGAGAGCTCGAGCGGCGTAATCAGAAGCGGGCACTTGTAAGCATCTGTGCTGCAGGAGCGATGGCAGGGGCTGCGCTAATTACCCGGTAGCTCCGTTGTAATTAATAGTCGTAATCGTAGTCGTCCGACCGTCCGCGTTCGCGGCGAAGCTCTTCGATCTCACGGCGCTGGCGCCTGAGTTCCTCTTCTTGCCTGCGAAGCCTTTCGTCCTGCTCGGATTGGCGAGCTTCTGTATTCCCCATTGAGTTTCCGATCAATGCGCCGCTTACTGCGCCGATACCGCCGCCGATTGCTGTCCCGGCGCCGGCATTACCAGTTTGATGGCCCACTATGGCGCCTAGACCGGAACCGATAGCAGCTCCTGCCAAAGTTCCTTTCTCTCGCGTAGTTAGAGGCTGCTCGCAAGCGGCAAGTAGAAACACAAGGATAAGAAGCGAAAACGAAAATATTTTGGACATAATTATGACTCACATAAATTGACCAACAGCACCCCTTTATTATATCCCGCTCGAATGAGTATCGCAATCAACCCCCACTTTTCACGTTAGCTTATGATACTTAGCCCCCGTAACTACGCATAACGTTATTACAGGTTATGTAATATGCCCGGAGGGCTGGTTTTATGAAGCTTGATCACTGTCCGCATTGTCATACTAGATCGGGGTTAACGGATTACTTCACCCTACTTTTATCGCTTGAGAACTGGCCACTGGCTCTTCTTTACTCAATGCTGGTTATCGCCTTCGGCAATAAGCTTGAATTCGGCAATTTAGCGATCTCCCTCTTTATCTTCGCGGCCATTGCTCCGCTGGCATTCCATTTAGTTCGTAAGCAATCCTGCGAAAACTGCGGGATGGAATTTAAGGCCACCGACGGTAAGGATGGTATAAAGTCGGTAGATCCGCTGCTTTAATGCAGCTTCTAGCCGTTTTAAAAAAATCGTCTGGCGAGAAAAATCGCTCAAGCGTTGCCATTCAGTTGCCGTTACTCAACCTAGAAAGTAGCAGTAGCTGTGCAAGAGGTAGGTAGCGAGGAAAGGGCCTCTGAGCGACTGGCATTTCATTTCAGAGCCATTTTCCAACAATAAAATAATCACTCAGTTTCGGCGGCAGTTGTGCGCCCGAACGCTCCATCCGTTCAAGTGACGGTGGTGCTGTGGCGTGCTGTTGTCTGGTGGCATATTGCTTCAAAGGAGTGAAGCGGTATCCGGAGCTGGGCATTTCAAGGAGGAATAGCCATGGCAATTACTTTAGGTTCTAATATCGCATCCTTGCAGGCTCAGCGCCGGCTGGGAATTGCATCCAATCAGCTCGGGAACGTCTACGAAAAGCTAAGTTCAGGTCAGAGGATAAATAAAGCTAGCGATGACGCAGCCGGATTGGCGATCGCTGATTCACTAAGAGCTGATCAGAGAGTCGCCTTGGTAGCTATTAGAAACGCTAATGACGGCATCTCTACCATCGCCATTGCAGATTCGGCTCTCGGTCAGATCGGAAACGTGCTTTCACGTCTGGCTGAGCTGGCGGAGCAGTCGGCGAACGGAGTGTTCTCGACTACGCAGCGTTCCGCTCTGGCCAATGAATTTGTTGCATTAGGCTCCGAGATCGAGCGTATAGCGCTTACCACAAAGTTCAACGGTGTCACGCTGCTCTCCGGCAGCGGGCAGCTGGTGCTGCAAGTTGGGTTTGACTCTCAGTCGACGTCGCAGATCTCCTACAATGGAGTGCAAGGCACTTTGGCGGCTCTCGGCCTGGCTGCACCGAACACTTCTGCACTAACCTATTCCATTAATGCCGCAACCGAGGCGCTCGGACAGTCGGCCTCGCGGCTGGCCCTGGACGCTGTTGCTGCGGCCATTACATCGCTTGCCTCAACTAGAGGTATCCTCGGAGCTACCGAGTCGCGGCTGAATGTGGCTATTAACAACCTGTCCGTAGCGCGCGAAAACTTCGCTGCAGCGGAAAGCCGCATTCGAGATGTAGATGTGGCGGCAGAGGCAGCCGAGCTGACAAGATTAGGAATCTTGCAGCAGGCGGGCGCGGCGGTATTGGCGCAAGCTAACCAGCAGCCGTCGCTGGCACTGTCATTACTGCAGTAAACAAGAGCGTCATAAATTAAGCGGCCTCGGCAGGCATCTAATGCTCGCCGGGGCCGCATTGTGTTTTAGGCAAGGAGCTAAAAAGGAAAAAAAATGACGATCTCATCAAATTTGTGTTCAAGAATTTATAAGTGGGATCCGTTATTCATATCTAGAAGTAGCAGTAGCAGTTTTTAAGCGGATGTGTAGCGAGAAGAACGAACCATTCGTTCCGCTTTTAAGACGTGCGAGGCGAGCAGCGACTGGTCCCTTCAATATAACTCAATACACGGCCGTTAATCGGACTTGGCTGGAACACGCGCGTTGCGCTTGAACCAGGCGGTTGCAGTGCGTTTTTCAAGGATCGGAAAACGCGTCTGAGTCCGAATATTCAAGGAGGATTTAGATGGCTATTAGTTTGGGTTCCAATATTGCGTCTCTTCAGGCGCAACGAAGATTAGGTGTTGCATCAAACCAGCTGGGCAACGTTTACGAGAAGCTCAGTTCCGGACAGAGAATAAACAGAGCAAGTGATGACGCAGCGGGATTGGCGATCGCCGACTCGTTACGGGCTGATCAGCGCGTGGCGCTCGTTGCTATCAGAAATGCCAATGACGGTATTTCCACGATAGCGATAGCAGACTCGGCGCTTGGTCAGATCGGTAACGTTCTGTCGCGTTTAGCCGAACTTGCTGAGCAATCAGCGAACGGGGTGTTTTCAGTAACACAGCGTTCCGCTCTGGCGAATGAGTTCGTCGCTCTAGGTTCGGAGATTGAGCGTATCGCCGTAACGACGAAATTCAACGGTGTAACGCTGCTTTCAGGCAGCGGGCAGCTGACTCTGCAGGTCGGATTCGATTCGGCTTCTACCTCGCAGATTTCGTACAACGGCGTGCAGGGAACGTTGGCGGCGCTCGGGTTGGCTCAGCAGGGCAGCTCTTCTCTAACGTACTCTATTAATGCCGGTACGGAAGCACTCGGACAGTCGGCCTCACGGCTGGCCCTCGATGCTATCGCTGCGGCCATTACGTCGCTTGCCTCAACTAGAGGTATTCTCGGTGCTACTGAATCACGGCTGAATGTTGCTATCAACAACCTGTCCGTGGCCCGCGAGAACTTCGCGGCAGCAGAAAGCCGCATCCGCGACGTGGATGTAGCCGCCGAGGCAGCCGAGCTGACAAGATTAGGAATCTTGCAGCAGGCTGGTGCAGCGGTGCTGGCACAGGCTAACCAGCAGCCGGCGCTTGCATTGTCTCTACTCCAATAAAATAAGTCTGGCTAAGGCGGCGTCGGGCATGCGTCCGGCTGCCGCCGGGTCGGGCTTCTATAGGAGTCTCTCTCTCGCACAGTAGCAGGTAGTTTCAGATATAACCGTTTGCGCGCAGAAGAAGTGCATTCTTATAACGGGTGCTAAATTTAGTGCCTCGCTACTTTCGGGCTTCGGAAGGAATTGAATTAAAGGCCTACAACGATTCAGTTCTTTCCGGGCCCTTTTTTTATGCGCGCTGATTAAATTGCGCTTAAGTTTTGCCGAAGGCCCGCCGTATATAGCCCACGTGAAGGTTGTATTGCAGACGTGGTGGTGCGGTGTTGGCAGTTTTTGGCGGTAAATCCCTTCAAAGCTACTAGACCTTACGTAATCTCCGCAATCAATCAGAAGCAGTCATTCGGATCCTAGGGTCCGGTGATTGATGCCGCCTGTCAAGGATCGACGGTGGCGATGTAATTGTTCAAGGAGGAATTAGAATGGCGATTACCTTAGGTTCAAATATAGCATCTTTACAGGC
>JAGFJO010000038.1 GCA_024102635.1 Deltaproteobacteria bacterium
CTGCTTCCACAGCTCGCCAATGCTTTCGGATCGATAGTCGTAACCGAGGGGTGCATGCTCCTTCGTTAGCGCTACCAATACCTTTGAAAAAGGAACCTTGATAGCTATAAATGGAGCAGTCGAACTATAAACGGATCGAACGGAAGCGATCCGCTGCGCGTCTCGCCCCGTTCATCCTAATCGTTACCCACCTTAGGATTAGGCAGCCGATTTCTTGACCGCCGATTCGAGTAGCTCATGCAAAAATGTCTGGTACGGCTTTTTTCTGCGAGCCGCCATTCGTCTAATCTTACTCAACACATCCGGATCTATACGAATAGCTATTAATTGCTTTGCATGACCGGATGGGGGTCGGCCAACCCGACGGGCTTTAGTTAGCTCCTCGTCCGAGATCTCCGGAATATCACTAAAATCAATCTTGCTATCCGGAATATGCTTTGCGCTCTTTCCTCGACGCTTGCCTCGCGCTGATGATTCTGATCGTTTCCTTGCCATCACTCAATCTCCGAACGGTATAAACTACCACTAAAATTCGCTTCGTAATCGATTTACCCAATCTAATAGACCGACGCTCTGTCTTGGAGTGTGCCGGATCGGCCAAATCGAGTGCAGTCGTATCCGTAAATACTGTTGCGGCTTCCTCAAAGGAAACGCCGTGCTTCTCATAATTCAGAAGCGCCTTATTTACGTCCCAAGTGAACACTTTCTGTATATACAATAATTATACATATTTTCAAATGTCTTTTCTACTAATTAATTGGTAGGTTCTGGTGGGTAACAATACGTACCAGCGGAGGTTAACCCGCTTCGCGAGTTAACCCCGCTGAACTTAACCGTTATCCATATAACCCTCGATTGCCCTATCCAAAAATAGCCCTTGCTCACTTGTGCCATTACACGAACGGGATTTGGGCCATGCCCACTAAAGCCGGGGGAGTCTTACGACGAAGTGCAGCTGACGGTAAATGCTCCCGAATCGTGCAGGTATGGTGGCTTTGGGTCTACAGGGTATGATTGTTGGCCAGAGAAAGTGCAACAAGTTCGGGTAAGATGTTTCCCTTTGGATAGAATAGTAGCTCCACGAGCGACCGAACCTTAAAACGGCGACGCTAAGGTGTCCAGCCCCTTATTTAGTTGCTTAGGCGACGTGGCGTTCTAGTGGACGTACCCCTTTCTCAATTTTCGGCAAAATGGTTTTTTGAGCAATCTTTAAATCAAACCGGCTTTGCAGATTAAGCCAGAATTCGGGACTAGTTCCGAAATAGATCCCCAACCGTAGAGCAGTGTCTATTGTCACCGCTCTCTTATTTTTAATAATGTCGTTTATCCTTCCAGCGGGGACGTCAAGATCCCGAGCCAATTTATTCTGACTAATTCCCAAAGGTTTCATGAATTCGTGCGATAAAATTTCGCCAGGACTAATAGGAGAAAGTTTGCGTGCCATAATTTTCCTTAATGATAGTCAACTATCTCGACATCCCATGCTGCATTTTCGGACCAACGAAAACAAATCCTAAACTGGTCGTTAACCCTAATGCTATATTGTCCACTTCTATCCCCTCTAAGTTGCTCTAAGCGATTGCCTGGCGGACTCTTCAAATCACTCAATTGTTTAGCAGCTTCGAGCATTTCCAGCTTTCTCCGTGCTACTCGTTGAATACTGCTAAAACGTTTTGATGATTCGTCATTAAATAGCTTTTCAGTTTCCGTACATCGGAACGTCTTAATCATATTCTATACTGTTTTAGGTATACTGGCAAACAGTATATGTTTTACGGAATAGAATCAAGTAATTATTTATCTTGGATTCGCGATATAACCCATTAAGATAACCAACGGATCAAGCCGAGATCTCGCAGAGCGAAATCCGGTTTTATCCTGATCGATGTCCATCTCCGGGTGGTTGCATTAAAGCATTAATGACAAAACGGAGCGGAAATCTTGGGCTTGCTTTGTTCTTCCTGGCGAGCACTTTTTTATTTTTTGAAGTTCCTTTTGAGGTATGGGGAGAAGGTTGCAGCTTTTATGATTCCTCCCAATGTATTCGCTGCTTCACTGACGACCCGCTAACTCTAGTAGTGATGCCTTTTGTTGGCTCTCTGACGCTAAGCTGCGGCATAGTCGAACTAATGCGGCATTTATCGCGTCGCAAGTCTGATAACCGGTAACAATCGCTCAGTTTCGCAATCGATCGGCCAAATCTAATAGTCGAGGTTCCAGCTTGAAGCGTGCCGGATGTTAAGCGTTTCCGCTCAGCGCAGGGCCTCCGCGCCTTACAAGCTCCGCCAGAAATTCCTCCCTCTCTAACGGTGAAATCATGATCGGCCACCCCTTTTTTCGCTTTATGTTCAATCGGTCCAAAGAAAGTGCAGGACCTGATGCTATGTTATTGGTGGGGGTTATCGATACAATATCGTTAATCGGAACACGCCAACGAAAAAAGCTACTGCGAATTACCAAAGTCGACCCGTCAAAGAAGTAGTAGGTCGAACGAAACATTCCGTAAATCAGAGCGTATACTAGAAGTACCACCGTAAGAGTAAAGAGAGCCGTTAACCCCAGTCCGCAGGACCATATCACTCCCGCAACAGCAATCAGTCCGGGGAACGCCGAGACCACTGTCAGGATTACCAGCCAGCGGTCGATTTTAGATCGGAAAATACGGTCAACAGTCGGTGACATTAACTCTTCCTATTCTAAGAAACGGGGGCTCACCCTGAATCAATAGCAGCACACGAATCGCCGCACCAGCAATCTATTTCTGCTTGGCGCTCATCTCGGCTTCCATCCCGACTTATGTGATATCGGCTTTAAAGTGGCCCCACTCAAGCAGAATCCGGAGCAGCGCGTCGACTTCTCGGCAAGACTTAGCTTTGAATTCCTCGCCCCCCTCCAATAACCGGCGGAATGGCATCACCGCTTCGAGCAGGTAAAATACAAAACCTCGGAACTTTTTGAGGGGCGCTTACCGCTCTGATCCATAATTTGAATTCTTCCAAAGTGCTTCTTAAGTTCGCTCTCTATTTTCTTAACTGGAAAGGCCTTTTCGTATATTTTGCTCTCCTTAAGTTGAAACAATCCGTCACTTCTTTCTTTAAATATAGAGATATGCATTAGCAAGCTGCCTCTTTGAAATTCTGAAAATTCGGTAATTATTGTAGTCTTTCCTTTTCTTTCGAGGTAAACAGGCTCTTCAAAATAGGTCTGTAGGGAATGCGGTGTATTGATATCAAAAATAAACACCCCTCCTCTATTAAGGTGACGCGCTGCGTTCTTAAAAGTGCGCCTCCACTCGGCAAAACTAGCTAGATGATTTATAGAATTAAATAGGCAAATTATTATATCGAACTTCTCATTCAGCCTGAAGTTCGTCATATCAGCATGGTAGAATTTAGCGTTCCGAATTCTTTTCTTGGCGACTCGAATCATCGGCAGCGATCGATCAAGGCCATAAACGCGATACTTGACACTAAACGGCTTCAGCAACTTCCCTGTTCCACAGGCAAGCTCCAAAATAGTTTCTGCCTTTGGATGGCTTTGCGGGATAAGTTTTTTTAGAAGTTTAAGCTCCTCCCTCTCCCCCATAATGAGGTCATATTCAGCGGCGATTTTTCTATATGGATCGTAGCTTTTGGCTTTCATTGGCGATGTATACGCGATGCAATACTGCAACCTTTTTTTTAAATATTCTCAATCTAATTTGAATAGCGGTAAATTGGTAGTCTTAGTGGCCCATGGTGCTAAGACTGCTAAGCGAAGAGTCTCCGGAAAGTACAGAGGAAAATCTCTCTTCTCGCAGCCCTATCTCAGATTCTCCCCATAGCAAGCCACGATAGGGGCGCTCTCGGCTGAGACCGCCGCGTTATCGGCGCTGCCGGTTGTGCCCAAGGCACGTCCGTCCACGAATTGGTTCGGATCGCTGAAGTAAGGTTGTAACTTGGAAGAGCCCTTTGGATAGCTCATTACCGAGCGGTGAACCTCATCACGATACCCGTATGCCCAAGGGCGGGCTCCGGGACCATTAGCATCTTCGACATTATGATGCATTCCCAAATTGTGTCCGATCTCATGAATCAGAGTGTGGTGCGATCCGGCCAGGCAGTTTTGAGCTAGAACGCTAAAGGCCTTTTGAAGATTGCTGATTCCGGGAGTGCCGCTTATCTGAGCATAACCGCAATATCCGGCCAGCCCGGGCACAATGAGCGAAACAAGGTCTGCCTTGGCTTTGAACCTTGCAGCATGAAGCTTTGAGAAAGGTCCGGCCGGATCGGCGAGCTGAGCCAGCGCTTCCGGGGCGGCCTGGCTTGTGTTGCCCTTAACTTTTGCTAATCCGACAGGCTCAAAGGTAACCGGTATGCCGGAGTTTTTTGCTACCACCCGCGCATCACAAAAAGCTTTCCCCGCCGCGGCCGCAATCTGCGCCTCGCCGCGCTCTTCCAGCAGCTCTTCGGTATATCCAAAGAGTATCTTTATGCTGGAGCCGCAGCTTCTATCTGTGGAAGCCGACGTACTTGCTTTAGTCCGGCGAACCTTTCTTTTGGAAGATTTTTGCTGCCGCGCAACTGCTTTGCGATATGCCGCATTTCGCTCCGGTGGCTTTTTGGGATCGATCTTGACCTTGCTGCTGTCAAACTCCTGAACCGTATAAAATTGGTTTCTTGAATCGCCATTGATATAGAGATCCTTTTCTCCGTCCGAGTAATTGCCGGAGATCCCGATTTCACCGTCGCGATTAACGGCAACAGCCACATTCGCGTTATAGCTCGTTCCATCATTAGTGCTTACCTGTCCACTGCCGCATGACACTGTGATACTGCCGATAGTGATTGGATCGCTAAAATCAAGCATGCCCTGCACAGAGGGGAGCTGCTGCGGAGAGATCGAGAAAGGAAAGTTGCCGCCAAGGCCACCAAGAAGGAATCCCGGATCAAATCCCCCTCCCTGCTGGTTTCCTCCACCGCCGCCTCCGCCGACGCCGGCTCCCTGTTCTTTCCCTTGCGCTCCTGGAGCCTTCCGTTTACGTTCGCGTTTTTTCGCTTTCAGGCGGCAGTTCTGACAATCGAAAATAGGACTATTCCATTGCCAGCCGGGGGGCTTTCCCTGAGGCTTTAGTTCACAATTTTCCCTTGGAGCTTGTACTATTCCGTCTCCGCACTCACCGTTGTCTTTACAGGCGTTGCTACAGCTGTCGTTATTGTCTTTATTACCGTCGTCGCACTCTTCTCCTTGCTGCTTAATGTTATCTCCGCAGAAAGGCCGTTTGCACATATTGGTGCAGGCATCGGTATGATTTCTGTTTCCGTCATCGCACTCTTCTCCGCGGGCGGCCTGCACGATGCCGTCCCCGCAGCTCTCTTTCTTACACTCCTTGCTACAGCCATCGTCCGATACGGTGTTACCGTCGTCACACTGCTCGCCGTTATTTACCTTGTGATCGCCGCAAAAGTTCTTTTTACAGACTATACTGCACGCATCGTCATGTATTCGGTTTCCGTCATCACATTCCTCTCCGGGATCCAGCGCGCCGTCACCGCATACTCCAGCATTTGCAGGCGGAATCGTGGTTGGTGTGGGTGTGTTTGTCGCTGTCGGCGTAGCGGTTGGTGTCACCGTTGGAGTCGGGGTATTCGGTGCCTCTATAGTTGGCTCGGGCGAGGGAAAAGATGTCTGCGCCAGGAGTGCATCGGAAAGGCCGTGAAAGATAAGAGCAGTTGCTATTGCCGCGCCCAAAAGGACGGGCAAAGACGACGACTTCAGACTTAAGAACCCCTTACCGAACATACAACCTCACTGAACCGGCCGCCAAATAGTCGCTGGCGGCACTGCTGCTCTCTAGATTGTTATGGCCGATAAAAAGGCAGGTGATTCATTAATTAAACATCTGATTTAAATAGCATAAACACCAATGACTGCCCGGCCTAACGCCTTGCTGCGACCAGCCAGGCCGCGCCGTAGTAAAGTGAGTCGTCGGATCGCTCGATGGCTTTGAAACCTATATCTCTCAGCAGCGAAGATATCTGCCCGGCGCTCCAGTAATGACCTTTCGGCGATAAAAGACGCGCATTGGCTGCTCGTATCTGCTCAGCGATCACATCTTTGCCGCTCAGCGCACCTTCCTTATCGAGGTCGGCGAGCATCATCTTTTCACATTTCTTGAAGCTATCTGCGCTGCACGGCGCAGACAACACCAGAATACCTCCGGGCTTCAACGCATCGCGCAGCATACCAAGAACTGGCATCGGTTCTATATCTTCCTGGTAGATCACATTTAGTGCCAGGATGCAGTCGAACTCCTCAGCTTCAAGGCGAAAATTGTTTAGATCTCCCAGTACTACTTCTGCGTTGCCATAAGGCCGCATCCGATTGCGGCAGATCTCCACAAAGTGAGGGTTCGCATCAATTCCAAGATAACGCGCGCAGCGACCCGCAACTTTCTCCGCCAACAGCCCGATGCCGCATCCTGCATCCACTACCTTCGAACCTTCAGCTACGAGGGCCGAAGCAAGCTCCAGCATCTCACGATGAGCCTTGATATGCCTTAGAAAATCATAGGGGTAGCGTTCATATATCGCGCGGTTCTCTTCGATTAAGGTAGGTCTGCGAGCCACGGTAATCTCGCCGGGACACTCCATCACGCTGGCATCCGCCTCATAGCGGATCTTTCCTTTGCGGCGCATTGTTTTAGCCCGCAGCTGAGATATCTGAAACTCCAAACTCTCTTGTTCGATTACCTCAGTCTTAAAATAACGCTTAGCGACGATCTCCGAGCGTATCTGATATGTAAACGCGTGGGCCGTCTGGATCTCTACAAATCCCACCTTTCGAAGCCGAT
>JAGFJO010000050.1 GCA_024102635.1 Deltaproteobacteria bacterium
TTGCCATCCGCCATCGAGCCGGAAACATCGATAAGAAATACCAAGTTCCAAGGCTTCGGCGAGTGCGAGACATCTTTTGCTTTGATTCCAAGCCGCAAAAGATACCGGTCGCTTTCAAGAGGTGAAGGCGCTATCTCGTAGCTGAGTCCGAAAGGCTTCTCAAACTCAGCCGGATAATCATAGTCAAAGTAGTTTATAAACTCCTCGATTCTAATCGAATCGCGCGGCGGCATTACTCCCTGCAAGAGCTGCCTGCGTGCATTGGTATAGCTAGCTGTGTCGACATCTATGCTGAATGTCGAGCTTGGAACGGATGCGACATTTAGCCTCTTATTTTCCTCGTAAGTTCGGTACTGCTCCGCCGCAGGTATTGGACCTAAAGGCAAGGCACTGATTTTAGACTCCTCTTCTTTCTTCAGCTCCTTAAACCTTTCCATCACACGGCTGTAAATCTCCGCCGTGCGCTCATCAGTTTCCCGTCTGCGATAAACTTCATCGCTCAGCTCTTCCTGCACCCTCTGTTTTGCCCCCCCAGCCGGGGCGCCCATTAGATCTGCCACTTCCAAGCTTTGAGATTTTCTATCGTCGTATACCCTGCTTGCAGCGTTTTGCTCCGTTTTTGCCGGCGCTGAGCCTGCGTTACCCTCAAAAAGAAAGGAGCTTCCGCTTGAAACGCTTCCGACTCCCTTTCCGGCAACTGCCCGCCCTTCATCCGGTTTTGAAGCAGGCGCGGGTATCACCGGCATACTCTTTTTTGGCGAAATTAAAGAGGGGACATTATCCTTTGAATCAAGCCGCTGCGGCTCTCCATCAAAGCCGAACTTCTCTATCCCTTCAGGCGGCGCCTTCAAATCGGCTTGAAGAGATCTCTTTAGTTTCTGAGACTCCTCCGCGGGAGGCAGCGCCTTTACCGCATCGATTTCATTTCTAACCGCGGCAGAAGGGAGGCTGCTTTCCTCCTTCTGCTGCACTGGAGCCACAGCCTTACTCTCAGAGGGGGATGCAGGAGCAAACTGCCGCTCACTATAGTCATCGGATACCCGAACTACTAATATCAAGGTTGCAAGGGTTGCGGCCGATGAGATAAGCGCGACGCTATTTCTCCTGATCGCTGCCGCAACTCTGCCTAATGCTCCTACCGGCTGGTTCTCGATTTTATTAAGCACCTTTACTGTGAAATTTGGATGCAGCTCTAAAGATTCACCGGCTATCATCTTCTCGGTTTCAACCACCGCCCGATACTTTTCGAACGAACGTTTTAGCTCGCTGCTCCGCTCAAGCTCAGCTTTAAGAGCTGCGCTCTCTTCAGGGCTTAGAGTGCCCTCCAGATAATCTAAGAACTTCTGTTCCTGTTGGTGAATATTCATGGCTTAACTATTGTTGTGGATTTCATCTTTTACTAAAAGACGCGCCTTATTGAGCCTTGATCTGATGGTGCCTACCGGTACTCCCAGAATTTCAGCAGCTTCTTGATAGGAACGCCCCTCAAGCCCACAAAGAACCAGAACATCTCTGAACTTCGGCTTAAGGCAGCCAAGCGCTTCTCTAAAGGTGGCAAGCATCGCGTTTTTCTCCGCCTCCTCCTCTGTTTCTGCTTTCTTTTCTATATCGCTCATCTCGTGAAGCTTTCCATCGAAACTCTCCGTGCGGCTCTGCTGCTTGTACCGTTTGGTAGAGAAATATGAATTGGTTTGGTTCAAGGCGATGCGCGTTAGCCAAGTTGAAAATTTCGAATCGAGCCTGAATTTTTTTATCCCGAAGTAAGCGCGCACAAATACCTCCTGCGCAATATCTTCCGCCACATGGTGCTGCCCGACCTGGCGCTTTATAAGATTGAAAACCATATCCTTGTACCGCATCACTAAAACTCGGTACTCCTCCTGACTGCCGCGCTGCACCGCTCGTATTAGCGCCGCTTCTTCAAGTAAGGCGTCGGCGCCCCTGATATCAGGAGTGAGAGTTGACTGATTCACATCACGCTCCGCTTTATGGCCCAAAACCTGCCAGCCCATCTCACTCCGCCGAATGCTCTCTGTTTTTCGATACCCGTAAGTGCGAGATCTTTAAATTCCATGGTTATTAAAGCCTCGCTCAATTATTAAGACCAAGAAAGTGGATAGAAGTTCGGTTTAGAGAGACGTTCCTCTCTGCGCGTAACCATTTGATCTTGCAGCATTTCTGGACTGCTCTTATTGCAGCAAGTATCTGGAACATTGCAAGAGAGGTTTAATGAACCCCGTACAAGCGGCAACTATCGTCCAGAACAATTTGTAGAATGAGAATGCGCCTAGCGCGTTACTTTTGAAAGAGAGCTGATGGAGTGCCGCGCCTTGCGCTTAAGTTTTCTGACTTTCATAAGCCAATAGGCCCTTTCGGCATGCACAGGATCGTTCATTGCATTGGCAATCGCTGTTGTGAGATTTTGCAGAATCCTTCTCATTGAAAGCAATGCACGCCGGCCTTTCCTGTCTTCTGAGGTCGCGGCCACTTCAAGAGACTCTATAAATCCATCAACAGTTGGAAGCATCTCACTGAGATTCCCCGAACCCAAACGCCTTAAGTTGGCTTTAAATGATCTTATCTCTCTCTTTGTCACTGCGCCTTGGCTCGGAGTTCCTTCCGGAGTCGCAGTACTTGTTGGAACTGCCGTGGGCGATGGCTCCGGTGTGGGGGAGCCGCTTGGAGTAGGCGTTGGGGCCGAGGTGACTATTGTTTCTGGGGTCGGCGCTGGCGTCGGTGAAAGCGCAGGGATATCAAGCTCCCAGGTATCGCCTAAAGGCGCCGAGCCAGTGAACCCTCCGAAAAGAAGTGCTATATTCCTGATCGGATCGAACGCGATTGCCGAGGCCTTTCTCGCCGAAGGGGTACCGCTAACTGTTGCTTCGCTCCAATTAGAGCCGTCCCATTGCCACAGATCCGTTAGATAAGGCGAAGGTCCGCCCTGTCCACCGTAAAGAACTGCCACGTCTCTATTTGTATCAAAGTAGATGACCGCTTCTGCGCGACTAGGCGGCTGCTCGGCAACAGTAAGCTTACTCCAACCGGCTCCGTCGTATCGATAGGTGGAGGCTTCAGTTAAGCCTGTACTTGCCGCTCCTCCAAAAAGGATCGTTTCCTTTCTGGCTGAATCATATACCAGTGCTCCCGAGTATATCGCAGGGGGTTCTGCAACGTTCACTTCCGTCCAGTCAGTACCATCAAATTCCCACGTGTCAGAGAAATAGTTATAACTGTGAGGGATATGGACCTCAGAACGTCCTCCGAAGAGAATAAACACCCCTCTATCTGAGTCGTATACCATACTGGCATTCTCCCGCGGCTCAGGCGCATGGGCCGTTACTACCTCGGTCCAATTGCTTCCATCGTAGCGCCAAGTGTCATTGGCAAAACCTGTAAGGGTGCTTCCACCGAATAGAAGTATCTCTCCCGAATCTGAGTTATATGCCATAGCGGCTGAGGATCTCTTAGATGGACTATTAAGAGTGCTGATGTTGTTCCAGGTTGTGCCGTCCCATTCCCAAGTCCGATCGTCTCGTCCGACGCCAACGGCTAGTCCGCCAAATAGTACTGCTACGTTCCGGCCGATATCGAAGACCATTGAATGTCTGTAAGAAGCGGGGGGACTGCTTGTCGGAGAGAGCTGCTCCCACGCCTGCGCACGAGCGAATGCGGCGGGCAGAAGAAGCCACAAAGCGATAATGAGGGAGAGCCTGCTCCTGCTCTTGAAGAATTTGGTTGGAACCATAAACGATTGCCAACTTAGATTATCGACCGATATAAGCTTAAACTTAGCCGATTTCCTCCAAAAAAAAAGAGGAAATTCAAGGGCATATCCGCATTGCACCTTGCGAATCAGCCGCAGATCTTCTTTACCACCATATTTATCTCCGAATGGGGATAAAACCTATCTGCCATCTTCCGCCATAGGGGCTTGCTTACAAACTTCAATCCATGGATTCCAAGAAAAAAGGCTGCCTTGAATATATTAGGCATCATCTCCTTTAAGTGCTCACGTGTAATAAGGCCTCCGCACGTTTCAAATTCGATGACCTTAACCTGCATAATCTTTTCGAAAAACAAGGTTAGCGAGTCCTCATCGAAGTTTCTTAGATGAACGAATTTATAGTTTGAGTTGAGATACGGCCTCAACGATTCTCTATACGGCACCCTAACTATGAGTATCCCAGAAGGCTTTAGCACTCTTAAGATCTCCTTAACGGCTGTATTGAGATCGAGCACATGCTCTAGTACATCAGTAGTCACCACCGTATCAAAAAAATTGTCGTGGTAGGGAAGCTCTTCCACAAAAGCCTTGCAAACATTAATCCCCTGCTTTGCAGCCAGCCCAAGGTAAGCTGAGGATATATCAACACCAAACTTCTCGTAGCCACTGCTCAGCCTAGATAGCAAACGGCCCGTGCCAACTCCGACATCAAGAATCTTCCCGCCTTGCGAGTGGCGCTCAATTAGCTTGACGGTACCGGCTTCAATACTTTGCCAAAGCGCTTCATCCATGAAAGGATTGTGCCCAGTCTTCTCCAAAGCACTCAGGTGATCCTCCGAGATGGTCTGATAGTTCTCGGAGTACTCGTTATCAGAACAGAATACGGGGATGTCGCTTATAGAAGCTATGGGCGGCTTCTGATATGGGTCCAAGAAAATCCTCTAATCAAATGCTTTACTGAGCTTCGCTCCTCGGCAGACAGCATTACATAAAACAATCTTAAGCTCAAAAGTAAGTGCAAAACATAAAGTGCCGTCCGGACAGCGGCTTCAAGCTCGGCAACCAAACTCAACATCAAGCACGATGCTAAATAATAGCTGAGAAAAATAGCGCCCGTCTTCCACTCATAGGGAATCGCGAAGTAGCGCTGCCCTTGCGCAACGTTCCAAGCAAGCAGCAGAAAGCTGTGCACAATATAGGCCATAAAAAATGCCCAGGCGGCCCCCGATATTCCGAAAATCGGAATCAGAAT
>JAGFJO010000063.1 GCA_024102635.1 Deltaproteobacteria bacterium
CACCCCACCTTCGCTCCGTTCGCAAGCTTACGGAGCTTCGGCGGGGCAAGCCCACTTCGTAAATCGATACTTTTCTCTACTCGATAGAGGGAAGGTGGCTCCGACGAAGTCCCGTAGGGACGAAGTCGAGCTCGACTACGCCAAGGCTTCGTCGGAGTAAACTCCCAAAATCCAAGCAACTTTCGCGCTGAATCTCCGATTAATTAATTGGAGGTTCATATGCACATCGTCTACCTACTACGAAGCAAACAAAACCCCAATCGAGTCTACGTCGGCTTATGCGGCAACATGAAAAACCGCCTCGCCGAACACAACGCTGGTGAATGTAAGACAACCCGCGAAGCTCGCCCATGGGAAGTTGATGTTGCTGTCTATTTTCGAGATGAAAAGAAAGCCCACGCCTTTGAGCACTATCTGAAGACCGGTTCAGGAAGAGCATTCTCGAAAAGGCATCTCTAACATCGACCAAATCAATCTTTGAAACACTCTTGATCCAATTCGTTAAGAATTAAACGTCACGCGTCTCCTTTGATATAGGACCATCCACTCTTCTGTTTTCGCACTACTTCAGCCACACCGGAATCAACGGTGGTAACAAAGGGAAGAAGCTCTTCTTTGGAGACATTCTTTTTTCGCATCGTGTTCTCGCACGCTGCAAACGATATCTTGTGTTTGGTCAACTGCTTCATCCTTTCGCTAAGATTCTTCTCGGTCATCATCATCAGACCGTCACTATGACCGACAACCTCGACCCTTACGGAATCATCGCCCAAAGCTTTCAGCAGATTTTCTACGTTCCCGAGAGCGGCATGCCATTCCTCCTTGCTTCCGGAGGTCACCTCAAAGACGACATCATGGGTTGGCGATTCAGCGATTGCCGAGAATGGCGATGCTAGGATTAGGCCAATAGCGAACATGAATGAAAACAATCTCATTTCAATTCATCTCCTTAATGTGAAACGGCTTGCCACACGGCCTCTGTCTTGGGTTCAGCGGTAATCCGCTCTTCGCTGATTCCCTGCAAATCACCACGAATAGCTTTCAGTGCCATCCGCTCTCTCAACAATCAATTCGAGCCATATTATTGGCGTAGCAATCGATTCGCTCACTTGTCTGACCTTCAATTCATTGATTGATTCTCACGCCAGTGTGTCGCGGTACTCAGTCTCTTGATGACAAGGCAGCCTCCGTGCAGTTTAGAGGAAGCATGCACTGATCCGGCGAAATCACCTATGATCAGCCTCGTTGCCTATAGCCTATTTTGACCAGAAAATCTGAAATGTATTAATGATATCGTATAAAAAGCCTCCTACTTTGCTCCCCTGAGCATTACTCGGATTACAACCAAATGCCCGATTAGCGCCGGGACTACGCACAAGGGCACTATAAGAGCGTACGGAAGGTGCAAGATTAACTGAAGCGGTCTTTCAAGCTGCCAACTGAACGGAAACGGCGAGGACATTAAAACTATTCGGAGGACATTAACTAATAGTAGCGCTCCTATCACAGTTGGAATCCATGCCAAGCTCTTTTTCTTTGGGATTAGAGGAGCAAAAACGAGTGCGGCAATTCCGCTTATGACGTCGTAGTTCTGACCGGCCCACGACATGACCAGCGGGACTGTTCCAGTCTCCCCCCAGTCGCGCAAGATAAATTCCAGCGGGATGCGAAAGCCTTGGAACGCAACCAGTGTCTGCAGCGAGAATGCCTGGCCTAGAGCTGCGCCATATCTAGAGAATGAGAACCAGATGCAAAGAGAGATAATTGCGCCAAAAAGAAGTGGGACTGTCGGGAAATAGTAAACTCCAGGAAGGCCAGCGGCAACAATCACCGAGAAAATAAAAACGAATACTACCACTCCGGAACTTACCTTGCCGAATCGGCGTGGCGCGGTGGTTACCTCTGATTTGTCAATACGCCGGGCGGCATATGCCAACGCGGCAAACATCAGGAATAGCAGCAGATAGAAAGCAAGCAGACTCGATGACCCAGCTTCGACAAATTGCGGAAAGAGCGGCTGCACACCCTGCATACTTTTTATTTCCGACCTCTATCGCGTATATCAATCAAGCGGACACCTATCGGCAGTAAAGCTCCACATCCACTCAAGCTGCAAGACGAAACGGTGAAAATTCTCATGTTTTACATTGTGCTGAATGGTAAGTAGCCAATTGGGTTTGCACCACTGTGTCTGAATCTCGCTCGTTGCCGACGGATCCCAGATCACCCATCCATCATCATGGAGTTTAGCAGAATACCACTTGAGCATCTCTTCCTTAACGCCTGGCGCTCTAAACTCACGTCTCCAGACGATGCGGTTCTTAACCCCCTTCCACATCCCTTTACCTGGCGACGTTAACTCCTGGGTTAAATCTTCCAGGGCTACAGAGTTTGGGTAAGTTCCTAGCCTTGCCATCATTGCAGGACCCTCCCTTAATGCAGCTTCGCGCGCACTTTCGATCTCAGGCAATTTGCTTTTTACATAGGAATGACTGCCCCACGCTAAGCCGATGCCTAGCGCCAGGATCACTAAGAAAAACGTTACTCCTCTTGCCTTGCCTCTCATACTCATGCCGACGGAAGCAGCCCTATGAAAGTCCCTGCCTCTACTCCATATACTTATCTTAATGCTCGTCCGCTTCAGCAAGGTGAATTTTCGAGCCAAATATCGCCAGATTCCGTGATTCACTATCAAAGCTAAGCACCAAGTATGTTGCAAGCCCGGACACCGCTAACAAAAGCAACATACCAACACGCTTGTAGGGATGCACTAAAGAGCTTCCCCCCGTTACGTCTACCTTTACTCCATTTATCATGCTTTTCCAGATAGCATCTCGATGACGTAGAGAATGTATCGCCACACCGGCCAGGTGAAGCAAAACTACGATCAGGAACCCGTTCGCCATTAACTCATGCACGTCCTCTACGGCATCACCTCCCTCTCCGCTCGCCATTAGATAGCCGGTTAATCCTAGCCCTAGCGCAAGTACCATCATCACAATTGCCGCCCAACTGGAGGCCGGGTTATGACCGGCCCACTTTCGTTTATCTCCACTCAATATTCCTTTGAAGTAACGAAGAAGTTCGACGGGTTGAAGGGAAAATCCTGTGAACCGCGCATAGTTGGAGCCGAGCAATCCCCACACGATACGGAAGAGTACAAGAGAGGACATTACTATCCCCGCACGCATGTGATAGGAGAAGAGGACGGAGTCGTCGTCGACATTTTTGCCTATGGTGAATGCCGCAACAAAAAGCAGCGCAAAAAGCCAGTGAAATATCCTGGTAGGAAAATCGTATACGAATAGAGTTTTCATCTATAGCTCTCCCAGACTGGCGGCATCGCGCCGACACTCTAAGGTTAACAATCACGCGCGCAGCAGGCAATTGAGCAAATGACATATACCATTGCCGATTCTGTTATATGACAGATGACTTAGCTTTGCTAAAGCGAACGTTCTGCTGTGTGGGGTTTATTCCGCCGATGCGCCGAAAAGAAAGTGCATGCTTTTGAACGCTACCTAAAAACTGGCTCAGGGCGCGCTTTCCCCAAGCGTCATCTCTAAATTTACCGACCTATTCATAAATCGTGCGGGGTACTTATTCAAAATTCGACGAACTATCTTAAGGTCAAGGTTTGGCTATAATGATCGTGCTTTAACTCGCTCTATTGGCTATGCACGACTTTGAATACCGAAACCTTGATGCTATAAGCCGAAGGCCGGATGGCCCCAGCATCCTTGTCTGGCGCGGACTGTCCACCAGTCTAGACGTGCTCCCCCGCATCGGCCTCAGCTGGAGCGCCTTAGAGGACATCGTCAAGCAAAGCGGCAAGCCTGCTTTAGACCTTGGCGCCGATTTTTCGACACTCTCGGCGGAAGGTTTTGTTCGAGGCATTGAGATTGTTCCGCTCGACATAATGCTGCATGCCAATAGGGAGATCTACGTCGAGCAGACACGCCGCGCCGGGGAGATGTTTAGTTTAGAGCGTTATTATGCAGGGTCAGTACCTTTTCCTCGGGGTATGGATGCGGACGGCTTTACCATGAACGAAGCCGATTGGAATACAGCGTTCCACCTGGGAGCAAGAGAGGCTCTTAAGAAAGGTATCTGTTGCGATGCAGCCCGGATTCCCCGGGCAGACCGAAGTTTTTCATGTGTAATTGCGAACGATTCAATTCCAAAGCACTCACCTACGGC
This sequence comes from Deltaproteobacteria bacterium, assembly GCA_024102635.1. Classification (GTDB taxonomy): domain Bacteria; phylum Bdellovibrionota_C; class UBA2361; order UBA2361; family JAGFJO01; genus JAGFJO01. The sequence continues at coordinate 4,201 of JAGFJO010000063.1, forward strand.
CGACGAGTTTGTACTGAGGCAGCTTCCGGAAGTACTGCGCGTAACTGACCACTCCGCCTATTTTCTTCCATTCAGCCGTTATGTTACGGCATGGGAAGAGAGCACGCCGGTCATGTTTAAGGAAGAGAGCTTTGCGGCTTCGGCTATACTTATGCAGCGCATTGAAGAAACAGCTTGGCGCTACGGGTTCTCGTTCACACTTGTTGATGCAGCCCCCCTCTACCGCCCCCTCATGCCCGGTGAATACACTGAAGAGAATACTCAGGTGGGGGTATTCCGGAGGTTACCCGAAGCGGCAATCGGCGATGCAACGTTCGGTCCAGGGCTAACCGAATTTAAGGATTGATACTTTAGATTGCCATCGTGCCAGTGCTGCATTTTGTCTCTCTTTTTCTTAAGAGAGATCTCCGGTGACGGGGACAGTGGGAACTTCACGGTGAAATGTCAGTGTCAGGGAATGGGAGATGGTGCCATGCGGCATATTGCCGCCCCCTAGACCCCTAAAGGAATTAAAGTTTCCACTTCCCGGCATAGACGGTGCCCGCACAGGCATTCTCAAATTCACCAAAATAGGGTAACATCCCGCCCCATGCGATTAGTAAGAATTCATAGTGACGGAACCCTTGATGACCCTGGCTTAGAGACTACGCCGTTAGTTGAAGAGGTCCTGAGGGATACCGTAAAATTTTATGACCGCTCCGATTTCGATCCTCCCTGGATTAGTTATCTAGGTGTATCAAACGGCGAGGTAGTCGGATCCTGCTCGTTCAAGGGTGCACCAAAGGACGGGCGGGTGGAGATAGCCTATTTCACTTTCCCTGAAGGTGAGGGGCGCGGCTTCGCTACGGAGATGGTCCGTCTGCTCTTGGATACTGCTTACAATAGAGATCCGGCGGTCACAGTCACTGCACGCACTCTAAAAGAGAAGAACGCATCACACACGGTGCTTGAGAAATCTGGGTTTACGGCAGAGAGTACGGTGACAGATCCCGAGGACGGTGAAGTACTCGAATGGGTCCATTCGCGATCATGATGTAAACGCAAGGAAGTGCCGCGTCAGCCAACGCGTCCTTCAGTTATCAACCCCAGCTGCAGAAGCCCCTTTTCAAACTGCTCACCCACCATTTTGTCGCAGTCAATAATTAAACCTATCGCTTTCCCGATAAAATTGTTTTTGCCCTGCATGCTCCAAACTACTTGAGTGCCTGCACCTTCTGGCTTGAACGTAAACTCGGCTATACTTGTTGAGGCAAAGGGCCTTACGAAGTCAAGGCGAAAGCGTATAAGCTCGTTCGGCCTGCTCTCCGTGATGGTCATGGTGCCCTCTCCTATTTGATTATTGCCGGACCAGGTCATGGCAGCGCCCGTCCCCTCTATCGGGCCGGCGTAAGAACTTTTTGCGTCAGGGTCAAGCTTGGCCCATGGAGACCAAGCTTCCCAGCGTTTAAGGTTATTAACGTGCGCAAAGACCGCCGCAGCATCAGCCTTTATCGCTGTGCTGCGGACTACATGGAACTCATCCGGCTGCAGTGCCACAACTATTGACAATACAGCGGCAATAAAGACCAACGAGAGAAAGACTTTTTTCATCATGATTTTTAGGCGTCCACCATAACCTTGAAACCACCATACGCCATCCGTTCGGGATTGAACGGCATCTCCATCCCTTCGCACATTTTTTGTATACGCGGGTCCTTCATAACCTTGGCATTCACCTTGTCACGGTGAGATCTGGATTTAAACACAACAAAGGCGAAGACTACTGTTTCTCCTTTTTTTGCTTTGACCGTTCGTCCAAAAGGCATCATCCCTTTAATTGCGAGATCGTCTCCTATGCACTCCTTGTAATCCAAGGCGCCGTGCTGCCGCCAAATCTTCCCCGCTTGCCTCGCCATGTTACGGTAAACTTTTAAGTTCTTCTTAGGCAGGGGCAATACGTACCCATCTACATAGCTCATGAAGTTATCCTCGCCAAAATTAAGACCGGCATCCGCGCGGTACCGCGTTTAGTGTTCTGTACTATAAGGTACTGTAAGAGCGGCGTCAAAATAAAGTGCCGGCCCAATCCTTAGTGAGTGACTTGGCTAAAGTCTATCTCTTCGCCCCTGGAGGTCGCCTTGCCTACCTCTAGCAGAGATTTCAATCTTAGTAGCCCTTCATCCAGCGCTGTTCTTAGATCGGATTGAAGGAGTGTCGCAATCGCATCCCCCAGTGCCCCTGCTGGGGGATTGTATGACATATTTATTTCAAGCCGCGTGCCTCCTCTTTCGTTCGCCTGGAATTTAATGCTTCCCGAGTTCGGGACGGTAGAGCCCTTTTCGCTTTGCCATGCTAGTACCGAGTTCGGCTCGGAGCGGGTTATTCTGGCCGTCCAACTAAACTGCGAGCCGCCTGGCCCAAGCGCCGTCCATCTGTAACGATCGCTATCTAACTTACGCACCTCCTTTAAATGCGGCATGAACTTCGGGAAATTTTCCATGTTGCTCCAAAAGGAGAAAACCTCCTGAGGCGGCCTGGCGATATCGAGTGATTTTGCAACGCTCACCGCACGCCTGCCCTCTTTGATCCCTAGCAGTTGACTGAACTCTGTATTAGTAACCGCTCGCACAAGCGCCGCGACTCCGAGCGGAGCAGCTACAGTTTTCATCTTACCGCGGCCAGCACATGCCATGAGACTCAGTCCGGCCCCTCCCATGAGCACCCTAAACGCCGGTGACCAGTTAGACTGAAATATCTCGGCGCGCTGTCCCTGCCTCTCTGTTCCGCCTTGTAATGCCGGGACGTTTTCTGCGCTTTTGTGTATATCAAGGTCCCTTGACACTTTCTTTACCCCCGGTACGGAGTGAATGCAGCTGAGAAGCCTTTTTACTTCGTGCTCAAGGATCGGCCCTCTAATCTTTATCTCTCCCTGGTGTGCTTCAACTTCGATCGCCCGTGGGTGCGAAACATAGCGCCCCATCTTGGAACGAACTCTGTCTACCAGCACTCTATCTGAGACCTCCTTTTCGCTACTTAAGAGGGAGCGGGCTGCAGCGCTGAGACCCTTTAGCTCACCAAAGATGTTGCGGCCGGTTGCGCCTAATCCGTCTTGCAGGTCAGTCACTACGCTGTTTAACTTATCTTTCACTACCGCCCTTCTCCTTCGTCCTCTGCTCGGATCGGTTAGGTACATGACCAACGCGCCAATCAAGAGGCCGGAAGTGAAGCTGGTTCGCTGCTGCATAAGTAAACTCTCCTTTACCCTGTGTCTCAAAATCTGTTTCAGGCTTGCTCCAAGCCCCCTTCTTAAACTAACCGCGCTGCCGCCCTGCAGGAATGAGCAGGATCAGCGCTAACAGCGAGCGCGTCGTGATAAAAACAATTCATGGCTCCATGTGGTGTTAGGCGGTGGTTTGACAATAGGAGCCGTCCTAATTGCCTGAACTTATTTAGCCCATGGACGTTCAAATCAGGCGGACGCGTACTTGAAATTGTTCGAAACAATGAGCAAGAAGAATTTATGCAGGGTTCTTCCTGCTAAAAACGAGTTTAACTTCTTTGGCCGGGCAGGGTGTTCAAGGAACGCATTGCTGCAGTCTATAAGGGGTAGCTCGCTTTTGAGTCCCCGCTCAGCTTGGCATCTCAACGTCGCATCCTGCCGAAGGGTCCCTGCGCGCCTTGCGGCCAATGTACGCGCTAATATAGTAAATGCTTATGGAGGTAAAAATGAGCGTAACTGTAATTGATATTCCTAGCGGTCAGCAATTGGGTGATTTCGGCGCGGCAGCCGTAGTACCGGACAATCGTTCGATCCTCGAAATAGCGGCCCCCGATGGAAGAAAGGTGCTCTCTATCCGTAAACTAATTGAAGACCAACGTGAGAACCCTTCGAAAGGGTGGCCAAACTCTACTGAGGGTAAAAGTTGGTCCGGCGAGAAGCAGTTCGCGGCCTAAGGCCCCCCAGTGTGATCCCGGACAGAGACTTTGATGGGAAGCAATGAAATATTGCTAAGGTGTTTCATCGTCTCATTAGTTTCATCTTCTTTGGTCTGGCGGTAAGTCTGTCAGCCGCTGCTTCAACAGTGGCACTGACCACAGTGGCACTGACCAGTGATGCTTTAGCCCAGCCGGGCAGCACCTTCGAAGAGGGTGATGCACTGGACTGGTCGGAAAGAGACAACTCACCGGAGAGCTGGGCGGGGAGCAGCTATGAGGAGGATAGCCCGGCGCGCGAGCCGCTTCCACCACGGGCGCTAAGGGGTATAGACCTTGGACCAGAGGTTGTGGTCGTGCCGCAGCCGGAGCCGATATATAGTGACCCTGACTCGCGAGCACAACTTGACCTCGATATTGACAATGCACCGATTATTGTAAACCCGGGGCCACCCCGGAAAGCAGCGCCCGAAGAAGAGGGGAACGAATCATCATATGATGATGCAGGCGAACCGACTTCTATAAATAATGAAGAACAAACCGGAGAGGATGATGATATTGAGGTAATCTACAGCGCCGAATGATCTTAAGAAGATCAACTAACTGAATAGTCAGTGCTCAAGTTGCCTGTCCAGACTATCAAGAAGAGTTTTTCTATTTTTGTGCTCGGCCTCCCACTTGCGGATCTTTCTCAGATCCTTGTCGCTCTTCTTCCGGGAGCGTTTCAGCACCTCATCGACGGTTAGAGTTTTATAATCTTGGATGGGCGCGTTCCTATCTGTCGCCTCCCCTTTGGCTCTGCGCTCCTCGGCGCCTTTAGTCTCTCCATACTGCGCGCGCTGCTTATTTACTATTCGAGACGCTACCTCTTTCTCTCGGCCCTCATAGCGCCCTGAGCGCTTGAACTTTTTTTTAAGTTTCTCGTACTCACGCTCTCTTTTTTTGCTTGCTCCTGCCGGCATAGATCACCTCCTGCTTGGAAACAGTATAGGTGAGGCGCTCGAAGCGCTATGAACCCTATCATGCAGTTTTTATCATGCAGAAGATGTGATGGCCCGCCCTAGCCTGCCGCTTCAACGGGGCCCGAATTAAAAAACCGGTTTTTAAGCGACCAGACGCGATGCCAGATGCCCGCGCTCTCCTTCTCAGTAGGTCGCGCCCGCTCTCCATTCAACTCAGAAGCGAGCTCCGGATGGGCCTCTTTGAATTTAGCTGTGGTGAGAACCTTAAGATTAGGGCCGAGCTCCCTATAAAGAGAGCGTAAATACTCGGCTACTCCCTCCCCCACCGTATCGCGCTTGAGCCAAACTACGAGCGGCGGCTGGTATGAGCTGCTATTTACAAAACTACGGCACTTATGAATCTCCTGCTCCTCGTTCGCACTACCCGGACATACATCCCGCTCAAAGGATACTACGTGCCGTTTATACTGAACGAATCCTGGCAACTTATCGGCAAACTGCCTATTTGTGCGAAGCTCAACTACATCCCCGTATTCCCCTTGCCGAATTTTAGCTAGAGCCAAGCGAATTTCATTAGCATAAGGAGAAGCTATAAGCTCAGGAGCATTGAGCCAGACCTTAAGTTTGATACCCAACTCTGAAGCTGCGCGGGCATTTTGGCGGATCTTATCAAAATCGGCTTGCAGCGCCTCCTTACTCCAGCCGTTCTCGCCGAGGCGGAAGAAGGAATCTGTGTGCATTTTCCCATCAGCGGTTACACGCAGAATTTTTCCGTCGGGCAGCAACGCACCGTTAAGCTGGGGGGAGAGGTGCTGAAGGGCAGCTTGGCCATGAAGCTCGATAGCGTCCTGTCCATGCCGCGCAACAATGCCTTTAATGCCGCCAATGGCCTCCTTCAGTTCACTTCTTCCGACGTTCTTATCAATAGCCGCCTTAACCGGCAGCATCGCGCCTGGGGATGTGATCGCTTTTTCAATAGAAAGGAGATCGCGCTGCACTGCAAACCCTAACTTAAGCGGGCGTCCCGATACCGTTACAACCGCCTTTGATCCTTTTAGCTCTACACTTACCGTTCCTCCATCAGATAGTGTAACCCCTTGCAGTTTCGCCGCCATTCGATTGAAGGGAAGAAACCCTCCTCCGCCCGATAAAATAAATCGGCTCTCAGGCGACTCCTCGAGCATGCGTATAATTTTATTGTACTTCTCCTCTTCGCTCCGCTGAGAAGGTGTTGTCGTCTTTGGTGTTTTTGGTGCAATGACCGTGTCGGAGCCTATCAATGTATCCGAGGCCGAACGGCCGGTCAGGGCAGTTGCAAGAACGCTGCTATCTTCAGGTGAAGAAGCTGAGGATGCTATAGAGGAACGGCTAAAAAACATCATCGCAGGATTATAATGGAGTATCGACTGGTATCAAGTATTACCTTTCTGCAAGGGGCATATTCCATGATAATGACCGCAAAAGAAAAACTTTCTGTTCTATATCATTAGAATGAATGAAAAAGTTTACGGCAGCCATTCTCCTTCTTTTTATAACCTATCTTGGCTGGGAATATTTTAACCTTCCCTCCGGCGCCGAATATAGGACTGCTAACCCTACAGATTGGAGCATGCGCGAGATCCGCCGTCTTGAAGGTAAAGGGGGGGAACAATATTGGATTGATCTCAACGATATTTCCCACGAAGTTCTGCGGGCGGTTTTAGTTGCCGAGGACTACCGCTTTTTCCGGCACGCGGGAGTCGACTGGCGGGCGGTAAAGATGGCGCTAACGAATGCTTGGCATGAGGGGAAGATCAATTTCGGCGCATCCACAATAACCCAGCAGCTGGCGAAAAACCTCTACCTCTCGGAGTCCAAAAATCCGATGCGAAAACTAAAGGAAATTATCATAGCGGGACGGCTCGAAAGGGAGCTTGGGAAGCGCCGGATTTTGGAGCTTTATGTGAACCTCATTGAATTCGGCGAGGGTACATTTGGTGTGGAGGCTGCCGCGCGAAAGTTTTTCAAAAAAGGCGCCGGAGAACTAAGTACTCGGGAGGCTGCCACTCTGGCCGCGGTAATCCCGAACCCTCATTCAACCTACAACTTGTTGCAAAACCGTGCAGAGGTTGATAAGCGGGCAGAAACACTGCAAAAGAGGATGCTTTATCTTAGGCCGGAAAGATTCCTCTTTGAGCGGCGGGAAGTCCTTACACCCCCGCAAATTGCTCCGGCCAGGTAACACATCCAGTCTTTAGGCCCATAACAAGCATACAGGTTAAGAATTAAGGGTTTTCTATGTCCAAATTTACTCTTTGTTTTGTGTTACTTCTTGCTTGCCTTCTCCCCGTTTCCTCGGCGATAGCGGCGAACGCTTGCGACCGGGGTCTAGATTGCTACGAGAAATGCGAAGCAAAATACAAAAACAGTGAAGACCGCTGCATTCTGGAGAGGGAAGGATGTTTGGCGGAATGCAATAACTACTGTGACCCTGCCACCAAGGCCTCTTGCGATAATGATTGTTTTGATGACGAGAAAGAGTGCGCAGAGGACGCTGGCAGAGATCTCGATGACTGCTTGTATGCATGCTCATTGAAGGAATAAGCTCTCTTAGTTGAAAAAGCGTTCAATATAAATTTTGGGCGGGGAGCCAAGCGCCACGCAGGCCGCCTCAGGCGGGAACTTTTCCCCCGCTTGGGCGGTATGGCATGAACCGGCGCGAGGAGGAAGATAGGAGATTTTGAAATCATTGGCTTCCGGGCCAGAACGGTCAAGTGCTCTCTTCGCCGAACGCCGATCGAGATAATAAGTTACCGCAAACTGGAGACCGTGCGGCGCCTGCACAAAAGAATCCTGTGGGATCCAATCAAGAAGCGCTTCTCTAAAGGTAATCAGCTCATTAATTCCACGCAGCTCGGAGCGATACTCCTTCCTTTGCATGGTCACAGAAAAGCTAACTAATATGGCGGCGAACGCCACCATGCCGTACCTTCCCAGAAGCCACGTTCTTCCCCCCGCAAGATAGCTTAGAGCTAGGTATCCAGTTGCCACCGAGGCGGCAGAAAACCTAAAAGCCGCGCCGCCGCTTGCAGACCAAACTGGAAGATGCAGCGCTACAATGAGAAGTGCTAACAGTACGGCATGCGGCTCTCCTATGCGCAAATAGGCAGCTCTAGGTAATACGATCAAAGCAAGCGATAGTATCGCTATAAGCTCCGCCCTTTCGAATTGCGAGCAATTCATATAATCACATGCCGCAGTGACGCTGAATTTCCACTCTGACATGGGAGCAATAAGTGGCGAGGGCTGCGTAGCGGATGCGAAGAGAAACCATGCTAGCATCCCCAAGGAAACAGAAAGCAGAATTTCTTTTCTATAAGATGAGCGCGAGATAAGCTCTCCAGCCGCCACGGCCGCCGCAACCGGAATTGCAATCTTGTGGGTAGCTGCTGCGAAAATAAATAGCGCTACGGCCGCCGTCCACAACGCATATTTAGGCAGTGCGTGCCTTACTTGAACAGCAAGCATTGCCGCACCTGCCGACACCAGAGCGGCTGCAAAATACTGCTTAAGGAAGATCCATGACTGAAAGAAGATTATGTCTGAGATCCACGGCAGCAGCATTGGCAAGAGAGCTGCTACAATAGAAGCTCCCTTCCCTAGTGCAATAGCGCCAAACGAGATGGAGAGAAGCGTAAGGGCTACAAGACCTGCTCCTCTATAAGCCTCCCATTCGCTTTGCCCAAGTGCTTCCGCAAAAAAAGCCGTAATAGCAAAGAACGGCGAACTCTCGCCGAAATAACTTCGGCCATGAGTAATTTGCTCTCTCAGCTCGGTAAGATAATAAAAGCCGTCCGTATTGTTTGGATATGAACTGTGAGTAAGCCAGCTAAGGCGGATCGGAAAGTGGTATAACAAAGCCAGCGAGGATAGTAGCAAGATTACTACTGCCCCGAAAAAATGCTCTGCTCCGCTATGGTTTGCCCTCTCCTGCCTCAACTAAGGCAGCATACCACCTTGTGGGCCGCCTGAATACCTTAGAGGCGGGGATGATGGTGCAGCCGGGCGAAGAGAAGCAAGGGGCCGCCTTGCTAAAAAGCCGGCGGGGGAGATTAGGTGCTCCTCGCCGCCGGCCCAGCTCCTCTTCGCCT
>JAGFJO010000068.1 GCA_024102635.1 Deltaproteobacteria bacterium
GCGCCCCTTTGCTGCCCCAGCGGGTGGCCAAATCACCATCAAAACCTGCAATAGGAGTAAATCCGTCCGGATTGGAAGTTACCTCAACCTCAGAAGGCAAAACCTTTCGGGATGGCTTCTCGGGATAGCTAATGGAATAGATCACCTTGTAGCCGGAGAGATCTTCAACCCGGAAGGAATATCCAAGCTCGCTTAACGCCTCCGAGACTAATGCAGCCTGTGAAGGGACAAGTACCAACGGCACGAGGTCAATCTGACTGGAGTCTGCTAATTGCTCATAATCCTTTATGCGAACCTGCCGCGGCTCTTGGAATACTATAAACTTGACGTTCTCTTTGCTTTCAAAGGCCAGTCTGTAGCCTATCCAGTAATTCGTCCGAACGAGAGTGATATTGCGGCGCTGGAGCCACTCCAGAAGCGCGCCGTGATCTCTAGAGACGCGCTCTCTTTTATATACAAAAGGTTCTCCCGGTATCGAGCGCCCGTAAAGATAGGACGATGAGAGGTTCCCTGCCAGTATCAGAAGAGTAGCTGCAATGGCAACCAGCGGAGCGGGACGAGCTGTCCGTGCGATCACCCACGCTGCAAGAGTGAAGATCGCGATATATGCGGGAAGCAGATAGCGCGGGGCCTGATTAAGCCATCCGAACGAGCTGAGGGAAAACACTGCGCAGCAGCTGACTAAAAGAAGCAGCAACAGCTCTACAGGGCGCTCTTTGTCGATTTTCAAAACTATAAGCGACGCTATCTCCCTGCGCCTTAGTAACAGCAGCAAAAGCAGCATTCCGCCAAAGATCAAGGAATAAAGCAGTGCGGCCCCAGGAAAGAACTCGTCGTTCTCCCAAAACCTCTTGGCTCCTAGCAAAATCGGAAGTGCGGTCGTTATTACGCCGTAAAATTGCTCTAGCGCGTTGCCGCGCTCTGCAGCTCCAAAAATTCCGAAGGACACAAAATCGTGCTTCCAATTATACAACCAAAAAGGAAGGCCCCCCAAAATGAACGCCGCGGTGCCAGCTGTAAAGTGGTAAACGGCAGAGACGCAATTTCGAAGAAAGGTGTCCCGCTTCGTCAAAATCGTGGCGAGCATAAAAAAACCTATCGGGCCCATGAAAAAGACGATCTGATTATTTGTCCACCAGCCAAAACCAAGTAAAAAACCGATTAAAAAGGTCCTGAATAACTCAGGCTTTTTCAGCCAATAACAACACTGAAGCGTAGCCACCGCCCCAATTACCACTACTTCGATAAATCCGCCGCGCGCCTTTCCGCTCCAGACTACCAGAGGGGCCGGCGGAATTGCTGTAAAGAGCGCTGCCAGCCTTGCCGTAAGTCTGCCGCCGATCTCGCGCGCCAAAAAGTAAATTACTAGTATTAGGCTTAAGGAAAAAAGTAGCGGCACCGCTTTCAGCCCGAGATTGCCTATCCCTACCAATTTGAACATACCGGCCACCAGGAGAGGTTCAAAGCTCCCCATATAATGCTGTCCATAGTAGAAAACAGGCACAGGGGCGCCTTCGAGGATATGCTTCGCCATTAGTCCTACAATGGCTTCGTCGGAGTCGAGAACAAAATGCGAGGCTGAAAGAAAATCGTAACGCAGAAGAAGCCCGATGGCGGCTAGAGATAACAGCAGCAAAATCTCTCTTATATCAACCTTCTCTCTCATTTAACTGTCTTCGCACCGCCCGCAATAAAAAGGGCGGCAAATCTGCTTCTTAGATGTGCATCCTGGCCTCGTCTGCCGGGACCGCTGACACTCTCTTTGCCGCTACCCCATAAGCACGAAGCGTAGCCTCGGCCGTTTTCGACCAGGGGAACTGACTTGCCCGCCTACGTCCCTTAACTCGCAGGTCGCTTGCAAGCTCCTTATTCTGCAGCAGCGCCATAATGGCCTCCGCTGATGCTGCATTATCCAGAGGATCCACCAGCAACGCAGCATCTCCCAACACTTCAGGCATACATGAAGTATTTGAGCTTACTACCGGAAGACTTGCTGCCATAGCTTCTAGTGGAGGAAGGCCGAAACCTTCATACAGGCTGGGAAAGTAAAAAACACTGCTTATGGAATAGAGATCAATTAGCTCGTCGTCCGGCACGAAGCCCAGCAGCCCAACATCATGCTCTAGGCCAAGGGACTGGATAATCGACTCTAGCCGCGGGAACTCTCGATCGGAACGAATCTCCCCCGCCATGGCCAGAAAAGGCGGTATAAGACCGCTCTTCTTGTGCCTCTCCATCACGATCGCGAAGGTTCTAAGCATTCCTTCATAGTTTTTACGTGGATCGATTCCGCCGGTGTATACTAGGAGCTTCCTATCAAATGGAATGCGGTGCTTTAATCTTACGTTCTCGTCGCTAGGGACAGCCCTCTCTTCAAAGAAACGTTCGTCAACTCCTAAATGGGTAACGATGATCCGTTCCTTCGGAATTCCCAAAATTCGATTAACATCGCGCGCAGTATTCTCGCTGATTGCCAGAATCAACGCGGCATTCTTAATGGCGCGGATCTCCAGCCAACGGGCAAAAGCAAATCTCCAGCCCGGTTTGTTTGCCCTGTATAAATCTTCAAGCACGAGCGGAATGAGGTCCAGCACAGTTAACACATAGTTCTTTAAGCTCCAAGCCGGAGCGTCCATATGCGCAGGAAAATGCAGGATATCGTACCCCTTGCCGTTCTTCGAACTGAGGCGAGCCGGATAGAGCAGCTGCTGCCTTATGGTTTGCCTGCCCGCCGGAAGGAAATCAATCAGAGAATTGATAAAGCCTCTCTGCTGGAACTCACAGTGCTGAAAAGGTTTGATTCGTATTGTGGTGGATGGATTGTTGTCGAAGTAGCGCTTCAGCTCATATACGTACCGGCCAATACCGCGCAAAGCGTGCGATTTAAAGCCGGTATCAAGTGCGCTTGTGTCAAAACCTACCGTATACACCATGACTATCTTGCCTGTCGAAGAGGGGCGGCGCCTGTGCCGCTCGGACGGGTGATTATTTCCCTGAACTTTTCTGCAAATTTATCGAACGAAAGCTGGCCAACGCGGGCGCGTCCCGCTTCGATCAGCCTGATGCGAAGCTGCTGATCACTACATGCGATATTCATAAGCTCGGCGAGCCGAGCCGGATGCTTCTCGCTAATCAAGAGACCTCCTGTTCCCAGCGTACCGGGTACCGCGGAGGATGCATACGCAATCACCGGCAGGCCGAAATGCATGGCCTCAACCAAAGGCACACAGAAACCTTCATGCTCACTAAGACATATGTAAAGAGTGGCATTCTCGTATAAAGCCTTAAGCTCTGAATCGGAAAATGTGCTTATAAAATTTACGCTATCATCCAGTGACAGTTCGTAAACCAGCCGCTTCAAAGCGAAGGAATAGATCTCGGTGTCTATATCGATGCCTATAAGCCACAGTTTGCTGCGGCGATCAATATGGTGATGCATAAAATAGAAAGCTTTGATGATGTCCTCGATGCGCTTATTGGGCGCAAATCGTCCGACGTGAACAATATGCTTACAAGAGTCGCCTCTTAAAAGAGCGGCTATTCCGTCATTAGACTTCATGTTCCAACGCTCTGGATCCAGCGGAAGCTCCAAAACATCCGAATCAAAGCCGAGAGCGCGCAGCTCACCGGCATTGAACTGAGAATCGGAGATAAGGGAGTCCGACACGGAGCATAGTTCCGGAAGCTCGCGGCGGCCCCGTTCAATATCTTGCACGATACGCGGATTGATCCCTTCGAACCACCTGGACGGGGTAATATTGTGGTAGATTAGTGTGCGATGCGCCGAGTTCAGGTTGCGATATAGATCGTTAAGCGGCGACCCTAAAGAGTAGTGCAAAATCAGGCGGCCTGAAAACTCGGCGCTTAACTCAGTATATATTCTAGCTTGTTGCTTGAGTTTGGGATGCACATTGATTGCATAAACCTCCGACTCGCGGCCCATTTCCCGGCAGGCGCGCTGAAGCGCCAGGACCTCGCCGGATATGGCATCACCGTAACTTAATGTGTGGACCAACTGGTGAATGGGATCGTTTGAGTTCATAACAGCTCTGCAAAGCTCTCTCGATTATATTCAAATATCATGTGTCCCATTACAAAAGACAGCGTTGAAAATCCTGCCAACAGAACAATCTGATGCAGCGGAGGCACCACCCCGTCAAGAATTAGATCATGATAAAACATGGTGAAAAGCGAGAAAGGATTCAGTTCCAAGGTAAAACGATACGCTTCGGGCACGCTTTCGATCGGATAGAGTATGGGGCAGAGAAAGAACAAGAAAGTCAGAACATTGCCCAGTATGTGCTGTACGTCCCGGTACTGCACGTTCACCGCGCTCAAAGCTAAGGCCAGGCCGAAACAAAAAACGAACTGTAAGAAGATTACAAACGGGACAAGCAGCATGGTGTAATGCAAAGACATGCCCGACACAAACATAAAAGCGAAAAGAATCGGAAGTGAGAGAAGGAAGTGTACCATACTGGTAATCACCGCAACGGAGGGCAAAAGCTGCGCTGGGAAAAGCGATTTCGTAATAAGATGGCCGCTTGCGACTATCGAGCTAGCCCCTTCGTGCAACGATGAAGTCACCCAGATCCATGGCAAAAGGCCGCAAAACAAGAACACCGAGTAGTTCTCGACTTGGTCGAAACGGATGTAGAATCTGAATACCAGCGTGTAGACCAACATCAGCAAAAGGGGGTTAAGAAATGACCAGAGAAACCCCAGCGCTGAACCGCGGTACCTCATAGACAAATGCCGGCCTACAAGGGCAAGCAGCAGCTCGCGATATTGAAGCAGTTCGGCGATTCTTTTCTTCACACCACCTCCCAGCGATGCTTCGGGTCGAATACACCGATCTGTTTGAAAGGCGACCTAACAGCGAATCTTAAAGCGCCCTTATGATAGTCATAGGCGTAGCCATCTGAGCGGTGTACGGCAACATCCAAAAAATAGCTTCCCTCCAGCAGCCCCAGCCGCTCAACTGCAAAGCGCACCACTCCGTGTGCTGCCGCCTTGAACTTGACTCTCTCAATATCCGTATTTGTCCCGAAGATTTGCACACCATCCGACCGTCTTATGCCGATCCCGAAAACAAGATCGGAAAGGCCCTCCCGCACCAAATAGTCGAACTCGACACAGAAAGGATCCTCTGTGTGGAACAGCTGATGCGGCTGGCCTGCCCGGCCGAGCAGCCTAATCGATCCGATCTCGGCTTCACGGCTCCCCCACCTCGCCGATTCGGGTTCTTCATGAGCAGCGGCAGGGGCCGTATTCTCGGGCCGCATCGCTGTGCTCGCAGCTTCTTCTCTAAGCTCCTCTTCTTCTCCGCGCTCGATAAACTCCCGGTAGTGATCAATAACCCGCCGCGGCTCTCCCCTATCACGCACTTCTCCCGCATGAAGCCACAACACCTCGTCGCACCACCGTTCCACAGCATCGAGATCGTGGGTCACTAGAAGCAAAGTTTTTCCGCGCTTGCGAAGCTCGGCAATCTTCTCCTTACATTTACTTACAAACGCCGCATCACCAACAGCGAGCACTTCGTCTATGATAAGCACATCCGGATCGGTATGAATCGCCAGGCTGAATCCCAGCCGCATAAACATTCCGGAGGAGTATGTGCGAACCGGATCGTCTATAACCTCCTCAAGCTCCGCAAATTGTACAATATCATCGAACTTGCGCCGCACTTCGCTGCGGGTAAGGCCGTGCATGACAGCCCCGAGCATCAGGTTCTCCCTTCCCGTAAAATCCGGATGAAAGCCGGCTCCAAGTTCTATCAGTGCAGCCACCCGGCCTCTAAGATCCACCTTACCGGTTGTCGGCTTATAAATGCCGGTAATGAGTTTGAGAAGGGTTGATTTCCCGGACCCGTTTCTGCCGATTATACCTACCGAAGCGCCGCACGGAATCCTCAGGGTCAGATCCTTTATGGCATGGGTTACATTATGCGGGCGTTCATCTCTGCGGAGAAAGAAATTGACCAGAGATGTCTTGAAGGTAGTGTACGCGCCCTTCGCCATTGTGTGGCGGTTGAACATCTTCGAAAGTGAAACTATGTCCACCGAATAGTCGATGCTCTCGCCGTGCTGCGGGCTTTCAAAGCGAGTTGCCAGTACCACTAAGAGCCCCTGTTCATCGTATATATTTGAGGAAGATTTCTCCAACCCCCCTGAGTATCCATGCCGTACCCTACAAACCACTCCTTACCCGGGTACTCAAACCCCGTCCAGTCCGGTTCAAATTCGGCTCCGCCCCCCGTACGGCGGATTAATACCGCGCTTTTAATCTCTCTGGCGCCCTTCTTTAACAAAGCCTGTTTAAGCGTAGTTAAAGTCCGCCCGGTATCGCAAATGTCATCCACTACTAGTACGTTTCGCCCGTAGGGCGTCACATCTCCAACATCAATGCCTACTTGCGCACCGCTTAGCTGATCATTTTTCGTGTCATAGGCGCGAGCCCGTATCGGGACTGCTTCAATTGGCACAGGCATCGCCCTCACCAGGTCAGCGAAGAAAAAAAGTGCCCCGGTTAAAACAGGAAGAACGAGCAGATGCTGGCTTGTGCAGTCACTCCACCGCGTAACTTCCCCGGCCAGCTGAATGACACGCCGGTGTATCTGATCCTGTGTGTAACAAAGCGCAAATTCAGATGGTGGAAACATGCTCGCATGGGCGTTAAACCCGGCCTACTATAACAGTCCAAGGACAATAAGATCTGTTAAGCGCTTGATATTAGTACAACGTAGCTACTGTGGCAAAGGTCTTCAAGATTAGGCTGTCAGCCTAACGAAAGCAGCACGGCATCAGATTGCAACCAGCTGGCAAACGTATAGCGTTATCGGACCCTTAAATATGTCAGACAGCGCATATGACTAAGGAATGGTTGTAGTATAAATCTTAAAAATACCAAAAAATCAGGCGCTTACACGCCCCTGGTATACATGCGTATTTCTGTTCGACTAGAGTATAATAGCAGCTATATGAAGTCGCTTGCGTTTATAACTTTCCTTGCTCTCTGTTTACCTTTCTTGCTCTCCTCATGCCAACGCGAGCAGGCAGAATCGGCTCTGGATGGGGTCGGTGATAAGCTCAATCAGGGTTACCAATATGCGCGTGACTCTGCAAAGGAGATCCCCGGCAAAGCTGAGGAGCTATCGGAGAGCGCGGCGCGCGAGGTCTCTAAGCTGCACTCGCTTGAATACAAAGTATTCGAGCTTGATAAATCCACTGATAGCTTCGAGATTGAAAGAAAGCTTGCAACTCTCGGGCTGGAGCGGTGGGATTGCTTCTTTGTAAGAGAACGCTTCGACTCACTTCAATTCTTCTGCAAGCGTCACCCGAAAACTTTACTGCGGTACTTGCCGCGAGTTTTTTAGCTGTAGCTTAAATGATTTTTATTCATAAGATTCGTGCCTTCTCGTTAGCTGTTAGTGTTTGCATCATTACCTTCGCCGCAGGATGCGCCAGTGCGCGGCAGCCTGTGCCGCCGGGTGTGGTTCCTCAGCAGAGCAGCGTATATTCTGAGGACGAGCAGTACGGCCACGAAGTATTCAATCAGCTGACTAAAAGCTACCCGGTCGATCGCTCGGACGATAACGTGAACCGCATCCGCGATATAGTGGATAAGCTGGTTAAGGCGGCGCGGGCGGATCACAACCCATGGCACGTTTACGTGCTCGTCGGCGACGACATAAAGAACGCGGCCGCCACTCGGGGGAACTTCATCTTTGTATGGAGCGGCATCCTAAAAACCGCGACTAGTGATGCGGAGATCGCCACTGTGCTTGCCCATGAAATCGGCCATGTTCTAGCGGGCCACACCGCTCCCGATCCTGCAGAAGAAACGCAGAGAATCATAGCTGGAGTTGCAGGCACGGTGACCGGTTCAGTGCTTGCTACTCGCGGAGTTGCGGGTCCTGTCGCGGATCTGGCGGAAATTGTGGTGCGGGCCTCGCTCGAGGCGCTTATCGTAAACCCCAATCAGCAAGCTAATGAATTGGAAGCCGATCAGATCGGAATTTTTATGATGGCCGACGCCTCATACGATCCTGCCGAAGCGATCACTTTCTGGGAGAGGGCTCAGCACGATCCGGCCTTTGGCTCTCTGCCGTTTGAGTTCATGTCTTCGCATCCCTCCAGCAGCACTAGGCTTGAAAGGCTTAGGGGGCTTCTTCCGCAGGCTCAGGAGCGGTACGCGGCTGCCTCCGGGAGCGCAGTGCCTTCGGCTTATGCCATGAACTCCGCTAGAGGGGATTACAGATCGGACCACAAGCGAGCTGCAAATGACGAGGTGTGGATAGTGCAGGAAAGAGAGACTGTCGTTTACTCAGGGCCGGATAACGGCAGCAAAGTCATCGACAAGCTGGCTTTTAATTCCGAGGTCAGTGTTCGCAGTATTCGTGGACGTTGGCTTGAGATAACCACCCCTGTGGGCGGATTCGTTAGAAGCCGCGACCTGGCGCCGAAATAGCGAGGCAACAGCTGGCCCTGAAAACTTAAGGAACCAGCACGGCCGTTCCATCGAAGCCATCTCTCTTGAGGCGCTCCAGTACCTGGTTTGCCTCACCTAATGGGAAAGTTGTAACGGATGGACGTATTGGAATGGCGGCTGCTATTTCAAGCAGCTCTCTCCCGTCCTGGCGGGTGTTTGATTCTACGCTGCAAAGGTTCTTCTCATGAAAAAGGCACTGCTCGTAGTTTAGCGCAGGAATATCGCTCATATGTATGCCCGCTAATGCAGCGGTGCCGCCCTTCTTCAAGGCCCTCAGCGCAGGAGGAACAAGTTCCCCGGCAGGCGCAAACACAATTGCACTGTCAACCGGCTCCGGGGGCAGATCGCCGGCTTCCCCTACCCAAACTGCTCCAAGCTCGCGCGCGAAGCGGCGGTGTTTTTCGCCCCGCGTTGCAACAAACACGCGCGCTCCCCAATACTGCGCTATCTGAATAGTAACGTGCGCCGATGAGCCGAATCCATAGATGGCGAGGCTCCCGCCACGAGGAAGAGCGCTGCGCTTTAGTGCGCGGTATCCGATGATTCCGGCACACAGAAGAGGTGTCGCTTCGATATCAGAAAAGCTCTCCGGCAATAGATAAACAAATTTCTCAGGCGCTGTAATGTACTCAGCATAGCCGCCATGCCTGGTGTAGCCTGTATACAGTGAACGAGGACAGAGGTTTTCCCTGCCTGTGAGGCAAAACTCACACTGCTGGCAAGTTTTATGAAGCCACGCCACCCCGACTCTATCTCCTATTCGGCGCTCGATGCACCCAGACCCCAGCTTCTCAACTACTCCTGCCACCTGGTGTCCCGGTATTACAGGGTTAAGGCCGTCCGGCAGATCCCCTTCTACGACATGTAGATCGGTGCGGCATACCCCACACGCAGTGATTCGAACCAACACTTCCTCTGCTTGTGGATCCGGTATCTTCACATCTTTTTCAACAAGCGGATGCGATTCAACCGGCCCTTTTTGTTCCAGCATCAATGCTTTCATAAGCGCTGTCCTCCCGCGCCAATCGATTTAATCAGCAAAGACTATCAAAATTCTTTAATAGAGCGCAGGTAAATGATATTAAGGTGAATTGCCTGATCTTTTTCAAGAATGCTGCGGCAGATCAATATGTGCTGCTTCTGATTGCAAAGCGCCTTGTTTTGCAGTGAGAGGCAGTATCCTCAAGGTTCTATTAGAGGTTTTTCACTCCGTAAAGCTCACTGGACCTTTAAGCCGCCTGCCCAAAGCCGCTTAAAGGTCCAGTGCGTTGCTGGCCTTCGAGTTACAGCTCGAATTCACTTTGCTCCCCTTTTGTCCATCTGGACAAGGAGGATCTCGTGGCTAGTTTACGGACGAAGTTGCGATCAACCCCGGGCAGCAATCCGGTCACGATCGCCAGGCAAACGATCCCCGTCGTGCGATTCGGCGGTGGAGCAGATGGGGATTGCGCGTTGGGTGGCGCCATGCGGGCCTATGCCGTTTTGCGGCACCGCTTTGGCCTGGGCAGGATTGAAGTCCCCTTTAGTCCTTTCCCGACCAGCGACATCGCAGCGCGGTTCGTTTGTGAGCTTCGAACGAAGCTCGACTCTCCGATTCCGTTCCAAGTCGCAAAAGACCGGGTCATTGGCATCATCTCGCTCAATGACAGCAGTCATTTTGATCTGGCATGGAACGAGCTGGAGAAGCTTCTTCCCGGCAAGCTGTGGCGGCGGGCGCGAAAGCGGTTCAATGCCCAGCGCAAGAAGAGCTTGGGCAGCAAGGCTGCAAGCCGGCACATTAAAGAGCGCAGGCCTGCAAAGCGCGAGCTGGCCTATGTGTAACTGATTTCGACTGTTTTCATGAAGGGCGGCGTCTGGTGAAATCCGGACGCCGCCCTCTATTGGAGAGGCCTCTCTCTATTCTTTCTACCGCCAGCAATTTTGGAAGTCAGGGCCACGCGAATCCGGCCTATTTTTCGGGGGATTGACTTTCAGCACAATCGGCTCATCGATGCTGACTCCGACCATTACAGCATGTCCCGGCAGCAGCGTCGGCACCTTCAGCATAACCTCTCTGCTTATAACGCCCGATGCTCGTTCGACCACGCTCAGGTCGTAATCATTCGTCATTCTGTGGATGAGAAACACTCCCATCTGACTCAGCACGTCATCGGGAATATCACGCGGACGCTGGGTCGAGAGTAAAATGTTGAGTGCATACTTTCGCCCCTCTTTGGCGATTAAACCGAACGCATCAAGAGGAAAGTTTTCGTTGTCTCGAAGGGCTTTAGAGAGGAACTGATGGGCCTCATCAAGCACGATAAGCAGCGGTTGCTTTAAAAAGCGGCTCGCACGCGCTAATTCGAGAAGATGCCTAGCTATAGAATTGCCCAAGATCTCTCTGGTGTTATGCTCAAAGGGGAGGTGTTTCAGCGATATTCGTAGCACCTTACTATCCGGATCATCCAGAAAAGCGGGTACCTCATCGAATATCGAAGGCAGGCGTCGCGGTTTGAAGATGGCTTCCAGGTTAGGCGAATGCACCATGTCCTGTATGCGGTTTACCAGCGGCACACAGTATGAGAGATCTAAACCGTTCGGACTTCCCCAAACCATCGGCTCTGTTGGGCTGCGCTGCGGATCAATGCACTCGTTCTGTATCTGCTGCGGAAGATGCCGTATATCAAATTCGTTATATGGCGATTCAATCTGAGAGATGAAGCGTGCACGCTCACGTTCAAACTCCACTTTCGATCGGTGAGCTTTCAAAATCGTTCCATCGGCCGAAAGGATTGGAGCTAAAAGAGCGAGTTTAAGGCTATGGATTGCCGCTCTAAACTTGGGGCCCTGACTCGGGCCTGACGGCTTGAATATCGCAAAAAGATCACTTTCTCGAAGATGGTAATAAGGAACGGAGACCGCCTTTTCATTTTCGCTCGATGCCACTCCCACCGATAAGTGTGTGACCCCATTATCAAGCGCCCCGAATTCCCCGGCGGCGTCGAAAAGAACTACTTTAGATCTAAACTGGGATATCTCCTCGATTATTCGCCCGAGCGTCCAGCTCTTGCCGCCACCGGTGGCGCCTACTACCGCGCAATGCCGCCCGAGCAGATGCTCCGGCAGCGCGCTCACGGCATGGTTCCCAGCTTCATTTTGTCCGAGATTAATTCGCAGCTCAGCGGGATGTGAATGCTGCTGCGGCCTGGAAGGCCGGGCAATTGATGCGCTTGGAGTACTTCTTACATGACCAGCGGCTGGATTAGGGACTATTCGTCCTCTTTCAAGTTGATCCGTCATTATCTAAACCAATGTCCAATAAGTATAAAAACCGCACCAAACCATACTATACATAGATCGTGGCGCATCACTCTAAGCTTGAGCCCAATATTTCAATGATGCCAGGCAATCAGGAACTAATCACCTACTCTCTGCTCGGCGGCCTGAATAGTCGAACGCCGATTCGGATATCTAGTCCAAGTACTTGAAATTACACTGGTCAATTTCGAGCAGATACTTTGAGAAATTTCTAAAGTATTGAAACAGGAGGACGACATATTAGATGAGTTACTTTAAATAGGAGGCCACTTCCTGCGAGGACGCGGATCAGATGGTGTAGTTAAGTTGTTTAGCCTCTGACACGGAAGTGGAAAGTAGTATGGATGTAAAGGATGTACGCGCTCCCCAAGGCTCAGTAAAACCGGCCGGAAGGGAGATAGAAACTCAGAATAAGGCCCGTCGTTCAGCTGTAGCTCTAGCCACACTAATTCCCAGCAACACGCAGAACTCTCAAAGAACCGACCGAGTTGATACTCGTTCACGTTCGACCGCTAAGAGCGAAATACGAGCACGGATTAATGAGGTAATTAACGTCACCAATGTGGCGGCCGATGCAACTACTCAGATCTCAAATCTGGTAAAAAGCATAGACGGAATCGTGGAGCAGGCTAAGGAGGATAACATAACCCCTCAGCGCCGCGCCGTACTCGAAAAAGAAGCCAATGAGCTGGTAGACGAGATAAAGAAGGCCGCTCAGTCCAGCGCCAGTAACGGGATAAGGCCGCTTACGGGCGAGAAGATCCGGCTGGAGGTGGAAGAGCGCATCGGCAGAACGTTGGAGATTATGCTGCCTGATGAAGCGAAAGACGCCTTTGGCCTCGGGAATTTCACCTTCTCCACAAAAGAGACGATTATCTCGACAATTGCCAATGTTAAAGAAGCGGAGCGAAGTATCTTGAAGTTGCGTGAGGCAGTGCAAGAAGCTTCGCGCTCCGTTAGTGAAACGGCCTCCTCCGTGGAGGTTGCACTTCAGAATCTAGAGGCTTCTGAGGCCACGATCCGCGACGTCGATGCGGCGATCAAGCTGGCAGGCGAAACGAAGATCGGGATCGGACAGGACCCGGAATCGGCGCTCGAATCGGTGGGCCAACTCGACTCTTCGGCGCTCGGACTGCTGGATTAAATCCGCTCTCGTTGATCTCATTGTCAAATTATTTGTAGCGTGGCTCTGTCATCTTTCAGTGTGGCCATTGTACTTAGGAGACCAAGAGTCCTGCCAAGGACGCTCTATCTTGAACAAGAATCGGAGGTAATTTACAAAGAGGGCGGCGAGATCAGCGAGGGGGAGGACTTTTAGCATTCTCACCGAGCTCTTTGTTCGATTATCCATGGCTACCTGCCCGGCGTATCAGTATTCTCGCGCCTTTGTACATGTCCCCCCAAACAAGGTATACTGCCCAACATGTTTGACTCGTTACAGCAAAAGTTAGATGGTGCCTTAAGAAAGATCCGCGGCCGCTCGGTTCTTACGCAAAAGGATATCGAAGCCGCCATGCGCGAGGTGCGCATGGCGCTCCTTGAAGCAGATGTAAATTTTAAAGTCGCCAAAGAGTTCTGCGATCGTGTCGCCGCCCAGGCAAGCGGTGAAGAGATTCTGAAAAGCCTTACTCCCGATCAACAGGTTATAAAGCTCGTTCACCAAGAGCTGGTAAATGTCATGGGAGAGGAAGCGGCGCCTCTCAATCTGGCCGTGGCTCCCCCGGCGGTTGTTATGCTGGTCGGGCTGCAGGGTTCGGGAAAAACAACGACGGTAGGTAAGCTAGCGCGCTTCCTACGGGAAAGTGAGCGGCGGAAGCCGCTTTTGGTCCCGGCAGACGTATATCGCCCGGCGGCCATCGACCAGCTCAAAACTTTGGGAGGCCAGCTCAAACTGGAAGTATTCCCTTCTAGCAGCGAGCAGAACCCGGTGAATATTGCTAAGGAGTCTGTGACCTATGCTTCGCAGCGCGGCTTCGATGTCGTCATCATAGACACCGCCGGCCGATTACAGATCGATACCGAGCTGATGCAGGAGTTGCGAGAGATAAGTGACGCCGTCATGCCGCATGAGATCCTGCTGGTGGTGGACGCAATGACCGGCCAAGAGGCCGTAAATGTTGCGCAGGGCTTCGATAAGGCACTGGAGATAGATGGCCTTATTCTAACAAAACTGGACGGCGATGCGCGCGGTGGCGCTGCGCTATCGATGCGCGCTGTAACCGGCCGGCCGATAAAATTTATCGGGATCGGCGAGAAGCTCGATGCCCTAGAGGTGTTCCATCCGGAACGTATGGCTTCGCGCATTCTCGGGATGGGTGACGTTCTCTCGCTTATAGAGAAGGCAACTCAGCAAATCGATGTAGAGGAGTCGCTCGCGCTTCAAAAGAAGATTCGCAAGAATGAATTTACCTTTGATGACTTCTTGGGCCAGCTGGCGATGGTAAAAAAAATGGGGAGCATAACATCTCTCGCCTCTATGATTCCCGGAATGAATAAGATGGTCAAAGATGTTGATCCGGAGAAAGCAGAAAAGGAGATGAAGCATATCGAAGCTATAATTCTCTCTATGACACCCGGTGAGCGGCGCAATTCCGGCATCATTAACGGCAGCCGGCGCAGGCGCATCGCGAAAGGCTCGGGTACGAGCGTGGAAGAGGTGAATCGGCTTCTTAAACAGTTCCTAGAGATGAAAAAGATGATGCACAAAATGAGCAAAATGGGCGCCGGCGGGTTAATGAAGCTAATGGGCGGCGGCATGGGAGGCCTCGGACAGATGCTCAAGGGCGGCAAGTAGTTCTCTAACAGGCGTTGATAGCGGCCGCTTTTACTAATAGTATTCGGTAACCGGCGATTAAAGCATCGGCTCTATGGAAACCTTCTATATCACCACTCCAATATATTACGTAAACGACACCCCGCATATCGGGCATGCTTATACCACCGTAGTGGCCGATATCCTCAACCGTTATCATAAGCTTTTTGCTGACGACTCATTTTTCCTTACGGGGACCGACGAGCACGGACAAAAGGTGCAGAATGCTGCTAAAGCGCGTGGTCTTGAACCGCTCGCGCATTGCGATGAGATGGTGCTCCGCTTCCAAGCTGTTTGGCAGGAGCTTGCCATACAACCTGATTTCTTCATCAGAACTACAATGCCATTTCATCAGGAGTGCGTGCAGCGCTGCTTACAGGTGCTATTCGACAAGGGCGAGATTTACTCGGACGAATACGAAGGATGGTACTCGGTAAGCGAAGAGATTTTTTACACCGAAAAAGATCTCGTTAACGGGAAAAGTCCTGCCGGAAAAGAAGTACAGAAGGTTAAAGAGAAAAACTACTTTTTTAAGATGTCCGCGTACCAGGAGCGGCTTATAAAGACTATTGAGGAGAACCCCTACTTCATTCAACCGGACGGCAAACGAAGTGAGGTGCTGGGATTCCTGAAAGCGCCTCTCGGTGACCTCTGTATCAGCCGGCCTAAAAGCAGGTTGAATTGGGGGATAGAGCTGCCCTTCGACAGCGAATATGTCACCTATGTCTGGTTCGATGCTTTGGTGAACTACATCTCCGCGCTCGGCATCCATACCCAGGGCCCGAAAGGAGATATCTTTGACCGCTACTGGCAATCAGCTGTGCATCTAATCGGCAAAGATATTCTCATGACCCACGCGGTCTATTGGCCAACCATGTTAATGGCACTGAACCTCCCCCTTCCGAAGCAGATCTTCGCTCACGGATGGTGGCTTACCGACGTGGGAAGTAAGATGAGTAAATCGGAAGGGCCGGTAGTTGCTCCGCTGGACATGAAGGACCTTGTAGGCGTGGATCCCTTTCGGTACTTCTTGATTCGCGACATCTATCTCGGCAATGACGCTAAATTTTCAAAGGAGCTGGTGCTTGCAAGAATTAACTCAGAGCTCGCAAATAACTTCGGCAATCTTGCCTCTCGCACTTTAAATCTTGTGCAAAAGTACTTGGATGGAGCGGTGCCCGCGCCGTCCGAGACTCAAAACGAGACAAAGGAGCTTTGTATTCTAGCGCTGCAATGCGCTCCAAAGGTGCGAGATCACATCAGAGCCATGGCTCCCAACGTAGCGGTCGAGCAGATCATATCTCTTCTTACGGCCACGAATAAATATCTGGACACCCTTGCGCCGTGGAAAGCGGCCAAAAGCGATCTTCCTCTAGCTGCGGAGAGCCTTTATTCGGCGCTGGAAGTGCTGCGGATTAGCGCCATACTTCTATCTCCCGTTATGCCTAACAAAATGGCCACGCTGCTTGGCTGGCTAGGCTGGAACAAACCGCCGAACTTCGAAGATGCAGCAAGCTGGCAGCTGCTGAGCGAAGGCACAAAAGTATCGAAGGGTGAGGTGTTGTTCCCCAGAATATAAACTCAGAGGCTCCAGGTAGATATGACTCACGCCCATACCAGAGCAGGACGCCATTTTCATTCAGGATTTCGGCACTTCATCCCACAGGTAGCCAAAGTAGCGCGAAATCCGATTTTTGCGGCCCTTACAGCAGTCGGAAACTTTATGCTTTTTTTCGGAGCTTGGCTCTTTTACACAGCCGAGTATGGCACAAACAGAGATGTCGCAAGCTATGGCGATGCCCTCTGGTGGGCCTTTGTAACAATCACTACAGTCGGATACGGCGACATTTCGCCGCAGACAGGGCTTGGAAGAGCTGTAGGCGTGGTACTAGTACTCACCGCAGGAGTTCTTTTCTTCTCTTTTATTGCGCTATTAAGCAGCGGCTTTGTTGACCTCGAAGTTCATCATCTGGAGGAGGATGTAGCTAAGCTAAACGAGAAAGTTGATTCTCTGCTGACCGAAATCAGGTCCTCAAAATCTTAAGGCATTACTACTGTAAGTCGCAGGACGTGCGGATAAGCGAGCGTAGCGAGCTTATGTTGAGCACGTAATAATTCGATTAAAATCGCGAGCCAGTGAGCGATTTTTCAGCATTTGCGATGAGTAACGAAGTATTGCGGAAATTCGCAATGCCTCTAACGGCCGAATCGCAACATTTGTTTTCGAGCTAAAGCGTCCCGAACTTGGCGCAAGACGACCCCTCGACAAGCTCGGGGGAGCGGCAGAACAACGAAGTATTGCTGAAAATTCGGCCGTTAGAAAAGGGGCCCTTCCTTGGGCCTCGTAACTACCATCCCTGCTTTCTGTGAGAATGTAACGAGAGAAAAGAGACTTCCTATTTGCGGACGCTGCGAAGCTTCTGACGCAGCTTACGAATCTGCTTGCGGTAGCCGCCATCTGCAGAATCGCGAGAGGTTTCACACTGCACCAACTTTTCAGCGACGATGTTGGCTTTGACACTAGCACACTGCATGCGGAATTTCTCCGCGCAGAACCCTTCGGCTTTATCGTAGGGAGGCAATACATCTCCGTTCTGGTCGCAAGGATAAATCGCAACACAGACCTCTTCCTGAGCGTAAGCAGGAGCTGCTGTGAGAAACGGTGCTGCGAGCGCCGCCACAAAAACTGCCAAGCTTGTAAGTGCTGCCTTCATATCCGGTTCTACCCTTCGGAGACGTTTGAGAAAGAACAATAGCAAAAACTTCTGTATGTGTAATCAGAGCGTGTAGAGATTTTGCTTCTCGTTATCGCTAAATACCTGAATATTATCAAAGTACTACGCTACAAATAAGTGTGACAGAGGTTTAAAAGAATCTCTTAGAAACAACTTTAAGGGGGGCAAGCATTTGTTTTCCAAGCGTATTTTGCTATAACATGTGGCGTAATTAGTTGAGGCTGAGAAACTATTTTATGGAGCATTACCGGTGGCAGTAGCAATTCGCCTTTCGCGACTAGGACAGAGAAACAGGCCATTTTACCGTATTGTGGCCACGGACAAAGAGAACAAGCGCGATGGCCGTTTCATCGAGATGGTGGGAACTTATAATGCCCTTACCAATCCCCCTGCGGTTACTCTAAAAGAAGATCTTGTTAAGAAGTGGCTGGAGAGAGGCGCTCGGCCATCACGGTTAGTTGAAGATCTAATCAAGAAAAATTTTCCGGGCCTTATTGAGCAGCGCAAAGAGAATAAGATCAAAAAGATTCAGGACCGCCGCAAAGCCCGCAAACAACGTGCAAAGGCCGCCGGCAAAAGCTCGAAGAAGAGCAAGAAGGCTTAAGGAACAGGTGCCGGCCGA
This sequence comes from Deltaproteobacteria bacterium, assembly GCA_024102635.1. Classification (GTDB taxonomy): domain Bacteria; phylum Bdellovibrionota_C; class UBA2361; order UBA2361; family JAGFJO01; genus JAGFJO01. Next base: position 17,960 of record JAGFJO010000068.1, read on the forward strand.
TAAAGTATGCAAGTCGGCATCCTAACTATTTTTCCCGAAATCTTCAGGGGATTCCTTGAGTCCAGCCTGGTAGGAAAGGCCGCTGCCTCAGGCAAGCTGGAGGTTATTCTTTCTAATCTTCGCGATTTCGCCGATCCGCCGCATTACAAAGTCGATGACACACCTTACGGGGGCGGTGCCGGCATGGTCATGAAGCCCGAGCCGATTGTCAAGGGGGTTGAAGCGATGAAAGTCAGGCTTCCATTGGCACGCACTATCCTTCTCTCCGCCTCAGGACGGATATTCAATCAAGAGAAAGCGCTGGAGCTAAGCCGCTGCGAGCAGATCATATTTCTTTGCGGAAGATATGAAGGAATTGATCAACGCGCTATCGATGAGGTTGTAGACGAAGAGATCTCAATCGGTGATTACGTGATGATGGGCGGGGAAATAGCTGCCATGGCAGTCATTGAGGCTTCCCTGCGTTTGGTAAGTGATGTTCTTGGAAACAGCGCAAGCATCACTGAAGAGAGTTTTGGAATAAAATTTGGCGGCTGCACTTTATTGGAGGGCTCCCAGTATACGCGCCCGCCGGAATTTCGGGGGAGAAAAGTGCCGGAGGTCCTTTGTTCGGGAAACCACGAGAGGATCTCTAAATGGAGGCTTGATTCGGCTATTGAGAAAACACGGAGCCATAGACCTGACCTTTTGAAGGAGTAATCCAAGTGAGAATTAGTACAGGTTACTGCCTGATTATGGGGAAGCGGCCGGGATGAGTTCGAGCGGCCCTCAACTTTACATCGCACTGCTTCATGACCAGATGGTCGACAAGCAGGGAGATCTCGTAACGACATCCATTACACTGATAGATGTCCACGATATAGCCCGCAGCTCGCGAACGTACGGGGTCAAAAGTACCTTTGTGGCCCATCCCTCGAGCGCTTTAAGGAAGCTTTCCCGCACCTTGAAGGGTCATTGGGAAGAGGGTTTTGGGGCCGAATACAACCCGAACCGCAAGGAAGCCCTCTCCATAATTGAAATAGTGACGGATCTCGATGAGGCAGTTCAGAAAATAGACTTTGCGCACGGAAAGCTCCCTAAGCTGATCGCCACCTCTGCCCGGACCGGGCCGCAGCGCCATTCATTCGAGACGCTCAGGCAGGTTCTTCACACTTCGTCAGACCCATACCTTTTGATGCTCGGCACCGGATGGGGCATGAGCGAGAAGCTGCTTGAACGGGCTGATTTTTTTCTTGAGCCTATTGTGGGACCGACCGCCTACAATCACCTCTCAGTGCGGTCCGCCTGCGCTATCATGCTTGATCGCCTGCTACGGCCCTAGCCTCAGAATAAATCGTGTCATGACGCCATGTTATTCGGTTAATTTTTTATAATTAATCTGGATCAGGTGCCCTCTTATCAAGGACTAGTGGATAGACAACTGGGCACGGGTAGAAGAAAGGCTTTCCAGCACTGGACAAATCTCAAACGACGATATTTGTGAAGTGCTGGCGGCGGCTAGATCAGGTTCTGAATGTTTTTTCCGAGGTTACGAGCAACAAGCAACGTTTTTGATGGGTATCTTGGAAAAGTTAGTTCACTTGAGTATTTTGCCGATCGGTTCACCCCATTTCTCTCAGGTTTTTTAAGGTTATATGCACGGCAAAAGAAAGAGAAAGAAAACTTTTTCACGGTGGGGGCGAGATTCAATAAGTCTAAGGGCTTCTTGATTCTCGCTTCCAAACGAACAGTATTCATCGGCTGGCCCCGCCCACTTCGCCTTTCTCCTCTTCCAATCTAATAATTGTCATCACAATACAAGCACAAAAACACCCAGCACAATCCTGTAAAGCGCAAACGGCATAAAGGTGTGCGTTGATAAGATTCGAAGCAGAACCTTTATGGAGAGAATACCGAAAACACACGAGACAAAAAACCCAAGCGCAAAGAACTTTAGATCCTCCGCTCCCAGAAGCGAAAGGTTCTTTATAAGATCATAGATAACCGCTGCGGAGAGCACGGGAACTGCTAGAATAAATGAAAATTCCGCAGCAACCTTGCGATGAAATCCTGCCACAAGCCCGCCTATGATCGTAGCTCCCGAGCGTGATACTCCGGGCCAAAGCGCGAATACCTGGGCTAAGCCTACCAAGAAAGCCTCCAAAAATGTTATCTCATCCAGCGTATTACGGCGCGATGATGCGCGCGGCCTGTCGGCAACAAGCATTATGATCGCTCCGGCAATAAGTCCGATAGAAACAGTGAAGGGGCTAAATAGGTATTCTTTTATGTAGCGATGGGAAACTAGCCCGACTGCCATTACGGGAAAGGCTGCAACCGCAAGCTTGCCGATTCCACTAAACCCGCGAAAACCAGCGCCAAAAGACTGCTTTGAGGAGAAGTCAAAGAGCCCTAGAAAGTACCGCCAGTAAAGCATCACTACCGCCAGCACCGTCCCACCCTGTATGAAGATCTCAAAGGTGTTCGCCTTCGCGCCGGTAAATCCCATGCTGTGACCGGCAATTATTAGATGGCCTGTACTTGATACGGGGATAAATTCGGTAATGCCTTGTATTATCCCTAGTATAACCGCAATAAGGTTTTGGTCGGAGCTCTCCATAGTTCCGCTATGCTAGCGCTCCGTGGGCGGGGTAACAAGGTGGGGAGTGGCGGGAGGTCCTGATCCTGACCGTGCTCCTTGTCAGGTTTGGGGTATCTTAGCTCTTTGTTTAATTATCTGCCCCATGCCTCGACGTTATTCCAATTGGCCAACACTTCTTGTCGAAACTTTGAGTCCTGAACCTTGCCGAAGAATTGGGCTTATTTACGGAAACTGCAACAAGGGTCTTACCATCTCGCCGTCACTAGAATCGAACCGGAACTTCCGCTGCAGCGGCTTCGATACAGGTCCTGAGGAGAAAAAGCCTTGCCACTTTGCAGCCCAAAGAAAAACTATACAGCCCCGTTCAGCAGCCTTTCTCCGCCATTCCGCCACTCTCTCCCAATCTGCTGGCTGAATATCGCCAAGCGAGACCCCCGAACCGTCAAGGAAGTCGACATCCTGCCCGTCGCCGTTTGCGACACAAGGAGGAGGCTCTGCCGGCAGCCCTTTCTTGTAGCCGTGGAATTCATTGTAGACGCCGGCGGGCCGGCTCCAAACCTGCTTGCGCATCCATTTATTATGGACCCGATTGCGTGAGATCGGACCGCTCCATTCAGATCTTAGCACTCCGTATAAGTTTTCCCATGCATCGCTCGAGTAATTATCTTCCAGCCCCGTGGAGAGTATAAAATTTCCGGTACCGGCGTGCCGTTCGACCAACTTACGGATACTTTTAACTCGCTTTCTTAGTGTTCGCTCAAGCCAGCGCGGCATTCGCTCGAGAAGCATATTGTACTCTTCAATAGATGCCTCGGGTAAAAGATCAAATCTATCTAAGTTCTCCATACGCCTGCCGGCTTCATTCGAGAAGTGGATTTGCGTCAGATGGCGCTTGCCGCCAGCAGCAGTAACATCCCAGAATTTTTCAAGGCATCTATTGTTGCGGCCGAATGTATTGTAAAGGATCGCGATTGCAGGCTTCGCTGAGTGGCTAATGGCCCTCAGAAAGTTTCTGCAGACCTTACCCTGAAAGGCGTTTGATTGAATAGCAAATGCGCTTATTCCCAGCCATGGGCCGTCTCGATGAGTGGAAAGGCCCCTCTCTTGCGCATTGACGCGCCAGGCTGAACACCATAAAACCAAGAACGCGGCTAGCGAAATAAAGTAAGGGATGTATGTCGGATTCCTTAGGAACGACAGCAATGCATTCATCTATAAAAACCGCAAAACTAGACCGAAAAAAACCGTATGATCTAGTTTACTACAGCATGATAGCGGTCAAACACCCAAAGGTGGCTTTGGTAGAATGGCTCTTCTGGAAAAAGCGGCGAAATTGCCTTAGTTTTTGCGAAATTTGTGCGGCAACCAGGTCTAATTATACCGGCACCCTGTGAAGATTCTCCTGCACCGCCACCTCCTTGACCCGCTCGGCAACACGTGAAGCAACGTCTACCTTGAAAATGTTGGGAATGATGTAGTCCTCTCTGAGGTCGCTCGGACCAACGCATTCAGAGATAGCATAAGCGGCGGCGATCTTCATGCCGGAGGTGATTTTACGTGCCCGGCACTCGAGAGCGCCTTTGAAGATACCGGGGAAGCATAGCACATTGTTAACTTGGTTGGCGTAGTCCGATCTTCCAGTAGCGATGATTCTAGCGAGCCCCTGCACCTCCCCCGGTAGAATTTCCGGAACGGGATTAGCAAGCGCGAAAACGATCGGATCTTTTGCCATCGATTGCACCATCGGAGGCGTAAGCATGCCGGGCTTGGAGACCCCGAGAAATACATCTGCGCCTCTGACCGCATCAGTTAATATCCCCTTTTTGCCCTCAATGTTTGTAACCTCCGCAAGCTCCTGCTTCACACTGTTCATATTTTCGGAGCGCCCTTTATAGATGATTCCTGTAGTATCGCATGCAATCACATTGCGAACACCCGCAAGCATCATAAGCTTGGTGCAGGCCACCCCACTGGCTCCAAAACCATTCACCGCAACTGTAATGTCTTCAAGCTTCTTGCCCACAATCTTAAGCGCATTCAGCAGCCCGGCGAGCACGACCACAGCGGTACCGTGCTGGTCGTCATGAAAGATCGGAATATCCAGATCCTCCTGCAGCCGTCTTTCAATCTCGAAGCATCTCGGCGATGAGATATCCTCAAGATTGATCCCTCCAAAGACTCCGCTGATGTTTTTTACGACCGAAATTATCTCTTCGGTGTCCTGGGATTCAATGCAGATCGGGAAAGCCTCAACTCCGGCGAACTGCTTAAAGAGCATCGCCTTACCTTCCATTACGGGCAACGCCGCCATCGAGCCGATATTTCCGAGCCCTAGTACCGCGCTGCCGTCTGTAACCACCGCCACGCAGTTCCCTTTAATGGTGTAGTTGTAAGCGCTATCCGGATCGCGGTGGATAAGGTCACACACTCTTGCTACTCCGGGAGTGTACGCTCGGGAGAGTTCGTCGGTAGTTTTGAGGATCGCCTTAGAGTCCACCGTTAGTTTACCTCCCCGGTGCATCTCGAGCGTGTCATCCTGCCAAGAGATTAGCTGGATTCGCTCCATTCCTTTTAGCAGCTCTATTATCCCGGCCGAGTGTTCGTCGCTTTTACAGGCGATAGTCACATCACGCACAGTATGATCGAAATCGCTCGAGATAAGTGTTACCTCTGCCAGAGAGGCTCCCGCATTGGCGAGCTGCTGAGTAATGCGCGCAAACCCGCCCGGACGATTTTCAATCTCTAGCCGCACCGTAACCGAGAATCCAGCTGACGGCTTATCTCTGCATTCTTGTTTATTTAGATCTGTCATGACACCGTACACTGACCACCTGTCTCCCCATATATCCCGACGGGTGACGCATCCACCATGTGCTCGTATCAGCTCAAAGGCTGCGCTCTAGAGCTAAGGCGGCCAAAAAGAATCAGACATTCTCTCAAAAATATTGAAAATTACAAGGGAAGTGCCTATCCGTTCAGCTCCGGGGGATAAGTGCTGCTAATAGTGGGACAAATGCAGGTCCATTTTTACAGTTTGACTAAACCGCTAGTTAACATCATCAGTTATTCTGCGAAAAGGCACCCCAAGAATTAAGGCTAATCCGCCGGTTTTGGCGATGCCTTCATTAGCAAAACGTGCCTGCCCGGCTTTTCGATCGAGTTCGGAGAGCGCAAAATATCGTCATCGGAGATGAGATAATCCTTACGTAGCTCATCTAGTTTACTGGCGTATGTGATCAGATAAAACTCCTCTTTGGGGACACTTACTTCAAGCCGCTTAATTTGCCGCCCGCTATACATACTTAGTCCATAGTATTCATATCCATAAGAGTATAGCTTTCCGTCTGCATCAACACGCGCCGCGACCGCAGACGCTAAGCTGCGCGTCGATAGAGCATTATTAAAGTGCGGAAATATTACCGCCCCGCCACATAAGTAAACAGTAAAACAGCCCGCAACGATCAACTTGACTACTTTGAGCGGCTCCTCACAGCGCTTTGCGGCCAGCGAAAATATAAAAGCCGAGAGGAACGATCCCCAAATTGCCGCCAGCACTACAACATCTGAATAAATCAGCAATTCCCGAAGATTCCCACTAATAAATTGAAGTTCGTCATTCTTGGTGCTTGACGCATGATGGATGAAGTAACGATCCCACTCTCCAAGTAAAAGCACGTACGCAACTATTAGCAGGACTAATAAAACACTCACGGCGGTCTCTGACGACTTCTTGAACCACTTAAGTGAGAAACCGTGAAGCTGGACCACAAGGTGCGCCAGGAAGAATGACAGGAATGGATAGATCGGGAGCAGATAAACACTCCTCTTGCTGGCAGGAATGGAAAAAAACGCAATGAACAAGACACAGGTCAAAGCAGAAAACTGTTGCAGCGGAGAGCGCGATAAAAAGCTCTTTTTCCAAGCCGCAGGGCCCGCCGCCACTACTGTCTTAATCTTTAATAGTATCGGCCAGAGCAAAAAGAGGCTCCACGGCATGAACCCGAGAGGAATGGTGGCGAGAAGATAGGCCGCGCTGTGCTCATGCGGCTCATCCGGTGAATCGCTCAAAAAGCGGCCGACATTCTCCTCGTAAAACTTATCAAAAAAATTTTCGCCTCCATCGTAGTAAGCAAGAACATACCAAATAGAGCTTAGCAGCATAATCGGCACAAAGGCCTTAACGCCTGCAAATAACACCCTGGGCAACGGCTCTTTTCGCAGCAGGGCGTAAAGAAAAATAATCAAGGCCGGAAGGACTATTGCGACCGGTCCTTTGGCCATAACTGCCAAAGTAAGTAATATAACAGCCGAAAACGAGATCCCTTTAAATCCCCTCTCCTGCCAAACAAATAGCGACACTAGTCCGGCGGCCATACATGTGGAAAGCAGCATATCAACCCGGCATGAAGTGCCGGTTCTAAGCCACTCGATACTTGTAAGAAGGATAATCACTGAAACGGCCGCAATCTCCTTTGAAGTGCGCCTTGCAAGGAAGAGCAACATGGCGGCAGCGAATACCAAAGAGGCAATGGCCGAGGGAAAGCGCGCTATAAAAGCAGTGAGGTCTCCGCTTACTGTGGCTGTTGCGGCTATTAACCAGTGAAGCAGCGGCGGTTTCGAAGGAATTACTCCACCATAGCCGGGCGGCAGAACCCAATCGCCGGTACGCAATATATTTGCAGCGACCAGGGCCTCACGCCCCTCGCCCCGTGTAGCGATATCACGGCCGGAGATCGCTCCCAAATAAAGGAGCCCGGCGCAAAGAAGCACTACCGAAAATATTCTCATGGTTCCGGGCGCAAAATAAGCTCTGATATCACTACTGCGGAACGGGCTGGGGCGCAAGACTAGCGCCTTGGCCTTACTGTCACTGCCAGAAACGGATTAATTGAAGCTGGTTCCTAGCAGTCTTAAACTGGAGCTTGGCAAAGTTCGGCAACCCTATGGCGTACGATCTCGCCATCCACCATATATATAACGTCTTCGGCTATGTTGGTGGCGTGATCCGCCACCCGTTCCAGATTGCGCGATACTGAGATAAAAAGCATCAATGATTGTACATCTTCCGGATTATGGCGCATGCTTTCAAGCACCTGCTTATGAATCTGTTTATTGAACTCATCGATGCGATCATCGGAGGCGCACACCTCCTGCGCCTGCTGAACATCGAGATGAACCAAGGCCTGAAGACTCTTTCTCAGCATTTGACGAACGCCATGTGCCATCTCCTCAAAAGGAAGCTCCTCCTTGACGGGCTTGAGCTGAGAGAGAGAAACGGCACGATCCGCTATATTCACGGCTAGGTCGCCGATCCGCTCAAGGTCATTATTTATCTTAAGCGCGGCGATGATGAGCCGGAGATCAATAGCGACCGGTTGATGAAGCGCCAAAATTTTCAGGCAATCCTCTTCGACCTCTACTTCGATAGAATCGATCTCATGATCCATCTTGATCACACTCTCGGCTAGGGTGCGGTCACGCTTTTCTACCGATCTGACCGCCTTGAAAAGAGAATCTTCCACGATGGAGCTTAGATTCAAGATCTTACGTTTCAAACGATCAACTTCTCGCTCAAGATGTTTGGTCATGGCTGCTCCTTATCCGAATCGGCCGGTAATATAATCCTCGGTTTGCCTCTCGCGCGGCTTTGTAAAAATCTCTCTCGTATCCCCGAACTCCACAAGAGAACCTTCATAGAAGAAGGCTGTGTAGTCCGACACGCGCGCCGCTTGCTGCATGTTATGAGTCACAATTACAATGGTGTAGTGGCTGCGCAGCTCTCCTATTAAGTCTTCGATTTTAGCAGTTGAGCGAGGGTCAAGGGCCGACGCCGGTTCATCCATAAGAAGGATTTCAGGATCCACAGCAAGCGCCCTTGCAATACAGAGGCGCTGCTGCTGCCCGCCCGAGAGGTCAAGCGCGCTTGTGTGAAGCCGATCTTTAACCTCCTTCCAAAGGTCTGCTCTTACCAGGCTTTTCTCTACTATTTCCTCCAACTTGGTCCTATCCTTGAGGCCGTACACGCGCGGTCCGAAAGCGATATTCTCAAAAATCGTTTTCGGAAATGGGTTGGATTTTTGGAAAACCATGCCAACCTCTTTACGCAAAGTAACTACATCGGTGTTGGGTGCATAGATGTCATTTCCGTCTATCCGAATTTCCCCGTTAAGACGCACACCGGGGATAATATCATTCATCCGATTCAACGTGCGCAAAAATGTCGATTTACCGCACCCTGAAGGACCTATAAGCGCAGTGACGCGCTGGGGCAGCAAATTTAGCGAGATATTGTAGAGCGCTTGATGATTACCATAAAAAAAGTTTAGGTTCTCGACCTTAATCTTTGGCTCCACGGCAGCGGTTGGCTCGGCGTTGTCCGCCGCTCTAAAGCTAGTATTCATATCGGTTTTTATTTGGAACGCCGGTTCTGCACTCATTTTAACCTCACTTTGAGCATGCCTGCCAATAACAATTGTCTATCGTGTCCGCTTTTGATACTTGACCCTCAGCAAGATCGCGAACGCATTCATAGATAGAAGAATTATCAATAGCACGACCATTGCCGCAGCCGCATTTGCATGAAACGCTTCTTGCGGACGGGAGACCCAGTTGTAAGCTTGAATCGGAAGTGCCGTAAAACTCGAGAATAGGCCGTCGGGAAGAAACGCTACGTACGTCAGTGCACCAATCGTGATCAGCGGCGCCGTCTCGCCGATTGCGCGAGAGAAAGCCAATATGCATCCGGTCATTATTCCCGGTAAAGCTACCGGCAAGACCTGGGTCCAAATGGTCTGCCACTGTGTCGCCCCGAGAGCCAGAGAAGCCTCGCGTAAGGTACGCGGCACAGTTCGTATCGCCTCACGCGAAGCGATGATGATAACCGGAAGAATCAAAAGAGTTAATGCCAGCGCCCCGCTAAGCAAGCTCCGGTCGAAATCCAGCCAACGCACAAATATCTGAAGCGCCAGAATTCCGTAAATTATTGAGGGTACACCCGCCAGATTAGCAAGATTCAGCTCCAGCAGCGCTGTCCACCGGTTCTTGGGCGCGTACTCCTCTAGGTAGATAGCGGCTCCCACGCCGAGCGGCAGAGAAAAAACTATCGTTAGCAGCATCAAGCAGAAACTCCCGACCAACGCCGAGTAGATACCGGCCTTGGCTGCAAAGCGAGACGGAAAGGAAGTTAAAAAATCCCAGCTGAGGCGGTGGAAACCGTCGGAGAAGATATCAAATAACAGAGCGATAATGACGCTTAATGCCAGCAAGATCGCCAAAAGGGCGCAGACCTGGAAGATAAGGTCGCTGATCGGCCATTTTGCCCGTTCAATAGGCGCTGCTTCGCTCGAACTATCTGCATACATCGGGGCTGCTTGTGCGGGCTGCATTATAAGTCACTCCATTAGTAGGGCTAAGCGTTTCTATAGCGGTTGCGAATCATGAAACTCACTGAGTTCAGTAGCAAAGTAATAAGGAATAACATTAGCCCAACCGCGAATATCGTTCTGTATTCCAAAGTCCCATGAGGCGTGTCCCCAAGCGAGATCTGAACGATATATGCGGTCATGGTCTCCACCGGACTAGTGGGGTCGAGTGTCAAATTTGGCTGCTGCCCGGCAGCAATCGCTACAATCATCGTCTCTCCAACCGCACGTGACATAGCCAAAATGAAGGCTGCCGTAATTCCGCCCAGAGCCGAGGGAATAAGAACCTTAAAAACCATCTGCAGCCTAGTGCACCCCATGGCGTAGGCCGCTTCCTTCAGTCCTTGAGGCACGCTGTAGAGAGCGTCTTCACTTAACGAGGCTACCATGGGCAGGATCATGAATCCCATTACAAGCCCGGGGCTAAGAGCATTAAAACCCGGGAGCTCTGGAAATAGAGTTTGCAGCAGCGGTGTAACAAAGAGGAGGGCAAAGTAGCCGTATACGATTGTGGGTATCCCGGCAAGCAGCTCGAGTATAGGTCTTAGCACCCGCCGAAGCGGCTCCGAAGCGAACTCACCCAGATATACCGCAACCAACAGTCCGAGCGGTAATGCGATTATAAGAGCGATAGCAGAGGTGAGAAGCGTTCCAGCCACCAGAGGGGCAATACCGAAACGTTTGATAGAAAAGAGTGGTGTCCACTCCGTGTCGAAAAGAAATTCCCAAAGAGAAACGTGCTCAAAGAAACCAAGCGCTTCAATTCCGAGAGCAATCACAATGCCTGTGGTGACGAATATCGAGAGCGAACCGCAAAGAAACAGCAGGCAATATATTATAGACTCGGCTAACTTTCTTCTTTGCACGCTTAGCTCTTATTGTATATCCAGCTTTCAATGATACTCCCCGGGGCTCCTGCCCCGGGGAGGTAGAATCAAGTGACTAGCTTCCTTTAGTGTAGAGCTCCTCAAGAGTGGCGAGCTGCGAATGGCCGCCGCTATACACCGAGCCGGTCACCCTCTCGGCGAAGCGATTGGTAGCCAGCTCTGTTACCTTGTCGGGAAGCTGCACATACCCTACTTCTGGTGAAAGGGTGTTAGTGTTTTTAAGGTAGAACTGTACAAATTCCTTAATCTCCGGTCGCTCGGCTGCCTGCTTGCGTACATATACGAATAGCGGGCGTGAAAGCGGCTGATAGATCCCTTCAATTACATTCTCAGCGTTAGCCATCTGCGGGCCCGCACCGTTGTCCCCCTTTCCATCGTCGACCGGAACCATTTTAAGTTTCCCTTTGTTCTCCTCATAGTAAGCTAAGCCGAAGAACCCGAGCGCGTTCACATCGTTTGCAACTCCCTGTACGATAGTATTGTCATCCTCACTGCTTGTGTAGTCGCCGCGTGAAGCGTCTTCTTTCCCCATGATCGCCTCGGTGAAATAATCATAGGTACCGGAATCAATCCCAGGGCCGAAAAGCCGAAGAGGCTGGTTGGGCCACTCCGAACGGATCTGGTTCCACTTCGTGATTTTGCCCTGCGCCTCCGGCTCCCACATCTTCTTCAGATCCGCGACGGTAAGCGACTTAACCCAGGTATTCTTAGGGTTCACTACTATCGAGATAGCATCGTAGGCAACTGGCAGCTCTATGAAGTCAACCTTGTTCGCAGAACACGTTTCAATCTCCGAGGGCTTGATCGGCCTTGAAGCATCAGAGATATCTGTTTCTCCCGTACAAAATTTCTTGAATCCCCCGCCCGTTCCGGAGATTCCCACGGTCACTCTGACATCCCCGTGGATTTTTCCGAACTCCTCCGCTACTGCTTCTGTGATCGGATAAACGGTGCTCGATCCGTCGACTTTGATGGTGCCTGAAAGATTTTCCGGCACCGCTGCATCAACATTTGTTTTCCACGCCGGCAGTACTAATACTGCCAACAAAAATGGTGCATAAATATCTCTTATCCTCATATTCCTCCAAATGATTTAGTGAGGTGTATTTCCCGTACTGACATACGTTAATTTACCGCAAGTCCGCAGCAAAACTAACCCGATCATGTTAGGGGCGTGTTAGAAGTAAAAGAGAGGATCGTTAATATTTGACCGGCCGGATGTATTACCGGGGGAAGTTAGTGGCGAAGCAAAAGATAGCTGCCGGTCACTAAAAGAAAGACCCCAAAAATCCGCCTCAAAGTATCGGCAGGCAGCGCCTGTGCTGAAGCTGCTCCGAAGTAGGCTCCGATTATTGCGCCTAATGCGAGAAAAATGACAGCCATTAAATGAGGATGGCTATAAGAAGCATGCTTTAACGTACCCGAAATGGCGGCAGGAATAATTGCAAATAACGAGACCTGAATTGATTGATGAGGAGTCATCCCGGCCAAAATCATCAAGGCAGGCACCATTACTATTCCGCCGCCGATTCCCAAAAGTCCACTCAGGAATCCCGCAAAAAGCCCTATTATGATGTAGATCAAGTGCATATGCCTCCTAAACGAATTTTTACCAGGAACTCCTACAGCACATAGCTTCTCCAAAAAAACAGTTGCGGAGATGATATCTTGGCTAACCGTGCCCCTTGGAGGAAGGGATGAAGATCGTAAAGCGGCTGCCTCTCCCGGGCGTGCTGTCGGCAGAAACATATCCCCCATGAGAGATCGCGATATGCTTTACTATCGCCAGCCCAAGACCGGTACCTCCATGCTGCCTGCTGCGTGCCGTATCAACACGATAAAACCTCTCGAAGATCCTCTCAAGATGAGCTTTCTCTATTCCCGGCCCTTGGTCCAGAACGTCGACCTGAACGCCCTTTTCCGATTCCCTTCCCTGCACCTTAATAATGCTATTCTCCGGCGTATATTTGATTGCATTATCAATGAGATTCACTATAGCCTGCTCAAGCAGAGAGACGTTTGCGTCAACCATCACATTCTCTTGGCATTCGATGTCAATGGCGGTTTTCTTATCAGCCGCCTTATGCTCGCAGCTCTGCTTTGCTGCCATAACTATCGCTATCAGCGGCACGGTATCTTTCTCTATTTCACCCCGGTCCTCGCTCTGTTCCATGCGGGCAAGAGTAAGTAGGTCTTCGATTATCTGGTTCAATCTCTCTGCGTGGCGCGAGATGATGGTTAGAAACCTATTTAGCTCCTCTTTATTGTGCATTGCGCCTTCCAGCAAGGTTTCCGTAAACCCTTTAATCGTGGTGATTGGGGTCTTAAGCTCGTGCGATACATTCGCTACAAAATCCCGTCTGATATTTTCGAGCCTCTTAAGATGAGTAGCATCGTTCAACACGATAAGGACCGCATACTTTTGGCCTGCAGTATCGCGAAGAATTGTCGAATAAGCGTGAATATGCAGCTCACGCTCCTGATAAACGGTGATCTCTTCCTCGATTGAACTTTCTTCTTGTAGCGCACGCTCCGCAAATCTTTGCAGCCGTATGTCGCGGAATAATTCCGGAACACTCATCCCGGAGGCCTGCTCCGGCAGAATATCGAGCAGTTTCCCTGCCGAGCGGTTGATGCTGGTTACAATAAGATCCATATTGACCGCAACGACGCCCTCCCTCAAGTGCGAGAGCAGGTCGTCCCTAGCTGATTTCTCGCTCTTTAGGCGCGCAATCTCCCGCTCGAGCGACGAGCCTAACCTGTTTATCTGCAGGGCTAAAGAAGCATACTGGCTTCGAACTGATGTATCGGCGCGAAAGGCGAGATCTCCGGAGCGAAACTTTCTCACCACTTCAATTAGTTCTTCCATCTCGGGATCCCTGCCAGAGCCGAAGTAGAGCCACAATGCAAGTGCTGTCCCTGCAATAAGGAGGGAGAGCATCAACCACTCAGCGGGCGAGACCGCCACTGCGCTATGCTTCTCCACATCGTGCGATAAGCGGAGGATGCGTGCATCTCCAAGGTCAACGGGATGGGACACCGCAATCCGCTTGAAACCAGCCTTCACATTACGCGGAAGATATTGGTATGAACCTATCGCTCCTGAAAGGGCCGACCGCACGTCCGGATATGAAGAGAGATCTCTACCGGCCATCTCTATTTCGCTTGAATGCAAGACGCTGCCCGCATCGCTCAAAAGCGAAATTGTAAGCCCGAACTCCGGCTTCGCGCTCAATGCTGCCGAAAACTGGGTTAGAACACTTTCATGTTGAGGTTGGGTGGATAGCAACCTGTTCATGACTGCCGCCGACTGATGAAGAGATTCAAATGATTGGGTGATGAGAGCGTCGCGAGCCCTAAAGCTGGACCAGATGACTGCGCCGGCAGCAGCCGCGCACGAGGCGAAAATCAGCATCACGATGTTCAGCTGTCCGCGTGAGAGCCTGAAGCCTTCTCTCGTTCGCATCATAAGGACCGATTATCCCCTAAAGCGGTAGCCCACGCCCCTTACAGTTTCAATATACTCCCCGTAATCTCCGAGCTTTTTGCGAAGTCCTACGATCTGAACGTCTACAGAGCGATCGGTCACCGGATAGTCCTCTCCGTGGACGGCATCGACGATCTGGTAACGCGAGAAAACGAGCCCTCTCTGGCGGGCCAAGAAGTGCAGCAGTTTAAATTCAGTCGAGGTAAGGTCAATTAGGCGTTCGCTAATTTTAACTTCATGCCGGCTGGGATTGATAACTAGCTCATCGATCCTCACTGTGGCGGACTTATCGCCCTCTATAGTAAGGTCGCGCCTCAGGACCGCTTTCACTCTTGCACTGAGGACCCGCGGGCTGAAAGGCTTTACTATATAATCATCTGCTCCAAGCTCCAGGCCGGTCACCACGTCAGCTTCTGAGCCTTTAGCCGTGAGCATAATAATTGCAATGTGACGGGTTTTAGGATCTGATTTTATCACCTTGCACACCTCGAGGCCGTCCAAACCGGGAAGCATCAGATCCAGTATCACAAGTTTGGGCGCCTCGTTACGGGCGAACGAGATTGCATCTTCGCCGGAGGCAACCCCCGTTACGGAGTATCCGTCCTTAGTCAGATTATAACGAACAAGCTCAAGGATATCCTCCTCGTCCTCTACCACCAGTATCTTATCCTTCTTCATACAATGGCCCTTGCTTTCAATACTAACGATCGATTAGGGATTCGGTAAAAGTGCACTAGCCCCAATATTTCATGAACATTCTCTGGCCAATGGTAAGCGGAAGAGCAGCATAAGTTGATACCTATACAGCTAGAATGCGGTTAATTATCTGTTCAGATATTGTTAGGGTCAATTGATTGATCTCATAGTATTTGCTACAAGATAGCACATGATTGAATACATAAATGATGTAGCCGATGCGCCTAAAGCAATCGGCCCCTACTCACAGGCGGTAATCTGTAATGGCATGGTATTCCTGTCGGGTCAGATTCCGCTGGATCCCGCCACCGGGCAGCTGGCCGGCAGCGACATTGAGACTCAGACCGAGCAGGTAATGAAGAACTTGAGCGCAATTTTGAAACATTTGCAGCTCGACTTTGCTGCCGTCGCCAAGACCACCATTCTTCTTTCGGATCTCGGCCACTTCAAGACCGTCAACGGTATTTACGAAAAGTGGCTGGGGAAGTACCGCCCTGCCCGTGCAACTTTTCAGGTTGCCGGATTGCCGCTCGGGTCCCTTGTAGAAATTGAGATGGTAGCGTCGCTGAAGGCATAGTAAGCGATGCAGATAAGATTCATGCAGCGGGTGGATTACTGGTTAGGAATCCCGCTGTGCTTCTTTGCGTCATTATTACGGCGGCTGATTGATCTATTTATCCCGCCATCCAGCAAACCGCCCTCAAAGATACTATTCATTGAGTTAAGTGAGATGGGTTCTGCCATCATCGCTTATTCGGCCATGCACAAGGCTGAAAAGATGGTGGGAAGAGAGAATCTTTACTTTCTAATCTTCGAAAAAAATAGAGAGAGCGTTGATCTTCTGGCGAAGATTCCGGCTGAAAACGTAATCACCATTGATGACAGCTCACTGCCGCGCTTCTTGGCGGGGGCGCTTAGGGCCGTAATCACGCTTCGCAAGTTATCGATAGATGCCGTAGTGGACCTGGAGCTTTTCTCACGCTGCACTGCCCTGCTCTCTTACGCTTGCGGCGCGCGAATTCGCGCCGGATTCTATAACTATTCGGAGGAAGGGCTTTACCGCGGGTCGTTATTTACCCACCGCGTATACTATAATTCAACGCAGCATATGGCGCTTAACTTTCTTGCGCTGGTCGGCTCACTTGACGCCGATACGCGCGATTTTCCGCTGGTGAAAAAGAACTTTTCCGGGGAACTTCGTCCGGCGCCCCGTTTCATTCCTAGCGAGGAGGAAAGCCGGGCAATTCAGCAGCTGCTCGATTCTTCAGGCTTTAAACGCGACGATGAATGCCGTTTAATCGTCCTGAATCCTGATCCTGGACTTCTCCAGCTGCGCGGCTGGCCGCTCGAGAATTACGGCCATCTTGTTTCCCAGCTCTCCGTGAATCGTGGCAAAACGGTTTTCGCGGTGATCGGGCTATCCCGTTCTCATTCCTATTACAAAGCAGTATCGCAGGCTGCCCCGGCCGCTCGTGTTATTGACCTTACCGGCAAGACAAGGAACCTGCGCGAGGTGCTGGCTCTGCTTAGTGTCAGTGATCTTTTAATTACGACCGACAGTGGCCCGGCTCATATGGCTGTCCTAACCGGAATCAACAGCATAGTGCTTTTCGGCCCGGAGACTCCATTACGATACGCCCCACTCAGCCCCGGCACGGTGACGATGTTCGCCGGTCTCTCATGCAGTCCGTGTTATTCGGCGGCCAACCACCGGCACTCTGTATGCCGCAATAATGTCTGCATGCAAGCTATAACCGTCAAGGAGGTGCTTTCTCGGGTAGAGGGGATGCTCGGCTTTACTTAGCTTTTGAAATGTTTTGGAACACTGCGCGCCTGCGCCGGATAAGCATAGCGCTTTTGATCGCCTTCGCGGCTTCTATAGCGGTAGGTTACAGCGTTGATGAAGAAGGAAGATCTCTCCTTAAACGCGGAGACTTTCCCGGCTTCTATGTACTTGCAAAAATTCTGGAGAGTCATCCCGCAGAGAGGCTTTACGACCCACACCTTCAGCGGGAGATTGAGAATAGGTACTGGCCCTCCTTTGCCGGTTCGTTTTACATGTCGGTTTACCCGCCCTATGATGCGATACTTCTCAAGCCTCTGGCTCTTTTTAGTCCCCAAGCCGCTCAGCTTCTTTTCACAATCGGCATGGCGGCATTCTATATTCTCTCGTTTTTCGCTCTGGCAAAAATAAACCCCTCACTGCGGCCGCAATGGCTGCATATCGCCGTTATCTGTTTGTGCTTTGCTCCGAATTTCTATGCGATCTTCGGTGCACAGAACACCGCTCTTAGCATGCTGCTATATAGCGGCGCCATATACGGATCATTCCGGATTGGCCGCAAGTGGGAAGCCGTAAGCGGCGTTTGTCTAGGACTTTGGCTTTTCAAGCCTCAATTCGGTTTGCTAGCTCTCGCCACCTCACTTTTTACTAGACGAATGGCTTTGCTTGCCGGCGCGGCCCTACCTGCGCTCATTTTCTATTTAATGGGTTCATCCCTAATGGGTTATTTATGGCCCTTGAATTGGTGGAAAGCAGCGTCCGGCTTCGCCGAGCAGAATCTTGAGGCCAACGCGCAGCAGATGGTCTCACTTCCCGCCGCCGGCAAAATTCTAATGAAAATTGCCGGGTTGGGGTCCGATAGTATTGCGGCCGGCGGTATAATCATCAGCTGTGTCGTGACCGGTGTGCTGCTTTGGTTCCTGCTCGGTGTATGGAAAGATAGCCGCAGCTCCCCTGAGAAGTTCCGCCGTTTCTTGCTGCTGCTCGGCCCTGGAGTGGTGCTCGTGTCGCCTCAGACGCTTTTTTACGATCTGGGAATCGCGCTTGTTTCACTGATAGCGGTTATGGATTTTAAGCGAAACCGCGATATAACTGAGCTGCTCCTTCTTTGCGCGGCTGTTCTGCCGATCACCTTCTTCAGAGAAAGCATTGCTGTTCCGCTGTTTCCCTTGGTGGCTCTGTATATTGGTGCCGCAGTTTGGACTCGAACCAGTTCATCATGAAAACCGGTACAACGCTTACGAATTGCAAGAAAATCGGGCATCGGATGACGCTTAATTATCCGTAAGAAGGCGAGCCACCGTCAGATAATTAAGATCTCCGGTAAGAAAAATCGAATAGGCCCTCCCCTCTTCGAGTATCAATGAGAGGGTCGCTAAAACGCGCTGATCGGCGCTTCTAAGAATTGCAGCGGACACAGGACCGGCCGGTAACGAAAGATAATCCGATGCTCGCCCGAAAGATGTCGGCGCTATATTGCCGCTCCCTAGAGACACCTCCACTGACGCGGCTCCGACTAATGAATGTAAGATGCGGAGGTTTGCCGTCCCGCTCTCAAGCGGCTGGTCTGCCGCCGCATCCTCGAAAATGGCGCTTCCAATTCCGAGGGACGAAAGATTGCCATAAGTCAGAATTGTATAGTGGCGATTGCGCTCCACCTCGATGGGTGAGAAAAAAAGAGGTCCCCTTTCGCGGGCGAGAACCTCGAAGTTTTGAGGTCCCGTAGCGCTATCAATGTACAGCGGAGCGTCCGCAAACTTTACCACCTGCTTTACTGCTCCGCTCCCATCGACAAGTTCGATAGGCGCTATATCTAACACTCCATGTAGCAGCCGCACGCCAGTTCTAGCAGATCGCGCAGTGCTGCCGCCGCTTCCTCCGCCTCCACCACCGCAGGAAGCAAGAGTAAGAAGGCCCGAGGCCAGGAGTAATACTGAGCAACAAATACGGCGGGTCATGGTATCTCCTGCATTATGGGCTGCACCATAATAGAGCCGGGCTCAAGGCCGAGTGCCGCTTCAAGCTGCGCGGCTCCACCCGGCACCAAAAGATCGATCCCCATCAGTGTCCCCAGCAAACTCTGCGCGATTACATCGTATCCTAAGGAATTGGGGTGCAGGCCCTCGGGCAGATTATAAAGTTCGCACTCGGATTTATTCACGCAAGTTGTGGACCATACCTGTTCTAGATCGGTAAGCGGAACTTCATTGGAGGAAGCAAGCTCCCGAATAGCTGCGCTATAACTGGTTGTAAAGGGCGCCAAACTGCCGCGATCACAGCAAGGAGGCGGTAAAGTCATTATTACAGCCTGCTTGCCAAGCGCGTGAGTAATATTCAGCATGCGCTGAAGACCGGACTTGAGTTCGCGGGTAGATGCCTGATGCACGGCATCATTTGTGCCCTCCATCATAACCACGATATCAGCGCTTGAACTGCTAAGGACCTGTGCTATTCGGTACTGCCCTCCAACTAATGCCTCTTCTCCGGGCAGACCGAAGTTAGTTGTAGCAATCCCGGCAAGCACACCTGCCCTTACAATATACCCACCGGCGGCGGGGAAAGCGCTGTCACCTACGCCATAAGTTATGCTGTCGCCAAAAGCCGCAACTTCGAGAATTCCATCGCCGTTTCTATCTGAAAGCAGATGCTCCTGCGATAACGCGGGCGTCGAGATAGATAGAACCGTGAGAATTGCGAAAAACCGAAATCTAATCATGGCCCGAGAGGTATAAAATTTTCTTGGCGGCTTGCCAACCCGCTCCCGTTAAGAAGTTCGCAATCTGACGGTTACAATGGATAAGCTACTGTAAATACGCCTACTTTTTGAGCGCCGGGCTGTGATGTTTTTGATTCTGAAAGCCGCAAAATGCAGAAGCACTACGAACCATTCGTACGATAAGTGGTTAGGAGGCGCTCATGACTTCAACCTCATCTAACATCATGCGAGATATAGCTTGGAATGTAGCTCGAAGCGGAGATACAGCCGAGCCAAAACCTCGACGAAATGCGTTAGCTTCGCTTGCCGCTGCTACTCATCGTGTCATTGCCTCCATCAAAGAGAGGATCTCGCTCGGAAAAACGCCTGCCAATGAAGCGCTACTCACCTCTGTGGAGCCGAGAAATCGATTCATGGAGGCGGTCAAGAGAATCGAGCTTTGCCATGCTTATGCTCCTACTATCACCCCGGAGGCTCCTTACGGATATTTTCGAGGCCGCCCAATAATCGGTGAACTCACACGTATTAACGGGGGAATTTACGTCGGCGCATTGCCGCACGAATCGATTGTAGTGGATGCAAAATACGGCTCTACGGAGAAAATTGTAAAATCATTAATGGCGCGCTGCGAACAGATAGACCCGGGCAGCACCAGCTATGAATATGAAGTTTTCTCCAAGGTGGTGGCGATTACCCGCGAAACGCTTCGCTACAGCGAAGAGGGAGTTCATGCCATCGAACGCGTCCATAATATCCAACCCGACGACAAAGTTACTCTTGACGTGTATATCAAACGACGTGTAGGAGTATCCCGGCACCAGGTGCTACTTGCAGCCTTTCTGCTCGAAAAGGTGCGCGAGGAAGGGATGATTAAGGGCCGGCCATCTATTGAAGGCATTATCTCGCCCGAGACGCTGTATGAGCGGCTTTTATTCAGCAGTGCAGATGGAGAGGTATTTCGTTTCGATCCAACCAAGGGGCTGGGGAAAACCGCAATTCATTAGTCTATCCGGCTTCGCGCGCTATTCTTCCACAAAAACCTGCTTCTCAAACTTGGTTAAGTAAAGATTCTCAAGGGCGTCTTCAAAGCGCTTTTGCACCACCGCACGCTTAATCTTGAAGGTGGGGGTCAGGAACCCGTTCTCTACTGTGAACTCGTCCTTTACAATTAGAACCTTTTTTACCGTTTCAAAGCTGGCTAGATCTGCATTTACTTTCTCGAACTCCGCCCATATGGCGCGAGCCAGTTGGCTCTCGCTCCTCAGCCGCTCAATTAGTGCATCCGGGTCAGAGACGGAACCGGCAACCGCCGCTCCTTCTTTATTCAAGGTAATCACAGCTACACAATAGGGTCTCGCTTCGCCTATCAGCACTATCTGAGAGATGAACGATATTGCTTTGAATCTCTGCTCAATCGCCTCGGGAGCGATCTTTTTTCCGCCGGCCGTGACAATAATTTCCTTTTTTCGTCCCGTAATCGACAAAAACCCATCTCTATCAATCTGGCCGAGATCTCCAGTGTGAAACCAGCCGTCCGCGTCCCATGCGGCCGCGGTGGCGGAGGGCCGGTTATAATACCCTTTCGCAATATTAGGCCCGCGAAATAGTATCTCGCCGTCGGAAGCAAGTTTCAGCTCAATATCACTAGCTAATAATGGCCCAACTGTTCCGATCTTCTTATTGCGGAGCCTGTTAACATTAGTAGCTACACACGTCTCGGTAAGGCCGTAGCCCTCAAGTATCTCTATTCCAAGAGAGTCAAAAAACACAGCTACCGTTTCAGGCAGTTTGGCCCCGCCGGATACGATATAACGGAATTCGGGCCCGAAAATTTTTCTTTTTATCTTATCTCTTAAGAAGCCGGTCAGGCGGAATATCAGCCCGGAAAGAATTGGCACTTTTCTTTTCTCCTGCCGCGCATGATAAACCGCTTCCGCCGATTTAAGAGCAGCCCGAAGTAGCAAAGCTTCCAATCCGGAACCTAATGCGCGCTGTTGTATCCCCTCCTTCATCTTCTCCAGCAATCTCGGAACAAGAGGAAACAGCTGAGCACCACACTCATGCAGATCACGGGAAACCGAAAGTGGCGCCAGCCTGGAAGAACTGCGGCTTGCGACCGCGGGGAAACGCAACGTAGCGCCAGTTAAGAATCCGATATACCCCATAAGTTTTGCAAAGGAATGCGCAAGCGGAAGCACCAACATGAGCGAGGTGCTATCGTCATACAACCCCGCTTGATAGGCCTGACGGACGTTGGACAAGTGATTGCCGTGCGTCTGCATTACGCCTTTGGGCGGGCCCGTAGTACCGGAGGTGTAAACCAGAGAAGCGAGATCCTCCCGGCTGGTATCAGCCGCCTCTGCCGCTGGCAAATTTTCTCCTTCACGAAGTGCATCCTTTAGCGAGATCACCCCCTCCCTCTTAGGAGTCTCCTCGAAGACAATCACCTTGTCGAAAGAGAGCTGTTCTGAACTGGCGGGGCGCTCCTCTGTTGCAGGAATGGCGCATGGATTTTCCCTAAGATGCTCGATCTTTTCTAGCTGCTCACTATTCTCTGCCAGAACAACGCGGCATTGGGCGTCAAACAGTATATAGCCCACATCGTGAGCCGGAAGAGATTGATACACAGAAACCACGATACCGCCCAAAAGAAGTATCGCCATATCAGCCTCGAGCCACTCGCCACGGGAATTGGATATAATTGCCACGCGGTCACCCCTCTTCACCCCGCAGCTCGCCAGATACCGGCTCAACTGCTCTACCCGGGCCTGTACCTCGCTGTAAGTCACCGCCACCCAACTGCGCTCAATTAAATGGGCGTCTTTACCCGAATGATAGTCGCTATCTGAAATCTTCCCGTACTTGTAAACGGGTTTGAGGGGATGCGATTTAGCCATCGCAAGAAAAGCCGCGGCTAAATTCGGAAATTGATCGAGATTGTGAGGCATCGGTAAAACCTGGAGTCAGTCTGAGATCAAAACTAAACTATGGAGCGTTAATACTTCATTCTATCAGCCTGGAGATCGCGTACAAGTTAGGTTTTTCTATGCCGTCCAGCCGGCTTTCAGGCTATCAAGCATTTCAACATCCTGCCGCCACCGGCTAGGCGGCGCTCACTCGAACGGCCAAAAAAAGACCATACATTTTTATGTCATGATTAACACAAGCACATCCCCCGAGCTGGACGGTTACAATATGATAAAAATGTACTATAAGGGTCTCGACTAGTTTGAGAAATAGGACAGTTATGACCAGTACATCAAAGGACTTAATCGTTTTAGGCTCGGGGCCTGGCGGATATGTTGCCGCTATTCGGGCGGCGCAGAACGGACGCCAGGTGACTATCGTGGAACGCGAAGCGCTTGGCGGTATCTGTCTAAACTGGGGCTGTATTCCCTCTAAGGCGCTCTTGAGGTCGGCTCAGCTTTATCATGACATGAAGCGCGCCTCCGATTTCGGTTTCCAAACCGACGGCTTGAAGCTCGACTTTCCAAAAATAATAGGGCGCTCCAGGGATGTGGCCGGAAAGCTCTCCAGCGGCGTTAATTTCCTCATGAAGAAAAACAAGATTGAAGTCCTCATGGGAACCGGCTCGCTCGAAGGAAGCAACCGTCTCACGGTACGTGAGAACTCGGGGAACACGACTACGCTCTCCTACAAAGACATCATCATCGCGACCGGCGCTCGTCCCCGCCCCCTTCCGGGCGTGGAGATAGATGGGGAGGTGATTCATACTTACAGGACGATCTTGGACTACAGGCGCCTGCCGCAAAAGATGTTGATTATCGGAGCAGGCGCTGTCGGGATCGAATTCGCTTATTTCTTCTCGACTCTAGGCGTGCAGGTCACAGTAGTTGAGATGCTCGACCAGATCCTGCCGCTTGAAGACACAGAAGTTTCGCAGCAGCTTCAGAGGATCTTTGTGAAAAATGGAATGGTCATAAAGACATCTACCGCCGTGTCCGACATAAAGCGCTCGGGCAAGGTTATTTCCGCTACCTTGAAAGGTAAGAGCGAAGAGGAGAAGTGGAGCGGCGATTGCTGTCTAGTAGCGATCGGCTTCATGGCTAATGTCGAAAATATCGGTCTGGAGAAGGCGGGTGTTAAGGTAGATCGTGGATTTATCAAAGTGGATGAGTTCATGCGCACCAATGTCCCTAATCACTTTGCTATCGGGGATGTGGTGGGAGCCCCACAGCTTGCCCATGTTGCAAGCCACGAGGGAATCATTGCGGCCGATGCGGCTGCCGGCAAAACCAAGCACCCGATGAGTTATGATAACGTTCCCGGCTGCACCTATTGTCAACCGCAAGTTGCTTCAGTAGGCCTGACAGAAAAAGCTCTTAAGGAGCGAGGGATAAAGTACAAGGTCGGCAAAGTGCCGTTTGCTGCAATCGGCAAGGCCATCGCTATCGGCGAGCAGGACGGATTCATAAAGGTCCTTATAGATCCTGATGTCGGCGAGGTGCTCGGAGTTCACATATTGCACTCCGAGGCCACTGAACTTATTAGCGAAGCAGCAGTCATCCGCTCCCATGAGGGAGTGGCGGCCAGTGTGGTTGATACGATTCATCCGCACCCTACGCTTTCTGAATCGGTTATGGAAGCAATGGCTCTGGCGATGGGGCGGCCGATTAACGTATAATGCCGGTTCTTTCGGAACTTAGCGCTCGAATCATTAGATGCTGCTGGCTATACTGACAACACTCGCCGGACTTCTGCTCCTAGTGTGGGGCGGAGATGTTTTACTTAAAGGCGCCGTCGGCCTTGCAAAGTATCTTCAATTAACACCGGCAGTGATTGGCCTTACCGTTGTGGCGGCTGGCACTTCAGTTCCTGAGCTGGCTGTTAGTGGGGTAGCGGCCTGGCATGGCAAGCCGGACATTACGGTCGGCAACGTCGTAGGCTCTAATATTTTCAACATCGCATTCATATTAGGGTGTGTCTCGATATATCGCCGCCTTACTCTCGCCGGAAATACCATCAAGCTTGAATTCCCGGTTCTCCTGCTTGTTACCTTCCTTTTCATCGTGCTTTCAATGGACGGGAGCATCAATCGGCTGGAAGGTTCTCTTTTCGTATTTATTTACATTGCCTTCACCGCTTTTCTAATAAGGGTGGTGAGGCGGGAACTTACTAAGACCGAAGAATCGCAATACGAAAGCGAAATAGCCGAGCTTCAAGAAGCTGATGGCGGGAGTATTGGACGGTCAATACTATTGACTTTAGCCGGCATCACCATTTTAGGCTTTGCCGCAGACCTTACCGTCAGCGGCGCAGTCGAAGTTGGAAGACTAGTCGGGATGTCGGAGAGTCTTATAGGCCTTACTATCGTCGCCGCCGGCACTGGCCTGCCGGAATTGGTTACCTCTTTTGTTTCCTGTTATCGCGGACGAAACGATGTAGCAATCGCTAACGTAATCGGATCGAATCTTTTTAATATTCTAGGGATAATTGGTTTAACATCGATAGTACACCCTATTCCAGTCCATGCCGGGATTATTCAAGAGGACAACTGGTGGCTTCTCGGGGTTACCATCATTTTGTTCCCGATAATGAGAAAAGGGTTTGATATCACAAAGCGCGAAGGTTTGGTCCTGCTTGCGGTTTATATCATCTATATCGGGCAGTTGATTGTACGCGGCTGACCATATCGAGGTTCTAAATACACAGGGTCTCAATGCACCTCTAAAATGCTCTTTCGTGCATCACCGGCGCTAATTCTTTCTTTACACCCGGGTCCTTAACAATGCGGAGATGTTCATGACAATGGTCGCATATATCTTGCAGCGGCCAGCGGTCGGCGGCCTTTGCAATCTCAAATATCTCCCCGCAGCTAGGGCACTCCCCCTTCCCCCCGAGCACCACTGTCGACTGGCTATACGAGGCGTAGGCCAGGATAGGCCCAAGAAGAACCAATATTGGGACGGCAAAGAAATGTACTATCGGAACGAACACAAATAAGACCGCCAGCCCCCAGACCTTCGCCAACATCATTACGGCGCGCTTCTTACGTTGTGGGCTGGTCCAATTTCTGAGATAGGCTTCCCCCGCTGCCACTCTCTGTCCGCAATATATTTTGACCAGAATACGCTGCGATATCTCGGCCAATCTGCCGACTCTTGCTTCTAATTCACCTTCCATTAGCAAAAGATATAAACCAAAATTTCCTTACTGCAAACTTGATTGAAATCAAGGGGTTCCAGTTTTCAGCGACGTCCTCTCAAGCTCAGGAGCAATATAATTTATTATATGTGGCCATCCGGTTTATTTGAATGGGACGCGCCATATCACCGATCACAAATCAGTTTTTTCGCGATTCAAACTATTTCGGCCCTAATCCTACAGAGCGGCACACGAAATGTCGATTCAAGCAGTGCTTCCCGGAGAGGTGCCAACCACGCGATCCGCATAGTGAATTGGGTGCTTACGGGAGAGATGTAAAGGGAGACGGGAGAGCAGCTTTAGGGCCCCATCTCCAACTTTGCTCGGGAGGTTGTAATGCCGCGCTTTAAAGTCCTTGCTTCGTTCCTTATCGCGTTCGCTACACTGACTCATACTAGCTCAGCTACTTCACTTGCCCAGGAGCTATTTTCGATAGGAGAGAATGTTAGTGTCAAAGGCGCTGCCGCGACTGAGGTTTCTAAGAGAACCGTACAGGTTAATGCTTCTGCCATGGGAGATCCATTCACTTTATCGCTCCCCGGGCTAGCGAAGATTACCGGCAAGCCTCTTCGCGCCAAGGAGTTCTTTAATTATCCGGGCTATGTCACTAAGAGCGTTTCGGGCGAGGTCTATTCCGAATCATCCACTCTTAACGGCGAGTATATCTTTTCATACACCCACAGCAGCGCAAATCAAGGGAGCTTTCATGGCACGATCAGAACGCCTGACGGCAAGACACTTTTAATAAAAGAAGACAGCGCAGTAGGCGGCACAGCAATAGTTGAAGTCGATGAACATAAACAGCTAAACTGCGCCGCTTCCTCCAGCCTAAAATCCCATCACCATTTCTCGAAGCCATCATACCCCGCTTCCGCGCCATCGGCACAAGCGGTCACCATTCGGGTCTTGATGGCTTATACTCCGGATGCCGTTCAGGTGGCAGGTGGTAACGCTCAGGCTCAATCGGCACTGGCCAACATGCTGAGCAGCGCGAATCTCGCTTATACAAATAGCCAGACCGGCGTAACGCTGGAACTTGCAGGAACCTATCCGCTTTCGGCGTCGTCGACGGATGACTTTTTTGTCGATCTGCAGGCAGCAACCGACCTCAGTGACGGAAAATGGGACGAGCTGGCACAGCTTCGAGAGGAGTACTGCGCCGACATGGTGAGTGTAATTGTAGGCGGCACAAACGGCGAGCAATTCTGCGGCATAGCTTGGATCGGCGGCAACGCAAGCGACATGCCGCTGTATCAAGAACAGATGTTTAGTATCATCTCCATCGATTCTTCACTGTGCAACCAATACACGTTTGCGCATGAACTCGGTCATAACTTCGGCTCCGATCACGACTATGCGAATTCGGGTGCCGCTCAGTCTCCCCCTCAAAGTCCGGCCTATGCGTATTCCTTTGGTAATAGATTCTTCGGTAATTCTGCGCAGCAATACCGGACGGTTATGGCATATGCACCAGGGACAAGAATCCCATACTTTTCAAGTCCCAGCATCTCCTTTGACGGAGTTGCAACCGGCACAGCGCAGGCCGACAATGCGCTTTCAATAGCTAACACCTCTCCTGTAGTAGCAGGGTTCTACGGCGAAGGGGACAGCTGCCGGACAGGCGATTATCCTGCGCCAACCGAGCCCACTAGCATTGATCTGACATCCGTGACGAAACAGAAAAACGGACGGTCAAAGGTAACCTTTCAAGTTTACGCCTCAGCTCTGGGAGCCCCGATCTCCGGCAGCTCCGTGCAGATCCGATACGATAAAAAGCGCGCAGGCCAGTACAATACGGTGATTAAAAACCTAAAAACCAATACTAGCGGTGTCGCGAAATATAATACTTTCTTGGATAAGCTGAAGGTGGGCTTCTACCAAGCATGTTACTCAGGAACCAGCACCGTCTGCTCCGGGCTGCTGCGCAAGACCAACAAACGCCGCTAATCAAGCATTGAAAATTCTGCTTAGCGGCACTCTCACTCAACGGTCCTCTCTCAACGGCCCTCTTTTGAGGGTACGGTGCGGACAGCTCCATATATAGGCGATAACCGCTGCGCAACCAAGGCCCATCATGATCTTAATCCATACCGGCCGGTTCCAATAAAGAATCGGATACGAGAGCGACGCGGCTATCATAACAGTCGCCATTATCTTAGCTCCCAGCGGAATTACTCTCTCTTGCTCCCAATCTCGGATCGACTTTCCAAAAAGTGGATGGCTGGTTAGCCATTCATGCAGCCGCTTAGAGCCTCTTGAAAAGCAGTAAGCGGAGAGAAGAACGAGCGGTGTAGTGGGAATTAAAGGGACAAATATCCCGACTATTGCTACCGTGATGCTCAAGCATCCGCAAACTATGAAGAGCGGGCGAGTCATACAACCACTTCTACCATGCTTTAGCTTGATTTAAGAACCCCTGCTGCAGTGCTTTGTTCTGTTGCGCGCAGTTACGCTACTGGTGCAAAATTGCGACGTGCAAGATCTCCTACCGCTGCTAATTGCGGCTCTTCTCATAGTTTTACTAGCTTCACTCGCTAGCGACATAGTGGCCGCAGCCGCTGGGACGCTCGGCCCACCTATCGAAAGATTCCTAGAGCGGATAGGTATAAACCTCAAGCTAGGCACTCCCTCGCCTCAGAGCACCGGAATAGAGGCGATACTGGGAGCTGAAGCGGTGGTTAGTAAAGATTTTGAGCCACGCACCGGAGACGGACGGTATTGCGGAAAAGTCAGGATCGGCGGCGAGCTGTGGAAAGCAGAGCTGATTGATACAAGGCAAGCACCCCCCAAAGCAGGAAGCCGCGTAGTCATTGCCGAGATCCGCGGGACTACTCTGTTAGTTAACTCTGCTCCCAACCGGCAGGCGTATTAATATCAATTACCTCCCTTAGAGACGGTTTGACGGCAGTCACTCTCGCCCCTCTTTTTACGGACTGAAAAGTGCTTGAAATTTGTTTTCAGAATGTGACTATGGAAAGATTATCCTTATTAATTAACTCGGAGGAGAGATATGGAAAGCAAAGCTAAAGCAATTTGGAAGGGAAGTTTGAAAGAGGGAAGCGGAACGATTTCAACCAGCAGTAATGCGCTCAAAAACGTGGAATACGCTTTCAAGACTAGATTCGAGGGTGCATCCGGCACGAACCCGGAGGAGTTAATCGCAGCCTCTCACGCGGCTTGCTTTTCGATGGCTCTCAGTGCGGAGCTGGGTAAATCCGGGATCACGCCGCAGAGCGTAGAAACTTCCGCTGCCGTCGTGCTGGAAAAGCAGGGAGAAGGATTCGGCGTAACTCAGAGCAATCTAACTGCCACCGTGAATGCCCCGGGGGCTGATAGAGGAGCTATCGAGAAGGCCGCTGCAGGAGCAAAGGAAGGGTGTCCGATCTCCAAACTCCTAAATGCCCGCATTTCGCTTGAGCTAAGCATAAACACCTAGAACTAGTTCGGTTGCGCCGGCCTCCAGGTTGGCGCAACCGGCAAAAATAAGCGCATTTCTGATACGTCGCCACCGGCGCTCTCACCTCGTGAGCGCGCGCCACCCCTCCCTATTCTTGACAGCACTTAACAAATCAAGTTGAGATTACTAGGTACTATGCACACCACTCTGGTTACAATCGTCGGGGCGGGCCCGATCGGTATCGAACTTGCCGCCGCGCTAAAGAGCCGGAACATCTCCTATCGCCATTTCGAAAGAGGACAGATCGGCTCCACCATAGAGTGGTATGCTCCCGGCACTCAGTTTTTCTCCTCTCCTGAAAGGATTGAGATCGCCGGCGTGCCGCTGCAAACTCTTAATCAAACCAAAGCTACCCGCGAAGAATATCTTCTTTATCTGAGGAGCGTCGTTAAACAATTCGATCTAAAGATAGATACGTATCACTCCGTACTCTCTGTGGAGCGCGGCGACAACCACACCTTGACGATTCAGCCGTCGTTAGGCGGCGAAAAATTCAGAATGGCGTCGCAATATGTAGTACTTGCAATCGGCGATATGCACCGCCCCCGCCTGCTCGGATTAGACGGTGAGTCTCTCCCTCATGTGAGCCACTACCTATTAGATCCGCATCACTATTTCAATAAAAAGGTCTTGATAGTTGGCGGCAAAAATTCGGCGGTCGAGGCTGCAATCAGGCTGCACCGCATCGGGGCTGCGGTTTCCCTAAGCTACCGGCGCGCTGCCTTCGGCAA
The DNA here is from genome assembly GCA_024102635.1 of Deltaproteobacteria bacterium. Lineage (GTDB taxonomy): Bacteria > Bdellovibrionota_C > UBA2361 > UBA2361 > JAGFJO01 > JAGFJO01. Next base: position 47,884 of record JAGFJO010000068.1, read on the forward strand.
ATCCATCAAATACTGGCTCCTTCCAGAGATCCAATATCTGATAAAACACGGCGCGATCGATTTTTATCCCGAGACAGAGCCTATTTCTATCTCCCCGCAAGCGGTGAAACTTTTAAGAGTTGCAGGTGATGAGTTCGAAGTGAAGACGGATTTAGTACTTCTATTGACCGGGTATGAACAAGAAAAAGAGCTTTTTCATAAGTGCGGAATTCCCCTCATCGGCGAAGGAGGCAAGCCTAAGTTCAATAAGCAAACTATGGAATCGGAGATACCCGGTATATTCGTTGCAGGTACCGCGTCGGCGGGAACTCAGATAGGCGGCGTAAGAGAGTTCATTGAAACAAGCCACATTCATGTCTCGCGAATTGTTTCACGAATCTGTGGAGAAGCTCCTCCACAGGAGGAAGAGGTCGATACGTCGTCTTTGGAATCTTAGTGCTTTATAGAAAACAACCCGGAAGAGGAATCGCTAGCGCGGCAACCCCAGACACTACGAGGGTTAATGCGGCCGTCCCCCACCGTTCGAAGCCGCCAGCCGTTCAAGCACTTCAAACTGAACAGGCTTGGTAAGATGGTGATCGAACCCGGCCTCTTTCGTGCGAGCTTTATCCTCTTCTTCATCGTGGCCGGTAACTGCAATCAATATCGCATTCCTGGTTGCAGGTTCGGAGCGCAAACGTTTAGCGACTTCAATACCGTCCATTCCAGGCATCGCTAAGTCGCAAAGAACTAGATCCGGTATAAACGTTAACGCTCGGCTGACACCCTCTTCTCCGCTCGAAGCGACCTCAACCTCATGGCCTAAATGCTGCAATATAATTTGGGTCAAAGCCAATGAGTCGACCCTGTCATCTATGACCAAAATACGCCGGCCGCTTACTCCTGCATTCGTCGACTCCATTTAGATACCCCCGTAATTTGTTATTTCTGATTATATGATATAGTAGCCTACCGTACGGTCCCCAACAAATTAGGGTAATGATAGATATCATGCGCCCACTATCGATTGGAAGTCTTAAGAGCTGCCAGCTGAAGAAACTATTCTCGATAACATTGCGCAATTTAAGCGGTTAATGGGCAATAACGTTGGTGCAAAGACTGCTGACCTCAAGTTTTTTGAAATGCAACAGAGCGACCGATCACTTAACGTATTGAGATTAGGAAGGTCTTCCTATCTAGAAGTTTGGAATCTGCAAAAGGAGATGCAGAGAGCGCGGATTGCAAAAGCGATTGAAGATACGGTGATTGTTTGCGAACATGAGCCGGTCGTAACGCTCGGCACAAGCGGTAAACGGGAGAGTATATTGGCTGCGCCGGAAGTAATGAAAGAGCGCGGGGTTGAGGTGTTTGAGGTGGAGAGAGGTGGCGATGCCACGTACCATGGGCCCGGTCAGCTTGTGCTCTATCCAATCCTCGACTTAAGCTTGAAGAAACGGGACGTGCATTGGTATATGCGCCGTTTAGAAGATTGCCTCATTAAAACGCTTGAGCATTATTCAGTCTCATCCGAAGCCGTTTCCGGAAAAACCGGTGTTTGGATACGGAATCTTGGCCCGGGGAAGCGTCCACGCAAGATAGCCTCGCTGGGAGTACGGATTTCACGCTGGTGCACGATGCACGGTTTGGCGCTTAATGTTTCGGCGTGCAATGAAGGGTTTTCTCTTATAAATCCGTGTGGTTTTACCGATATAGAGATAACTTCAATTGAACAAGAGAGCGGATTAAAGTTTGATGTGTGGGACGTTGCTGATAAACTTTTGGATAGTTTCTCGGTAGTTTTTGGTTACGCGGAACGCCGCAGTATGCCCCCTGAAGAGATATCGGGCGGTTTGTCACTGCAGCTTTCGAAAGCCGGTTGAATTTTTGCTTCTGAAACAGTCGCCCCGACTTTTTTGAAGTGCTCCAAGCTTCATAAATTGCAGTGGCTTCAAAGGCCAAGCTGTTATAGGAAGAATATAGAAAAGTGAATCGGTTCAATCTTAAACATTCTGACTCTTCTTCTTCGATAGAGGCCGGTAATAACGAAGGCCATATTAATAATTCAGTGAACGGTTCCCATTCAAAAGAACAGGTTAACCTTGAACTCCTTCTGAGGGCCTACCGTGAAATGCTGCGGGCCAGGTTGGCAGATGAAAAAATTATAACCTTATACAAGCAGAACAAATGCCATTTTCAGATCGGTGTCGCCGGGCATGAAGCTATTCAGGTGGCAGCCGGGCTCGTATTCCGAAGCGGCCAGGATTGGTTCTACCCTTACTATCGCGACATGGCTCTGTGCGCAGCTCTTGGAATGCGCACCGAAGACTTCATGTTGAATGCCATGAACAAGGAGAGCGATCCGAACTCTCATGGCAGACAGATGCCGATGCATTACGGCCACACCGGACTTCAGATAGTCAATCAAAGTTCACCCACTGGCACACAGTACCTGCAAGCTGTAGGCTGCGCCCTGGCTGCTAAGCTCAGCAAAAAGCCCCAGGTGGTATACGTTTCATCCGGAGAGGGCGCATGCGCCCAGGGCGACTTTCACGAAGCCCTCAATTGGGCGGCAAGGGATCTCCTTCCTGTGGTCTTCTTGATTCAAAACAATAAGTTTGCAATCTCAGTTCATGTCTCGGAGCAAATCGCTGGGCAGAGCGTATCGAAACTTACGCGCGGATACCAAGACCTTCTCTCCATCGAGATTGACGGTACTGATTTCAACGCATCCTACCGCGCGGTACAAGAAGCGCATCAGCGCGCCTTGGCCGGTAAAGGGCCGGCGCTTATAGAAGCGCACGTGCCTCGCCTTCAGAGTCATTCAATTTCTGACAATCATCTTAAATACCGGACAGCGGAGGAGATCGCTAAGGAGCGTGAACACTGTCCGATCGAGAGAATGAGGCAGTACTTAATTTCGTCTCACAACGCCGAGGCCGATAGGCTCGACGAGATAAAGAGAGAGGTGCTTAAGGAGATAGACGCAGCGGCCGAATGGGCAGAGCTTCAGCCTGACTGCGACCCCGCTCACGCCCTTGACTACAACTATGTGGATCCCGACCCGTCAAAAAGCGTTCAAGAGGGGGATGCGACAGGAGAAGAGATCTACATGGTCGATGCCCTCAATCACGCTCTTGATGAAGAGCTCTCTGCTAATCCCGATATTTATATTTTCGGACAGGACGTTGCAGGGGGTAAAGGGGGCGTATTCACCGTTACTGCCGGATTAACCGCAAAACACGGCGTACAAAGAGTTTTTAATAGCCAGCTGGCCGAAAGTTCGATTGCCGGCGTTGCCATCGGAATGGCCACCGCTGGGCTAAAGCCCGTGGCCGAAATTCAGTTCGGGGACTACGTGTGGACCGCCATGATGCAGATTCGCAACGAGCTTGCCATGATGCACTACCGATCGGCGGGAGATTTCTCCTGTCCGGCCGTTATCCGCATTCCGGTCGGAGGTTACATCCATGGCGGCACTTACCATTCACAGAATATTGAAGCGACCTTTGCGCATTTTCCCGGGCTTTTTGTGGTATATCCGAGCAACGCCACCGATGCCAAGGGACTGCTTAAAGCGGCGATCCGCGGCCGCGATCCGGTGCTGTTCCTAGAGCACAAAGGGTTATACCGCCAGGTTTACGCAAAAGGGCCTGAGGGCGATAAAGATTGCTTAATCCCCCTCGGTAAAGCAAAGGTAATAAAAGCAGGTGATGACGCAACTATCGTCACCTGGGGCGCGCTAGTTCAAAAAAGCATGCTTGCGGCCAATGAAGCAGCTAAGCAGGGATATTCCGTTGAGGTGATAGACCTCCGCAGTATAGTTCCGCTCGACATGGATACGGTCGCGGCGAGCGTAAGAAAAACGGGCCGTCTTTTGGTTGCTCATGAGGACATCGCCTTTATGGGTTTCGGAGCTGAGATTGCCTCTCAAGCCGCCGAGCAGTGCTTTCGCTGGCTCGATGCCCCAGTCAAACGCTTAGGCGCTAAATATGCCGCGGCTATCCCTCATTCCGGTGTCCTTGAAGAGGTCGTGTTGCCGCAGAATAATGACGTTGTAAAGGCACTTACGGATTTACTGACTTATTAATACTGATAGCGGCGAACTTTCTTATTTCAGCCCTTCTAGCATTTTACAAAATTTGTAAGCTATATTTGAGACGCCGCGATAAACGCCGGGGTTAATGCTTCGTGATCGCTGGAACTTTAGCATAAAAGCTAGTATAAAAGCCGGATAGGCGCGGTAGTTTCAAGAGCTGCACTTCGGTGCGGCGAAACGGTTAGATGCCGTTAGCAGGAACGGCCGCGTGAGTGAAAGCATCTCTCTAATATGGATAAACACGACAGGAGCGTGTAGATGAAAGTTGACATGGTGATGCCCCAGATGGGTGAATCGATAGCCGAAGCGACCATTTCAAAATGGCTGAAAAACCCCGGCGAGCCTGTACAGAAAGATGAGATCATTCTTGAAATCTCGACCGACAAAGTGGACTCGGAGATCCCCGCCCCTGCCAGCGGTGTCCTATCCGAGGTGCTCTATAGCGCGGGAGATGTTGTCCCGGTAAAAACGAAGATCGCTGTTATCGACACCGAGAGTAAAGGCGCGGCAGCAGCGCCCGCGAAGCCATCCGCTGCTGTCGCCGAAGAAGCCGCAGTGGTAAACGGATCAGCATCGGCCGCCCATGTTACGGTAGAAGAGTCGGACTCCAGCGATCGCTTTATCTCCCCGCTGGTGCGAAATCTCGCGGAGAAACACAACGTACCTCTCACCGAGCTGAACCGCATCTCAGGCAGCGGCCAAGGAGGCCGTGTCACCAAACAAGATTTTCTCCAGTACGTTGAGAGCCGTGAACGCCCGAGCTCCGTTTCAGTGATGACCCGGCCCGCCCCATCACCGAGCCCTGCCCCTGTTGCTCAATCTCGCCCGTCCAGCATCGAACCCCCTAGCCTTGATTGGGGCGCCGACGGGTCGAAGATCGTTCCGATGGATTCGATGCGGCAAGCGATCGCCGAGCATATGGTGCGCTCGAAGCACACCAGTCCGCACGTGTACTCCGTGCAGGAGGTAGACATGACGGCGGTCTCGAAGTGGCGCAAAGCCAATAAGGCACAGTTTGAAGAGAAGGAGGGATTCGGACTTAGCTTTACCCCGTTCTTTCTTGAAGCTGCCGTGAGGGGGCTAATAGAGTTCCCCTATGTAAACTCGTCAGTCGACGGAAAGAAGGTGATTCTCAAGAAGAACGTCAATCTCGGCTGTGCGGTAGCCCTTGGAAACTCCGGCCTTATAGTGCCGGTTATTAAGAAAGCCGAAGAGAAAAACTTGGTGGGCTTGGCCCGTTCGCTAAACGACCTTGCGGCGCGCGCCCGTAACAAGAAACTCCTCCCAGATGACGTATCCGGCGGAACATTTACCGTCACTAATCCGGGGGTGTTCGGCACAATCATCGGCACACCGATAATCAATCAGCCTCAGGTTGCCATACTATGCTTAGGCGCAATCAAGAAGCGTCCCGTCGTTATCGATGACATGATAGCCATCAGGGAGATGTGCTATCTGACTTTATCGTACGACCACCGCATTATCGACGGATCGCTCGGGGGTCAATTCCTCGCATTCTTAAGAGACTACCTCGAGAACTGGGACACAAAGAGAACTCTCTACTGATGAGAGTAGTCTCCGGAAGCGCCAAAGGACGCAAACTGCTTGCGGTTCCGGGGGATAGCACCCGCCCCATCTTAGATCGAGTCAAAACGGCTCTTTTTGACGTTCTACGCCCGCGCATAGACGGGGCCTCTGTGCTCGATCTCTTTGCCGGAAGCGGTTCTGTCGGTATCGAGGCTCTTAGCCAGGGCGCCTCCCAATGCACCTTTATCGATATAAATGATAAGGCTTGTAAAACCGTCAGAGAAAATTTGGAACGGTGCGGGTTCACCCAGAGCGCAGAAGTACTGAAGGCAGACGCCTTTTCATTTCTAAGAAAATGCAAGCGCAGCTTTGATCTAATTTATGTAGCGCCCCCGCAGTATAAATCGCTTTGGCTAGAAGCATTGCAGGCGATAGCTGAGAGGCCCCATCTACTGACGGATACCGGCTTTATCGTCGTGCAAATCGATCCCCTCGAGTATGAGGAGTTTTACTGTTCGGCGTTTCGTGAAAGCAGTTCGAGAAAATACGGCAGCACTTTGCTGGTGTGGTACGAGCAGTCGGGGGAAAATTCTTAAACAATATGGCACCGCTCAAGCGGAGCGTAACGAAGTATGGGGCAGTTCTCTCCAAAGCGTAGGCCGTCGAGTTGCTTTGTAGAAAACAATCCCAGACGAGGCACCGCGAGCGAGGCAACCCGAGACATTACGAACTGTAAGTCGCAGGGTTGCCGAGCGAAGCGTAACGAAGTATGGGGCAGTTTTCTACAAAGCAATCGGTCCGACGTAGAAATGGATATCATTAACCGGCGCATCCTCGCCAAGAAACTTTCTGAGCCGGCCCAATATGATCTCTTTTTGAAACACTAGCTCCTGAGCCCAAGCCGAATCTCTGACCCGCACTACCAGGATTTGACGGGTCAAGCACTCGGGCCGAGTCCTTGACGCAATCTGCTCTCCTACGATCTCTCGCCAGTGAAGGATAAACTTGTAACGGGCGAAATCATTCTCCAAGCCGAACTGCTTAAGGGCCGATGCAAGCACTTTGTTAGCGGACTCGAATTTCCTCTCTCTTTTCTGTGCTGCGTTTCCGCTGACGGCCGGATAGCCGCGTCTGTAGCTCATTTGCTCCCGCTGTAACTTGGCAGATATATGCCGTACTTTACCTCGATTGTTGCCGTTACTCTAGTCTTCAAAGAAGTATATAAGCTCATCAGGACGAGCCATTCCGAGCTGATTGCGGGCCTCTTTTTCAAGAGCGCGCTTGTCGTGTTGCAGCCCGTAAAGCTCACTGCGGAGGCTTTGAGTCTCATCTCGAAGTTCCAGGTTTCTAGAGCGCTGCTGATCAAGCGTGCTTTTTAGAACCGCTATTCGGCTGTAGCTGTCGTTGCCCACCACCAGAAGAATGAAGGTCACTACCGCTAGTGTAATAAGAATAAAGGGAGCCCACGGTTTCATAAACGTCAACTTTACAATGTATTGAATTTACACACTAGTAGTTTTATAACGTAGTGACCTGAATATGATATAACTGCATCAGTCGAACTAAACGGCCGATCGTATCGTCAGTCTTTGTACTCTTAGGAGCAGCCACGATGGGAAAGAGCAAAAAGAGCTTTATTGAGAATATATTCGCATTCGAGTGCCTCGACTCGCGGGGTTTCCCTACGGTTTCTGCGACCGTCACATTGGCGGACGGGACTTCCGGCAGTGCAATGGTTCCATCCGGGGCATCAACGGGCGAGCATGAAGCTCATGAGCTGCGCGACGGGGACAAGAAGCGCTACTCAGGAAAAGGCGCTTTGAAAGCAGTAGCGAATATCAGTGAAAAGATCGCTCCGGAATTAAAGGGGGCAGATGTTCTTGAACTCGGGAAGATAGACTACAGGCTTATCGAGCTGGACGGTTCACCCAATAAATCGGCGCTCGGGGCCAATGCGCTGCTTGCGGTAAGTCTTGCTTCTGCCCACGCGGGAGCCAACTACCTGCGGGTCCCGCTATTCAGGTATTTGGGAGGCGCTAATGCTAAAAAGCTTCCTATTCCACTGGTGAACGTAATTAATGGCGGTGCTCATGCTTCAAACTCATTGGACTTTCAAGAGTTCATGATCGTTCCCCACCTCTCCACCACATTTTTCGAAAACATTCGCGCCGCATCGGAGATCTTTCATCAGCTAAAGAAGAACCTAATAAAGAAGGGGCTTTCGGTTGGAGTTGGGGATGAAGGAGGTTTCGCCCCTAACCTCGGCTCGGCTGAGGAGGCGATTCAGTGCCTATGCGAGGCGATTGAAGACGCCGGCTACAAGACAACCGAGGAGGTTTCTATCGCATTAGACGTCGCAGCTAGCGAATTTCTCGATAAGGAAAAAGGAGTCTACGTGTTCAAAAAGAGCTCGGGTGAGGCGCTGAAGGCGCAAGATCTCGTTGCGCTCTATAAGTCATGGCTCGACAAGTATCCGATCGTCAGTATCGAGGATGGCCTCGGAGAAAACGATTGGGACGGGTGGAAGCACATGAGCGAGGAGATCGGCAAACAGGTGCAACTTGTAGGAGATGATCTATTCGTTACCAACTCGGAGCGGCTCGCCACCGGCATTGAAAACGGTGTCGCGAACTCTATCCTTATTAAGCTCAATCAGATTGGGACCGTCACTGAAACTCTGGAAACAATCCGGCTTGCCCACGACAACAGCTACAGAACCGTTATCTCGCACCGCTCCGGAGAGACCGAAGACACCTCTATTGCGGATCTTGCGGTCGCTGTAGGCTCGGGACAGATAAAAACCGGCTCTGTGTGCCGCAGCGAGCGGGTCGCCAAATACAACCGCCTGCTTTGGATTGAAACGTTTCTTGGCGGTCAGTCATTTTGCGCATCTCCGTTCATCTGAGCTCCGTGGAAGACGCGAGACCTAACTCCACAAGCAAGGCCCCCGCCCTATTCTGCTTCTTGAGCATAGTAATACTGGGAGCTGCTTGGTTAATTCCCGGAACTCCCTATAGCGCGGCGCTCGGTTGGATAGCAGCGCTGGGGCTTGCAAGTTTTCAGAATCTTACATACCGCCCATTCGCCATCTCGTACGTTGCCTCGGTGGCAGCGCATGGACTTGCGTTCCACTGGCTTTTTTTCACTATCCGTGACTTCGGAGGTTTTACCAACTTTCCGGCCATCTCCATATATGCGCTCTTTTTGCTGGTTAGCGCGCTTCACTTTCCGATCTATGTCCTATTTCTCAAAAGAATGCCCGCCGCTCTCAAGCGTCTCGGTCTTGCCGTCCCGATCGCATGGATCGGAGCTGAATTTCTCTCGATAAGGATCTTCCCGTGGTACTTAGGTCACACTCAGATAGCATTCGCAGAACTTGCTCAAATCGCCGACATCGCCGGCGCCGCAACCATTTCGTTTCTAATGATGTGGCTGGCATCGTCCGTGTATGAGCTGTTGCGATCCCCCTCGTTTAGGATATCGCCGCTTTTTCCGGTGCTGCTGCTCTGCGGCTCTTACTTTTACGGAAAGATGCGCATCGGCGAGTTAGAAGAGCGCCCGTTCCCTACTCAAAAGGTTGCCCTGATTCAGGCCAATATCTCGGTCGAACAGAAACACAACATTAAGATGTTTACCACTAACGTGGGGCGCTATATAGAGCTGAGTCAGAAGGTTGTTCAACCTGGCCTGCTAGTCGTTTGGCCTGAAACGGTAATTCACGAGTGGCTCTTTGCGGGCCTAAAACATGCGGAGTCGGATCCGCGCCGCAGACTGCCCTTTTTTGATAACGCCGCTCTGCTTGTTGGCGCGCTTACATTCGAAGATCGCGAGCGATTCTTCAACAGCGCGATAGGAATAAAAGCCGGTGGAGAGATCGCCGGAGTGTACCATAAACAGATCTTGATGCCTTTCGGAGAATACACTCCATTCGGCGATTGGTTCCCGTGGCTGAAAGAAGTTAATTCTACAGTTGCCGACTTTACCGCCGGGCGTGAGATCCGCGTAGTCGACCTCGGGCCGATTAACGGCGATTCGCTCGGCACAACCAATGTAAAGGCCGCCCCGCTGATATGCTACGAAGATCTTCTGCCCTCCTTGGGGCGTAGCGCCGCGCAAAAAGGGGCTAATTTGCTCGTTAACCTTACAAATGACGCCTGGTTCGGCGACTCAGCAGCTCCGATTCAACACCACGTGATCGCCTCTTTCCGCTCGATAGAGACCCGCAGAGCTCTTCTTCGCGCCACCAATACGGGGCTTACTGCGGTGGTTGATGCTGCGGGGCGCACCACAGAGACGCTGCCCAAATTCTCCGATGGGACTATAGTTACGGAGGTCCGGCTGGTCGATCAGAGCACCGTATTCACCGCTTATCTAGGCGAAAAGCCGTGGTGGATTCTCTCCATTTTTTGCCTGGTTAGCGTGCTTTTTCCTCGGTCCCGGAAAGGCCGAAGATGAATCTAACTACGTGAAAGCCGAATCTGCCCGAATTCAATTCCGTTTACAAACCGCGGTTTTGGTGGCAATAATTAAAGGTACTTTTAGCGTTGAGAGTTAAATATGCGCAATAGATACGCCCGGTTCATCATTCCACTAAGCGTGTGCTTTCTCGCCGCCTGCCAGAACCCTCAGCCCGGCCCTGATAAGACCATAGGAGCAGCGGTGCTTGGTGCGGGATGGGGCGCCGGAGCCGGCGCAGTTATCGGCCACCAGGTGAGCTATGCCGGCGAAGGAGCGGCGATAGGTTCGGGCTTTGGTGCAGTAAGCGGCGCGCTTACCGGACTCGGCTACGATCTTAATGAAAGTGCAATTCTGGATCAGGAGGATACCCTTGCGCAGCTTCGAATCCAAAATGCTGCCAACGCCCAGCAGCTTGATCAGATACAAAACAAGCTCGACCGGGCAATAGCGCGCGGTATCGCAAGCGGCGTCAGCCAGATATTTTTCGACGTTGATACTACCAACATGAAAGCAGGCTCACTTGCCAATCTGGAAGTAATAGCAGAACAGTTCAAGTCGTCACCTGGCAGCCTTTATATAAACGTCGTCGGTCATAGTGATGATACCGGCAACCCCGAATACAATGCCCGTCTCGCCGAGGCGCGAGCCCGCTCGGTAAGTGCATACCTTGCGTCCCGCGGTATATCGCTTGATAGAATCAAGGTTGAGCACCACGGCAGCGAGAGGCCGCTTGCGTCTAATGCTACGCCGGTGGGAAGACAGCTTAACCGGCGTGTGGATGTGTTCGTATCGAATTAATCCTAGGGAAGCATACCTTTCCCTGAACTAAACGGTAGCACGCACTTGCAAGCTCCGGTTATAGCCTAGACACGGCAGGTTCTACTTAACTTGCCCGTTCGGCCTTCCGATTCTACAATCTAGCTGTACCCAAAACTACGGAGCAATATATGACCGATGCCTACATAATCGATGCCGTCAGAACCCCGCGCGCTAAAAGAAAAGGGAAATTCACAACCGTACACCCGGTAGATCTTGCGACCTACCCTTTGAATGCCATCGTTCAGCGCAACAAGATAGAACCGGGCCAGATTGAAGATGTGATACTTGGTTGTGTCACGCAGGCCGGGGAACAGGGGTGGTGCGTGGGGCGCGCTGCGGTATTGGCTTCCGGCTGGCCGCATACCGTCCCGGCCACTACCGTCAATCGCCTTTGCGGCTCCGGTCAGCAAGCGGCCAACTTTGCCGCAATGGGAATTGCAAGCGGCAACTACGATCTCGCTATCGGCGGCGGCTTGGAACATATGACCAGGGTGCCGATGTTCAGTGATATCGGAGGAGAAGAGAGTCCTCTGCTAAAGAAACACCACCCCGATCTAGTACAGCAGGGGCTGGCTGCAGAGCTTTTGTCTGAGAAATATAAAATTACCAGGAAAGAGGCCGATGAATTTGCGCTCCGCTCGCAGAAAAATGCAAAGCGGGCTCAAGATGAGTCGCGCTTCGCAAAAAGCCTGATAGGCGTACCTTATAAAGATGATTCGGGAGCAGAGAAAGTTTTGGAGGCCGATGACAACTTGCGTCCCGAAACCACCTTTGAGGGGCTTAACGGACTCAAAACAGTATTCAAGCCCGATGGAATAATCACGGCCGGTAACGCCTCTGCCATAGTAGACGGAGCTGCTGCCGTTCTGCTGGCGAGTGAAAAGAGGACAAAAGAGTTAAATCTTACTCCCCGGGCGCGCATGGTGGCGATGGGCTCTGTAGGATCGGATCCCCGCATCATGCTCGACGGTCCCGTAGCGGCAATTGAGCTCGCTCTGCGTCGTGCAAAACTTTCTAAAGATGACATTGACCTATGGGAGATAAACGAGGCGTTCGCTCCCGTCCCGCTTGTTGTCATTAAGCAGCTGGGGCTTGATATTGAAAAGGTAAACGTGAATGGCGGCGGCATCGCTCTCGGACATCCGCTCGGGGCCACCGGTGCAATGCTGCTCGGCACTGCAATTGATGAGCTGGAGAGAACAAAGGGCAGGCGTGCTCTGATTACTATGTGCATCGGCTTGGGGATGGGCATCGCAACCATCATTGAGCGAGTATAAGATACTCTAATATTTAGATTTTTAGTGATTAATTCATATATTTACAGCCATCGATATATATGCTTTAATTAAGGAATGGAGTTAATCGATTCCTTAAAGGCGCTTGCCGATGAGTCGCGCCTGCGGCTGCTTAACTTACTTAGTAGGGGGCACTTCAATGTGCAGGAGATAACCTCTATCCTCGGGAGCAGCCAGTCGACCGTCAGTCACCATCTTAAGGTGCTTCAAAACATCGGGATAGCAAAGAGCCACCGCGAGGGCACCTGGATCTACTATACCCTCGATACTAGCGCGGAGAACTCTGTGGCGCAGAAAATTTCGCAGGTAATCCTAGAGATAAGCGCAAGCGATCAGGACAAGGAGCTTAGGGCTCTTATCGGGCGGGACAACCGTTCGATCACCGCTGTGCTTGATAAGCGCCGTGACCGCAGCAGGATGTTTTTCGAGGCTAATGCCGCAAAGTGGGATGAGATCAGGAAAGGCATGCCTGATGACGAAGCATTAATGGCCGCGGTGCTCGAACAGATTCCGGCAGAAGCTACTTTGCTCGAGTTAGGTTGCGGCTCCGGCGCCCTCTTTGAAAAAGCCCTCCCGCGTACCGGAAAATCAATCGGAGTGGACAACTCGCAAGCTATGTTGGATGAGGCGTTTCAGCGGCTATCACGACACCGCCCCCAACTTGATCTCAGGCTTGGCAATTTGGAGCACCTTCCTGTCGGAGATTGCAGCATAGATTGTATAGCCGCTTATATGGTGATGCACCATATTGCAAAGCCTATCGAGGCGCTAAAGGAGGCGTATCGCGTTGCTAAGCCGGGCGGAAGTTTAATTGTAGCCGACCTTTGCAGCCACAGTAATGAGTTCATGCGCGAACGTTACTCGGACCTCTGGCTCGGATTTGATGTAGATGAATTTGAAGGGTGGGCGCAAGATTGCGGATTTAAAGATATCAAGAGCAAAACCTTTGGGGAGGACTTGAAGGTATTTTTATTAACTTGTATTAAACCGGAACAGCGATAGAAAGTAAGCTACCGCATTTCGGAGATCATATTGGAGATGACGATGAAACAGGACCTAACAGATTACAAAGTTGCAGATATCACTCTTGCCGACTGGGGTCGCAAGGAGATTGAGATGGCCGAAAAAGAGATGCCCGGCCTTATGGCGATACGTAGCGAATACGGCTCGTCAAAGCCGCTTAAGGGCGCGCGCATCGCCGGCTGTCTTCATATGACGATTCAGACCGCGGTGCTGATCGAGACTCTTATTGAGCTCGGAGCCGAGGTGCGCTGGTCGAGCTGCAACATTTACTCCACACAAGACCATGCCGCGGCCGCAGTTGCAAAGGCAGGAGTTCCAGTATTCGCATGGAAAGGAGAGACTCTCGAAGAGTATGACTGGTGCATCGAGCAAACGCTTATCTTCGGAGACAAAGGACCGAACATGCTGCTTGATGATGGTGGAGATCTCACCCTCATGGTTCATCAGAAGTTCCCTGAGATGCTAAAAGAGATCTACGGGGTATCAGAGGAGACTACTACCGGCGTTCACCGCCTCTATCAGATGCATGAGAAAGGAGAGCTTAAGATCCCGGCCTTCAATGTGAATGATTCAGTAACCAAGTCTAAATTCGATAACCTGTATGGGTGCCGTGAATCGCTTGCAGACGGCATCAAACGCGCCACAGATGTCATGCTGGCTGGCAAAGTAGTACTGGTTGCTGGTTACGGTGATGTGGGCAAAGGATGCGCGCACTCCATGAGAAGCTACGGTTCCAGAGTTCTTATCACCGAGATCGACCCGATAAATGCTCTGCAGGCCGCTATGGAGGGTTTCCAAGTGGTAACGATGGAGACTGCCGCTCCAATCGCTGACATCTTCGTGACCGCCACAGGCAACCTGAATGTTATCGGCCCCAAGCACTTTCAGGTGATGAAAGACGAGGCGATCCTTTGCAATATCGGGCACTTTGATAATGAGATCGATATCAAGTGGCTTGAAACCAACCCGGAAGTAAAAGAAGTTAATATTAAGCCGCAGGTGGATAAGTTTGTATTCGCCGATGGCAGATCGCTAATCGTGCTGGCCCGCGGGCGCCTTGTGAATTTGGGCTGCGCAACCGGACACCCAAGCTTTGTAATGTCGAACTCCTTCAGCAATCAGACGATTGCGCAGATAGAGCTCTACACCAAGCGCGGTCAATATCCGGTAGGAGTACACGTACTGCCTAAGATTCTGGACGAAAAAGTAGCGCGGCTGCACCTTAAGAAATTAGGAGTAGAGCTTACAACTCTGACCGACGAGCAAGCTAACTATATCGGTGTGAAAAAGGACGGCCCCTACAAGCCTGAGCATTATCGGTATTAGTAGGTTACTGCCATCGCATCTAGTTGACTTGGGCACAGTACCTACGGCTTCAAGCCGGCCGGAGGCCAGCGCTCCACTTAAACTTTGCCTGTTTCGCGACTTGCATCGCCAATTCGGAGCGCCGGCCCGCCCTGAGTTCTATCGAAGGGGCTCTAGCTCGGCTTGTTCTTTTGTTTATGACGATGGGGAAGGGTCGAAAACTCGTTGTTTCCGGCCCTAATGAATATAAACCGGATAGGCCAATTCAAACCTCGGAATCGTCACGTCGAAATACTGTCCGGCATGATTGCGAAAGGTGTAGTTCCCATGCATTGCCCCGACCGGATCGTGGATAACCGCTCCGCTCGAATACTCGAAAGTTTGTCCGGGCTCCAGCACCGGCTGAGCGCCTACTACGCCAGGCCCGATTACCTCAGCTATTTGAACCCCTCCGGAAGTTATGATCCAGTGGCGCTCCAAGAGCTGTACTGTATGCTCCCCGAGATTCTCAATGGTGATGGTGTAAGCGAATGCATACACATCGTTTAAGGGATCGGAATTATCTTCTAAATGTTCAGGAAGAACCGAAATCCGGATGCTCTGGGTCGTTTCGCTGTAGACCCCGTCATTATTGGTCTTATGACGGTTATTAATCATAAGCTGTGTCCCTAATAGGCAGCTTAACCGCTTAAGATAGAAGTAAATCAGCGCCGCCCACCACGCAAGAGCATATTTACGGGTTCCCGGCCTGTAGGCGTATACCTCCATCGGATGTGTTCACTATCCCAATGTAACTTAACAATACCTTGGAGAATTTGCCCTCTAGGCTCTGCGCCGGGCCAGGCGGGTTTGATAATGACGCTTCGCGGCCGCAACCATGCGTGCCGTTCTTACTGCAACCTTCTCATCACGCCCTGACGCGGGACTCTTCAGTGCATTCAATGTCTTAAGCAGCTCATCGCAATCTTGATAGCGCTTCGCGGGGTCCTTCTCAAGGGCCTTAAGGATCATTCTGTCCAGCAGGATTGAGATCCCCGATCTTAAACTGCTGGGCGGCGCAGGGCTGAAGCGCACCCTTAGCCTAAGAGTTTCAAGAAGACCCTCCCCTGCAAATGGCAGTCTTCCGGTTGCAAGCTCATAAGCTATTACACCTATAGAGTATATATCGGACCGGCCGTCGAAACTTCCGTCCTTAACGTACTCAGGGCTGAGATAGTTCATACTGCCGATTATGGATCTCTCATCGCCACATCCGGGAGCGTTCATATTGGCAGCGATTCCAAAGTCGCAGATTCTTAACTTACCCTCTTTTGAGATTAGAATGTTCTCCGGCTTAAGGTCGCGGTGCACAATGCCCGCTTTATGAATTGCTTTTACGCCTGAGCAAAGCTGCATCAATAGGGTTACTATTTCTGCAGATGAAATTGTGTTCCCTTTGGCATCTATTAGGTCAGCCAGCGTGCCGCCATCCAGATAGTCCATGGTGTAAGCGACAAAGTCGTCGTCATTCATCCATTCATTGCAGCTCATGACGTTCGGGTGCTGTACTGAACGTGCGATCTTTATCTCTTCGAAGAATCTATTGAGAACATCCTGCTCATAACAGGTAGTTTTGCAGAGTACCTTAATGACACATTCCTGATTCTCGCGTCGCTGATCGCGGCACAAGTAGACGCCGCTATAGGGACCTGCGGAGATGCAGCGCAGCAGTTCATACCGCTCAAACATTAGCGTGTGGGCAAGTATATTCTCAAAAAACTCGCGGTGCATATCAATTGCTCAATCGTTAAATCCTCACTCTATAGTCCGTATAGGCTCTGCCGCTGCTTCTATAACCGGCTTAAATTACTGAATATGACTAGCCCACGTAAGAAAGTTTCCTACCGCCTGCCCCGCGGATGCCGCTAACCCGCGGGAACGCTTACGGTGGGCTTATAGCGGAGGGGATAAAGGCTAGGAACTTATGGATTTGGGAGATATCTTGCTCACCAATACTTTATCGATGCGATGGCGGTCCATATCCACCACTTCAAATCGGTGATCATTGTAGGTCAAGCTCTCCCCCTGTGCAGGCACGTGGCCGAGCCTTTTAAGGATAAAACCTCCGACAGAGTGATAACCGCGATGGTCCTCATGAAGAGGCGGCGGAATGTTCATAAGTCCGAAAAGGTCATCGAGGTCCATCCCTGCATCAACGAGCAGGGAGCCATCCGGACGGCGCTGATAGAAAGGTTCCTCGTTGGGGCTGTCGCTTAGATCTCCTACAAGAGCCTCCATTAGATCATGGGTCGTAATTAGCCCGTCAAGACCACCATACTCATCGTAGACAAGAGCGATATGTTTCTTGCTCTCCTTAAACAGCTCAAGTACCCGGAGGGCGGTCATATTGGCGGCAACTTGCAGCGGCTCCCTTGCCATAGCGCGCAGATCCCCTTGCCCACCGGCCATAACGATACTGGACGCGTCCTTAAGTGAGACTATACCTAGAACAGCCTCTACATCTCCATCTGCCAGAAGAAAATGTGAGCGGTCGCTGCTCGATACTTCTTTCCATATTTTATCAATTGGATCGTTTACATCTATCCACTCTATCTCGCTTCTCGGCGTCATGATTGAACTGGCGGTACGATCATCCAGGCGGAATGCTTTACTAACGATCTTCTCTTCCGTTTTCTCAATCACCCCGATCTCGGTGCCTTTTGCCAGCATAAGCCGGATCTCATCCTCAATAAAGGACTTCTCCTGCTTGCCTCTCAAGCAAAGAAGTCTTTCAAGCAAATCAGTCGACACATTAAGACTCCAAACCAAAGGACGGAAAAGTTGGGTAGCCAACTTCATAGCCGGGCTTACGAACTTTGCAATGGTTTCAGGGTAGGCGAGAGCAAGCCGCTTAGGGAAAAGTTCACCCACTACAAGGGAAAGGTAGGATATAAACAGCACAACAATGCCATAGGCGAGCGGCCAGCTGTATTCGACCGGCAAAGACAGTTCCTGCAGTCTGGTGTTAAGACGCTCTGCTATAGTGACGCCTCCGTATACTGACGCTATAACGCCCACGAAGGTTATGCCGACTTGAACGGTAGAGAGAGCCCGCTTAGGCCGGTTGACGATCTCAAGCGCTCGCTGCGCCCTCTTATCGCCCTTACTGAGATCGCTCTGAAGCCTTGTCTTGCGTGCCGATACTATCGCGAGCTCAGCCATCGCGAAAAACCCATTAAGTAAAATGAGAACGAATATTATCAGGAATTCTTTAGCTATCACGGCGGAATTTGAGGGGTAACGGATCGGCGTTCATCGCGGATAGCCACAATAGCATATCGTTAAGTTTTGCACGATTATAAAATTTGTTACCGATTTTATTCTGCTTCTATAAGGTAAAACAAGAGATTAGGGGATGGCGTGGTGCCGCCTAGAAACGCCGTAAATCAACGCGCCCCAGGCGCTTCCAAGCACTCCAAAAAGCACGTCCCGCAGATCGCCCACCCGATAAGGGAGCGCAAACTGAACCGTCTCATCAAAAGAGGACACTGTGCATCCAAGTAACGCTGCCGCCGCCAAGCACTTCCACCCCAATTTCTCAAATTCGTTCGCCGCGAGCAGCCATCCCAATATACCGTATTTTACAAGATGCATTGTCTCTTCCTGTCTTTCGAAACTGAACGCGTATCCCAAGCCAACCGCAAAAAGCAGCAGAGTTAGCGCGCGCTCTCTTTTGCTGTGACTTTTACAAGTGAAAAGGACAAGTAAAAAAGCCGGAAACGCCGACCACATCAGGAGAGACGTAGCCGATCCCCCGAGTAGATCCCGCGCGCACTCCAATGCCTGGCGGGCATAAAAAGCTGCGCTGATTATAAAGGCTATCCAGATATAGAGCGCGATTTTCAGCATAATCAGCAGTGGGTTATACCGTGGATTTGAAGCATCCGCCACTCAGCGGTGAGACGAAAAGTTGGGCCATGCAGGGTGGTGATCTTCTGCGGATTTTTGTCTATATTAATAGTCATTCCTATTTGCCGACTTAGCTCAGCTGGTAGAGCATCTCATTCGTAATGAGAGGGTCGCGAGTTCGAGTCTCGCAGTCGGCTTACCGCTCCTAAGAGGAGCAGCGATCATAGTTTGAAAAGCTCAAAGTAGTGCTTGCACGCAGCCTATAGCGCTTTCCGGAAGCACTTTTACCGTTTAGGATCGCGCGCACGGTTTTGAAACCGGTTGAAAGCGCCGCTGTTCCCTTCTTTGTCGACGCAAGTTTTACGGTGCCGTTTGTCTTAAGAAAAAAGCCGTAGATCGTTTTGCTCTCACCAGCCGCGACTTCTCCTCCTCCTATCGGGGCGAGACGTTTGGTTGTGAAGGTTCCGCCGTCTGAGCCCCCTTTAACTACAGTGAATGCAATTTTGTTGAAAATTATTCTTTCGTTCGATCCATTCGCGATATGGACCGCCACTATAGCGTCACTGAACGGCTCCGGGGTTGCGGAGTCTGCTGAATCCGCATTGCACTGGTCCTGAACAAGGTCCACTTGTGCCGTGCCTGAACCGATGGTGCC
>JAGFJO010000088.1 GCA_024102635.1 Deltaproteobacteria bacterium
CTGAGGGTATCATCCAAACCCGGGCCTCTTGCGTACGGCAGCTAATTAGCCGGAATATGGAGGGATCTGTGTTGCGAATAGGGCGCATGCCCTACTTATCGAAGAAACTAAGCGAAAGTTTCCTCTCGAAGGAATATTTTTTAAGAAAGGCTCAGGACAAGAAGGTGGTACCTTTTTAGGTGGTACCTTTTTAGGTGGCCTGGCTTACAACTAGGCCGTTCTTCTTAGCCGCACGATGGATCGCCTCCATTCTGGCGTCATCTGTCCCAGCATCAAACCCGATAACCTCCTTATTGCCGTGTATAGGCTCTACGAATGTAAAGACAAAGCTCTCGTCGTTATCCGAGCGGGGATAAATTTTTAGGGATGGCGCCCAGTCCATTCCGGCGAACTGCTGCTTCATCCATTCGAGGTAAGTAACTTTATCTGCTGCCGGCAATCTTTTTACATAGGCAATCCCGGCAATGCCTGGAACGTTTGCCTCAAGCCTTATGGACTCAAAGAACTTGTGAAATTCGTCGCGCGTTACTTCGTCACTGGAATTGAATAGTCCCGTAGTAGCGAGCAACGTCTTCTCATACCCATCGATCTTGCGTTGCAAATGAGCAACCACCCCAGCCGCCTCGGCCTTGAACTCAGTATATAAATCATCTTTGGCCACTTGGTCAGCCCAAAAAGAACTTGCGATCGCTAATGTAAATAGGGTCGCTATCGCGAAATCGGAGGCGCGCTTCTCCCGCTTAAGCTTGGCCAGTTCCCCCGTTAGAATCGAGCCGCGGTCTGCCGACGATGGTAATTTTGGAATCGCTTCATGTCGTGTTGACCTCATGCATAGATCTCGGGAGTAACGAGGGCGGGCTTGATGAAAAGTGAGCACAATATTCATCTTTTTGGTAGGCCTTTGATATTTGGATATATTTATCCATAATTGACTGTTTAGGTCAGATCCCTACGTGGCTAAGGAATCGCGCAGGGCCGGCGCAGGTCAATTGGTCTCCTAACATTGTAGCTGGCCGCTATTTTTGATCCGGTATACAATTGCGAAGTGCGAGTTAGAGACGTACTTAGGATAATAATTTGGGATCCTCTCCCTCCGGGCTCAAGGAAGCCGCAGCTCGAGGCAAAGCCTCCTTCGCGAAAGCAGCTAAAGGGAGCGCTTTTAAAAAGCTCTCTTGTTACGGCTCCGTCCGCAGGGCTTGCCGCCGCTTCTTTTAACGAAATGAGTATCTGGAATACGGCGCCTGCCGCCTGGTGGGCGCCCTACGGCTTCGCAATAGGAGCCTTAGTGGCCACTTTCGGATTGGTCGCTATCTGTGCCTGCATCCTGGGGCTCATTGGGCGCAAATAACTTCAGGTCGGCATAATAGCTCATCTGGGGTTGTCGATTATAGAAGGCCGCCGCAGCTAAAGGTGTTGCCCCCTAGGCTTCTTTACTGATCCCGCTTCGCCTCGTAGGACCCGCAGGACTTGTCGACTCCTTAAGAACGCCGCCGCGGTTGTAGGACTTAACAATGTTCTGGGTAGCCGCTAGAAAGAGTGATACGGTTCCGTTTACAAGGTTGAGAGCAAAGTTCACCACGCCGCTATACTCCAGCCCCTTCTTCCGTGTGCTTGTAGTAAGCTCGCGCAGCCTCTTGCATAAGGCATTCAGCTCGTGCCTTTCCCTGCCGGAGAAATGAACTGCAATCGCCTCCGATAGCCGTGTTTTCTCGCTCCCGGTAAGCTCCTTCACAAGCTCCCTTCGCTGCATCTGAAGCTCGCGCATCTTTTCGCACAGCTCTTCCCGCTTGGCGGTAAGGGCCTCCACTTTCTCCGCATTAAACTTGGTAATAAACGAAGTTTCTTCAGTCAGCAGCGCAAGATATCGCTGATGGGTATCGCATTCGGCTTGAAGCACTCTTTTAAGAGCAGCTGCAGTCATTAACTACTCCTCTCCTTCGAAGAATCCTGCCGCTGCCGATTGCGGTTTTGACAGGATCTCGAACACAAGCTCCTCGCCCACTGCTTGTGCGACATCGGCTGATGACGGATTGTATTTACCTGCAGCTATCAGCTCCTTTAGATTTTCTACTTTGTTGCGCCTCTCCGACTTTAGAAGCTCGGCATTTAGTTCAGCATTGATAGCTTTGCCAAGCCCGATCTTAATTCTCTCTTCCGCGGAAACAGAATTTTCTACCTCCTCGGGCGCAACCGTCTTATCTAGCTTTTGCGACTTTCGTGCCTTAAGTATTGAGACTAAGTCGCTCTGCAGGTCCTCGCCGGGATTTACCTTCTTAACGGTCATGAATCTCTCCCTTTCTATACGGTTATTGAGCCGACTACCTTTTAGACGCCTATATCCTTACTCAGGTTACTTCTTTTCGCCCCTTCCGGCTATCTTAGCGATATCTTTAGCCATTACTTCCTTTATTCCGATGCTCTGGTTCTCTGCAACGCTCTCAGCAAGCGCTTGGTTAAGCATATCGCGGTAAAACTCCTCCTCTCGGCCGTTACCAAAAAGCCCTTCGCGGGGCACCGTGGACCACATGGAGCGGAACATCTGCTGCAATAGAAGCCCTTCAAACTGGGTAGCGGCCTCTTCAATCTTCTCCGGTGAATCGTGCACTCCGGAAAGAAGCAAAGTCGGATCTTCCTCGATTGCAGATCGTTTAAGCGGCAATGGCTCCTTGGCCATACTAAGTCCGGCTAAGCTCAAGGGCTGCATCGCTCCTAAAGATTTAATCGAACTATCACTCATTGCTAAATTACCTCGAGTTCGGCATTAAGCGCTCCAGCGCGCCTTAGCGCGTAGAAGATCGAGATTAGATCACGCGGCGTGGCGCCCAGCGCATTCAGCGCACTTACTACCTCACCAAGAGTCACCTCACCACCCACAATAGAGAGTCCTGTCAGCTCCTCGCCCACCTGCACATCCGTATTAGTTACAATCGCTGTATTACCGCGCTCGGC
>JAGFJO010000012.1 GCA_024102635.1 Deltaproteobacteria bacterium
GGATAACGTTTAAATTCTGCCGGAATGGGCGCTCGAAATTAATCGCACTATTTCAAGTTTCGCAGCGCCCATTCTCGGCAGGAATTTTTTGTTATGCTCCCTTACTTTCGTTTGGGTTTGGCATGAGCAGTAATCACTCCCAAGTCCGATCCTAAATAATTTCCGGCTCGAAACTTGAATCGTATTTCGTATTGATGGCGAATGAGTTCATTTCGTATCCGCGCGGTCCAAAGCGTACATCCGTCATCAGATAGCCGCCATTCGCCGTAATAGACTCTGGATTCAGAACCTACGCCATCGTAATTATATTTGTCGGTTGGCGGCAAATATTGCAGAAGCTCTTTTGCCTCGGGGACCTCAGAGCGCTCCAAAACGGTTTTGATTTCTCCACCGATTTGCTGCCGTTGTTCAGCAGTAGGAGGCCATGGGAGTGTCTCACAAGTTTCTGTTGGTTCGGTACTAGCGTAGCCCGGCAAAATTAAACAAACCAAAAACACGATCCAGTTTTTCAACTTCATAAGGAGCATAACGTTTTCGTGGACTCGGGCAAAACCATCGAGAACGCTTCAAATCACTCAAAAAGCCGCACGGGTTTTGCCTCGAGTCGCGCGGGTGGTTATCCCTATCTAGTCCATAAGCTAGGCTTGTTTATGAATTTTCCGTCGTGATTGTATCACAAGAAACGCGATCAAACTCGACCACAGAAACATTACTAAGATACTAGTGACATTATAGTATCCCAAACTGCACAAGTTAGTTAGCACCTTCTTACACAAATAGTGCTCCCAAATCCAAGGAAAAAAATAAAAAATCATCGGGATAATGTAGAGAGTATCTGCAATTTTAGTAATAGCGGTATAGCTACATTCTTGAGGCGGAACACAGGCAAATGGTCTCGCAATTAACCATAACAGGAGCGGGAGGAAACTCATCCCAATAATCAATCTTTCACTTCTGTTAATCTTCATGTCGAATATAGGGATAACGTTTTCGCGGACTCGGGCAAAACCCTCGAATCCACCTCAAATCACCTCAAAAGCCGCACGGTTTTGCCTCGAGTCGCGCGGATTGATATACCCCCACATCATAAGCATTTCACACTGCTAAAGCCAAAAGTTAAGTACTTTAATCCGGCAATCCGTGCCCAGAATTAGGATCGATGCGGCGAGCATTCTCGGCTTTGTTGCGTAAATGCGGCGGCAAGGATTCTGGTACATGCCACACGAAAAATATTAAGAAAAATATAAGACCCAACCAGGGTATACAAAGGAGAACAGCAGCGGCCTTTTTGGAATTACGAGACAGGCTTTTAATGCGTCTAATCCATAGAAGTGAGAGAGTATTAAAAGCCAACCCGAGCAAGATTATCGACAAATTACTCATACAAATACTTTTGGGGGTATATCATAGGGATCTACACACCCCATCCTCCTAGTATAAGTTGATTAATACTGTAAGCAATCTGAAGAATTCATCCGTAATTCTAGTTGCTTAGGAGGAATGGGCCGGTAGATCTATAATGCCTCAATATCGGTTTCCATATACCGGTCGGGGGGTACCAGGGAATTCTACCTCAGTAGATCATACCTTTGCGAAAACTTCTTGGGTTCAGCTTATTGTAATAAGTGAAATTTGCGAGTGGACGATCAGGTCATAAAGAAAGACGGCTTTTTCGTGTCGCTGCTACGTTAGCGCCCTCCCCTTATACACAGCCACCTCGGAACCCTCTGCAAGAAATGCCGAAGCCGGTTGCTGCGAAAGAGCTCCGGCGAAGTTCTCTCCGTATAGGGCGGAGATATCACAAGTAAGCTGATGTGACTCTGCCCGCCAGATCCTCCAGCGCGGATGGTGAACGCGGTACTCAGTTGTTTGCGTTGGAGAGCGGCGGGTATAACCCCAATAGTGTTCGGTTATAAACTCCTCTTCTGAACCGGCGGCAAGCTCTTGAGGTGCGCCGGAGGCGGATAAAGATAACTGGCTCCACTTCCCCTTGTGGCGCCACTCATATGATACGTAGCTTGGAGAGATATTCTCGAACGATTCAAACTCCAAGCGGCCCCGGGTTCTGAGCGCTACATAGTTCTCTCCATAGAGAGCATTCGCAATCCAGGCGATAGCGCGGCGGGGCACTATCTCTTTAATAAAAACAACGCCGCACCTTAACTCTTGGCCTACCTCTCGCTTTACGTAGAACCTAAGATTTATCTCCTCGAAGTTTCTATGGAAGGGAATGGATACTCCAAGCACACGGGTATCATAGAAAAGGAACCCCACCATGCTAGCAAAGGTTCTGCCTTTATAATCGTCAAGCTCAGTTCCAAAGGGAACGTAGGGCTGAAGGACAGCGGGATCGATTTCATAATTCAGCATTACAAGATATCGCCACTCTGCGGTAAGAAACGGCTTTTCTTCGGGCAAGGTTCGCATAATGGAAGCAGATTATTTTTGTGAGTCCTTTGGACCGACCCAAAAGTGAGGGTTGTAAGCCACTTCCCAGAGATGCCCGTCCGGATCTTTGAAATATCCGGCATAACCGCCCCACTCCGTAGGCTGCGGCGATTTGGTTATGGCGGCTCCCGCTTCGGCTGCTTGCTGGATTACTTCATCGACTTTTTGCTGCGATGCGACATTGTGAGCGAGAGAAAACGGCGAGAATCCGCCGCCCTCCGATGAAACTTGCGCGTCGCGCGCCAGCTCTTCGCGGCCAAAAAGGGCAAGCCATGTTCCGTCTAAGGGGAAAAACGCTACCTCTGGAGGTGAATCCATTTTAGGAAAGCCAAGGCCGTTCTCGATAAAACTCGATGGAGCGTTTGAGATCGGAGACTCCCAAAGTTATCATGCTGATTCGAGGCTTCATCGCTTTATTACACCTAGCGGTGCTGCATAAGTCCAGCGTCAAGTTTTATCAAAGTCGTGATTTTTTACAGCTCAGGCCCTATAACCGGGAAACGGTGATTCCACCGAATAACAAGGTGATCAAATTCACGTGCCAGAGGGGAATCGTCATCAGGTACACACAAAAGAAGCACTGCTCCCTGTAGGTCTGCGATAAGCTCCGGCATCAACTCATTCTTGCGATCGGCAAGGTTTGCCCACAGTTCTATATAAGTTCCTTCATATCTGCTGCTGTAAGAACCTAACTCTTTTATCTCGGCTAGAATCTCTTCACGGCTAGTTTCGATTATACGCGTTTCAAATATATACCTTCGTGTAGTACCGAAACCTTCAGGGAAACGGTTTATAAAGGTGCGTGCCGCCTGCTCCTTTTGTTGAGTCATTTCTAGGTCGTTTGGAATAGGAAGCCGGTCTGTGGCGATCACCAGTGGGGACTCGCCTGAATAGAGAAGAAGAAGCCATGTTGCGGCGGTGCAGTACACGATAAGGGGAGATACTACAAAAAGAAATGTCAGGAATATAAGAGCTGCGCCGGCTATCGGGCTGAGGTAGTAGAGCTCATAACCAAGTATGAGAAGGGCAGCGCTTAGCGTGGAAGCTACAACGACCTTAGTCGAGTAGTCCCCTTTTGCTTTCGGATGTGAGGTCCACCGCCAGGCGTCAAGAATACCGGGACCGAGCCAGGCGGGGCCTTCGGGCCACAGCATATAGCGGTAGAGTGGATTTTTGTAGAAAATCTTTCCTTCCAGCAATAATGCTGCCGCTGCGAGCGGCCAGAGGCGGTAAACAAAGATTGAGAAGATGATGGCTGCCAGAGCTACTTGGATATGGCTGTCCCAACCTTCAAGTTCCCCTGCCGCTATTCTTATAAGAAGCAGTCCTGCGAGATAAGTAATTACGAACAGCAGAGCGCAAAGGAGTAGCCCCAGCCAGTACTGAGCCAAACGGCAAAACCACCACCAGAAGTTCGCATTGCGGGCCAGATCAAATGAGCGGGCCGCATTTGCAACAACGAAGCTTAAAGCCACCGGCATAAAGAGAACTAGTTTAGGATCAAGTAGTAGGAAAGCAGTGGCTAATGCCGCTGGAAAGATGTGCGATCCTAGTTTGGGCTTGAACGTTGATATGCAGTGCTTGAATAGGTCGTTTTGCAAGAAGATGTGGCTCCTATAAAAGATCTTGATTCCAGTTATCGGTCCATATAAAAAGATACTTTATCCTTGGCCCGCAGCAATAAACATACGGTCGGTGAAAGGCATCGAGACTTATGATGAGCCCCCAGAGAGCCCCTCATCCTATTTTGACTGATCTTTTGACGCTTGCGCGGCCATTGGAGGCGCTTGATCTAGAACTTGAAAACCTTCCTCCTCAAAGCGCAGCAAATGCCACTCTGCAGCCGGAACATCTGATTGGAGTACTGAATGGATTCATCGATGGGCATTTGGCCGAAGATGACGTGGAGCGCTGGGCGAACTTAGTAGAGATGCGAGAAGATATAACTGTCCCTCTCTCGCGGGACACAACGCTGCAATCGGTGCTTCATAAGCTGGCGAATCCGACTGTTGCCGGCGCTCCTCTGGATAGAGAGCTGGCTCGCGAGATGATCGCTCTACTGAAAAGCTAACTCTTAAGAGAGCGCTACAAGCGCCTAAAGTTCTCTGGAATTTCGTGGTGCTCGTAAAACGAATGTCTTGCTTTGTCACTTAATTTCATGAGCACAACCGGATCTTTAAGAATATTCTCAAAAGCATCAAGCGGCGTAGCTACTCCCCTCGGCACTTGCAGCACCACATCCTGCGGCCGCACGCCGTGCGGCTTTTGAATTAGGCCGCCGGTGATGACCACATAGTGATCTCCTAAGTATGCCACGTTCTGGCTGCGGGCAAGGTAGACATCTCCGACCTGATGGGTCTTCAATACCTCTTCTCCTGATACTCGGCGAACATCATCATCTCCAATGTTGAAGCCGGGCCGGTACGGCAGAGTATGAATGTAGGAAGGAGGCTTGCCCGAATCAGGAGTGTTCACCACCTTAAATCCGTTCTTACTGCTGTCCCTCACATGCTCAGGAAGATAATGCATGCTTACCGTTTGTTCTACCGCCATGAAGTTATGTACTAGCGCTGAGCGCATCTCTTGGCCTATGTCTTGAATGTACTCACTGTAAAAAATGCCGGGAGTCCGCTGCGCGATGGTTCTTTGATATACTGCCTCGCGGCTGCCCTGCTCACCGCTGGGCTTATATAGGTGCACATCGAACGCTCCCTTTATAAGGTCTTCATGAATGTACCCCGGCGCATGTCCGTGAACAGGGCTGGAAAATCCCTTTCCCCAAAGCGCCAAAACTATCTCTGTTCCGGGCACCAGCTCTCCGTTTGGAAGTTGTTTTGGTTCCTCTACGGCGAGGATTATCCGGCCGAATTCGCCATTAGGAATATTTGGAATATTTAGTTCGTCGAATTTAGACAGCACTCGCTCACGCATCTCTTCCAGTACCTTCCGGGTGAGCTCCACTTGCAGCGTCTGATCCGCCTGAGAGGCATCTATCCGCGGCATCTTCTCCATTAAGTCCATGAAGCCATCGCGAAACATCCGCTTGATAGGCGGCTGGTGAGGCATTGCGAGTTTCTCCAGTGTGGCGCGCGGGTCAGCGGCCGGCTGGAGGAACTCGGCAATGGCAGGCCGCACAGCTTCAGCGCCGGATAGATCCGGATGCTTACCAAGGGTGATAGAGGGAGATGTCCCTGTCATTGATCTTCTCCTAGTTAGGTTCCTTTTCTGCAAATGCCCACGGGCGTCTGCTATCTCGGTTGAAAACTAACGCATGCCCGGAACGTTCGGCATCGATTCTCTTCATTATGCGCGGACGAACGCTGCGATCAATGTCGGTGGCCACCAGCACGCCATGCCACGGGGTGCCCCACCCATCGCCTCTGTTGATTAGCGCCACCCCGATCTTTTCCTTCGAGTCGTCCGGCTGCGGGTGTACAGAACATCTTACGCAATTAGGGAAGCGCTGCCTTATCGCGGCATGGAAGGCTTCGTTTCTCAGGATCATTTTTGCAGCCGTTTCCCCACATATGCGGTTGACACCGTTTTTGGAAATGCCTTCGCTTTCTGCCCGTATGGCCGCTCCTATATCTTCCGTGAGGAAGCACTTCATCCCCCTATAGGTGCTGTTGGTAGATGCATCATGCTCAATGCGGTAGCGCACCTCGTCGCATGAAGGGCCGAATGCCTTTTCAAGCGCCACGCGCTGCGCACCAAAACCGAGTTGCTCCGGAAAAAAGTCCTGAAGGGAGATAATTTTGACTAGATCAGGGTTCGGGTTAAGCGCTCGCAGTTCACTAAGATATGCAGAGATAGTGGCATCGTTGACCCTTACAAGATCTCCAAAGACATAGCCGTCGGCCACTAGCACGACACGAGCTCCTCCGGGCGATACTGCGTGGATAGCTTCGGCCATTGAGGAGAGATTCTGGAGCGCTAAAGCTTCTCCTGCATCGGGAAGTGTGCCCAGCACCTTTGTTTCTCTATTCGGTGATTTACAGGGGAAGGCCGGCATAACCAGCTCGATCGGCTCGCCGAGATCAACTAGGTTCTCAATTTTGTGGCGCCAGTGTTCTTTTTGCGCCCAGCACTCCGAAGCGCAGCGCTCTGTCCGCCGGTTGGCATCGATGATGCTAAGAATGGTTTCAACGCGCTGCTCCTTTGACATGCACCCTGCATTACTAAGATCGCGCTGAATCGGCATAGTTGCCGTAAGTGTGCCCTCACGGGCATTTATCGTTTGCTGCATAGCTCACCCCATCCGTAACGGAAGATTCCCTCACGGTCCGTTATGAACAGCCGGCGAGCACTGTGACTTAGAGATTCGAAAAAAGTGTGGGGTGGGCCAAATTTTATTGAACCGGCCGAAATGACATACTTTTTAATAGGCGAAATGCACCAGCGGAGTCTTACTTCTCCGGCAGCAGTCCAAGCCCGCGTAGCCCAAGCTGCGGAAGCACCCCTGCTTCGGCATAAACACGCAGCTTCTCGCGTGAGTCGATGATATCGAGATTTCGCATCGTAAGCTGACCTATGCGATCGGTTGCCGAGAAAGCGCCCTGCCCGCTCTCCATGGTGAGCCGCTCCGGCTTATAGGTGAGGTTTGCGCTGCGGGTATCCAAAATGGTGTAGTCATTTCCGCGGCGAAGCTCCAGGGCGACATCCCCTGTGATTGCTTTTCCAACCCAGCGCTGCAAGCTTTCGCGCAGCATCATCGACTGGGAATCAAACCACCGGCCATGATAGAGAAGACGTCCGAGCTTCCGTCCCATTGCGTGATAGTTATCGATGGTGTCCTCATTGTGTATGCCGCACACAAGTCTTTCGTAGGCTATGTGAATCAGTGCCATGCCAGGGGCTTCGTATATGCCGCGGCTTTTCGCTTCAATGATACGGTTCTCTATCTGGTCACTCATGCCGAGCCCGTGACGTCCGCCGATAACATTTGCTTCTTCGAAGAGAGCTACTGCTGAGCTAAACTGCTTGCCGTTAATGGCAACCGGCAGTCCCTCCTCGAAGGTAATCGTCACCTCTTCAGGCTTAATTGCAACTGCAGGGTCCCAGAAACGTACGCCCATTATAGGCTCTACAATCTTCATGCTCTTCTCTAGAAGCTCAAGATCTTTGGCTTCATGAGTTGAGCCTAGAAGATTGGAATCAGTTGAATATGCTTTCTCTTTGCTCATGCGGTAGGAGAATCCGGCTTTCTCCAATAGCTCGCTCATCTCTTTGCGCCCGCCTAGCATCGTGGTGAACTCCTCATCAAGCCACGGCTTATAAATTCTAAGTTGAGGGTTCACTAGAAGCCCGTAGCGGTAGAATCTCTCGATGTCGTTTCCTTTATAAGTCGAACCGTCGCCCCAGATATCAACGCCATCCTCTTTCATGGCGTTTACCAGCATCGTACCGGTAACGGCGCGGCCCAGCGGAGTGGTATTGAAATATGTGACTCCCGCGGTTGTTACATGAAAAGCTCCGCACATGATCGCCGCTAGGCCCTCCCGAACGAGCTGCTCGCGGCAGTCTACGAGCACTGCCTTCTCGGCGCCAAGCTCCTTGGCGCGCTTTGGGATGGCTTCGTAGTCACTCTCATCGGGCTGTCCAAGATTTGCTGTGTAGGCATACGGCAGAGCGCCGCGCTGTTTCATCCACACGATTGCAGCAGATGTGTCGAGACCGCCTGAAAAGGCGAGGCCGACTTTTTCACCGGTAGGTAAAGATGAAAGAATATTGCCCATTAGCTAAACTCCATGATTAACGGGAAGAGGCTTAAAATTTACATTGCCCGGCATTGTAGGTAAATAGCGGCGGGTCGTAAAATGGAGCGTGCAACCCTGGAGGAGTGAATTGGTGATAAAAATGGAGGCTATTTCGGCCCTTGTTCTACCCGCAAGACATTCAAGCGGGTTGATTCTTCGCCTCTTTGCGAGCCTTGATATACTCAAAAGCGATCGGCAGAACGGAGATTATAATTATGGCTAATATTACCAGGGTGAAATTGCGCTTTACTGCCGGTATCTCACCGAAGAAGAATCCGGCGTAGGCGAAGATGGCGACCCAGAGAATGGCTCCCAAGATATTATAAGTTACAAAGTAGCTGTAGCGCATACGCCCTACCCCCGCAAGAAACGGGGCGAAGGTGCGTACTATCGGTACAAAACGCGCAAGCACTATGGTCTTTCCGCCGTACTTTTCATAGAACCGTTGTGTTCGGTCTAAATACTGCTTTTTAAATATCCGCGAGTCAGGTGAACTTAACACTTTGGGGCCCAGGTAGTAACCTATATGGTAGTTAACCGTATCGCCGATGATAGCAGCAATGATGAGCAGAGCTGCCATCGTGTTCACATCAAGCGCGCCCCTTGAAGCCAGCGCGCCAGCGGCAAAAAGCAGCGAATCGCCGGGGAGGAACGGGGTTACTACAAGACCCGTTTCGCAAAAGACGATCACAAAAAGGATAACATAGGTCCACACGCCATAGTCGCGCATGATAACGTCAAGGTGTTTGTCGATGTGAAGAATGAAATCGACAAGCTGCATCAGTATCTCCATCTGCCAATCCTTTCTGATTTACCGGTAAAACCCTTCTTACTTTGGTGTAGTTTTATATCTCTCGCGTGACTCTTCGATGACTTTAGCAGCTTCATCGTATCCTCCCCACCCCTCTACTTTCACCATCTTCTGCTCGAGGTCTTTGTATACTGAAAAGAAGTGCTCAATCTCACGCAGCAGATGGGGCGGAACGTGAGATAGATCTTTCATGTGGTTAGAGAGCGGGTCGTGCACAGGCACGCAGAGTACTTTCTCGTCGCGCCCCTTGTCATCCCACATCTTGAACACACCTATCGGTTTTGCATCGATTAGACATCCCGGAAAGGTGGGCTCCCACATCAATACCAGAGCATCCAAAGCGTCGCCATCCAGTGCAAGAGTATCTATTATGAAGCCGTAATCGCTAGGATAGTGGACAGATGAATATAGCATGCGATCAAAGCGGATAAGCTGACGCTTGTGATCGTACTCGTATTTGTTTCTGCTGCCCTTCGGTATCTCAATCAGAACTTCAAGCTGCATGCTCATATAAACTCACCTAGTTAAACGGTTGCTACCGATTATTACTCTGCCGGTTTTTCTATCTCTTTCTTTTTAGGGAAAAGAAGTGAAAGAAGGATACTGCCTCCCAACAACGTAAGAATAATAGCTAAAGAGAGGCCGCTTGGGAATTTGCCGCCGAAATATTCATTAAGCCAGATCATCTTATTTCCTACGAAAACCAGCACCAGCGCTAAGCCATATTTTAATAGGTAAAAGAGATCCAAAACCCCCGCTAGAAGGAAATAGAGCGATCTTAGCCCTAGAATAGCGAATATATTGGAGGTAAAGACTATAAGCGGCTCCCGGGTAATAGCAAAAATGGCCGGCACCGAATCGACAGCAAAAACTATGTCTGTAAGCTCTAGAAAAATAAGCGCGATGAAAAGCGGGGTGATATGCAGCCGCCCTCCGATTCTTTTGAAGAAGGAGTCATCGCTAATGTCAGCGGTGACAGGGAAAAGCTTTTTAAGATTGCGGATGACAAAGTTCTTTTCGGGGTGTATCTCCCGCTCCTTTCCGAAAACCATGTGAAGACCGGTATAAATCAGAAATGCGCCGAAAATCCAGATCACAAATTCGTACTCGATTAGCATGCTGCCCAGCGCTATGAAGATACCGCGAAGTACTAGCGCCCCTAATATTCCGTAGAAAAGCACACGGTGCTGATATGCCGGGGGGATGCGGAAATACATGAAAACAACGACAAATACAAAGATGTTGTCTATAGAGAGGGACTGCTCTATGACGTAGCCAGTTAGAAATTCAAGTGCCACCTGCCAGGCGGCTGCGTCGGGGTCAAAACCTTCTATAGCCAGAAGCCGAGGATTGCTGCTGAAGGCGCTATGCGCATAGAAATAAAGCAGAACATTAAACATTAATGCCAGCGAAACCCAGGTGGCGGTGCGAAAGGTTGCCTGACGGAGCGAGATGCTCTTCTCGTGCTTCTTAAATAGACCGAGATCGATCGAAATAAGAATGAGAACGCCGACAACGAAAGCTATATAGAACCACCAGTACTCCTCGGTCGGAAAAAGAATAGTATGCGATTTCAACTGGCAGCTCGCTGGAAACTGAAGGTGCTTAAATTGCGCCGGCTTATTCTATCCTCAGGTTCGAAACATGGGCAATATGGGGTGCCTCAGACCTTTGAGGGAATATTCTATAGTTGACATAAAGATCGCCGCAGTAGGAGAATCCCATTACCTATGGGCCATTTTCTTGCGGAGTTCTAATGGAACCCCATCATCCCAAGTCTTCCCGCCGTTACTTCGCCAATATTGTAGGAGCTGTCCTTGTGGGATTCGGCTCGTTCGTCATGTACCAAGTTTTGGTTAAACTTAGGGATTTCATTGAGGCTCCCGAAAATCTCAAGGTCTTTCTCGCTCTCGTTCCCGAAGATCCTCTGCTTAGGACCATGGTAGTGGGGGAGCAGAGCATTGTTTTGCCGGTAATAGCATTTCACTATGCGGCCTATTTCATTTGTATCTTCCTTCTTTTCCTTGCTGCCCTGGTGGGCGGTCGCCTACTGATAAACGGAATTAGCCTTATTGTTCCTTAAATCTGGATTCAAGCTCAGCATGGAGCCCGTAATGCCCCTGCTTCGCGTCGCTCCTGAAACCACTTCTAGTTAAGAACTTTGCTGCGGGCGGTTTTTCTATTAGTATCAGCGACTTAGTACAATCGTTTTGTTGACATGGGCGTGCGTGGAGTCTATATCTGGACTACATTAAGGAGGGCCCTGGGGCCTGCAACGTATCTCAAAGGCTTAAAATGGTTACAGCTAAAAAGTTCCTCTTTGCTCTCTTGGCCGCATTCGCTCTAACCCTTAGCGGGTGCAAAAAAGCGCCTGGCGGTGACCAATCTGCGGATGCACCGATCCGGGTAGGCGAGGTAGGCTCTCTTACCGGTTTAGAAGCGACCTTCGGCACTTCAACCCATCAAGGAATCGAACTGGCCGTCAAGAAGATAAACGCTGAGGGGGGAATTAACGGAAGGAAGGTAGATCTTATAACTCTCGATAACCAAGGTAAGGCTGATGAAGCTGCCACCGCTACCACCCGGCTCGTTACTCAGGACGGGGTCGTTGCGATTTTAGGCGAAGTAGCGAGTTCCCGCAGTTTGGCTATGGCCCCTATTGCTCAGTCGTATAAAGTGCCGATGATCT
This sequence comes from Deltaproteobacteria bacterium, assembly GCA_024102635.1. Classification (GTDB taxonomy): domain Bacteria; phylum Bdellovibrionota_C; class UBA2361; order UBA2361; family JAGFJO01; genus JAGFJO01. Next base: position 11,705 of record JAGFJO010000012.1, read on the forward strand.
CCCCTTCCTCTACAAACCCCGCCGTAACTCAACAAGGCGATCACATCTTTCGAGTATGCTTTATAGACCCGTTTCAGGGTGAAGTGATGGCTAAGTTCGCTCTTAATGGGCTCAAGATTGAGCGAGTTGCCATAATGACAGATGTCAAAAATGACTACAGCATCGGGCTGGTGGAGTTCTTCCGCAAAAATTTCGTTGAAGGCGGAGGCAAGATAGTGATGGAGCAGAGCTACAGCAACGGAGATACTGACTTCAAAGCTCAGCTAACTTCAATTGCGTCCCATAATCCGGAGGCAATCTTTGTCCCAGGATACTATGGCGATGTTGCGTTGATAGCACGGCAAGCCCGTGAAGTTGGAATCAAAGCTCCTCTGTTAGGAGGAGACGGATGGGACTCTCCAAAATTACTTGAGATCGGAGGCGCGAGCTTGAACGGCTCATATTTCTCAAGTCACTACTCTCCTCAGGACACCTCACCACGCATTCAAGGTTTCATTAAGGAGTTCAAAGATGCTTACGGCTTGGTGCCCGACGGACTTGCCGCTACTGGTCACGATGCTATGCTGGTGCTTGCTGACGCCATGAAACGCGCCAAAAGTCTAACCCCATCGGACATCCGTGATGCCATCGCGGCAACTAAAGATTTTCCGGGGGTGACCGGAAACATCACCATTGATGAGAATCGGAATGCGCGTAAACCGGCCGTTGTTCTGAAGATCGAAGATCAGAAACTGGTCTACGAAACTACAATTAATCCATAAATCAACCGGCTTCCGATAGATTGATGGTCGAGTTTTTCCAGCACATAGTAAACGGCCTCTCGCTCGGCAGCACATATGCGCTGATTGCTCTGGGCTATACTATGGTGTTTGGAGTCTTGCAGCTTATTAACTTCGCACACGGCGATGTTTTTATGCTGGGAGCTTTCATAGGCATGTACACGGCCTATGCTCTGGCGCTTCATACCAGCCCCTCTCTTGCAGCTCTGATGATTACGCTTCTAGCCGCCATGGCAGGCTGCGCCATAATTGGATTTCTGATTGAAAGATTTGCTTATAGGCCGCTTCGCAATGCGCCCCGCATCAATGTGCTTATAACAGCTGTGGGTGTATCTCTATTTCTAGAGTTCTCCGGCCAGATAATTTTCGGAGCGGACCCTAAGTTTTTTCCGCAAGTATATCAGCCTCAAGGTGATTGGATGATAGCAGGAGTGCGCCTGAACCCGTTGCAGGTGATCAACTTCACTATCTCAGTGACATTAATGCTTGTGCTTCAGTTTGTAGTTTTTAAAACCCGTTTAGGGCGCGCGTTAAGAGCAGTGAGTTTTAACCATGAACTTGCCAGCCTTATGGGAATTCCTACCAATCGGATCATCTCTCTAACCTTTGTGCTCGGCTCAATCCTTGCGGGAGCGGCCGGTGTGTTAGTTGCGCTCAGCTATCCAAAAATTGACCCTTTGATGGGAATCATGCCTGGGATTAAAGCGTTTGCGGCTGCTGTTCTTGGCGGCATCGGCAACATAACCGGCGCCGTTATCGGCTCTTTTATACTTGGGCTGGCAGAGCAGTTGATTGTGGCCTATGGCGCTCCGACTTACCGTGACGCACTGGCATTTGTTATTCTAATTTTGATTTTGTTGGTGAAGCCCGCGGGCATTATGGGAGTTCACCGCGCTGAAAAGGTGTAGAGTTATGCCGCGATCTTTTCCGATTATCTGGATTGCCGCGTTCTTGGTAGTGATTGGGGTTGAATTGTTTATAATCGATAATCTCGACCCTTACGTTGTAGCGATCATTATATATGCCGGAATAAATATAATTCTCGCAAGCAGCCTCAATCTGATTAACGGTTTTGCGGGACAGTTCTCCATGGGACACGCCGGCTTTATGGCGGTCGGCGCCTATAGCGGCGCGGTCGTTACCATGGCGTTTAGGGATAATTATCCTGCAATCTTCAATGAACCGGCATTACAGCCTTTTGTCTTTATTGCCGCAATATTCGCTGGTGGGCTTTGCTCCGCCGCCGCCGGAGTTATTGTAGGGCTTCCGACCCTGCGCCTTCGCGGAGACTACCTGGCTGTTGTAACATTGGGTTTCGGTGAAATTATAAGAGTTATATTGCTTAATCTGGAATCTGTCGGCGGAGCACGTGGGCTCACCAACATCCCGGGCATCACATCTTTTTTTTGGGTCTATGGGTTTGTCCTGATCTGCCTTTTTGTCATAACACGTTTAGTTGACTCCCCGCTGGGCCGCTCGTTCCTATCGGTTCGGGAAGATGAAATTGCGGCGGAAGCTGTGGGCGTAAACACCACCCGCTCTAAAGTTACCGCGTTTGCACTGGGTGCCTTCTTCGCCGGAATGGCAGGCGCGCTTTTTGCGCATTACTTAAGGGTGCTAAGCCCAGCGATCTTCGACATACAAAAGAGCTTTGAGATTATCATTATGGTCGTGCTTGGAGGCATGGGGAGCATATCGGGCTCTGTTGTTGCAGCAGTCTTTCTCACTATAATCCGTGAAGCGCTGCGTCCCCTGCAACAAATTACCGGCACTGACTACCGCATGGTGATTTATTCGCTCGTTCTTATTGTACTGATGCTGACAAGACCGCGCGGACTTTTTGGGACCAAAGAAATTACCGATTATCTTCCAGAGCGCTGGAAGGCGCGTTTTGGGGTGAGGCGCGTTTCCCCGAAGGAGAGCTAGAGATGCCGGCCGCGCTTCAAGCGTCAGATGTAACGATGCAGTTCGGCGGTCTTACCGCCGTAAGCCAGCTTAATCTTACAGTCGACGAGCGTTCTATCTTCGGGATTATCGGTCCAAACGGTGCCGGAAAGACAACCGTGTTCAACATGCTGACGGGTGTCTACAAGCCTACCGCCGGCAGAATCACGGCGCTCGGCCATGATCTCAGAGGAAAGCGCCCTTTCGAGGTTGCGGCAATCGGAATGACACGCACCTTTCAGAATATACGGCTATTTAAGGACTTAACCGTTTTGCAAAATCTGAAAATAGCGCTCGATAACAGCGCCCTTGCGCCAAAGACGGGTGTAGTCGCAAATGTATTCCGCCTTCCGTCGTTTCTCAGGAACGAAGATGCAAAAGTCGAAAAGGCTCTCTCGCTGCTTGAACTGGTCGGTTTAAAAGAGCGGCACGACTACGCAGCACGCAATCTTCCCTACGGAGATCAGAGGCGGCTTGAGATTGCGCGTGCTCTGGCGACTGGAGCCAAAATACTTCTTTTGGATGAGCCTGCTGCGGGGATGACATCTCTCGAGACCGAGCAGCTCATGAGCACAATAAGAACCATCCGGGATAGTTTTGGCGTGACAATTATATTAATCGAGCACGATATGCAGCTTGTGATGGAGCTATGTGAGCGGATAGCAGTACTCGATTACGGCAAAAAGATCTGCGAAGGCCCTCCTGCCGAAGTGCAGTGCGATCCAAAAGTGTTAGAAGCCTATCTTGGCTGTAAGAAGGAGGGGTAGCGCATGCCGGATAGTACGCTACTAAACCTTCAAGATGTAACGGTCCATTATGGAGTGATCTGCGCAACAGAAAAGGTGAGCTTCTCTGTGGCGAGCGGTGAGATTGTAACTTTAATAGGCGCTAATGGCGCTGGTAAGAGCACCACACTTAGAGCGATCTCGGGGCTCCTGAAGCCGAGCTCCGGTACTATCACCTTCGAGGGTGAGAATATTGTTGGCGAAACGCCTAATGTTATCGTCTCCAAGGGGATCGTTCACGCGCCTGAAGGCCGCGGCATTTTTCTTAATTTGTCTATAGAAGAGAATCTCGATCTTGGCGCTTGGACAAACCCCGATTCTGATTCCGTGAAACAGCAGCTTGAGTATGTTTTCAAGCTTTTTCCCCGCCTTTTGGAGCGCCGCAAGCAGAATGCCGGTACGCTCTCCGGCGGCGAGCAGCAGATGCTGGCAATCGGGCGCGCGCTGATGGCGAAGCCGCAACTGCTATTGTTGGACGAGCCGAGCTTGGGGCTGGCGCCACAGCTTATAGAGCTTATTTTCGAGATAATTTGCGAGATCAATAAGCGCGGAACCACAGTCCTGCTGGTTGAACAGAATGCGCATCAGGCATTGGAGATAGCTCACAGGGGAGTAGTGCTTGAGACCGGAAAGGTTGTTCTTGAAGGCCCGGCAAGCGAACTTAAAAAGTCAGAAGCAGTACAGAAAGCCTATCTTGGCGGATAGCTAAGACTCTCCTCATGAAATTTTCAAGTTAGTCGTCGTCCCATGAGCAGGCTCCCGGCCCGCGCGGATCTCCGCAGCTGCCGCATGGCGATGGAAAGGACGGAGCTCCGCTTACACTGCTTCCATTCCCGACGGCAAAGCGTGAAAGCTGTTTTTCGACTTTCTTAGAGCTGCACTTGGGACACTCCACGGAAGAAGGCGTGCTGCCCGTAATCTGCTCAAAGTGATGCCCGCACCCGCTGCATTTGAATTCAAAAATCGGCATGTGAATTTCCTCGCAATGTTCTTACGCCCCAGTACTCCGGCACGGAGCGCTGACTTCTAGGTCGGCCTCCGCTTTGCAGATCAAAATCTTCTCTGTCGGTCTGGAGAGTCCGAAGACTAATCTTCTACGAAACACCATGTATAATACCACAGAAAAATCGAGAAGCTCCACTACTCCCTCCGGGTGCTACCCGGGGGGTTATTCCGGCGGTTACCGCTTCGTCGCCTTCCACCGCCGCCAAAGCCTCTTTCTCCGCGGCCTCGTCCGCCGCTGCGATATTTAGCTCCATGATGTGGGCGTGAAGCGGCGTGCTTTGCGATACAAAGCTCAATATCGCCGCGCGGGGAAACGGCAAAGATCCAAGGCCCGCTGATTCTAAAGGACCGAATGTTGCGCCGTACGCCTTCCAGATGACTTGAGATCTTGCCCCGCTCAATAAATGTGGAGCGCTGAAAGATCTCGGAAAATCTCTCAAAGCAGTCGCGCACCGTGTATACGCGCTTAAAATGCTCGCGTTTATCGGGTGAATTCCTCAATGCTTGCAGAAACTGCAGGAATGCTCGCGCAGAAAGCGCAAACCTATCTCTGCCGCAATGTAGCATTCCCAACGTACGCCCCGGCGAACGTGCCGGCTCAAAGCCTATGGTCCTCTGATGCCCGAAATGTTTGAACTCCTCGCGAATGAACCTAAAAAGATTGCTAGAGCGCAGGTCATAGCAGTGCTGCAATGTGTTATTACGATCAAATACGAACGTAAAGCTCC
>JAGFJO010000110.1 GCA_024102635.1 Deltaproteobacteria bacterium
CTTTGCGGGATGTCAAAGTAACCTCCGCAAAAGATCCGTCCTTTCTTTGATCTCCTGAAGGCGGCTCCTGATCTCGGCAGGTTCGAAGATTGTACTATTAGAATGGTTTGCCATAGTGAAAATGATGCCTCAGCAAGACTTAATATTCAACGCTTCTATCGTTGGGGTCTTACGGCACCTATTAATCTAGCTTCTCCACCAAACGGTCACAAAAGCTATTAGAAGAATAGTAACCGCCATTGGGGCTTTAAGATTATCACGAAAATTTAAAGTCCGCCTTTATTTGGACGATACAGGCTAATGAGAGTTCTACCTGCGAGGTAATAATATGACTAAAAAGGCGATTTTGCTTTTCTCGTTATGCATCCTGTTCCCCTCCGCAACCTGGGCTGATTCCGAGGTAGCTTGCGATTCAAGCTGCCCGGCAGGAAAGGTCATGACATCTTACGCGGACGGCAATTCGGTGACGTGTATGTGCGTTGATGACGCGCAGATGGAGCCGACTGTACCGGACCCGAACGTACCGACTGGAGACGACCCTGATAATACTCACTAGATGACTTCTCCATGCTATGCACGGGCTGCAGAGCACGGGAAGGCATCGCCATAATGTCCGGCGACATTCGAAAAATTCGGCAATATCTTCAGCGGTTTGCCTGCGCCGACATTTGGCACGCGGGTTGAATATTGCCCTTTTAGAGAGTAGTGCGCCATGCATTTGAGAGAGAGCAATCGAGATAGGGGATTTTCAGTCCTTGAGCTTCTGGTCGTAATGGGGATCAGTGCAATAATTTTCTCACTTGCTGTCCTAGACACAAAGTCATACGGGAACCAGGCGCTCAATGGGGCATCAACCCTGATGGGATTTCTTAAATCGAGCCGCGCTAAAGCACTTGCTACTACGCAAGCCTACACCCTGACGGCGACCTCACCTACCCATGTCGCTAGCGCGTACTCAACCAACTGCGCCTCGGCGACCCAAACTCTGGACCCAGCGCTTTCACTGGATCTTCCAGACGGAGCAGTTTTCACCGCCACTCCTTGGACCGTTTGCTTCACTCCTCGCGGCCTCTCGGATTCAAGCATAGATATACAGGTGCAAGATCAACACTCCGCTCATACCGTTCAAGTTGTTCTTGGAGGTGCAATAAGGGTCCAATGAAGAATGCGTCGAGAAGAGATAATGGGTTTTCCCTTTTAGAGGTGCTCTTCTCGATGGGAATGTTTTCCGTAGCGGCGCTTGCGTTGGCGCAGGCTTTCACGGTTCAGCTTACTTTTAATACCTCTAATGAGATGCGAAGCGAAGCGATAATGGCCGCACAGCAGGTGCTCGATGAAGTGAGAGTGGAGGACCCCTCGAGCCTGCCAACCAGCGGCAGCGACGCACCCACGAGCGTGACCATCGGTAAGCGCACCTATGTTGTGGTCCTCTCTTACTGCACCAACGGTTCAATGTGTAACTCGACCACGCTTCGCCACCTGCGTGCCGTAGTGAGTTATCGGGGAGACGAAGTTTACAGTGTGGAGACGGTTTATGCTCAACTCCGCTAGAGGATTTACTATTCCCGAGCTATTAATCACTAGCTTTCTTGGGCTCCTAATAACCGGGCTGCTTCTCTCCGTAATGCAGTCCAATCGAAGCGTTTTAGGGAAAGATATAGCCCGCACCACACTGAACCAAAACTTACGAGGAGCGCTTGATATTGTCGCTGCCGATATAAGGGTAGGGGGAGAGAACCTTCCGGAATCGGTGCCTGCAATTGAGATAGTAAACGGCTCCTCCGGCGCAAGTGATGAACTGGTAGTTCGGCGAAACCTCTTCGATGAGGTGCTGCCTGTCTGCGCAGCAATTACAGCCGGCACCAGCAGCAACGTATACTTTGCGGTATCAGGTACGGTGCCCGGCTGCGTGTATTCGGGACAGATGCACAGTTTCAATATCTGGAATGTGTATCGGCAGCAGCAGCCGGGCCAGGAGCTGCAAGCGTTCATCTATGACTCTTCAACACGCCAAGGGGAATTTTTCACCGTAACATCCGAGATAAATACCGGCGTAGAGTTCGCCTTGGTACGCGGAGCGGGAAGCTGGCAGAACTCCTATCCGGTCGGGTCGTCCGCAGTTTATGTTTTGGAAGAGTGGCGCTATCGCCTGCAAGGCGAAAACCTTCAGCTAGTTCAGAATAGAGACTCTGCAAATCCGTTCAACGTAAGTTTCGGTATGACTGATTTTCAAGCTGAAGCCGAAATGCAGGACGGGACGGTAAAGTCGTCGTTTCTTAGCAGTGACGATTGGACTGAAATCTCGGCTCTACGAATCACCCTCTCCGGCACAGAGACGCACGGGGGCGAGCTTATGGCACGGACACTTACAGGAGAGTTTTTCCCGCGAAACGTACTCTCCCACTAAATGAGATCTTTTATGAGAAGAAAAAACAGCGAGCAAGGCTTTGTACTGATAACAACCCTCCTTCTTATGGGACTGATGCTTGCCTTTCTTGCCGTCTACTACACAACCACGGCGATAGAAACCGCAACGGTACGACACTCAAAGAGCAGCGCCTCCGGCTTCTATGCCTCGGAAGCCGGCTTGAATCTGCGCGCAGAAAATATCCGCAGCATCTTTGTAGGCTATAACCGGCCGACGGGAGCATCTCCTGTGACGACAGCCCCCTGCACCGCGGGAGACAATGGCAGCGGAGACTTCGCCTGCCAGAATATAACGATTAATAACCGCACAGTGCGCACGTTTGTACTGGAAGACCCGGGTAATCCTATCGTGCTCACTATCCCGCCGGGCGAAAGATACCAGAACTTAAACGCGCAGGAGTACCGCTATACCGCGCAGTCGGTGGCGCGAAATAACCAGGGCAGAGATGAAGCCGACCTGAGGCTGCGTTTTAAAAGCCGCCTAGTCCCTCTTTTCCAGTTTGCCGCCTTCTACAACAAAGATCTGGAGATCCTTCCCGGCCCCACCATGTCATTGGCCGGCCCCGTGCACACAAACGGCGACCTTTATTTATATTCCAACAGCGCCTCTCTCAATATTAGCGGCCAGGTAACTGTGGCCAGCGATCTTTACCGCGGCAGAAAAGACGGGAGCGTCTCCCCCAGCTGCAATAATAGACCTGTGAACATTATCGATCCCCTTAATCTTCGCACTTTGATACCAAGCTGCTCATCCCGCTATAAAGTTACCAGCACTGACATTGTTCCATGGAACAACATGATCCAGATAAATGTACAGCCGGTCACAGTCCCGGCGCCGGATGTTTTCACAGCTGAACCGGGCGCCATTTACTGGGACAAGGCAGACCTTAGGCTTGTCTTCGAACTGGACGGTTCAGAAAATCCTGTCGGATATCAGGTTAGAAATGCTGACGATTCAATTGATGCGGGCGCCTCGACGCAGCTCAACGCCTGCGCGGGTAATCTGGGCGGTAGGGTTGTGAACACCCTAAGCATAAACCCCGCCTCACCTCCAGTATTTCGAAATTGGCGAGAGAATAAGTACATACGGATGTTAGATGTTGATGTTCAGTCTCTTCTTAACTGCCTGCACAGTACAAACTGGTTTGGAACCGGTAAGAGCCTCAATGACAGCACAGAAGGTGGGCTGGTATTTCACTTCACTATTAAAGGTCCTTCGTCCGGAAGCGGCTCCAATAACTATGGCATCCGCCTTAGAAATGCTGCCCGCCTCCAATCCACGATCGGCGGCGCCCCAACTGTTAGAGGAATGACGGTGGTATCAGATCAGGCGGTTTACGTTCAGGGCGACTACAATGCGCAAAATAAGATTCCGGCTGCAGTGATGGCGGATTCTCTTAATGTTCTTTCAAATGCATGGAATGACTCGAACAGCACTCAGTCGCTCAGCAACAGGGTCGCTTCTTCAACTACGATAAACTCCGCGTTTCTCTCCGGAACGGACGTGACCGGCAGCAACGAAGGCGAAACGGGGCAGGGGGGTGCTTACAACGGAGGACTTGAAAATTACCCCCGCTTTCACGAGAACTGGAGCGGAAGGACTCTGCTTTATAGAGGCTCGTTTGTAAGTCTTGGAACACCTCTTCATGTAAACGGCTCATGGGGCTCCCAGTCCTATAGTCCCCCTAACCGCGACTGGAATTATGACACCTCCTTTAACAACGCCGCCAATCTTCCTCCGATAACTCCGCGCTTTGTGTATCTGAGACAGGAGCTATTCGTTCGTGATTTTGAGCGCGACCAGTAGTACATCTATCGAAAACGCTATGGCGATGCCCCCGGAGATGCTTGCCTTCATCAAGGGGAACGCCGCCAAGGGAAGTCACTTCTTGCGTTCCGTTCTCTCAGAGGCGAAACTTTTAATCTTGGGGACGCAAGATGAACTGGAGCGACTTACAAAAGAAGGGACTGGTAGCCGCCCACAAACTTTATGGTTGCTCGTTCGCAAGTCTCGCAATAAATGGGACTAGAAAAAGGCTGGTTGCGCCGCAACCGTTGCAAGCGGAGAGGCAATGGGAGAAGCGATAGGCGTGCCAGAGACCGGCGTATGGCTACCTATCACAGACGGCTTAACCGATGGCGTCAACATCGGCATAGCCCCTGGAGTTGGTATGATGGCATCAACTGTCGGCGAATTGGGCACCACCAGTGAAACTTGCGGCACAGCTGTGCCTATCGGCGCTTCATCGAAAACAGTTATAAATACCGGATCCGAATTGATGGAGTGGCCGCTATGGAGGGTAACGCGCGCTGTAAGACTGTGTAAGCCTGAAGGCAGGACAAAAGTTCCTCCATATTCAGCGTCTGACGAACCGAGCCTTATCCCATCCGAGTAAAAATCGATACCGGCAATCTCGGATTGTTGTAGTAAGACCGCTGTAGATATCGATACTTGGGTAGACGTTTGCGCACCGTCTTCAGGCGCTATTATTGTTACCGGTCTTGAAAGGTCTCGTTTCTTCTCGCAAGAGCGAGTACTCGCCAGCTCAGCAGCGCAATTATTCGCGGCTACAAGGCGGTAATAAAAACAGGAGCCGCTGCATGTTTCAGCCGAAGCGGTTCCATCCTGTAAAGCATACGGGGAATGGCAATCGTTAGTGACAAATTCCCCATCAATTCCCTCAGCAGCAACAGCCTTAACACACTTAACTGGTGTTTCCGGAAACTCAATTTCATATTGGCCGTGACAGCCCGTAAAGCGATTGAATTCGTGCCTACACTTTTCGCAGTTCAATGCTCGTTTGTAACCTACTACGCCCTCAGGGCAGTGCCCGTCAGCATCAGGAAACCCGCAAAACTTATCCGTAAAGCGGGACGGGAACTTACTAGCAGCGCAGCCGGTATGTGTCCCATCCTGATCTTGCTCAACATCGCACCACTCATCTGGGGGCATTTCAGGAAATTTACAGTAGGTAGTTCCTGGCAGAATACACGGAATATGAAGATCGTCACTAAAGTATCCTGTAGCTTCACTGTGCCAAAAGCTCAAACAGGCACATCTATCTGAACGAGGATACGCTCGCGGTTGAGATGGCGGCACGGAATAGCCATATCCGGTAGCAGGAACCATGTTGAGCGGCGGGAATCTTTCAAGGTAGTCAGATTCTGTGGGGAGGTTGTGTTGGCATATCGGAAGTTCGTCTGCATTGTCAAGGGAATCGGCGACGGTGTCTCCTCCATTTACAGCCGCTATAAAAACCAAGCACAATATTCGAAAAACTACACTGTATCTGTGGTACATAAGCCTAACGCCGCCTCCCGCCAGTCGCACTATATCATGAAGGCCGCCGCCGACATCAGCCTAAGTTAGGCGTTTCGAGGTTTGTCGCTTCGGACCAATAGAATTTAATGGTTATGTGGGGATCTGGGAGGGCGTTAGACCTGACCCTTTTATGACCCATATCGGAGCTTTAACCCAAATTGACTAGCGGCTGGACGCTGGTATCCTGATCCTTTCGCCGCAAATTGCTCTTTTACATATCAACGATTGAAGAGGGACCCACGGCTGTCTAGTCGATTAGCAGTGTTAATCGGCTAGGCAGCCGGATTTGTATCGCTGTATGCAATGCAGCGAGTCTAGGTTGCCGAGGCGTGGCCGAGCCTATCGGTCAATAGAAAGAGATACTAAAATGAACGCGCAATTGATGAAAGGTTGGGAACTCCAACTGGACTCCGAGGGATCCTTTGAGATCCGAAACCCCGGGCCAAATGGTGAGAAGCAATACTTCACCATCGTTCCCGGACCCTACAGCCCCGTAATTCTTGAAGAGCCGGAGAACGCCATTCAGCTTGGCGTGAACCGCTACAAAGATGCGTCGGGTC
>JAGFJO010000137.1 GCA_024102635.1 Deltaproteobacteria bacterium
GACGCCCCATAGATTCAAGGCCCACCCGGCGATATGTCGGGATAATTGATGCGTGGCAGTGAAGGCAGGCGCCGCTCTGAGTGCGCTTTGTCACCCGTTCTGTGACCTCTTGATCATAGAGCATATAAGCATGCCCGCGCGCTTCGCGGTAATCGAGGCTGAAAGCGTATCCGGCATAGAGCCGGCGCAGCCAGGGATGCTTCTCCAGCTTGCTCTCCGGCATAGCGCTCGAGCCGCCGTACTCGGTCTCTTGGGTGGCTACCGTCCTGCGGTAGGTGTCGAATTGCAACGGCCAGTTTTTACCCCACGGCACCGGATCTGTACTTATCTCACTAACCTCGGCTACGCGAACAAAAGGGGTCTTCGCGTCCTGCTGATGCTCAAAGATCGAAACCAGTAGGGCAGCAACACCAAATGTTGCTAAGGCCACAAGCACCATCAAAGCAGCCGGCCATAAGAATTTGTTGCCCTCTCCCGTTGATCTGTTACCCATTAATCTCTCCTTATCAATCCTTAAGGGCGTGACCCACATCACTATGACATGACGCGCAGTGGGGAATCTCTTCGCCGCTTCCAGTTATTAAAATTGGGTGAATAAACTGCTGATGACAGTACACGCAGGTCCCTTGAGTGACATCGCGGTTTCGCGGCTTTATCTGAATCGGTTCATGAAAGCCGCCTAAAGTAAAGGCCAAAGAATGAAAGAACCCATTGTCTCCTTTGGTTATCCACTTTCCCAAAAAGTTATGCGGGAGATGGCAGTCATTGCAAACAGCCACGGTGTGATGACTCGATTTAACCCAGGAGTCAAAATGTCCCTGCATAACGTGGCAGTTTGCACAGGTAGAAGGGTCGTTGCTTAAGTAACTCCACCCCTTCCCATAGCCGAAGGTAAATGCCCCCAGACCAAAGAACAAGCCGGTCAAAACCGCGAAGGTGACTATGATTAGCACCCCGCCGGCTTGCTGCCGCGGCAACCTCCCTTGAGAACCGCGCGCTTTGTAGAAAAGTATCTTCATTCGTTCAACCTATGTGCCGCGCCACGCATTGCACGAACGGTATGTCCATCCGCCACTATCGATATATAGAACCACGACAGTCCGCTCTCCTTTCTATGACACTACCTCTGCACTTTCAAGTGATCGCGCCCATGCGGAACCGCAGGATAGCTTGCCGTAACCTGACATATACCCTCGATTGGACAAGATCAATCCCCGTGCACACCCGATCCGCATCTCTTCACGAGAATAGAAAAATTGAGTAGCGCTGAATGAAAGGTATAATTAAGGTTTAGTTTGCTCTTTACATTACCAGCTTCAAATCGCGCTATTTGGTGATCAGGGTGTTTCTTTCACTTACTAAAGGGCGATGAAATGGTCCAAACGGAGAGAACTGGCAAGGATCCGATGTTTTTTATTATGGTCGGATCGGTATGCGTTCTGGTGTTCGCAGTTCTGAGGAGGAGTTTCCCAGAAATCGGCGAGGGTGTGGAATTCCTAAAAGAACTCCTTCCTCCGGCGCCGGTCGTGTTCGGCTTCCTGATTATGGCTGCGCTGTACCTGTACAGCAGCTTCTCTGTGAGCCGCAATCCGGAAACACCGCTTATGGCGGTAATCTCTTTAGTGGCGATTGCAGTTTTGATTGTAATCGCTCGGTGGGGCTTTTTGGATCTGCAAGATCGCCTTCAACAGCTCGGGCTGTGGAGGTAGATGCTGTGTATTCCGTTCAGATCACTTTTTATCAGGGGTTTTCCGAAAGGAGGATTGAAACCCCTGATTACCAAATCCCGCGCATTTGAAGCTTGTAGATTAGAAAAGAGTACCTCTATCGGTAGTAGGTATTAGTTTCTGATTCTCCCACTTGAAGTACTCATAGATTCCGTAATCGTTCTCTACCCCTACCACAATTATTCGAACGGCTTGTGTTTCATTACTTCGAATGCCCAAGAGATCATCGGTTGTAAGGATGGAGTTGGTTGATCCTTTCCCGCCGTCAAACATTCCCCGTAGAGCCAAACTAAGGGACCCTGTCTGCTGCGCTAAAATAATTCTTCTTGCGTCCTCTTTAGTAACAAGCAAAGTAAGTTCCTGGGGAGCAGGAGCGTCGGCAGGGTAATCACCATTTACATTCCGGCCCGCCGAAATTACCAGCGAATTTTGTACTATCACAGCGATAGCGGCCTTGCCCCTTACTTGGGTGGTCCAAGCCACATCGACCCTGGACCCGGGACGAGCCCAGCCCTCTATACCCGAGCGCTCGTCTACCCTAATTGTCACGCCCCGGTATCCATCAGGAATGGCTTCTGTCACGACATTTACCGGTTTCACCGATGTGGTGTAATCCAGATGAAGCGGATGATGCGCCGGGATAATCTCTTTAGCATAGAGCCCTCGCAGTTGATCGAAGCTAGTAACTACTCTACTCAGCACCTGCCCCTTTGGCCGCTCCTCGACGCGGAACATAAGTGGTTCGAGTGCCGCTCCGGCATTAATTGTTTGCGCGGGAATAAGGACCGTAACTTTTGCTGCGCTCGGGTCAACAAGAGCTACTATGGATTCCTTGATGCTACCGCCGCTTTCCTTCGGTCGAAGCAGGACAAACGCCGCAAGTATGGTGAAGATAAAAAAGGAAAAGCTGCATGCTATCGCCAGCTTCACAGTTAAGCTGCCACGTCGCTGTCTTCTTGCGTCTGCGAAGTACCCGGACATCCCCTGTTAGAACCTCATCAACAACCAGAACTCTACAAATGTTATGTACTTTCTATCCGGCCGAGGCGCCTTGCTGATTCCAGGAAAAGGTGGATTTTCACAATTTTTCCATGATAACTGTTGGATTAATTCTCAGCGAATTTAGGTAATTACGCCATAATTGCATCGAGAACCCTTTCATCAAGCCAGTCTTAGAGCCGGTCGATAGTGACTTCTGGGGCATGAAAAGATTATTCATAACAAGCCTCGCGGTTATCCTCTCTCTTACCGCGCAAGCGCATAGTGCGCGCGCTGATGCTCTTTCCGACAATCCTATTTTGTTCGTCACAATGGTGCCCAATCCGGCGGACTTTGCCACCCTAGCTGCGACTTTTGCAAATCATGTAGCTACCCCCAATCAAGCATTTCGGGGAGGAGACCTGTGGATTAGATATCCCGACGGATCGCTTAAGAACCTCACGAGTTTGGCAGGCTTCGGAAACTCCGGCTTTCAAGGGGCCGGCGCAATAGCGGTGCGTGACCCGGCTGTGCATTGGGATGGGCAGAAGGCGCTCTTCAGCATGGTTGTGGGTGCGCCTACAGCGCAATACCAACTCACTTCCCATCGCTGGCAGCTTTATGAGATTTCAGGGCTTGTGCCAAGCCAGACACCCGTAATTACAAAAGTAGCCAATCAACCGGAGAGCTACAACAATATATCCCCTGTATATGCATCGGACGATTCTATAATTTTCGTCTCCGATCGTCCGCGTGACGACACCGTACTTCACACCTATCCGCAACGAGACGAGTATGAGTCCACTGCCGTCGTATCTGGTTTGTGGAAGCTTACTACAGGCGGTCAGCTCAAACTCTTGGACCATGCTCCCTCCGGCGACTTCAATCCGATCATCGACAGCTACGGAAGAGTCATATTTACCCGCTGGGACCATCTGCAGCGTGATCAGCAAAACATCGGCGCGTCAATGGGGGCGTTTAATTACGAATCGGAAACTAGCACTACTCCTTTACAGCATGCTCAAGAATTCTTCCCCGAGGCGCGTTCTATACTCGACCCCGACAAGCAGAGCAACGTCAACCTTTTCACTATTAATCAGTTCTTTCCTTGGATGATGAACCAGGATGGAACGGATCTTGAGACCCTTAATCACGTCGGCCGGCAGGAGATAGGGCTTTACTCGGAGCGCAGTTTCAACGACGACCCAAATGTTCAGGAGTTTTATGGCCAATATCCGACAGGCCAGAATCAGAACGATTTTACAATATTCCTGCATATCAAAGAGAATCCGATGCAGCCGGGCGTTTACCTTGGAACAAGCTGCCAGGAGTTCGGAACGCACTCGGCCGGACAGATTATCTCGATCTCCGGAGCCCCCGGAGTAAATCCAGACAATATGGTAGTCAGCTATCTTACACATCCCGACACTTCGGGAGCTACCGACACTCCGAGCGCCAACCACAACGGCCTCTATCGTGATCCACTTCCCCTTTCCAACGGGAAAATTCTCGTGTCTCATACGTCCAACACCCGCACCGACACAAATATAGGGACATCCTCTTCTCCTCTTTCTCGATATGATTTTCGCCTCAAGCTTCTCGATCAAAGCGGTGCCTACGGGGCTCCTGGAACACTGCTGACAACGGGCATATCCAAAAACGTAAGTTTCTGGAACCCCGACAGTATGATCTCCTACAACGGCAACCTTTGGGAGATGATGCCGGTTGAAGTGAAATCCCGTGTCAGACCGAGCGCTCCGACGCTGACTGTGCCGTTGATCGAGCAGAGCGTTATTTCTGCCTCCGGCGCCACGCTAGGGGAGCTTCAGGCTTATCTGAAGCAGAATAATCTGGCCTTGGTCATTAGCCGAAACGTTACTATGCGTGACAGGAACGATCGGCAGCAGCCCACGAATCTGCGAATAACAGGAACCACAACTCAATCTCTTCCGAAGAGCGGAAAAATTTATGACGTCTCCCTAATGCAGTTCTTTCAAGGAGACCTTATTCGAGGTTACAGTTCAGGGAACAGCACCGGACGGCGGGTCTTAGCCCAGCCGATGCATTCGGTCGCCGCAGGTTTAAATCCCAGTTCGGGCAGCACCATAAACGGAGCTGTTCAGATAGCGGAAGACGGTTCAATGGCAGCATTCGTTCCGGCGGGGCGAGCACTGACATGGCAGATGACCGACTCCGACGGCACCCCTGTAGTCCGTGAGCGCTATTGGGTAACTTTTCAACCTGGAGAGGTGCGAGTTTGCGCCTCGTGCCACGGCATCAATACGGCAGATCACCTGGGAAGGAGTGAGCCTCAGAACACGCCGCTCGCACTGGCTAGATTGCTTGCACACTGGAAAAATCAGCCGGTAGTGAATCCTACCTATTCACTGGCAGTCAGCGCTGCGAAAACCAAACCTAGAGGCAAGTTTACTCTGACAGCGTCCGGCGGCAGCGCATCGGACAGTTTAATCATAAAAGCTGCTATCAATGGTAAGAGCTGCAGCGGTAGACACTCTCTCGAGAACGGCACGACGACTCGCACTACAACCGGAAAATATCCAGCTATTAAAGGAGCTACTCTATCTTTCTCCTTAAATGCCGCGGGTTCTACCTCAGCCCTAGCAAGCACCGAGTCCAAACTTCCTGGAAAGCGTGCAAAATCTAAAGGCCCAACCTTAAAGCAAAGCTGTAAAAAATTGATTAAGTCACTTAAGAACCGCTAACTACGGGTCGCCGCTACCCGGCGGCTCGACCTTGATAATCTCAGCGCCCAATGCAGCCAGAAGGTAGCCGGTAAATGGAGCGGCTAGAAGCTGCCCGAGCTCCATGACACGGAGGCCTGATAGAGGGCCATTTTGCAATTTGAAGTCACCGGGAATTATAAAGACGCATTTATCACACATTGCGAGCGCGAAAAAGAACTCCTCCTTACCATAAGGGGGAGGATAACTAGCGGTAAATGCACTTGTTACTGACCGACTGCTGCTACTTTTCATCAGCCGCTGCGTCCGGAAACGTTGGGTATGCGGCCGTGCATTTCATCATTCCCCGGATTGACTAAGATCTCCCGCTATCAGATACCTAAACTACAGGAGGTAATTGGATGGAACCAGAAATGATCTCTGTCCATCATACGACCAGGAGGCAGCAGTAATGCCTATTCAGCTACCCCTCCCCTACCTAGCGGAACGGCTAGATCTTAGCCGTGCCGAATTCCGACGCGGTCCAATTGACGAGCCGTTTATCTTCAAAGCTATAGAGGAGTTCAGCCGATCGGCGCAGACTCTTTCGAGGATTGCGCAGGAGCGGGATATAATAACTATCATCGGCAGTGCCAGAGATCCAAAACGCAACCCGGCACTTATTAAGCCGTATGAGGACACCGTCTGGACCTCGAAGATGTTAAGATTGGAGGGCAAGGCCATCATCACCGGCGGCGGTCCAAGTATAATGGAGGCAGGTAATAGAGGATGCTTCCTTGCAGAGCAGCAGCTGGGCTGGAGAAGCATGGGTTATTCGATAGGTTGTCCAATTAAATTGCCCAATGAGCAATCCGGCAACAAGTTTCTTACCGAAATTCTCGATTTCAATTACTTCTTTCCGCGCAAAGTAGGGCTGTCATATTTCAGCCGTGCGATCTTGATTGAAGCAGGAGGGTTCGGAACGATTGACGAATTCGCCGAGTTTTTATCACTTGCGATTAGAGATCCCGATAAACGCCAGTTATTCATCTTTGCCGATCCGAAATTCGGCGAGCCGGTGGTTGAAGCGGTAAAAGGTGTGCTTTCCCATGCTCATACAAGGAACGAAGTCGATCAGATTTTCCGCCGGGTAGTAATAGCTGCCGACCGCCACGATGCATTTGAGAAGATATGCCTATTTTGTGATAAGCACTCTTCAGAACGTTCTTATTTCAGAAGATTCGAGACACTCGCCGAAGATGCTTTCGACGACCTGGTTGAAACCTCTGAGCGGCTGAGCGGCTTTCTGGATTTCCGCAAACGGATACTACGCGAAGTAAATCTTCGGGAAGGAAGCGCGGGGAAACTAGCCGATAAGTTCGTAACCTTCTCGGGACATTCCGCGCAGGACGGCTCTCTAGACGAAGCCCGCCGCCTCGGAAGAATGTTGGGTGGACGGCTCGTACCTACCTTGGCGGTAGGTGACTCCGACCTTTCTACCGCTTTTTTTGAAGGAGCGCGCGAGGCCGGCGGAATCCCAGCACGACTTAGAATGGCTGACGAAAGCTACACTGCCAACGGAGTCGACGAGATAACTTATAGACTTCCATGTGTCGGGGAAGCTTTAGCGACTAAAAATTCCGCACGCGGTGTTTTCGGAGCCCCTCGTCTCGATGACTTTGCAAGAGCGATGGAAGAGCTGGTGCTGATGCAGACTCACAAAGCCCCGGTGGCGCCCCGTGTTTTTATGGGTGAGCACATCTGGAAGCCTTTCCGGGATTTTGCCTATAAAACCTTATATCAAACTTTTGGAACGATCTCCGGCCGCGACGTGGATCTAATGTGGATAGCCGGTGATCATAAAAAGGCCATTCGCCAGGTCATGCAGCGGAAAGTCGCCTAACACCGGTTGCAAGAAACTTTTCTCCTAAAACTGCGATCACGGTATAACGAGATCCCGCTTTTGGCCTCTGGCCCGCTGGATGCTTTCTACTATAAAAGAATCTTTGTGTATTCTCTTCGCCCATACCAAAAAGAAGCGGTCGAGGCCACTTTGGCTCACTTCCGCAAATCTCGGCGGCCCGCCGTAATCGTACTGCCTACCGGCGCCGGGAAAAGCCTTATAATCGCCGAACTTGCAAAGATCGCCCGAGGACGGGTTCTGGTTCTGGCCCACGTAAAAGAACTGATCGAGCAGAACTTCGAAAAGTTTAGCGCTTATGGGTGTGAAGCGGGAATTTACTCCGCCGGGCTTAATCAGAAAGAGAGCAATCAAAAGGTAATCTTCGGCGGGATTCAGTCTGTGGCAAGGGCTCCGGACAGTTTTTTCAAAGACTTTTCGCTATTGGTAGTCGATGAATGTCATCGCGTGTCTGGCGATGGCAGCGCGCAATACTCGCAGGTTATCAGCAAGGTAGCGAGCTCTAATCCGGAGATATGCATCCTCGGACTTACCGCTACGCCATATCGCCTTGATTGCGGCTGGATCTACCAATACAACCACAACGGTGCTCTGCGTACTGAGGAGCCGCGAGTCTTTAAGAAGTGCATTTACGAACTGACGCTGGGGCGAATGATAGATGAGAAATATCTTACTCCTCCGGTTCAGATCGATGCCCCAGTTGCCAGTTATGACTTTTCCTCCCTTATGCTTCAGCTTGGCCGGCAGACCTTTCAGCTCGCTGAGATCGAGGCCATTCTAAAGGATCAATCGCGAGTTACCCCGGTTATCATCCAGAATATCATTGAGCTTTCGCGCGACAGAAAAGGGGTAATACTTTTTACTGCTTCGGTGCGGCATGCGGGCGAGATTCTATCGCTCCTACCCCCCGGCTCCTCAGCAATGGTTTTGGGAGATACGCCGGATACAGAGCGAGATACGATTATCAAGCGCTTTAAAGCGCGGGAGATAAAATACCTGGTTAACGTCTCGGTCTTGACGACAGGTTTTGACGCCCCTCATGTAGACCTGATTGCCATTCTGCGGCCAACCGAATCGGTTGCTCTTTATCAACAAATCGTAGGGCGCGGCTTACGGCTATTTGAAGGGAAGAAGGACTGTTTAGTTCTCGACTATACCGGCGTACCCCACGACATTTATAGCCCTCAAATTGCGGATCGCCGCCCTACAAGTGATTCGGTTCCCGTAAAAGTCTCTTGTCCGAAATGCAATCACGCCAATGATTTTTGGGGAGTTCTCGGTGGTGATGGTGAGCTTAAAGAGCATTTTGGTAAAAAATGCCAAGGTGCCGTGGAGAATCCTGAGACCGGAGAGATTATTCCCTGCGGATTTCGCTACCGTTTTAGAACTTGCGAAAGCTGCGGAACTGAAAATGATTACAGTGCAGAGTCTTGCCGTCAGTGCTCGACTATGTTTATCGATGATGGAACCAAGTTAAAAAGTGCAATGTCGGACCGTGAAGCCCACGTTATGCGGCCCGACTCTATGACATTCGAGCTAAAGGTCGATAAATCTGGCCGGGAGCGGCTTGAGGTCCGTTACTATGATCTTAATGCACAACATCTAAGCGAAGTGTTCTTCTTCAGCTCGCCTAATGATCCGAAAGTCTTTTATTATAACTTTATAAGGATGCATAACCGGTTACCCGAAAAAAAATTGAAAGTGGAGAGCATTGACGATGCTATACGGCAAAAAGATAACTTCCGGCTTCCCCTGTATATAATCGCAAGAAAGCAGGAACGCTTCTGGAAGATCCGCGAGAAACTCTTCTTATGATCCACTTTGACCTAGCGATCGGGCTACTCAAGGTTCTAAGAAAACTGCTGAAACATGGGAATGCGAAGTACGCCGCCTGTCACACTCGCTCCTATTCCTATCTTGCCTAGGTAGCGCATGTTCTCCATCATATCAAAATTCTTAAGCTGATCCGGCGGCATAAACATCATAAATGAGCGCTTGAAGCTCTCCATAAGGGCTGCCAACTCTTCATAGTCGATAATTAGCCACGCTGAAGTGTGCGATTCGAGCTTGTTTCGTATCTCGCCGGACATTGATTTATAGAGCGATTCTTTACCGTTTAAAGCCGCCAGCTGTTCAATTCCGCTAGGTGCAGTCGACAAGAGAAGGCCGGCCTGATTACTTTGTGCAAGGTAAATCCCGGCCCCAAAGGGTGTAAGCATATATTCGGCCGAAAGGCCGCCAATCTCCTGGCTTTTCCATAAGGTGTTGTTGTCTGCACCGCCAGGCACAATTGAGCTTACCCCTCGCTTTATTACAGTCAGAAGTGCCGCCGCTTCTTTTGTTTTAACAGTAGCGAGCACCTCCGGTATCATCGATCCGGCTGAAGCGCCTCTTACCGCGACCGATACCTCCTCAGAATCAAGCAAGGGAGCAAGCTCAGTCAACGCCTCTTCGCCGCTTCTCCCTTTAGGCGCTGCATTTTTAACCGCCTTCCTCACTAGCTCGCCCGATACAGATAAGGCAAATGCTGCTTTTGGGGGAAGACTGTCAAATGCAGAGTAAGGGTGAAGCCCCGAAAGAACTTCTATCCACTCCCGCTGAGTCTCATTTCGAGCATAGAGCTCCACTTGCAACTCGCCTTCCAGCATATCCTCACCGCCGTAACATAAAGCAAACGTTTTCACCGGAAGCTCCGGAAGAGGCCCGGGCAGCGCGGCACCGTACCTCTTGGCAAGGCTCTCTAACATGCGCTCTGCGTTTATGAACCCATATCCCATATCGTTAGGTAGTTTGGTGGCGCGTTGCTTGAATGCCGTGTAAGAGGGCGACTCAAGAATCGGCGCAATTCCATCATTTGAACTCTGTGAGAGAAGCTTAGCTAAAAGCTCACTAGATCCGGTTAGCACGAAAAGATCGCCACGCGCCCCTACATATATGCGGGTGTGCCCGAGTAATGACCAGTAGAGAGCAAAAGCAGCTGTGGAGGGGTCCTGAGCAAGCTCGGGAGGCGGAGGAGAAGTGAGAATTTGGAAGGTTATTGCCGACCCGGCTGGAACGTTAACCTCCTCTACCGCGAACTGATCTCTTTCTAATACGGCTTTCACCCCTGCAAGTATCTGTGGTGCTCCCTCATTCTTGGCCGAACGTCCGATAACTCCAAGCTCCAACTTCTCATCATCCGAACGGAGCACCATCCAGAGCACATCGGAAAGGACGGGTGAAAACTTGCCCCGTCCGGAAGGCCAGAAGCCGAGTTCACTAAGAACATCGAAATAACTTGTCATTAGAGAATGGAGAGGTGTAGCTTTAATAGTCTCCTGATATGAATCCATGTACTTTTTGTAGGCAGGGTGCCCTATATACCTGCGCGCGGAATCAGAACTGAGGCTAAAGTAAAAAAATCCCTCTGTATCCGGCGGAAGATGCGACAGAAATCTTTCATCGAGTTCTCTAGACCTGACCCCCCTTCCCGGAGCGTAAAAAAATATGTAGGCGAGCAGCCCGGCGACTATAAAAAGGAGCGCGGTTAGTTTAGCTTTCGTCCGTGTCATGGAAATACCCGAATTAAAAGGAAGTTGCCGGTTTCTATCACCTCCCTACGGTGAATGGAAGGGCATTTTCTGCAACACATAAGAAAGCTTTTCGCGGCTGCCCTATAGCCCTTTAGAAGTCTGATTGTGGTAGCATTTTAATAGTTCTTGAGCGAGCTGAGCCGATGCTTGACCGTAACTTATCACTCCATCTGAACCTCTCCCGACTTTTCATAGCAAGGCAAAGTTATGCTGCGGTCGAAGCAGCCATGCAAAGAATCTCCGCAGAAGATATAGATTTGGTGGAGCAGCATCATATATTAAGAGCTGCCCTAAGGATGCCAGAAGAAATTCCCTGGGTGCCGGGACTCGACGAAGGTGAACTCGGTTCTTTGGTTTCGGACCTGAAAGATTTATTGGTACTGCGGAGCATCGAATACCGTCCAGAGCGGGTGGTTTGCGACATAGGCGGGGCCGATGGAGTAACAGCCATAGCGCTTCAGAATATTCTGGGCGCCGAAAGTTCGGTTGTGGTTGAAAAAAGCGGCGCGCTAGTTAGCGCCGGCAGAGATGCGGCGTCCAGGAACATGCAAACGGTCTCCTTTCAGCATTGTGATGCACGGGCGGCCGACTATAGAAACAGCAACTTCTTCTACCTCTATTGCCCCTTCGGAGAACACACAACAAGGGCGGTACTCAATCGCATCCTTGAACATAGGCAGGGGAAAGGAGAGATCCTCTTCTGCACAAATGTCATTCCTGACAGGTGGATGAGCTCTTTTACTGGAATCCAGCTGCTAGACGGCTTGCCTCACAGAACCTGCCTAAGGCTCTGGAAGGCAAATATATAAGGATCCAAGCCGCCTTGTTGAAAAATGCCAAAGTTCGCTCCAAAACCAGTTCTAGCCTAAACCGGAAAAAATCTATAATCTCTCTCAAGTCCGTACTCTCTCATGAGCTTCATGGGTTCGACTTTCGAAGATGACTTTCCAATGCCGGCCATTGTCGCCGGCTTTGTTGCGCTCATAATTTTGTCGCAACTCTTGCGGCGATGGCTGCGAAAAAGGCATTTAATCCGTGAAGGGCAGCTCACAGTTCACGGAGCAAAACCCGGCTCCGTTGAAGAGCGAGTTTCAGCCAACCGTAGATGGGCAAGCGGTGAAATTCGATCAACCGGTCGGGGCTTCATGCTTGCCCTATGGCTGCTCGCAGCAGTATGGAATCTCACCTTTGGCGTCTCATTCATTAAAGCTATATCAAATCCCGATGCTGCATCAGGCCAGCGAGTCGTACTGGGAGTCTTTGCGGCGGCCGGCCTTATTCCTATTATTCTTGCGGTACGTGCAAACATGCGGCGCTTCCGCTTCGGGGATTCGTTTTGCCTTATCAGCGGCAGGGCGGGAGTCCTTGGAGAGAAGATGAACGGTACAATCCGAACATCGGCTCAAGTGGACGCCATAGGCGACTTTATAATGACTCTTCAATGCGTAGAGAATTACGAGGTGGGCTCGGGGAAAAACCGCAGAACCGAGACCAGGGTGCATTGGCAGGGCAAGTGCGCGGTGCCGCATTCAGGCCAGAGCTCGCGTGCCGGTATTCCATTTTCATTTGACCTTCCCACCTCTCCGCCGGAGACCGGTTACAGAATTGCTCGGGGATCAATAAATTGGCAGCTAAGGGTTGATGCGCCTGTCCAGGGAGTGGATTACTCAGCAATGTTTATCGTGCCGGTGTTCAGAGTTGAGCCGTCATCGAAGTAGATGGTGGACGATGAGTGATCAGATTGAAAACTCCCCGCCGCTCTGCCGCTTATGGCAGAAATCCTCATAGCAGTCGCCTCTCCAAACCATTAAAGAATTGCGCAGCCCTACCATTACTACATTGCGGTCGCTCATTCCGGCAATCTTCAGGAAATCCTCGCCGATGGTTATCCTTCCCTGCCCATCAATCCTAAGAGGGCCGCGAGAGATCATGCTTAATAAGAGATGCAAATCGGGCTTACGCGCTTCGGCGCCGTTCATCAGATCATTGAATC
Organism: Deltaproteobacteria bacterium; assembly: GCA_024102635.1. Lineage (GTDB taxonomy): Bacteria > Bdellovibrionota_C > UBA2361 > UBA2361 > JAGFJO01 > JAGFJO01. Next base: position 12,873 of record JAGFJO010000137.1, read on the forward strand.
GCTCAGTGGTCATAATGAAGAAGGATCCGATATCCCGCTTCACCAAAGTGACTCCCTGTTCGCTAATTGCCTCCCTCCATTCCGGAGGCAATACCAGGCGGCTCTTATTGTCTATGACCTGAGACCTCACTCCAGCGAAGAAACCCTTGCCGAACTGCTCCTGGCTTAGATTCGGCGCACTATTCGCTCCGTCAAGTCTTAGGCCGGCAAGCACAAACGACTGCTCTGACGGAGTAAGGGTAACGTCGGCGAGAGCCTGGAATGGATCGGGTCTGTTTTGCTCCTGCTTAGGCATGTGACCTAGGATACTCCTTGTTTCTTAGCTAATCAAAAAGGGGCGCCGGGCTCATATGCTGCAATTCCCTTATCACAGAAGCCGAGCTAACCGTAGGCGGCCACTATGCTTTCTGCTTAAGCAATTGATATTAATTGCTAACGGCCTTCTCTATGTTATCCTTGCGCCGCAATCGGACCTTGGAGAATAGCTATGCTGAAACCCGCCCTTTATCTTTTAACAGCCGGATTAATAACCTGCACCGCGGTAGCCGCTGCAGAGGAGCACCTTGTTTGCCCGAACGGAAAATCAAAAAAAGGCGCGGCCCCACCGAAGCCAACCATTCTGATGTTGAACAATCAGAAGATTAAGAAAGGAGCTCGCATCACCGCTTTTAATAAAAAATTTAGGCAGCCGGTGCGCTGCGTGACCGGAGACTTTAACGGTGATGGAACCGATGATTTTCTTTTCGGTGCCGGACCCGGTCCTAAAAATACGTTCTCAATTATTGACGGCACAACCAAAGAGCCTACCCAAGAGATATTCAGCGCATTTCTGCCGTTCGATGCAAACTTTAAAGGAGGGATCTTTGTAGCGGCCGGCGATGTCAATAATGATTCGACACCTGATATCATTGTAGGAGCGGGCTCGGGGAGCTCCGAGGTCAGAGTGATTGATGGTTCAAACGGCGCTCGGCTGAATTCGTTTTTTGCTTATGACACCTCCTTTACCGGCGGTGTTCGTGTCGCCACAGGAGACGTAAATGGAGACGGGGTGCCGGATATTATTACTGGCCCAGGGAATAACGGGACCGGGCCGGTAGTCAGAGTATTTAACGGCCAGACCGGAAGCCAGCTATCAAGCTTCAATGCTTATGATTCCACGTTCCGTGGCGGGGTCTATGTCGCCGCCGGGGATATCAACAACGACGGCCGGGCCGATATTATAACCGGCGCGGGAGCAGGCGGTGGACCACATGTAAAGATATTCGATGGAGCTACCAATAGCGAGCTTCAATCATTCTTCGCTTATGCAGCAAGTTTTAAAGGCGGCGTTACGGTCGCCACAGGAGATATAAACGGGGACGGACAAGCAGACATCATTACGGGCCCCGGACAAGGCGGACGCTCAAAGATCATCGCTTTTGACGGTGACTCCCTATCTGAAATCGGCTCACTAAACGTCTTCCCACAAAGCTATAGCGGAGGAGTATTTGTTGCTTCGCAAGTTGCGACGTCCACCCCTACTCCTTCGAGTTTCATAGATGTGCTTGACTCACTCGACATCACTAGCCTAACACTGACGCAAGAGACCGCTGGCTGCGACCTGCCTACACTACTTCCAGCAAGATTATTTCCGCCCGAACTTCAGTTCTCAGGAATCCCAAACAATTCTACTGTCGTGTTCACTAAACAGACTCAAACGAGTTATACGGCCAGCGGAGTGAAGATTCTTGGTGACGAGGACCATAACGGAACACTCACCGCTGATGGATGTGACGTTACGTTCCATTTTGTTAATCCCACTAGAGAGGCAGATTGCCAAGCGCGCTATCACTTTAACCCGATAGGAACTCCGGCAGAGGCGATTTTGGACACTGATACTTTTGCGACCTGTCCATAGTAGCCTTGCCTCTTTTGTCTGATGCTGGTTGCTGGCATTCTCCCTAAGAACAAACCCATCGACACAGGATGCGTAATCCTTATTGTGCGTCGCGTTGAGTTGGTGAGAAAGCACACTTGAATTACTCCTCCCTTTCGAGTACCAAAGTAGCGCAGCGCACCCGGCCTCCCGCGGCAAAAACTTCGTCTAACGGCACGGTATGTAGTTTAACGCCCGCTGAGCAGGCTAACTCTGCAAGTCTAGGATGCGGCGTGCCCGTAATGATCTCATCTCTATTTATGAATACATAATTGACTAGTCCCTGCTCTTGCTCCGAGTCTGTAATGAACTCTAGTGTAAGTCCATGGCGCTCTGCCCATCTCTCAAGCGGGATAAACGTCCGCCGCCCATCGGAAAGATATTCCCGCAATACCAAACTCTTGAAAATCCTGCTGAGTAGCAGGCCTCCTCCGCTCGGGCTCACGTTACATGCAAGATCAAGGTGAGCGTAGCGCAGCTCGCGTGGCAATTGAACGAAAGCAACTGACTCAAATCCATATTCGAAAAGACTCGCAAGAATCATTTGAGCAAACCGCAGCGATGTGCGATGCCCGATATTCACGAGCAGTGTCCGATCTTTCACGCACACAAAGTCTCCAAACTCTCCGGTCATTAAGGGATCGTCGAAATTCGGAACCACCAGCTGATCACGTCCGAAAAGATCCTCGAGCACCTGGGCCATAATCTCGAATTCCGGTGCTCGTGAGCTGTACGGCTGGCTTCCGATAAATATGCGCTTACCCAGGACGCCCGCAACATCGCGAGGGAAAAGCACGTTCGGAAGCGCCGAAAGATCGCACTGCCCTTCTCGCACGAGGTTATTGAGAATGTATACTTGAACGCCGGCTACCGAGTATGCCTCAGCCAGCTTCTCAAGTTCGGCCCTAGCAGCTGAGAGGTCAATCACACGGTAGTAACCGAAATAGTCACACATCCGTTCGTCGTCGAAGGATCCCTCAGGCAGTGCAAGCAATACCGATTTCAGCCCCGAAGTCTCCGAGAAGGAATGCGGAGCAGACAATGTAAGCTGATGAGCCGTGGTACTCTTCATTTCTCCTCTGCTACTTCGGTTAGATCCGTGCCTAATTCTTGGGATCCTCGTGCCGTTTTCCCGGACTTGGTGGGCTTCAGTAAAGTATCACGACAAGGAGGCAAAGCCAATTACGCCCGGCTAGATGTGGGCGACAGTACTACAGTATTTGGATCTACCACGGACACTGCTTCGGGGGTCGTAATTACTATCGGCTTCACGATGGCTGCTGCAATTGAAGTGTTATTGATAAATTATATGGACACCAAGAAGGTAATCAACTTGCACGTATGTGAATACCGGCTAGGTATCTGATCTTGCGCCATATTAAACGGCACCGACGTGCACTTGCCCGCCTACCTTAATCTGGTGACAAACCGGAAATGAGCCCCTTTCTAACTTGGCCTCATTCTTGCTTTTATATTCGCAAGAGCGGCACCATGACGAACCGGAGCTTTAAACTTGCGGTTCCTGTCTCTGGTTTCTTTAGCGCACGTGAGCCGCTGAGGCACAAAAGGTTTTGATAGGAGGCCAAGTATGGAAGCGAATTTCGGACGTGTTTCAACCGCATTTCTAACTATTGCTGCGTTTTTCACCTCTGTTGCGATGCTGCTATTAGCTGTTTCCATTACGGTGACAATCACACACGGCTAAGTGAAATCGAGTAAACTAGCCGATGCAAAATTCCTGGCGCCTAATCTTTTAGCGCCATCTAGAAGGAAGCCGGTGATATGGCCGGTCAGTACTGAATGAAGCCGTTGTCTCAGAGACCGCGCCAAACTAGTACACGAAAAGTGGTATTTCAAATAGTATCTGTGCGCTGCCAGACTCCTTGCCGTTTCCCTAGAATTAAGCGACCTTAGCGACAAAAACCGAATAGTTTAGCTTCACAACAACTTAGATGACATCATTCGAGTGATCCAACAGTAGTTTTGTAGTGCTCCCTATCGCTTGTCCGCTTCACAAAATAGGCGGCTCGCTAGGTGTAACTAGGTATAATCACGAAAATTTCCGAGTAACCTGTAGTTACCTTCAATTCTGCCTAGTTTTGCGCGGTCTCTGAGACAAACAAGTGAAATCCGCCCTCACCACTATGGCCGAGCCTCCAGGATTAAGTTGAAAGGGGTCTGAGTGGCTCGCCTAAAACGAGAGAATCCTCCTCCCATTATTACCTCACGCAGCCGCTTCTCCCCGGCCTGCGCCCCAAGAGCGGCACCTGACTCCTGGCTAAGAGAGGCCGGCACACAAACTGCTGTTGAAAACGCATAGTACACTCGTCCCACAGGGTTTAAGTTCTCGTGCAACGAGTCATTGGCAAACGGCTCTACCACCATCCATGAACCGTCATCATTCAGGGTAGAAAGCACATGTCTTGCTGCGCCCTGCGGATCGCCCATGTCATGCAGACAATCAAAGAAGGTAACTAGGTCATAGCCCTTTCCTGGATATGATTTTGCCGCACCTAATTGGAATGTTACATTCTGGACCTTTAGCTTCTCTGCCTCTTCGCGCGCGTGACGGATGGATTCTTCATGAATATCGAAACCGATAAACTCAGACTCCGGGAACGCCTTGGCCATGATAATAGTTGACGATCCAAACCCGCACCCTACGTCAGCAACCTTTGCTCCCCTTTTTAGCTTTTCGACAACACCATCAAGCGCGGGGAGCCAAGCCGAAATAAGATTAGCTTGATATCCAGGACGGAAGAATTTCGCGGTACCGCAGAACAGGCAGGCGTTATGGTCACTCCAAGCAATGCCGCTCCCGCTTCGAAACGCAGCCTCCAATCGCGGCTCGTCGGCATAGAGAGAGGCGACCGAGAAGTATCCGCCCGTCATTAGAAAAGGACTGTTTTCGTCGCTCAGCACCAACTTTTGCTCCGGCGACATTGAAAAGCGATCGCTTTCGCCGTCATAATTTATATACCCCGATGCAGCTTGGCATGCCGCCCACTCTCGCACATATCTCTCGCTAGTTCCCGTATGGTTTGCTATTTCAGCCGCCGTCAATGGCCCCGCCTCAGAAATGGCCTTGTATAGCCCCAGCCGATCGCCAAGCATGACGAGGGCCCCCGTAGCGGCAGCTCCAAGCTCATTTACCATCTTCCCGAGAAATAGATTCAACTGCTCTTCGTTCACGCTCATGTTTTTCTCCTTAGTTGTAAATAAAATGAAAAGTCAGGGTTCTAAAGCCGCCTGCCCCTCAAATAGGCAATAAAGTAACAGGCAAACGATCAGGAACTTTGGCTCCCGGCTCGGCAGCACATACTTTCACAATCTGCTCCGACCAGTCATCGATGGCCGCGCGCGCATGAGACAGCACCCTAAAGTCGTTAAAGCTAAAAGGAGCCGTTCTGCCCCTTTCGCGATCGGCAAAGACAACTATCGGCCTTCCGCTGTGCGCCTCTTTGACAACTCCCTCTATGCCGATCGTACCGGATGAGCGAACCGCAACTAGACCTCCGCCAGGTATGAATGCTCCAAGAGCCGTTCCCACTACGTTGCGAGCCACTTCTGTGCCGGTCAGTTCAACAACCGATACCTCCACGACTCGTCCATGCGATGGAGGCTTATCCACCAGCTGGAATCGTCCACGCGTCTCGGAAAACGCTCTCTTGAGCCGCTCGTGCGCGTAGTTGGCGATTTCTGAAAGATCCTTCTGATCAAGACGCGAGTGCGAAAGCGCCGCCTGATCTATGCGGGAGGTATCAACAGGCGTCACATAAACCGGGACCTCCTGCTTTTCAGCGCAATAGCCTGCCCTCCATGCGTGGTTGAAGGGGTAGAGCCCGTTATTATCTCGCTGTAGTTGAGAGCCGCTCGTACGAAGGAGCGTCTTCACCTGCGGAGATTCCGGAATGGGGGCGGCCTTAAGTGATAGCGCGCCGCACGCGCTAAGCAAAGCAATGGATGCGAGTAGAATTAATCGATTTAAGCTTTTAACAAACATGTCATCCTCCGATGAAAATTGCTTTTCAAAAGCGAGACTGCATTTTTCTATACTAGTTGACTAGTCGGTCAAATACAAGCGTTTTCCGACTATTTAGTCAAATTTTTTTAGACGCTCAAAAAGCGGTCAGATATATTGAATATACAATGGGTTAGGCGCCTTTCCTGCTTATGTCATCCGGAACATCATATCTTGCCAATTTGACTATATAGTCTATAATGCCATGTATGGTGAAGAGACCCGTCAGCACCCGCGAAGCCTTGCTTCAATCGGCATTAAGCCTAATCTGGACACAGAGCTATGGTGGAGTGAGTGTCGATAATATCTGCCAAGCGGCTGATGCTAAGAAGGGGAGCTTCTACCACTATTTTGAGTCCAAGGCGGCTTTGACATGTGCGGCCCTTGAGTATCTTTGGGAGCAGTTCCGGCCAGCTCTCGACCGTCATTTTTCCGCCCAGAATCCACCGCTTGAGAGATTTAAATTGTATCTTGACTCTAATTACAGAGAGCAAGCGGCGATGAGAAAAAGTCATGGACATGTCGTCGGATGCCCTTTCACCTCAGTAGCATCCGAGCAGTGCGCTTATGCAGATGGAGTTCAAGATAAGGCGGTAGAGATCCTAGCCCGTATAGAGCGATACATCGCTAACGCCCTGCGCGATGCAATCGACGAAGGTTCACTGCCCTCAGTTGACGTGGACCAAATGGCTCGCAGGTTTTTGACCTATGAACTTGGAGCTCTTTCGCTGGCGCGAGTGAAATCTGACCTAGAGCCCCTTGAGGGCATTTTTGAGATCTGGATGCGAATGGCGGGAGGCAGGTCTGAGTGAGTCTGCAATTTTATTCCGCGCCACTTTTAGCGCTGTAACTAGCGATGTGCTTGATGGCTCGGCATCTTTATGGTTCCTTTCTGCATCCTGGCTGCCGCGGTAGACGGTGCAATTGACGATTGGCCGCTAGAGTCCCTTACCGAGCACTCGAGTACCACGTACTTGGCGCCCTTCGTGAATTTCTTGATTTTTAGATTGGCCTTATTTTTCCCCGGCTTAGGCCGTTTGATGGCTTTAAGCTTATCCGTAGCTTTATCGAATGTTCGATCTTGTGAAAGGTAAAACCTAAGATCGAAAGCAATTACCGAAGCAGGTCCGTTCTCTAGGGCGCAGCTCCCCTTTGCTGTGTAGGTGCCCCCTTTTCCTTTGGAAACAGCGACCGATGCGTAAAGTTTAGACGGAGCCGTACCCTTCCCGTTTTCGCCGCCCTCTCCATCAGGCGGGAACTCCACTGGCTCTATATAGGGCCTGAAAACCTTGCTATATAAGTTGTGAACAATTCCTACATTTTTAACATGGTCTGAGCCGAGAAAAGCGACTAAACCGTTACCGTCTTTGTCGAAAGCTACGGCGGGCGCATTCGTGCTAGGTATGGAAATTGGGCGGGAGCTATTCGAAGCAATCTGTGTAATGCGAAAATTATAAGGTCCCATTCGCTGGCCGCTTACGGCATCGACAAGTTGCCCATAAACGTAAGTGTGCGGCGATTTATTGCTTTCGGTCCGTCGAACGCCTTGCCAAAAAACCAAATACTGGCTGAATCCCGGCCGCACAATTATGCCAGGTACCGACTCCGGCTCACTTTCGGCCCTACCTCCGCTAGTGTTGAGTTCCGCCCGGCTCATAAACTTCGCATCCGCACTTCTCAAACGGAATCCGGTAATATTCCAATTGTTGCTCAGTACAAAGTAATACTCATCTGTTTGAGCGTTATAAACTATTCGACCGTGGCGGGTTACATGTCCTGCATACCCTGCATCCGACGCTTCAATTAGGAGCCCGTTATCCTCGGTCAAGCGCGCCAAGTTACTTCCCGCAGCCCTCTGGAAGTAAAGACTCTTGGAGTCACCGCCATGAATGAAGGTGCCCCAAATGAATAAATATTCACCGACCCGGGAGTTGTAGGCTACGTCCGGGCTGTGCACTTTATACAGTGCGTCTGCATCGGGGCCAAAATAGCTGATTCGCACATTCGGTCCGACTGCTCCCGAAGGTGAGATTTTTGCTGCAAATATCTCCACCTCCTTTTTGAACGGTGCATACGCTGCGGTACCACCCCAGGTAACAAGAAACTCCTGCAAGGTTTCGTTGTAGATAAGCCGGCTGCCTTCCACTAAATAATGCTCGACCAACGGATCTTCCTCGAAACCATTGCCTATGATAAACGGGTCGCCGTACTTTTCAGCAGTGGTCCCTTCTAAAAATTGTCCGACGATTTTTGCGCGATTGGCGGATCGCATTGCCCAAACCACCAAATAGCGATTGTTGATTGGATCGTACGCCACATCGGCATCGCGCGAGTCGACACCATCGCCTCTGCCGTCAGGCAGACTGACTAAAAATCTGCTTTTAAGCACTTTTCCGTCGAAGGCCGAAACCCTTGCCGCATAAATGCGCTGTGGGTTTGTTCCATCCGGCTGCTCCTGCCATACGAGCAAATACTCGTGATTTATAGAATTATAGGCCGCAACATTATCGTTCATTTTGAACGACGCCTCAGTGTTGTTTGTAATATTCACCTCAGGTGAGGACCATTCAGTTTGAGATGTGTCTTGATACTGCGCTAGGACGGCACCGCCGTATAAGACGGCAATAAAGAATGCCGGAAATAACCTCTTCACAACCACTCCCCCGGAACTTTCTACCCATGGTTATGAGGATTGGCTCCACAAATGGCTCATAAGAGGGAAAGTGTTTAGGGTCTCGAAACAAATTGAAGATTACGAGCGAGCTCTACTATTGGGCAGTATAGCGTCTTTTTGTAATAGCTCAATTATTTAAAGATGAAGCTGTCCAGCCGCCTCCGGTTGAAACACTACGTCTGTGATCTTGAGGACTCTAGTTTTCCCGGATGGAAGCGGCCACTCTATCTCGTCACCCGATTTCAGCCCCAGGAGTGCGGCGCCTACCGGCGCCAGCACCGATATCTTACCACGTTCGAGGTCAGCGTCTTTCGGATAACACAAGGTCAACTCTGACTCCTCGTCCGAAGTCAGGTCTTTGAACCGCACACGGGAATTCATAGTTACCACGTCCGGAGGGACCTCGCCGGAAGGCACAACGGTGGCTCTAAGAAGCTCCTCCTCAAGCATCTCGCTCTCCGATGAAGGGCCCGCAAGCTCCAGTACCCTCTCGAGCCGGATGAGGTCCTTTTCCGTAATATAGATAGCCTTTGGAACTTTTAAAGCCTTAATCATCACTTGTCCTCCAGTTACTCCGCTTCTCCCGTTACTAAAAAGAAGCGCGTTATGCAGCGAGTCGATTATCGAAAGGAACGACCGGCAAATCTGCCGCACCGCAAATCCCTCCAGATCGAAGACCGGGTCGATCTCTTTGCCGAATGTTGTCAAAACGTGCGATAGCCTCATATCGGCTTGAGCCAAAAGTCGCGCGTTGCCCTGGGGCGTAAATTTGCCCGCCTCTTTCCGAAGAATCTCCGATACTTCAATCAATAGAAGCCAGCGAGCGTCTTTCGAATTCCCAGTCATCTTCCGTTAATTTGGTAAAAGCACAGTGTAACCTCTCGCGTGCTCAAGCACCACACTGCTATGAATGAGTAGGCTGGGAGACTCTTACCCTCTTTGCCGGCAACCATCGGCCAGTGCGAACCAAGTTTCGGCATTAGCGCTTGACAGCTTTTTCCCGAGAGGGCGGTCGGCAACATTCACGTATGACACCGCAAGGTAAGTCCGGCAATGTAGAGTACGCTACTGTTCTTAAAGGTAGTCAATGTAGATTCTATCTGTTAAAGGTAGACCATGGTGCCCCGCTCCCTTGATAGCACGAGTATAATCAAATTCGCATTGTTGGGCTGTTTTGTTCTGTCGTCACTAGTTGCCTGCCGATCCGGCGTTAAGCCCGCCGCTAAACCTTTGAACGTCGCCTTAATAGTAGTTGATACATTGGGAGCGAGGCATCTCGGGTGTTATACTCCTGGACTTTCCAACTCACCGGAAATTGACCTTTTAGCAAAATCCGGCGCTAAGTTTGAGAATTCTTTTGCGACCTCCTCTTGGACTAAACCATCGCTTGCCTCCATTTTCACCTCCCTGATGCCGATTCGCCACAAGTCTATAGGGCCCGCGCTAAAGCTGCCTATTCCCGTTGAGACCGTGGCAGAACTGCTTCAAAGAAGAGGCTACAGTACGCTCGGAGTTGTAAGTCATACTCTTTTAGGGCCTCGCTCTGGATTCCAGCAAGGCTTCGATGAATACCGGCAGATGAATACGAAAAAAAAGGTGCATTCGTCCATAACCTCCAACTTAGTCTCTGATGAGGGGATTAGATTGTTAAAGAAGCACTTACAGAAAGGGGACCGAAAGCCGTTCTTTCTTTTTCTCCACTATTTTGACCCGCACTTCAATTACCGCGATCACGAAGATTATGAGTTTACAAAAGGGTACGAGGGGAGGCTGAGATCCGGCATGTCATTAAACGCATTGGAGCGCGCAAAGAAGTCAATGACAGCAGAGGACATAAATTATCTGAAGGCACTGTACCACGAAGAGATCGCTTATACTGACGCGCAAATAGGACGTATGGTGGATTTCTTAGATGCCTCGGGCCTAAGAGAGAACACTCTCATCATAGTTACGGCCGATCACGGCGAGGGATTCCTGGAACACGGCATGTTGGGTCACACTAGCTCGCTCTATGATGAGCTGGTACGTGTGCCGCTCATATTAAATCTGCCAGGTAGAATCGCCCCCTCAACATTTAAATCGCCTGTCACCGGATTGGATCTGTTGCCGACAGTCGCTGACTACTTGGACATTAAGCCTGCCCAGACATGGGAGGGAATTTCGTTAAAATCAAGCTTGGAGAAACAGGAAGAGCCGAAAAGAGAGTCTCCTGTGTTCATGGAAGTTTCGTATGTCACACAAAAACGAATCATCTCTCCAGACATCGTCGCATTAGTCGATGATCAAAGGAAAATTATATTCGACCTGCAGCGGAAGCGCTGGCATGTATACGACACAGTGCTCGACCCGTTTGATAGCACAAATCTGGCTGAAGGTTCGCGCGGCGACATCATTACTTACCGCGAAAAGCTCCAGCCGCTTATTGATCTCCACCGAGGTTTGAAGGATGAGCTTTTTGAAGAGCCTCAGAATGAGATTGAGATGCAAAAGGATGAGATAAAACAGCTTAAGACTCTGGGCTATCTTTAGGCCGCCTACTAACTTCTATTAGATTAAGTTGTAGCGAATCCCTCGGCTCACGCCTGCTCTTGTAGTCACAGGATATTTCACGTCCGAACATATAGACCCAAGGTTCCTTTATACATAAGTCATATCCGGCTCTATAAAGCTGTAAAGCGATCTTTGCGGCTCGGCCCCAACTATCCGGGTCATTTATGGATATCACCTGCCTCTTTTGAAACTCGGGGGAGAGCCTTGAGAGCAGCTTCGAGTTGTCAGTCATACAACGCCTGCCCATTTGCGGAGGCTGAAGCGCAATTTTGGCGAAAATAAAGATATACAGACCCGCAGGCAGCACCACCGATATCATAATGGCTCCTACCATCCCTTTTGAAAGATAAATACAAACCGCTCGCGCTGTCATAAAATAAAGTACAATTACAAACGCATTTGTGAGTGAAAGGACATGGCTGAACAACCTTCCCTGTATCTTTAGGGAGGTTATCGCCAAGCTAACTACTCCGATGTAAAAAAACAATCGCAGCCAGTAATAAGGCGTGCCGCGGTCATATTTTTCCAGGAAGGGAATAAGCAGCACAACACAAAGCAGCAAAAGACTAAGTGGGCTGGCCTCGAGCCCTAGCGGTTTTAGGAAGAATCCCACCAAATAGCGAGCCAGCTTAGAAATATCGTGATCCATCCCCGCTTGCAGTGAAAAGCGAACTATGTCGCCCATATTGCCGAAACCAGCAAAAGTCAGCGCCTCTAGAGAAGGTGGCACCCAAGCGAGTACTGCTATCACAATCGCAGCTAGGACGCTGAAAGCTTCACCCCTCGAAAATTTTTCTTGGCTGCCGGTTCGCCTTACTTTAATTGCCGCAATAATTGCAGCTATGGAAACAATTACTATCGGAATTGTCCCTGATAGATGGCTTTGCAGCACCATGGTAGCCGACAAGGCAGCTGGAAAGGCGAATATTGTCATTCCACCGGCAAAGGCTGCCGCTGACATCAAAAAGCTTACACACGGAGCAATGATTATGTGTGGATTCCAGATGTCATACATCCGTTCAGCCGTTCCCGCAGTTAAAACATAAAGAGCAACTAGCACGAAAACGATTCCATCGAGAGCTGATCTTCGATAGGAATGCACTGCTGCTGTAGCCATAAATAGAAAGAAAAAATTAAGAAGCAGCTGAACCATTGCTGCCTTGGCAAACGATGTAAAGGAAAAAAAGAGAAGCGGCTGAAACAGAGCTTGCAGATAAAATTGCATCGGCCCTGGATAGCGGAATCCGAAGCGGCTATATGGTCCGGTAAAGGACTCAAAGCTTTTAGCCTTTTCTATCTCAAGCAAAAGGAGCGGATAATCTCCTGCCGGCTCGCAGGCAAAACGAAAAAAATCGATATGCCGCAGCAAATATCCCAGCAGTACTATGGACAGGAGAATTTGCGGCAGTACTTTTAAGCTGCTTGGCTTCATATGCTCATGGGCCGAATGCGGCGCTCACCCTCACATGGAAGGCGAACAAGATGCTCCATTAACTGACCCGATCAATTTAGTAGCTCCAATTCTTTGCGTACAATTGTTTTTACCCTAGCCGCACTGACATCATGGCTTGAGCAGCGCGCGCCGTCAAACGCGTGGCATCTTTCGCGTGAGTTTTGTCGCGTGAGTTTTGTCTCAGAGACCGCGCTATTACTAAATACGATTACATGGACTACAGATAGTCTCAATCGTTCCAATCAACAGATGGCTCAAACCCAGCCCGTTGTGCTTCATACTGAAAATGCACAAGTTCCTCGAAACGGTCAGCCTCGACCAACACTAGCGACTTATTGCCTTTTTGAGTGACTAGGAACGGCATCCCTTCCTTTCTAATTCGCCGTGCGATACTGGAAAAGTACTTTCTCATTCTTGTAGCTGTAAGAACTCTGTCAGATGTGAACACGTTAGCCTCCCTGAATAGTAGTCTTGTAATTCACCTTATCGTTCATTTTTAGAGAAAGTTTCGCGGTTTCCTGAGGATATCTGTGAAGTAACACAACTTAATTCTAGTTACTTGTAGAGGTAGGGATCATTAATCGATCGCGCGCGGTCACTGAGACGACGGGGGTTGGCTCCTCGAAACGGTAAGCCTCGGCCCAATGAATTTTCAAAGAGGTAGCCGATATATCACCAGCATCTTTCCCTCTCCTCCCTCAACATACTTAAGTTTAAGCTCTACCGTGTCAGAAGTGCTGTGTGAAATTCTGCGCGATGCTGAGAAATCGATCAACGGCTTCATTTCGAGGTCTTTAGGGCTCAAGTTATGCTGACCCGTAATGTCCAGCTTTAGTTTTAAAGGGTATCGCTGCGTCTGTCTTTGGAGCGTTGTCTCAGCGCCGAGAATTCGGGTTTTAATACCTTTTGTGATCCGCGAGAGCGATGGCTTAGAACTAGAGCCGACAGCTGACGCTATGCGCTTAATCAAGCTCTCGGCAACCACCGGTCCCGAACTAAATGACATGATTTGCACTTCAGTGGCATTAACCGGCTCTGCCATCAGGCCACCTAGGAGTATAGGTAGTAATGCTGTCCGTAAAAACTTCATCATTACTTTAACTACTATTCTATCACGTCAAAAGGCAGGCGGGGGAAGCTGATCGGCAAATTAGGGTGTCTGGTGCCTTTGAAACTAGCCGAATCTGCTATTTTTAGATACTTACCAGCCGCTGTGGTCGCACCCTGCTAGAGTTGTTAGAATGGGCGTACTGTGAAATCAGCGCGATGCTCTTCCACACTTTATTGGCGCTAGCGACCAGAGAGATTTTTTCCTTACAAGGAGTGGTAATGAAGATTCCTCAAATAGTTTTATCCGAACCATACCGCATCTTCTTCCCTCTTGGATTTATTATGGGGCTGTTCGGCATCTCCTACTGGGTGGCCGTGTCTACTGGGTTAGTTCAAAGCTATAATCCCCTCTACCACGGAATAATACAGATTGAACTTTTTTCCGCCGCGTTTGCCGTCGGGTTCCTCCTGACGGCTCTGCCTAAATTCTTGCAAGCACGGCCTACCACGATGCGAGAACTTGCATGCCTGGTTGCGGCTTACCTTGTTCTAGGAGGCGCTGCGCTACTAAACAACCTTGTGATAAGTCAGTGGAGTTTCGTAATACTTATTTCCTTGTTAATTCGCTTCGCGGCTATAAGAGTCAAGGAGAGAAAGGCAGCGCCACCTTTCCCTTTCTTGCTGGTTGCTTTCGGACTGCTGGAGGGAGTGCTAGGAGCGCTTTTGCTGATTTATCCATGGCAACTCTTCCCTGGCTTGGGACAGCTGTTGCTCGAGCAGGGCATGTTTCTTTCGCTCTCGCTAGGCGTCGGATCGTTTCTGGGGCCGCGCCTTATGGGAGTTGTCGATCCGGCTAACGCCGCCGTCACACTGCCACGCAGGGCCGCCGATAATCTGCCGCTTTATAAGTCTCCGGCCGCGATTGTCCTGGCCATAGGCTTAACAATCTTTGTCAGCTTCTTTATTGAAGCAGCGTTGCACCGTGAAGTAGGAATTTACCTTCGAGCTGCCGCCGCCTTCTTATGTTTAGCGCGCTTTAATGTCATCAGGATTCCCCGCAGCCGCACCGTTATCGGCATACTAGCTGCCGTCTCACTTTGGTGTATGCCGCTTGGAATATTGCTTGCCGGCATGTTTCCGGAACATGCTTCCGGAATGCTGCATCTTCTCTACATCGGTGGCTTCGGCCTTTTGATTCTAACCATAGGTGCTCAGGTCATCTCGACGCACGGCGGAGTTCACCGCTTCTGGGAGATATACAAAAACGGAGCTATTTTGATCGGCGTCACAGTGGCGGCTTCCGTAGTCGTTCGAATGAGCGCAACTTTATTCCCTCAGCATTATTTCTTATTGCTGGGAACTGCCGCTATGCTCTTTGATACTGCACTGATCCTTTGGGGAGCCGGCGTTCTTCGCTACATCTCCAGCACAATCTCAAGAGCTCCGTGGCCGGTAGGCGCCGGCCACGTTGCTCGTAGTTGACCGACTTAGCCTTGCATGGAACCCCGGCTATACCGCTTTCAGGCTGCCGATTTAGCAACCTCGCGACCTTTAACCCTCGGAATTTGCAGGGAACCCAGTGCAAGCCTCCCATTAGATCAAGCTTTACCGGAGGTGTCCATAACAAGATGTAATGAACGTTTAGAGCCGAACGAGAATGGCGCAGAAACTTCCCCTTACTATCCTTTCACTGATGCTATTGGCTGCCGCGCCAACTGCCGCTCAAGCAGGGGAGTACGGCTCTCCATTTACTTGCAGTTCATATCCATCCGGAGACGATCAATTTTTACCATTCACTGACCTGCAACAAGCTCGCGTAAAGGGCGCCCGCTCCTCTCCCCAGCGCCACAAGTACACCACACGGCACGCCAGCGGTCCGGCCTTCGTCAACATCAACACCACAGCCGTGAAGCTCGCCTTGAATGTTGCCTAAACGCCCTGGCAGAATCAGGCGCTGCAGCACAAATATACTGCCCTCAATTTGGACTTACTTCCAATGCTCTGATACTCTAGTTAATGCGTTCTTTAAAATAGTTTGTATCGGTAGAAGTGAAAGTTTTCCTCATGCGCCAATCCAACATGCTTGGCGCATGAGGGTTCTCAAATGTTAACCACGGAGGTTTAACACCCGGCATGCAGAATGCTTTAAGGGGACAGCAATGTCGCACTGGAAGTGTGTATTGGAGCATGGGCTTACTAGTTTTCGCGCCGTTTACGACCTGGCGAAGGAGCATGCAGTCGGAATGGAGGCCGCACATTGGGGCGCTCTTGACGATGCATTGAACCACGCCGAGGCCTTGCAATCGCGCACCTTCCCGCCTACACCCTGGGAGGTGAGGTCGGCAGTCGCTCGGTTGCGTCAGCAGACAGGACTTGCACTGCTGCACATGGGCGAAAAAGAGGAGGATGTCGCGCAGTTCGTTGAGTCGTGGGAAGGGCTGATTCAGGGAGAAGAAGTGTTCCCTAAATTGCCGGACCACACGGGCGAACTGTTGAAGCATCTGGCTGTACAAGCTTAGTTCAACAGTGGGCCGCACAGCACGGGGGAGCAATCTCGCTCACGGTTCTTTTGAAAGGAGGTAGAGAACCCCGTGCATGCTTCTTGTAAAAGGCGCAGCAAAGAAAAGTGCGCCCCCATGTGGAGGCGCTAAAAGAGTACGGCTTGAAAACATTTTTTTACTTTCTAAACTAGTGCAGCTGACTGAAGTCAAGCTGCTTGAAACCACTCTCGGTCCAGTGCCCGGCGAATCCTCCGCCGCTGCCGCAGCCCCACAGCATGCATCCGACATAGACCATCACCATTTCTCCGCGGTGAGCGGGAACAGCGATCGGGGACGCC
>JAGFJO010000151.1 GCA_024102635.1 Deltaproteobacteria bacterium
TCCGGAGGAGGATCGGTCGAATAGACCAGCGCGTATTCGCCCTCTGAAGTGGATTTTCTTTTGGCGGGTCTGTTACTTGAGCGTTTCCCCAAAATATCGGCAAGAAATGTTTCACAAGAATATACTAACAGATCTCACTTCTCATCGGAACTGATTTACTCGCCTCAACATCTGGCGGACAGGCTCTCCGCTGACTAACTGCGCAAATATATCCGCAGTTAGATGGAGCGGCACTTCGAGGCGCCTTGAGGGCTCGCTCGGAATCATAAACGGATCGGAAATAGTGATTAACATCCAATATTCGTTTAAACTCCCATAATGGCCCGTAGAGAAATTAAATATGAGAATGGCAAGTTCGTGTTTTGTCAGCCGCCTAAACCAAACGGATTTGAGCTTGATCTCAGCAATATGACCATAGGAAGAAATTTTTCTCTTAACGTCAGTCAAATCGCAGATGAGCTTAAGATAACTCCACGGCAGCTTGGCAATTATTTTTATGATGGACTTGGCATCAGTGCAAAAGAATGGATCACTCAACAGAGAATGGTCTTAGCGAGGAAATTCATCTATGCAGTAGCAGCTGGAGAATTGCGGATTGGAGACATAGCTGCGCAATTGGGCTATAGCGACCCTAGCCATTTCACAAACGCCTTTAAAAGGTGCTATGGATTGTCTCCTGCCGACGCGGTTGCAAAGATCAAAAAAGCTGTCTAGGCCTGAGCGGACGTACACTCAGAGATAAGTTCGGCTACACCGCTAACAGGCAGCTAACAGACAGCGCTTGCAATCACGCCTATTGAAGTTCCCTATGTGCACGCAAGGTAAACCTCCCATTTTCTATTTTTACGTCCGGAAGCACCATCTGCCATCTCTTCCGAACTGCATTGCGATCAGGAGAAGCACTGCTAAAATCTTCCGGCAGGAGCGCTGCCAGCTCCGAGGGCAAAGGACGATTCGGTGTTACGGATCTAAGAGCGTGAACCATAAACGCTTTGCAAAATATCAGATGCGCCCTGCGATCGTGATTGAAACTTTCAGCGGTACTCACTAAGAAGCTAACCGCCCTCTGTGGAGAGCCGCCTTTATCCAGCGCCGCTGCCGCATTGATTGCTGCTTTGAGGCCGCCTGTTAAATGATACGCCTCGTTATAGTCGCGATGAGCTTCTTTGTATTTCGATCGCTCCCAGTTCAGAGCTCCACTCGCCATGAAGCTCTCATATTGCTGCCGTCTCTCCCCTGGCAAATTGGGGTCTGTTTGCTGAACTTCAAGCAGCATCAAAAAGGGCCCCGTAAGTGAGCTGGGTAAGAGATCATAGTAGACATCTAGAAATGTAAGATGCATCTCTTCCCGCTCTTCTACCTCCGCTTCAGTAATCTCCCCGCTCGGTGCCAGACCGATACCATAAACCTGCTTCGGGAAATACTCGGTAAAGTAGTGAAGCAAGGCGGTCATTCTCTCGAAATACGGAGAAAATCGGCTCTGGTCCTTCTCGCTCCACTCGGTAAACCATTCATCCAGCGCTTCAGTTCTGTGCTCCTTTAAGGGTCTCATTATCTCGCCCTCCCAGCCAAGCGCACTGCCGTATCTTGCTCCCCTATACTCTATCAAAGGCGCGTTATCGGTATTGATCTCTCCTACACCTAAAAATTTCTCGGTATCCTCGGGACCCGCCACGAAAAAAGACAATAATGCTTGGGGATCGCTGATGTTCATTTGCCGCCAGCTCGATTCCACCTTAGGCTCAAAAAACCTCTGCTCGAAATCGCGTAGGGTTACTGCAGGACCGTCCTTATAACCCACAAGCACTGTGGTAAAATCAGCGTGCCAGATCGACATTTTCGGGAATACTTTTTGAAACGTGCGCACTAGAATCTTGTAGTCACTGAGCGAATAATTAGTTTTCATCCAGTGTGATACAACGCCTCCTGGCCGCAACCTTTCTCGCACAAGCTGATAGAATTCCAGCGAATAAAGGTTTGTCACTCCTGCGTCATCGGGGTCCAGAGGATCCGTTGTAATCAGATCGTACTGCTTTTCCGTTGTAAGCAGAAAGTTCCGCCCATCATCCTTAATAAGAGTAACCCGGCGGTCGTCGAGTAGATTGTCATTATGCTCCGAGAAAAATCTTGAACTGCGGACTACACTGGAAGAGAGCTCAACTATATCCATGCTTTTTATCGGATGGCGCAACATGCCAGCCGCCGTAATCCCCGACCCCAGAGCAATCACAAGCGCGTCCTGAGGATCTTTATGAAGCATTGGCGGAAGATGCCCCAGCATTCTCAAGTGAATCTGGTGCGACGGCTGCGTGCTCATCTGCTGGTCGCCGTCCACCATGAGTTTACGGTAACCGCTGGTGGTATCTTCGATCACGGCAATAGATGATTCCGGCCCGTCCTCAAAAAAAATCACCCGCTCCCAGGGAGACAGCATACGTGTAACAGGGTTAGCCGCTACAGCTGCGATAACCGCGCTAAAGGCAAAGGCTGAGGTAACCGCAGCGACACGAAGCATGTCGGGCTTTTGCGGTGAAAAGAATAGAATCAAGACTATTCCCATTGCGGCCCCCATCCCAGACAGCAAGAAAAATCCCGCTTTGAGCCCCAATAGCGGCAAGAATACCCATCCGGCCGTTAGTGCGCCGCATATCGAGCCGATCGTATTGAAGGCGTAAATCCTACCGATATCCCCTCCCGCACTCTGTGAGCTGCGTGCTGCATGTCTCGCCACAACCGCCAGAGAAGCTCCGCTGATGGTTGTTGGAACCAGCATGATAGCAAGGCATTTAAAGAATCTAGCGGCAGAGAGCTCCCAGAATGTCCCGCGGCTGGTTAAAGGAGAAGTCGAAGCCTCCATTAGGTGAAGGGATAAGAGCGCCGACGCCGCGATCAGAATCTGCATCATACCGAATAGCTGTACTAACTTCTTTGCGCGATCAATCCAGAGAGCCGCAAGATAAGAGCCAAGAGTGATTCCTATTAGGAACGCGGCTAGCATCAAGCTAAACGCATACACCGAGTTTTCGGCCATCGCATAGATTAAGTATCTAGTCCAAAGCACCTCGTACGAGAGCGCTATAAAACCTGAGAGCACAAACCCGATGACCAACGGATCTCTAATAAGAGAGGTATATGATTCGGCGGCTCTACCGGCTGCCGGAGCGGTGCTTTTGCTTTCGTTCGGTATTAGAAGGGCAATTAATGCGGCCAGCACATTCAGTAATGCTGCAAAATGAACGCTCCCCTGCATACCAAGGCGTTCTATTAGCAGAAATGCAGAGAGTAATGTTCCGCAGACGGCGCCTAATGTATTGAAACTGTATAACCAGCTTGTCGAGCGCGCGATGTCACGACCATGAAGGGTGAATGCCCGAACTACGGCGGGCAGTGTGCCTCCCATCAAGGTAGTAGGTACGCCAAGCACCAGTGCCGCTATTAACACCCTCAGCGGAAGTTGCAAAT
>JAGFJO010000036.1 GCA_024102635.1 Deltaproteobacteria bacterium
CAAGCGCGCTCCACCCGCGCTTGAATCCGCAATCAGGGAGATGGTGCGTTTATACTACGAGTCGGACCTGAAAGCGGCCGAACAGGCACTTCTAAAGGAGAAGCAGTTCGGTACAAACGCTTCATACTTAGCCGCACGCGGTTTTCTCAAACTAGTCTCCGGTGATGACATTGCTGCCGATGGGGATTTCACCAAGGCGCATCAAGCCGACAAAAGCTGGGCGCTGCCGCTGGCGCATTTGTCGCTTACGGCGCTAGTTCAGAATCGCCGTGATGATGCATTGGCGTTGGCCCGCAGGGCGGCGGCGGCTGAACCGGATTCAGCAGTAGCCATGGTCGCCCTGGCATATGCCCTCAAGGCCGACCTAAAACTCGATGAGGCCCTTGAAGCAGCTAAGAAAGCGGTAGAACTTGCTCCGGATTTTGACCCAGCGCTAATTGTAGCTGCCCGCATTGCGCTTGAAACTGAAGCTCTCGGCGCAGCGGAAGATTACTTATCGCCGGTTGCGCACAACTCCCCCCTTCTTGATCAGAAGCTAACGCTGCTCGGTTACATCGCCCTGAGGAAAAGCAAGGTCGAGGAGGCAGAAAGCCATTTTCGTCAGGCGCTTGAGCTTGACCCGGGCTCGGCGGATGCACATCTCGGGCTCGGCATCGCGCTTTTTAGGCAGCGCGACAATGAGGCGGGCCTCGACACGATGATCAAAGCCACCTTAATTGATCCGCAGGTCTCGTCCTACCAGTCATACCTCGCCAAAGCTTATATGGAGCTGGGCAGGAACAATGACGCGAAAAAGGCGCTGACCCGCGCAAAGCGGCTCGATCCCAAGGACCCCACGCCCTTTCTTTATGAAGCATTGATTCACCAGGCCGACTACGAGATGGGGAAAGCGTTCCGGGCGCTCGAGGAAGCGAGGTTTCGAAACGACAATCGCGCGGTGTTTCGCTCGCAATATCTCCTAGATCAAGATCGCGCCGTTCTTACAAGCAACCTTGCGCAGGTCTATAACGAGATAGGTTTTGACCACTCAGCAACTCAGGAGGCAGCTAGGGCCCTTGAACTAGACCCTACAAACCGCGGAGCTCACCGAAGATTATTTTTCGCTCTCGAATTCGACCCGCGAGGCTACGACCAGGCCTCCGCCTCGGAAAGACTCCTGAATAATCTTTTCGTGCCTGCTACTCGCTCGGCTGTGGTGCTTGATTCGGATCTCATATCGCCCTACCAGAATCCGTTCGACCAGCCCGGGGTAGATGGCGTGCTGAAGGGAAGGTATGAGTATACTGATGCTTCCGCAGCCAAGGGGCACGCCGGTGCAGGAAATGCTTTAGTGGCAGCGGAGCTACAAAGCCCGTTTGCCTTCTCTTTCGATGCCGGCGGAAGCCTAAGTGACCTTGAGTCTCCTGTTAAAAGTACTCCCGAAACCCTATCTACCGGCACTACCGAAACCGACGGATACGAAACAATCTACCGCGGGTTTGCAAAATGGCAGCCGACAACCAACTTTGAAACATTCCTCGAGAGCCGCTTTAACACAAAAGATAGCGATAGCCAGGCTTTAATCACCAGGCTTCGCGATCCTCTTGATCCGATGACGGAAAAGCAGGAGGTAGATTCAAACTTTGATATCTTCGATTTAGACTATGGCTTACATGCCAAACCTGGCCCAGACACTCACATTCTAGTGCACCTTTCATACCACACTGATGACGGGAGAGATCTAACAGACACTACATCTCTAAGCTCCATGCGAGAGCGCCTGCGCGGCGATGTGCTTAAAGAGATGAACATGCCGCCCATGGCCCCCACAATGGCCCCAACTATGCCTCCGGGAGGATCGAATCCGCCGCCATCGCAGCCTACTCCCGCGCCTACGCAGCAGCCAAGCCGCACTCCCCAAGGGGGAATGCCGGGGAATCCAACGCCCCCGCCTATGGCAACCCCTCCGATGAATACTCCTCCCGCTATGCCGACGATGATGCCTACTCCTCCCCTTGTCGAGGAACCGCTGGCCGAGAGCATCTTCAGAAAGGATCAAGGATTTGACTTCGCTATCGCCCAAACCGCGCTGTGGCAGAGAGTGGACCAGCACTTCTTTCAGCTTGGCGCCCGCTACTTTAGTGAAGATGTCATGCAGCGTGAGTTTTCAGGCGATGCGGCCGATTTCACCGCAACCGACAAAGGGAACGACGCCCGTCTCGGAAGCCTCTTCTTGGTGGATCAATACACAGGAGTCGAAGATCTTGTTTTGACCTTCGCTTTAAACTACGACGATGGCGAGTTTGAGCACGATGACGGGCGCACAATCAGCAAGGACAATCTGGGCCCATCAATCGGCGCCTCTTGGGAGGTGCAGCCCGATATGTATATCCGAGCCGCCTATATCGACAACATGGCAGGAGACAGAAACGAAAGGCTGCAGCAGACCCTTGTTGCCGGATTTCCCTTCCAGAGGCTGACGACATTAGACCCATACACCGCTGAAGAGCAGTTCAATCTGGATTACGAGGCGTTCGATCTAGCGTGGGATATGTATCTTCACGATCCGGTTGTCTTTATAGGGGCGGAGATTGAGTACGACAAGCAGAGCACGCGCGCATTTGCGATGGAGAATCTCGAGGAGATAGAAAGTGTATCCAATGATGCGCGGCGCGCCAGATTTTACGTAGAGTCGCTTCTCACAGAGAGATTATCAAGCACATTCACCTACCGCTTTGACCGTTTTACCTTCACAGGGGAAACAGATCGCCACGGCATTGATGGCACGATCAATTACTTTTTCGACTTTGGAATGGCGGCAAAATTCCGGGCGGGAATGGTGAGATTAATTGAGAGCGCTGAAAGGGCATCGGACAGCACAGTGGGAGTTTTCGAACCCTCACTTGAAGGGTATCCCTTTCAGAGGCGACTGCGGCTAAACCTCCGATTTCCAGTTAACACAGACGGCGATTTCGGTGCGATGTTTGGGTTTATCTGGTTTTTATAGATTGCAAGACCTGTTATTTCCTGCGGCGCGCTGCTTCGGCGCGCTCCAGAATCTTGCGCGCCTCCTCTGTGTCAATCCGCCTAAGCGCATAAGCAGCTGAGCTTTGAACCCCTACATTCTCGTCATAGATGAGCTGCCCGAGCCTCGGCACTGCCTTTGCAGCGGAACTTCCGCACCGTGAGAGATCAAGAGCAGCTTGATTCCTATCCTTGGCAGAGCCGGAGTAAAGTTTATTGATGTGGTCCGGGATGTCTTTTTCGCGGCAGCACCCAGAAAGTGCAATTACCGAAATGAGTACAAGGTAACAACGTTGGACGAAACGCATCTCTCGCATCGTTAAATGAGCCCTACTTCGTTTTTACCTAAACAGCAAAGGTGAAACAACGACCGATTTTACAATGCGACTTCAGGTGGTTATCCAAGAATCCCCCCGCACCCGAGCACACTTGCGATTCATCTAAAAAGGCAATGACTTCCACACTCGACCCGCTGCGCTTTACAAGCGACCCCTCCACTACTGAGTGCCATCAGGAGATCCAAGAGATCCTGCAGCGCCGCATCTCAATTACCGAACTCCCCGAAGCCCACTTTTACCCGGCGATCGGATTCGATGGAAAGCTTCACACCGACTTATACGGCCAGATGCCGGTTGGCCTGTATGTTCTACCGAATGCCGCTGTGATCGGCGCATACCGCCTGGTACTGACTGAGTCAGGCGCAATCCTTCGTGAGCAGAACGCCGGGATCTATACCGATCTCGAATTAATGAGGGCATATTGCTCCACTCCCCTAGGCTGCACCGACGGCGGGGAGATGGAAGTGATGGAGGATATTATCTCGCTTACCTCGGCTTGCTGCTATTGCTTTTATCACTGGATGATGGATTCTTTGCCGAAGGTGGTGCTGGCTGAAATGACCGGCTATACAGGTCAGTATCTTGTACCCCCGGCCGTAATGACCCGTTGGGTTGAAGAAAGCATGGCGCTCCTGGGCATTGATCCAGCCAGAATCGTAAGAAGCGGGAAGAACATAGTACGCACAGAGCGGTTATACATCCCCACCTATTTCTCCGGGTTCAATAATAGAAGTCACAGGGAAATCATCACGGAGTACCGCCGAAGAATGCTTGAGAGAATTCGGCCCGAGAATCACAAACGGCTCTTTATACCACGCAAGCCATCCGCCGCACTGAGACGCATAACGAATCACGAAGAGGTCTCGCACTTTTTAGGGACGCATGGGTTTTATGAAACCTACTTCGAGGATCACTCTCTAACAGAGCAGATAGCGCTGGCTGCTGGGGCGGAGAGTTTGGTAGCACCTCATGGGTCGGGTATGGTCCACACCTTGTTTATGAAGCCGAAGTCTACTGTGATCGAGCTCTTTCCTTATAGCAATGTTGACTCGTGCGGCTGCTATCACAGCACAATGGAGCTTTTGGGACACAGGTACTATTGGCCCTCGAGCTCACAAAATTGCGGGTCGGACATATACGTTGATACCGCCCAGTTGCAGTCGATACTAGAGGGTGAGGTCGAGCCTTATGATTTTTTATGCAGCCCTTCGACTCCCCCTCGCCTTTAGCTCGGGGTCGCTCAAGGCAATTTTTCGCCTTTAGGCGAAAAATTGGAGCGGGCGACTGCGCGTCCACCGGACGCGCGGGGGTTCACACCCTTCGATTCGGCACACCCATGGTGCCTCCCTCAGGGTGCAGTATTCATTTTAGGTTCGAACCCCGTCGCTAACCTATCGGGGTGAATCGGATATAGCCCTTCGACTCCCCCTCGCCTTTAGCTCGGGGTCGCTCAAGGCAATTTTTCGCCTTTAGGCGAAAAATTGGAGCGGGCGACGGGGTTCGAACCCGCGGCATCCAGCTTGGGAAGCTGGCACTCTACCAACTGAGTTACACCCGCTTAACCAATCGCTCAATGAGCGATTGGTTAAGCGGCCCTGAGCGAGCCGCGCAAGCGGCGAGTCGAAGGGCGCGTACGGGGGGATCGGGAATACTTCTTTGGCCCTACTCAGAGCAATCTTTTCAGCTAATGCTGAAATTATCCTAGGGCACAGCGCCGAGCGGAAAAACTGCCCTTCGACTCCCCCTCGACTTATCTCGGGGGTCGCTCAGGGTAAGTTTTTCGGCGAAGCCGAAATTCCTCGGGCACAGCGCCGAGCGGAAATATGGAGCGGGTGAAGAGATTCGAACTCTCGACCTCTTCCTTGGCAAGGAAGCGCTCTAGCCAGCTGAGCTACACCCGCATAATAAATCGCTCTTAAGCGATTTATTATGCGGCCCTGAGCAAGCCGCGCAAGCGGCATGTCGAAGGGCCGTAGCATACAAAACATCTTCACAATAGCTAACGCTAATGCTTCACTGCAACACTAACTAACCGATTCACCATAACTCTGATGGGAGATAAGTGAATGAGCTACCCTCCTTCGTTGCTTCGCAACTCCGGCGGGCAAGCACTCGCTAATAAATCGCTCTTAAGCGATTTATTATGCGGCCCTGAGCAAGCCGCGCAAGCGGCATGTCGAAGGGCCGTACGCGCCACAAGAGTATCGTTTCTAATTGAACCGCTTCAAAAAGTCAACTTTTTCAGGCGGCTAGGCATCACGCCGTTGTCAATTAAGCGGCAGCATTATATCTTCCAACTGATTAATTAAGGAGGAGAATTATGAGCAGCGATAGCTGGGATAAGATGCGGTATGCGAAAGAAGAGGAATTCTTTCAGCGTCAGAACAAGGAAGCCATGGAGCGGCTTACAACCCGCAAGGTAGACCAACCGCGCCCCTGCCCTGTAGATGGAACTGTGATGAAGCAAATTACCATGATGGGCGTAAATATCGATCAGTGCGATAAATGCCACGGCGTGTGGCTAGATGGCGGCGAGCTTGAGGCGATCCTTAAATCAGCTTCAAGCCCCGAGAGCGGCAAGTCCAACTGGGTCGAAGGGCTTTTCGGCTCGCTGCTGGGCCGCGGTAAATAATTTAAGCGCCTAGCGCTGCCTCCAAAGAGTCGCAATCAGCGTCCGGGGTTTGCCCCGATCTTTTGAGTGATTGAATTACTGAAGACCATTTTCGGGTGGTAGTCTCAAGGCTCGCAGCGGAAAAAACTTCAGGGTTTATCTTTGCGTGCTCTGCCAGCAGCGCAGCAATCGTAAAGAAAAATTTCTGCGGGTCGTATGCTTCTTGCAGGTTTGGCCGAACCGGCTGCTTACTAACTAAATAGTCGGCTAATACGGAGGCAAAGGAAGGATGTAGCCTTTTAACCGCGGCTGCGGCAGCGAGAAGTACCGGCTGGGCCTCATTCTGCAGCGAGGTTAGCATACGTGTGAAGCTTTGCAGCACCGTAGCTCTATCGGAAGGCAGTGCATTCCTGCATAGCTCACTTAGGGGCGCAAAAAGATCTGAGCATCCTCGATTCGATAGGCTGATCGCCAAAAGAGAGAGCGCCGGTATGCACTGCTCATGAAGCACCAGTAGTTCACCTTTAAGTGCCACTAGAACTGCGGAAGAGTCCCTTGGGATCGCGGTTCTCGCCCTTCTTATACCGCTCTCTAAAACAGAGAGGTGAAGATTATGCTCTATAGGGTGATTCTCCATGGCGAGCAGCTCTTCAACAGTTTGCGGCGGCCGCAACCGAAACTCGATGTAGCTCATAAAGTGGTCCCTGCCGATATGGTCAAAGGTGTCCAAAACCATAGGTGTAATGAATCGGCTGGATACTAACAAAGCCTGCGTGGCTGCGGGCCTTATGCAGAGCGCCGAGATTGCGAACTCCTTCTGCTCTGCCGGCAAGGAAGTCGGGGGAACAGTAGCAAATGTGCTGCGGACGTAATCGGTCGCACCGGCTAATCCTTTTTCGAGCCGTGCATCAAGCTCAAGTCGCTTATTCTGCCCAGCTCCGGGCGACGCGCCTAGTCCCATTATCTCCCTCCAAACAGGCGGCAACTAATGGGAGATTATAACAGAATGGAAGGTCTTAATCCTAACTGCAAAATTGAGATGGTTTCCGCAGCATAAAGTAGTGTACGGCGCCATTTGGGCTTGTAAGCCGCAAATGGCGAATCTTGGATTATCAGGTATTTAAAGCGGCAAGAACCTATCTATCTACCATCTTCTCGAGCGATGCTCGCAGGTCCTTTCTCATCATCTGAAGCTTCTCGGGATCCGAAAGCAGCGCCATACGTGAGGGTATGGTTGTCGCCTCGCTGCGTATAGCAGCAGGCTCTGCCTTCGACCCATTCTCAATTGAGATATTCGATTGAGGTGTCTGAACCTGCGCGCCAAGCATCGTCGAAAGCGGCGGAGTTGTCATAACTGCGGGTTTCGCCGCAATCTGCTGTTCCGGCTGAGCTGCGGGCTGACGCGGCTCCATACTGAGCCTGCTTTGCTGAACAAGATTGCCTGCCAGTAGGTCATGGCTCGCAAGGATGTTCTCTCTTATCGAGCGAAGCGTGATCCGGATCCCGGCAAGGCCCGAGGCGGAAAGCTTATCATATGCTCCGGCATTGGTGAGATCTTCCACCATCTTTATAAGGTCGGCGGATTCTAATAGCTTATGTAAGGCTTGGCTCTGTTCCATAACTTCCCCAGCGTTTAATATGAACTCCATGAAGCGCCGATAGTACTTTAGGGCGCCAATATACGATGCAGTAGCGACGGTAGAGGATTCGCCCTGCAAAATCGTGTAAAATGGGATATTTAGATTGTTTGAAAATAGATTAATTTTTGCATGAACGGATCGCCTCGCTCACCATCACGAAGGCGTTTTTTCAAATTCGCTCTCGGCGGCACTCTCGCTTTTGGCGCTGTTGGTGCGGCGCCTAGATCGGTCGACACCTATGATTTAGAAACAACTTCAAGCCACATTCGGCTGGCAAACTTAGCGCCTCAGTTTGAGAATTACCGCATCGCTTTTTTGAGCGACATTCACCTCGGTCCATTTGTCCCCGATGACTATCTGGCAAGCGTTATTGATGAAGTGAATAATCAGCGCGTGGACTTGGTGCTGCTCGGAGGCGACTACATTGGCATACCCGATTCATACCCAGCCCGGTTATTTAAGGAGGTGGAAGGCGCAAATTACCCGGCTCGTCGAGGCTCGGAGATTGCAGAATTAATCTTCCGAAAATGTGCGCAGGTGCTCGGTTCAGCAAAAGCTCATGACGGCATTTTCGGGGTACTTGGGAACCATGATCACTGGAATAATAGCGGCCTCTGTAAGAAGCACTTTGTAGGACCGATTCGCCTTCTCGTTAATGAGCTTGCAACAATCCGGCGCGGATCGGCGCTGCTTGAGATCGTAGGTGTGGATGATCTCTGGACCGGAGTACCGCGACTTTCACAGGCACAAAAGGCCTTCCGGCCGGAGGCGACGCGGGTACTCGTAAGCCACAACCCCGATTACATTGAGCGAGTGGTCCAGGCCAGTGTGGCGCGTTTTGATCTTGCGTTGGCAGGACACACTCACGGGGGTCAGATCAAGCTGCCGCTCTTCGGGCCACTAATCGGCTACAACGTAAGATCAACTATTCTTAACGAAGGACCGTGCCGGGTGCGTGAGTGCCATGCACACGTTTCGCGGGGAATCGGCGTGGTTGATATCCCGTTAAGGCTTAACTGTCGGCCGGAACTGACCGTATTAGAGCTTGTAAGGGCCTGACACCACGGTGATTCTACCCTTTAAAGGGCCCGGCTAACCGTTTACATTAGCTAGCTTTTTGTGTATAACGAAGGGCCGCGGAAAATCTTGAAAATGACGCATTCCGGGGCAAACTAACCCAATTAAAGGAGTTTTGATTCAAGTGATTGCTAGCGATTCTGAAAATTCTAATAATCGAAATGATAGTCGGCCCAATTCTTCTTTTGAGGGCGGCTCCAGCTCCAGATCTCAATACTCAAATTCTTCAGGCGCCGGTTCTGCCGATAGGCAAAAAGGTGGAGCCATGGAAGTTGTTGTCGAGCACAACATCGAAAAGGCCATGAAGATCCTTAAGCGTAAGCTCATAAAAGAAGGGCTTTTCAAAGAGCTCAAGTCTCGCCGCTACTACGAGAAGCCTTCAGAGCGCCGTAAAAGAAAGCATAAAGAGTCTTTGAAGAAGGTCCGAAAGGACGAGGCGCGCGCCAAGAAGAATAGCATGCTATTCTAGGTGTCATATCCACCTTCGATTTTAATTTGATTATTGCTGCATTCAGCAGTCGCTGAAAAAGTCGAAGGCTCGCCGCAATCCGTAAGCGTTGTACCGTTTTTCATGATTAACAGTTTAGCGGAAGTGATCCGCCTTGGCTTTCCTTTGAGCTGAAATAGACCATTGCGACTGGTCAGCGGTATCTTATCTTATTAAGATTGGGCGCATCGGCAGTAAGGACTATAGGTATCCCTCTTGCGAATACTTACTAGATATATACTTAGAGAAACTTCGGTCTTTTTCCTGGTGGCTCTTTTCGCATTCACCGGAGTGCTGATTACCATCAGAATGCTGCAATTCGCCTCGCTAATTATCAACAAAGGGGTGTCCTTTTCGCAGATAGCTGATGTCTTTATCGCAATTGTTCCTACCTTCCTCGAGATTGCGCTTCCGATGGCGTGCCTTTTGGCAGTCATGCTGGCATTTGCGAGGCTTTCCGGCGACTCGGAGATAATAGTCCTCAGGGCGAACGGAATCGGGCTTTTTCAATTGATCCGGCCCCTTTTGATCTTCGGAGGATTCATAGCTGCATGCGCACTCTACATCTCGGTTTTCCTACGCCCGTGGGGGAATGCGAAGCTTTCCGAGAGCCTATTTCAGATCGCACAGAGTAGAAGTACGGCAGGCTTATCCTCGGGGGTATTCAACAAGCTCGGGCCGATAACGCTTTATGCGGAGAAGATAGGTGACAGAGACGGGTCCCTGCAACGCGTACTTATTGATGACAAGCGTGACGAAACCGCGCGTAAGCTGGTGATCGCCAAAACCGGCACTATAACTTCGGACCCACGCGAGCGGAACATCGTGATAAGGCTCTTTGACGGATATATCCACGAGAAACAGGAAAAGGGATATGTAATCACAGATTTCAGCAGCAACAATCTGGTTCTAAACATGCAGCAGCTTTTCTCCACCGACGATTCCGGCAAAGAGAAGAAAAGCCGTGAGATGTACCTTCCTGAGCTGAATCACACTATCGATAAATACGCCGGCCTGCTGATAGAGGCTCAAAAAGCCGGGGGCGATTTTGAACAGCTGCCGCAGGAGGCACAAAAGCTCCTGGCGGTGGAATCGATACGGAACACCTCAGATCTTAAGAGAAAGATCCGCAGATTAAAAATCGAGGCCTGGCGCCGATTCTCCATGCCATATGCCACCTTCATACTGGCTCTGCTTGCCATGCCGCTTGGGATTGTGCCTCCTAGAACTCAGCGCACCTGGGGAGCGGGGCTTTCGGTTGCCCTGGGCTTGGTAGTGTTTCTCGCCTACTATATCTTACTCTCGCTTGGAATTACCTTCGGAGAGAGCGGCAAGATAGATCCTTTGCTGGCGTTGTGGCTGCCTAATATTGTGGCCACAGGAGTTACCGCCTATATATTGTATAAAATCACCTTGGAAAAATGGCCCTCAATCGCTCACGGATTTGAACTGGGAGCAGAAAGAATTCGTTCGATTCTACGCTTCAAGCAAAGGAGAAAGCCATGAAGATTGTGCACCGATATTTGGGCGCGCTTTTGCTCAGGAACTTTGCGCTTTGTTTGAGCGGCTTAACTACCCTGTTCATCGTTTTTGATTTTTTTGACCGCATCGACAACATCGTCGCAGAAAAGCCCGATTTCTGGATTGTAGTGCAATACTTTTTCTACAAAATCCCGGTGATGATGAGCCATGTGATGCCGATCTCTATGCTCGCTGCCACCATGCTGACACTAGGACTGCTATCTAAGAACTCCGAGGTGACTGCCATGCGGGCCTCGGGTATGTCTATCTTTTGGATAACCAAACCTGTGATTGTGGTCGGTTTCATGGCCAGCCTTGCCTCGATGCTGCTGAATGAGTCCGTTGTGCCTTATGCTGCAAGACGGGTGCGGGAGATTTACAACCTAGACATTCGCAAGAAGGACGAACGCGGGGGATACAGCCAAAGTGATTTTTGGTGGCGCTCTGGCAATGACTTCTTCGCTGTGAGTTATTTTGATTCGCGCAATGATGAACTAATCTCCGCTGTGCGGCTCGAACTCGATAATAATTTTGAGGCCCGCTCGCGCACAGATGCACAGGTCATAAAGTGGATAGACCCGGCGCTCGGATGGAGTATGAGGCAGGTAACCGAGTTTACCTTTCATCCCGAGGGCAAAGCACCGGACAAGAGAATGTATCACGTTATGCCACTCCCCATCCGCGAGACTCCGCGAGACTTCTATTCCGCCGAAACCGATCCGCAAACCATGAGCTACTCGCAGCTCAAAGAATTCATAAAAAAACAGGCTGCAAACGGGCTACCTGTAAGCGGCTATTATGCCGACCTGTATAATAAGATCTCGTTCCCATTTATCACCTTAATAGTAGCACTAGTGGCGCTGCCATTTTCGCTTAAGCCCGCAAGGTCCGGCAGTATGGCATCGAGCATAATGGCCGCTCTCACAATCGGCTTCACCTACTATGCTGTTCACTCTCTTAGCATCTCTATGGGACGAGCAGAGATCTGGCCCGCAATGCTGGCAGCCTGGATGGCGAGCATAATAATGGGGCTTGTAGCGCTATTTTTAAATCTAGGCGCTGAAGCCCCGGCTTAAAAACTCTATTAACGCTTCGAGTATTGAGGACGCTTACGGGCTTTGTGACGGCCGTACTTCTTACGCTCTACGGCTCTTGAATCGCGGCTCAAGAAGCCTTCCCCTTTGAGAGGCTTTCTGAGCTCGCCGTTTATCTCAACCAGTGCGCGAGCGATCGCCAAGCGCGCTGCGCCTGCCTGACCGGATTTGCCTCCGCCTGAGACAACTAATTTGATGTCAAACTTTTCGAGCGCTTCTACGAGTTCTAGCGGCTGCCGCACTACCAGTTGTGAAGTCTTGCGCCCAAAATAGGCTTCATAGGGCATGCCGTTTACTACTATATTCCCTGCTCCAGCACGCACAAAAGCGCGTGCTACTGAGGTTTTCCGTCTGCCGATAGTGTGAGTGCCAGTGCCTTTCATGTCTCTCTTTCCCTAAATCTTTTATGCAGCCTCTACGAACTGAAGCTTATATGGCTTCGGGGTCTGGGCGGAATGTGGATGCTCCGAACCGGAATATACCTTAAGCTTTGTCGCCATGGAGCGCCCCAGCGGGCCCTTCGGCAACATCCCTTTTATCGCGTCGGTGATAATTCTTTGCGGATTCTTCTCCAGCAGGTCCTCTGCGTTGATCTGCTTGATGCCTCCGATGTACTGACTATGACGGTAGTAGACCTTATCCGAGAGCTTGCGCCCCGTGAATTTCACCTTTGACGCGTTGGTCACGATGACAAAATCGCCGCCATCTGTATGCGGAGTATAGGTAGCTTTATGCTTGCCGCGCAGTAGAGCGGCTACCTCGCTTGCCAGCCTTCCAAGGGGAATGCCAGCTGCATCGACCACAAGCCACTTCCGGCTTTTAAGGCCCTCTTCCTTTGATTGAAAATGTGTGCCCATCGGAAAGTTCTATTTCTTTACAAGTACAACTGTATAAATCGATTATGAATCGAGCTGACGCCGGCTGATTATGCCTCAACGCAAGGGCGAGGAATGTACCACAATCAGTGTAAAAATCAACACTTAGCCCGAAATTTCCCTCGCCAACGCTAGACGGTTCTCCTGCGGTGTCTACCAGCACTTACCCCCCTGCCGAGCCAGCTGAATGGTTACGGTACATTACCGCTACATAGAGCGAAAGTGCACCTCCGAAAATGGCTTTAGACCCGGCTGGTGATATGCGCCGTCAGGTATGGATGTAGCCCTTCAATTGATCTCTGGCTTATAAGGGTGCTTACCGCATCAAGAAACCCAGCGACATGGGAGAAGCCGTAATATTTAGCGGCCTCAACGGCCAATCTCGAATTTAGCCCCCGAGCCGAGAGAACAATCATCTCAGTACGCGACAGAAAATATCCTTTATTTACGGGGCCTGACACCGATTCCAGTTCAGCCAGCAGCGCACCGAATGAGTTTTTAAGCCTCAGATTTTCGGCCCAACAATCCACTATCGAATGCCGGGCTGACTGCTCCTCGGCCGCTTTACCGCTTTCGTTTGCCTCTTCAATAATGTGCGATAGCAACGCATTTAGAAGCACGCATGCGGTCCCTGTGAATTTCAAGAACTCATCCAATTTAAGCATCGCTGCTGCGCTTATCTCCGCAATATTTGCTTTCAATGCCGGCATCGATTCGATAGTCGAGCCGAGCGCATCCTCTATCTCTTTCATCATAGCGGACTTTAGGACCTGCTCAGTACTTGAGGTGATAAGAGACTCTCCCACCTGAAAGGAATCAAGCACGGCTAAAATTTTATTTTTTGTTTCGGAATCCAACGCGGCTCCCCCAAAATAGGCCTTGCAGTGCCTAGAATATCACCAGCGGACGACGAACTGTAGAATAAATTATCGATATCAGATCGACCAAATTGAACAAGCTGTCTGCTTAAGCAAAATGAGGACGGCTGCTGGAGGCGGTCAGCCCCTGATGAGCATCAAGAGAATCGCCCTTGTCTTTAATCTGGTCTGCCACTTGATCGGCTACCTGACGGGCTTCTTTGGCGTCGCGGATCTTCTCTGAGGAAGCTCCGGCTTTAAAACTTCTTATAGAGACGTTTACTGCCTCGGTCGAGGCGTAACTAAGGGAAGCGGCAGTAGAGCTTGATGACTGTGCAGCAGCATTTGTTGAAACTGTTTGGGCTTGCTTGGCCTGGGTGGCAGCGCTATTTGCTCCAATTAGGCCTTGAACAACTTTGACGGTCATACAACTTCCGAGTTACTACCAGTGGAAATTCCTTTTCCCTGAAGTATTAATTCGGTACAAGTTTCCTTGCACTTAAGAGAAATTTAACGGTCCAACCCACTGGAATTCCGAGTTTTTCGTGCAACGGCTATTTTATTTGTCCTCCCTCCGCTACTACATCGTGGCTGCGTGTGTTTCTCCCGTTTTTGTCGGTTATTCACGAAAGCGACCGAAATATGGCGCTGGCGATTTAAGCGTGGAAGGAGCGAGGGCTTTGACCGTACAAAAAACGGATCTGACCTGTTGGTCTGCAAAACCACACTCCTCCCCTATACGCCGCAGAACGCTACGACGTCATAGCTTAATGAAATACGACTCGTCTTCGTGCACTACTTCTAATAGGAAGTAGTCAGTGACCGGCGAGCCGGCTTTTACGCTCTTTACTACTTCAGTGTAATGAAGTTTCAATTCATGGGTATCGGTCAGATTGAGCTCATCAACAAGCGACCTTAGCTCTTTTGGAGCCAGATGAGCCGCCTCTTCCCATGGGCGCACTTTCCAATGAAGGATATGAGCTTTTCGAAGCCGCCGTTTAATCTTTTTACTAGAAGGATTCCTATAGCGATACTCGATTAGCAATAAGATCCCGTACGTCACCACATAAGCCGGAATGGCACACAGTACCGATTCGCGCAGATCCAAATGCCGCCCCGCGATCATGATGGACACAACTGCATAGGCCACGAGGCAGGCAGCGGCGCCAACGAGTAGAGAAAGGACAAACAGCTCGTGCATGACCTCAATCACACTATAAGGTATTTGCTTTCTTCGTATCAGCTCTTCAGCTGCTTCGTACCGCCGAAAAGCACTCGCTACTACCCTTGCCTGTGTTCGCTTAGCCTCGTACTCATCCAAGACCTTTGCGCCCCAAGGGCTTACTTCGATCTTGAGTAATCGATCGATCCCATTGCCATTTCCATAAGCTGTCATCACGTTGAGGTTCCTTATCGGAAGCCGCGTTTGGATGCAGGGGTTAAGTAAACAACCTTAACGAAAGCCCCCACCCACTGCAGTGTGGGCGCACACTGCAGTAGGCGGAAGAAGGTCATCTTCACTGGACAGATTGTTAATGATCGCTGCAAGGCGTGACGCCCGCGTTACATTGTGTTATGCGGTCTCTTAGAAATAAGTGCGCTATTTTTTTCTCGTAAGCAGCGTTTTACATAAGAGCAAACGGCCAAGCCTTTAATGCCGGAATTCTCGCCTCCTGAATATTATTACTGCCCTATGCTGGTAAGCTGGGGCTGAAGAGCCGGCCTACCTCGCCCCATATCCGAAGAGTACCACCGGAATAGTTCTAAACATTAGAATGATATCGTGCATAAGCGACCAGTTATCTATGTATTCAAGGTCGAGCTTAACCCAGGACTCAAAATCATCGATGCGGTTTCGGCCGGTAACCTGCCAGGTGCAGGTTAGCCCGGGGCGCATTGATAACCTGCGGCGGTCCTTCCGCTCATACATACTGACCTCACCGGGCACAGGCGGACGTGGGCCTACTAGGCTCATTTCGCCTATGAAAACATTCCATAGCTGCGGCAGTTCATCGAGGCTAAAGCGCCTTATGAATCTTCCGAAAGGAGTAATGCGGGGGTCATTTTTCATCTTAAAGACAGGCCCGCTCATCTCGTTAAAGGGAAGGAGTTCCTCGAGCTCCTTCTCAGCTTCAGCATGCATTGAGCGAAATTTATAGATGTAAAACAGCCGCCCGTTTAGCCCCACCCGCTTCTGCTTGAATATGATAGGTCCGGGAGAAGAGAGCTTTACCCCGATTGCCACAATCAAGAATAGCGGCGCCAGTAAGACAAGCAACATAGCAGAGACGGTTATATCGATTAAACGCTTTACGGCAAGTTCCCAACGATCCCCCGGCGGAGTTTGGAAGTGAATGAGCGGCATGCCGCCGAAGTAGCTCATCTCCGACTTTATCAGGCCCACGCTAAAGAGATCTGCGGCAATAGTTGTTCTCACCCCCTGCTCTGAGCAGACGACTACCATCTCTTCCACTCTCGGCATTACATCGACTACATCGGTAAATATCACCTCGTCGATCGCGAATTCCCTAAGCGCCCGCTCCAGTGCCGCGCCGTTCTCAATAAGGCGGCGGGAAAAAGGCACTCGGCTGATGCGCTGTAGATCGCGCAGCGCATCGACTGCTGAACGCTGGCGCCCTTCCCCCTCTCCGAGATCGGCGAACCCTCTAATTCGAATCCCAAGTTCCGGACGCTGCACAATTTCGCGGGCGATACGTAGCGCCTGCTCGCCTACGCCGCAGATTACGATATTCCTAAAGTTGCGTCCCCTACGCCGCCAAAAGCGGAGAAAAAGCAGCACAAAGAAACGTTCGCAAGCTAGAAATATGGTTACAAGGACACAGAAGAGAATGATGAAACTCCGGCTAAGATTAATTTTTAATAGAAAGAGTACGGCAGCTAAGATAAAAAAAGCGAAGATGGAGCTGAATAGAAATGTTTTAAAGAGATGAATATTAGAGGTGAGACGCATACTGCCGTATGCCGATTGCATAGTAAGGGCAACGTTGTAAGCCACCAGCCCCACCAAGAGCACAAATCCGTAATCCCTAATCGGCGCCAGCTCGCTGCCTTCGAAGGGAAGACGCCACCCGAAATATTGGTCCCAGAAGACCAGGGATGAGCGGCCGAAATAGGCCAAGAAAAAGCACCCGACAATAATTAAGTTGTCGCAGATCCTCTCTATACGAGATATAAGCCGCCAGTTCTCCCTAAGCATAATGGAACAGAGTGAGCCCGATATCGGGACCAGAACTTAAATATTTTATCTTAAAGGTAGGGCTGTCGCTACCATGGCGATAAGCGGCAACTTTTGCCGCGGTAAACTACTTATTACATTGTCCTTTCAAGCTTATTGAGAAAAGCAGCTTTTAGCTCCCGCGCATCATCTTACTATTATATTTCTTGAGAGGCGCGAATGGGAACCGATAACGGCAACAGATACGCAGAATCACCGATAGCAATCCTATTCGGCGAACCACAGATAAACCTTCTCTTCTCTGAGCTGCTTAAAGCGCGCGGCCTCCGTACTCAAATAATAACAGATGCAAGCATTCTTGAGCCGAGCGTCAAAGTCATTACCGAACCTCAGTTCTTCGAGTCCCTGGGCCAAGAGAATAAAAAGAGATGTCTTGTGGTCGGAAACAAGGACGCGCTTCGTGCTGTGGATGCGCTCTCACTCTCCCGTCCTCTCACCGAAGCAAAGATAGAAGCAGCCCTCTCACGCTTTTTAGCTTAGGCTGACTGCCAGCTGACGAATATCAACTCCGTTATTGGGCGAAGCTCGTTGCAGTGCTATCGCCGCTGCGGTATTCTTCGCACCATCCAGCCTATTGAAAGGAGCGTTCCATGATCAAATGTTCCGGATATGCAGCCGCAAAAGCTAAAGATCCTCTTGCCCCCTTTAATTTCGAGAGGCGGCAGCCCGGGCCCAAGGACGTTTTTATTGAGATCCTTTACTGCGGCGTCTGTCACTCCGATATTCATCAGGCGCGTGACGAATGGGGCAACGCGGTTTTCCCGATGGTTCCCGGCCATGAGATAGTCGGACGGGTTAAGTCTATCGGCTCTGAAGTTACCAAGTTTAAAATCGGCGATCTGGCCGGAGTCGGATGTTTCGTTGACTCCTGCCGGCAGTGCAGCAGCTGCAAAGAAGGATATGAGCAGTACTGCACAAACCATATCTCGTTTACTTATAACGGCTTTGAGCAGGACAAAAAGACGCCGACATTTGGCGGGTACTCTGACACCATTGTGGTGGACGAAAACTATACGCTCCGTGTTCCTTCCAACCTCGATCCGTCCGGCGTAGCGCCTTTACTGTGCGCAGGCATCACGACTTACTCTCCCCTTCGGCATTGGAAGGCCGGTAAGGGACAGAAGATAGGAGTTGTGGGGCTGGGAGGACTGGGGCACATGGCGGTTAAGTTCGCTTCCTCGTTCGGGGCCGAAGTTACGGTCTTTAGCCATTCTCCCGGCAAGAAAGAAGACGCGCTTGGACTGGGAGCGTCCAATTTTGTAATCAGCACGGAAGAAAAGGCGCTTAATGCGCTTCAAGGGCAATTTGATCTTATGATCGACACCGTCTCGGCACAACATGATGTTAGCGGCTTGGCCTCTCTTTTAAAAAGAGACGGCACACTGATCATGGTAGGCATACCGGAGACTCCCCTTCCGCTCAATGTGTTTCCGCTCATCTCTAAGCGGAGGCAGATTGCGGGCTCTTTAATAGGCGGCATCAGAGAGACTCAGGAAATGCTGGATTACTGCGGAGCGCACAATATCACCTCAGATGTTGAGGTCATACCTATCCAGCAGATCAACGAGGCCTATGACCGCACTGTAAAAGGAGATGTGCGATACCGCTTTGTAATAGATATGAAAAGCCTCTCTCGCTAGCTCTTAGCTTTTCCTCTAGCTTTCTCCGATCTCAGTTGGAAAGCTATGCGGATCGGGAGCGAACCCTCAGGCGTATGCATCCTCAAGTACAATACATGCTTGCGGGCACCGGCGGACTGAACAAACGAAACTAACCAGGCGTTGGCCGAGATCCTTTTCGGCCTGCGCCAAGCGCTGCCGCGGCACTCTCCGCTTCTATCACAAGCACTGTCAAGCACTAGAGATTCCGAAAGGGAGACCTCGTTGCGCTTAGTAGAGAGGAGCAGCTTGCAACGCTTACGCCCGCACTCCACGGCTGCGTGTTTGAAATAGCGCCGCTGCTTTCCGTTGATCGTAATTTTCCGGGACGCTGGAAAGATCGGTCCGAAGCTGTCAGAGAGAGATTGAACTTTGCCGAAGTTATTAGAAGCTGTCACCCGGCATACAAGCCGTCTTCCCACATCGCGGCTTTTCAACTTCATACCCGAGCCCTGCTGCGAGGACGCTCTTGTGGTTCGCTCTCGAGAACTGTCGACCCACTCAGTTTTAAACTGCAGCGGCCCATCCCCACTCCACTCACCGGGGATGCACTCCACTTTCTCTCCAACGATCGGCGCGCCGGTTATCTGCGGTTTCGACAGACTGCGCGGCGGCACTCCCGGGGAAGATGCCAGCCACTCCATATATCGAGAGAGGCGGGTATAAACTCCCCAATAGCGGTGGCTGCCGCAGTTTAGTCCCCAGCTCACAAGGCCCACAAGCCTCCAGCCGTCGCCGGACTGAACGATAAGCGGCCCGCCGGAATCTCCCTGACAAGAGTCAACTCCATCATCCGCGATTGCACTGCTGGCAAGCCGTCCGGCACAAAGCATTGTTTCCAAATTGAAGTCCAGTCCTAACCGCTGCGAGCAAAGTTCGTTTTCCACAAGCGGCACATCAGCCACCTGCAGAACATCAGGCCGCACATCGAAGTTCGCATCCAGGGTACCCCACCCCAAAACCCGGGCCATTTTACCGGCCGACTCAAGCTGAAGAGTCGCCGAATCGATGATCGCAAGGAATGGACCGGGAAGATCTTGTGAGAGCCTTAGAATGGCGATGTCGTGTGAATTACTTTGCACCGGATCATACAACGGGTGGACTATTATCCCTTCAACCGCTGCCGAGGCCGCCGGCATAGCTGTAAGCCTTACATCCCCCGTGCTCACGGATAGTCCTGAGGGGGTATACTGAAAATCAGCGGCGCAGTGCGCTGCGGTGAGAACAGTGCGGCTGCTCGTTAGAATGCCTCCGCAGAAATGTCCTCGCGCAGCCTCGAGGAACGAACTGTGAAGCGAAACCATCCATGGATACTCACCGCTGTCGACCGGCCTGCCGTTGATGATGCGAGTCTCAAGCCGCTGAGTGACTGCTGTCACCGGCGTCAATACCAATACTAATAGCAAGATTAAGATTACAGAACCGACTCCACGCTTCATGGATACCCCCTAAATCCCTTTTACAGCCGATTATTCAGAGTTCGCACCTCAAATGGGATGACGCTAATCAATGAGGGGAAAAAATAGCTCTCAGGCGCTGCCTTAACGGAATACTTTTTAAGTTTGGGAAATGATCAAGGCAGTGCTAAACCTTCGGGCTGCTGTGGACCCTTGTTATATCTCCGCAGGCAGAAGCTCAACGGAGCGCGAGTACTGGTTAAGGGTAACGATCTCCGCGGCGGATTGAAGATCGCTGACAATATAATCGGGAACGACATCGTACAGCTGATCTGTCCCTCCTCTACCAGTCTTAACAAGAATCGATTTGATGCCCGCCCGGCGCGCGGCTTCTATGTCGGAAGTCATGTCGCCTATTACGAAGCTGCCGCGCCTGTCGATATTAAGCTCTCGAATGGCACGCTCAATCATGGCCGGTTTCGGCTTCCTGCAATTGCAGTTATCACCCTTGCTATGAGGGCAGAAAAAAATTCTGTCGAAGGCGACGCCTCGCGCGCTCGCCTCCTCGAGCAGCTTCTTATTAACCTTGAAAAAGTCGTCCTTTGAAAAATAGCCGGTGCCGATGCCCGGCTGATTTGTTATCACGACTATACGAAATCCGGCCTCCCGCATCTCCCGGATAGCCTCCAATGCGCCCGGCAGTATTCTGTATCGCTCCGGTTGATGAAGGTAATCGACGTGCTCATTGATAGTTCCATCTCGATCAAGGAAGACGGCAGGTCTGGAGTCATATGGATCAATATCAATTGAAGTGGTGCGGACCTCCGGCTCCACCCTCTGCATGATCTTATCGATAATCGCCGTAGTGGATTGCATCGGGATATGAGATGTCAGAACGACTTTACCGCCGTATGATTCGACGATGCGCCGCGAGGAGAGCCTCTCGACTGTGTAATCTCCGCCCTTGATATAGACATCCGGACGAAGCATCTCTACGCTGC
>JAGFJO010000046.1 GCA_024102635.1 Deltaproteobacteria bacterium
CTGAAGCGCAAGCAAGTACCGCTGTAGCGCTTCCTCCAGCAATCCGTTAGCAGCAAGGCGGTATGCTTCATCCTGTAACTGTAGATGTTCGCCCTTTCTGATCCTGGGCTGACCGCCTGCCTCCTCTACAGTGATGGGCGACACGGTTAGAAAGTCCTTCTCCTGCTCACCGCTCCCCCGGCGCTCACCCTTGTCCTCGAAAACTTGCTCGCGAAGTTCATGGCTGAAGGGAACCAGCTTGCCGCGCTGCTGTTCTACAAGGTCGCCTAGTAGCATGTCATCATGTTTCTTGACCATTGCCTTGTCGGGGAAGTTGTGCTCCCTCAGAAAAGCAGTGCGTGCAACAAAAAGGCCCCCAAGGGCGAACCTGGAGACATGCTTTGTATCAGTGGAGAAGCGCGAGGAGTCTACGTACCAAGGTCTTGCGGTAAGAAAGCGTTCATACGCCGGAGTCCGGGCACAGGTAGCCAATTTTCCTGCCACGTCGAATCGACCGCTTGAATCGATGAATCGGCACAGTTCCTTATGCCAATCAGGGCCGAAATAGCTATCGTCATCCAGCCACACTATGTACTCTGTCTGTGTTCTGTCTAATAGCAGGCGCATCATGGGATCTTTGTTGATATTACTGCGAGACTCGATGAGGGTATCTATGCTTCCCGCATCGTAAAGACCTCTAAGGTAGTTGGTTGTGATCATCCCGCAGTCGTTCATTCCGACATGAACAGGAAAGGGGGAGCTATTACGCGCTGCGATTATATTGACCAGAGCACGCTGCGCAAAATGAGGATAATCTCCGAAGCAGCATAACAAGATGGAAAACTTACTCATTGTGATTCCCCCCTTTTCCTCTTTCTTAAGATCTCGATTGCATCTTTTTGAATGCCGGACAGCTCGGAATAGAGATGCAGCGCTTCCCGGCTGTCAGGCTCGAGCAGTGCCGCTTGCGCGGCGCTCGCTACAGCGTCTGAAAGGCGGCCAGCGTTGTACTGCGCACGCGATAAGAAAATGTGCAAGCCGGCATTGAGCGGCTGCTGCTGAAGAGCACTATATATAGTTTCAATAGCCGGATTTTTATTGCCTAGTTTTTCCATCGCTTCTGCCAACATGAGTTTTATATCCGTATTTGCTGGGAGCGAGCGGGAAGCTGCCTCGAGCTGTCCGACCGCTTCGGTTATCATACCGAAGTGACAGAGCATTTTGGCAAGTTCGGCCCTTAATTCGGCGTCGTCCGGGTCAAGCGCCAGCGCTTGGGCGTACGACTCATATGCCTTTTCAAGATTGCCGCGATTGGCGGCGAGGCGAGCAAGCCTAATGTACGGCGCAGTAATTTGCGGCATAAGCGAGAGCGCTTTTTGGAAGTGGTTCTCTGCGGCAACAAATCCTCCTCTCTTCTCTTCGATATCACCGAGCAGCAGGTTAACGCCGTGCGATTTGGCACTTTCCGGAAGTGACGTTAGAAGTTGATGGGCGTCCTGCGGGCGATCTAATTCGGTTAGCAACAGCGCAAGGTTCAGCGCCGGCTCCTCGAGCTGAGGCGCGGCGCTAAGAGCTTTCGAAAAGGCCCTTTCGGCCCGATCAAGCTCCCCCGCGTTCCATTCAAATATACCGAGATCGTTGAGCAGCACGGGATTCCCCGGTTCATGGAGAAGGGCGTGATTGATCTCGGTGATTGCGTTTTTCCACTCTCCGTACGATGCAGCTAAAAGCGCTTTCAAGTGTTGAAGTTCTGATTGCTTGATGGTGGTGCTGCCTGTTTCCATTAATTTCTTAGCTGCGGGCAGATTTCCGTCATCCAAGTAGGCGCGGGCTAGGATAGCTGCTTCGTCCGGCAGGAATGACTCGGGCAGCCTTTTAGAAAACTTTTGTGCCAGTGCAGTACGCACCTCAGCCATAACCGGCCCCCAATCTCCTAATGTTCTTTGGCGGAAGAGCCGCATCGTGGGGTACCAAGGGCTATCCACTCGCTCAAGCAGCCACTGCCAATGGTTGACGGCGCATAAAACAACCCAAGTCTCCTTACCAAGGGCGCCGGCCAGATGTGCTACCGATGTGTCTATGGTTATTACCAAATCCAGCTCCTGAATTACCTCGGCGGTATCATAAAAATCTTTAAACCCAGCTCCTAAGTTGGTTACGTGCGGGAGCTCTGCAAGAGTGCACCGTTCGTCCTCATTGAGTTCCTTTTGAAGCGCATAGAACTCAACCCCGGGAATGCTCAAGAAATGTCCATAGTCCTCTAGCGAGGAAGAGCGGCGTTTGTCAGGTTTAGGATTACCACGCCAGACAATGCCGACTTTCGGCTTCCCATTCTGCGGGAGAACAGGAGCGCTTGTTTTGAGAAAAAAGTATGGGACCTCATTCGGCACATTCTCCATGGTAGTGCCCATCAAGTGTGGAAGGCTCATTATTGACAGATGAAAGTCGAAGTGTAGTGGGTAGCAGTACTGCCGCAGTACCATTATTCCGGGGATCGTCTCTAGGAGACGCTGCAAAGAATGACGGCTCTCGACTATTACCTTTGCGCCACGGTCTCGAAGCATCGGGAGATATCTGATGCAATGAATGCAATCACCCATGCCTTGCTCAAGATACACAAAAATGGTTTTTCCATTCGGGTCGCTACCGTCCCAATACGGCTTGTCGGTGTGCCGTTGCTTAGCGGGATCGAGCATGCGCGCCTCAAACTCACGCCAGCCTTCGGCGTAATTCCCCTCGAGCAATAATCGTAGCGCCCTGTTCCAGCGTGCTAATCCATCATGCGGGCGGAGCGCAAGCGCGCGTTGAAAGTACTCCTCAGACTCTTTGAATCTATGAAGACCTCCTAGCACCGTGCCCAATCCCGCCAAGGCCTCATAATTCTGCGGGTCCACCGCCAAGGCTCGTTCATAGTATTCAACGGCTCTTTCAGCTTCGCCTGCATGGGATGAAATGTGCGCTGCGGTGATCAAATGCCCCAAATTATGGGGCTCCATTTGGATCGCAATATTGAGCTCGTACATGGCCTGATCCAGCCGGTTCTGATCACGCAGTGCCCGAGCCAGAAAGGCATGGCCCAAGGGCCACTCGGGAGCGAGCTGAACGACCTTGCGAAGATACGGTTCGCCGCGATGAGGCATCGAGGACTCAAGGGCAATTTTGCCAAGTTCGAAATTGGCATTGACCGAGTTGGGCTCTATTCTAAGCGCCATTCGAAGAGCCTGTTCGGCAAGCTCGCGCTTTGCGCAGCTATTCCAGCACTTCGCGAGTAGAACATGTGATGCGGCATTAGCCGGGTTAAGCCTGACACTTTGTTGCGCTGCAGCTACTGCGTCCGCAGCTCTGCCCGAGCGGAGAAGTATGTCAGCCATCAAGGCGTGTGCGTCGGCGCAGTTAGGGTGGGCGGTGGTTATCTCTTTGCAAATTAAGAGGGCATCATCTCTGAGTCCAGCTCCATTCTTTGCGTGAGCCAGTGAAAGGAGAAGTTTCTCGGTTCGTCCCAGCCGCTGCATGGCCTCCTCGAGAAGGGTCACTGCGGCACTGTGGCGGCCCGCCCGCAGTTCCAGTTGAGCGCGCTGAAGGCATGCGGCCTCCTCTCCCGCGGATTGCAAATTAGCCCCGGGAATGAATGGCAGTAGTTCCTTGGGGACGTTGCGTTCACGGAGCAAATGGGGGGCCAGCCTTTCGATTTCTTTCACTTCAGCACGCGCGCCATCGGCGTCACCCAACATGGCTTTTACGGATCCTAATACCATCCGCACATCACTCCATTCCGGTTCAAGAGAGAGCGCATTAGTCAGAGGAATCAGCGCTTCTTTGAACTTGCCGCACAGGGCGGCGGTGTACCCGAAGTTGAAGAGCGCTTTTGCTGAATGACCTCCGTATTGCAGCGCCGCGGCAAATGAGCGTAATGCTTCTTCCTTGCGGTTCGCCCCCAGCAGGCAGCAACCTACCTCCGTGCGCACGGCGCTATCTCTAGGAGCTATTTCCACCGCAGCGCTGCAGGCTTGAAGTGATCCAGCAGTGTCTCCTATCATCTCCAGCAGCCTTGCTCGTGAAAGGTGCACAGCAGTCGAGCGCGGTGAAAGCGCC
Source organism: Deltaproteobacteria bacterium (assembly GCA_024102635.1). Lineage (GTDB taxonomy): Bacteria > Bdellovibrionota_C > UBA2361 > UBA2361 > JAGFJO01 > JAGFJO01. Next base: position 4,072 of record JAGFJO010000046.1, read on the forward strand.
GCCGCTTTATCATAGTTTCTCAAGGCCGCCTCAAATTCGGCGGAGTGGCGGTGCAGATGCCCGATTGCGAGGAATATCGCGGAGCAGGAGGGATTGAGTAGCGCGGCCCTGCCGAGGAGTGATTGAGCATGCTCCATCTTTCCCGTCCTGTATGCAATCGTTCCCAGGTAAAAGCATGCCTCCCATACATCCGCATCGATCGAAAAAACCTGCTCGAAGTAGCACTTCGCGGCGAGGAGGTCGCCCGAGGCAAAGCGGAGCTCGCCTGCACGTAGCAGCAGCTTCGTGTCAGTTGGATTGAGCGCAAGCTGAGTCAGAACCTCGATCTCCTGTGAGCTGCCGTCAAGGGCAGGGGAAGGAGGAAATAGCGCGTCTTGGTTCGGTGACTTCAGCGGCTCTGCGATTTTGGCATGAGAGTCCACAAGTAGTAAGTCGACCTATCAAGCCGTTTGACTTTAGAACATTTGTCCCGGCCGAAGCCTGAATGCGTGCTGCTATTTGTAGTAAATTCAAATATCTAGACCTTTTTTGTTGGATGCTCCAGTCGCTTTCATGCGTATGACACGCTTCATTCAGCACGCTTCGATTAACGCATAAGCTCAGAACATACATTGAGGGAGGATATATGAAGCTCATTTCAACTTATGTTCATGGGGTGCTCGATTATATCGTCGGAGTTGTGCTGATCTTTGCTCCCGAGATATTCGGGCTGGTGGAGGTAGCCGGAGTATCGGAGGCTCTGCCTCGGCTATGTGGATTCATTATTCTAATAATGGCCGTATCGACGAACTATGAAGTTGGGATCTTCCGCTTGATCTCGATGCGAACGCATATTGTCGCCGATTATCTGCTGGGCGGCGTTCTTGCATTGTCTCCTTGGTTATTCGGATTTAGTAATCTTCCGGCAAGGTACTGGCTGCCCCACCTTATCGTGGGAGCAGCGATTGTGCTCGTAGCTGCAGTAACGGAGCCGGTGCCAGCCCCTCAGCCGCAGGCCCCCCGCAGAGCGCCCGGCTACCGCTAGATTACGGAAGTAGATTATGGAAGTTCCGGCAGAGGCGCACCAGAGTGCGCCCCTGCTGCTTACCTACCGGCTAGGCGAGTTCGGCCACCTGAGCCGAAGAGTTAAGCACGGAAGCTATGCGTACCGCCGATTGGATGGCGGACTTACTTAATCCATGTTTGCCAAGCTCGCGCGCGTGAGCCTTCATACACATGCCGCAACCATTAATAGCCGATACAGCCAAGCTCATGAGTTCGAAGTCCGGCCTCGGGATCCCCGGATTCGCTATTACCGTCATCCGGAGTTTAGCAGGAAGAGAACTGATCTCTTCATCCTCAACCAGATGGGTGAAGCGGTAATAGATGTTGTTCATGGCCATTATAGCCGATGCGGCCTTGGCTGCATTAACGATGGCTTCGCTCACCCCTTCGGCTTTGTTTTCAATAGCGGCGATCAGATTCTTTGATCTGGTGGCGTAAGCGCTCGCTAAAGCTATGCCGTTGATCTGATCCTCGGAGAGATCCGGCGCCCCCTCGGCACTTAGAACCACCCCGAGATTAACCCGCACGTCCTTGGCATACTCCGGAATTGCACTACGAAACTCTTCAAAGGTCACTGTATTCGCCGCCATTCCAACTCCCTAAGCCGCTACCTGAATAGTATTGTCGCCTTTTTGCCAGTTGCAGGGGCACAGCTCGTCGGTCTGCAATGCATCGAGGACACGCAGGACTTCCTTCACATTTCTTCCTACGCTCAAGTCGGTGATCATGACGAAGCGGATAACTCCGTCCGGGTCGACTACATAGGTGGCTCTCTGTGAAACCCCTTCGGCGGGATCTAGAATTCCCAAGGCGCTGGAAAGCTCACGCTTAACATCAGCGAGCATCGGAAAGGGAAGGTTATTAAGATCCTTATGGTTCTGACGCCATGCCAGATGCACAAACTCCGAATCTACGCTGGCCCCGAGGACTTGCGCGTCCCTGTCGGCAAATTCCGCAGACATCTTGCCGAACTCGGCAATCTCGGTAGGGCAAACAAAGGTAAAGTCTTTCGGCCAGAAAAACACAACCAGCCATTTACCTTTATAACTGCCGTTGTTGACCGTAGTGAAAGCATTTTTCAGGTCGCTTGACACGGTTGCTTTTAATTCAAAGGCGGGAAATTTTTGTCCTACACTTGCCATAAGTAAACATTCTCCATTCTGGTTAATTACCCCGGCTAATATTGCCAAAATGTCTCCCTACAGTAAAATATATTGTTTTTATGATTTTGATTGATTTCATCAAACATTATGAACTTACGTGATCTGGAATACTTAGTGGCGATCTCCCGCTTGGGCAGCATGGCGCGTGCCTCAGTCTATTGCAGCGTCAGCCAGTCGACACTCAGTATTCAAATCAAGAAACTGGAGGAAGAGTTAGGAGCGGCGCTTTTCGAGCGCCGCTCGCGGCGTGTGACGCCGACTCGTACGGGGGCTCGCGTGATAGAGCGCTGCGAAAGAATTCTACATGAGGTGCGCGGAATCAGGGAGATTGCCAAAAGTGAGAGCGATCCACTATCAGGAGATCTAAGGCTGGGGGCCTTTCCAACTTTGGCTCCATACTGGTTCCCGCGGATTATTCCGTTGGTGAAGGAACGATTCCCAAAGTTGAGACTTCAGCTGGTCGAGGAGAAGACCGGCCAATTGCTTGAGGGCCTCGCGGCAGGGGCTATTGATTGTGCGGTTCTGGCAATGCCCGTTGAACAGCGCGGGTTCGAGCATCGGCGCCTATTTGCTGAACCGTTTTACTTGGCAGTGCCGCGAGACCACGCGCTGGCCCGCAAGCGCGGCGGTAAGGTGGATACCGCTCGGCTTTCAGGTGAGAATCTTCTCTTGCTCGAGGAGGGCCACTGCATGCGCGGTCAGGCCTTGCAGTTCTGTGCCAGTAGGGGGATCTCAAGCGAGGGGAGTTACATGGCGTCGAGTCTCGAGACGCTGCGCAATATGGTGGCTGCTGGACAAGGGCTCACCCTGATTCCAAAGATTGCGGCTTCTCCGGCTGCCGCCACAGGCATTAGATATCTTTCGTTTTCGGACAGCCAGCCACGCCGCGAAATAGGACTTTTCTGGAGAACTTCAACTAGCCGGCGAGAGCTGTTCGTAGGGCTAGCTAAAGCAATGGCCGATCGGCGAATTTACTCTTAGCCCCACCACCTTATGAACGCTCTGCCCGTCTCCTCATGAAGCGCTAGCTGCAGACCGGACCGAACAACTGCTCCAGCACAACGCATGATTACTGACATGTGAGTGATTCCTAATGGGCAATAGAATGTAGTCAAGAATGCATTTCAGGCAGGACATATGGTGGACGGCAAAAAACCCGATAGCAGAGAGGATGACAATTACGAGGAGCTTATGGATCTAGGCTTCGAACTCGAATCGCCGCAAGATGAGTATAGTTATCAGCCTGATTCGGGAGGCGCCATCGGGGGTATAATCGGCCGGCAGGAGTACGGCATAGATACCGTGCAGGACGCGCAGGACCGGGATGATCAGTTGGGGAGCAGCCATGACGTTAATCCGGCGGATGTGGGCCTTAGCTCACAGATTGAATCATCGGATCAGGCGCTGGCTGCTCTTCTTATCGAGTCACCGCCAGATGATTCGCAACTGGAGCGTTTTATAGATGGCATGCTTAAGCGCTCCCCATACCTTGCGGACTGCCAGCTGGCCACAGCAGTGCATCAAGGGCAAGTTGTAGTCTCGGGCCAAGTGCCGTCGGTTTCGGCGCGTCTGCGCATAATAGAGATGCTTGAATCGTTGCCCGCAGTGAGCGACTTCAAAGTTGAGCTGTCGGTGCAGGAATCTGCTTTTTGATGCGGTCTAGATAGCAAGGGCAGGGGGAAGCCCGCTACACTCAGCTACGCTCTTCGAGGAAGATTTTCAGATTGATGAAATTGAACATAAATTTATTGAGTTGATCGGAGAAAGGCTTTATATCCAACAGCTGACTTATCGCTTCTTTTGAAACAAGCTCAAAAATGGGGCTCTCGTTCAGCATGGTATTACGAATGGAAGTGTCGCTGAAATTTATCAGAGAGTGAAGCGAGGTATTAAAGCCCACCTTCTTTCTATTGCATCTCGTGCGTTCATTTAAGATGCCCTTTGCCGCTTCCCGCAGGACATACTTGCCATAACCGTTATGCATAAGGTGTTTGACCGGTATTGAGTAGGCAAACTGCACTAGCCGGCTATCAAGATAAGGACTACGGTTCTCTATGGAGTAGAGCATGCTGTTAAGATCATCCTCGCGGAGTATGACCGGCACAATCTCGTGCATCAGCTCGTTCATCATGCGGTTTTTGAGATGTGAGGTTTCGGTAAAGAGCGCTTCGCTGAAGTCCTCGTGAAACTTCTTCTTCAAGTACGATTCGTAGATCGCCTGGTCCAAAAAGATATGTCCGCGAAATTTTGGATCGCGGCTGAATAAGCCGGCGTCGCTTAAGTAGGGGTTTCTGACGAGCGGTTTAATATGGTTTTCCCATGCCTCAAGCTCAGCAGTATGGGCCGCAATGGATTTAATGTCGGCCAGGAATAATAGAAAGTGATCATAGTACCCGGTTAGGATTTCGTCAGCGCCGGTGCCTGAGATTGCCACCTTAAATCCTTGCTCGTGAATCGCTTCGCTGAGCAGCGCATGCACATAGTAGGAGATTGTTGACACCGGGCCGTCATGATACCGAATAAGACGGGTCAGGCGTGGAAAGAAGTCCTCTTGCGAGGTTCGTATGAGGAAGTGAGGACATTTCAGATCGCTCAAAATTTCTTTGATCTCCGCCTCTTCGTTGTAGCGTGAGTCCCGATCTAAAATTGAAAAGGTCGTCACATCGCATGAAAAGGTTTTGACGGCTGCGGAGGCGAGAAAAGCGGAATCAACTCCTCCGCTAAGGCAGAAAGCAAGCGGCACGTCGGATCGAAGCCGAAGCTGAATACTATCTAGAAGCCTTTCTCTTACTCCGGCTATCGCCTGCTCAATACCCATCTGTTCATCTGTCTCGGGAGCCAACTGCCAGTAGCGCCGGCGGTAAATACTGCCGTCTCGCTGCACCGTCATGAAACTGGCGGGTGGAATCTCTTCCACATCTTCGAAGAAGGTTTCCTTCGACTTATAGAGAGAGCGATAGCCGTTGGTGAGGTACCTCAACAACTGAGATTCGTTTAGCTTGAAGCGCCGTCCAAGCAGTGACTCGAGTAGTTTTACCTCCGAGGCGAAACATATACCGTGGGATGAGCGATGAATGAAAAGCGGCTTCTCTCCAAAGCGGTCTCTTGCAAGGAAAAGTTGTCCATTGAGAGCATTGTAGATGGCGAAGCTAAACATGCCCTCCAACGACTCTAGTGCGCGTTCCCCATGCAGCATAAAGTGGCGAAGGAGCACTTCTGTATCTGACGAAGTGAAGAATTCGATCCCTTCTCGCTCCAGCTCTCTGCGCAGCTCGATATAGTTGTAAATTTCGCCGTTAAATATAAGAGTGTAGTCGCCGATTCTGAACGGCTGGTTGGAGCGTGCCTCCAGATCAATAATTGCAAGGCGCGAGTGCAGGAGATGAAGAGTTTGGCCGGCGGCCCGAATTCGGCAGTTAGCTTGATGATCCGGGCCGCGGTTGGTCATCAGGCGCAACGTTCGTGAGACGGCTTCATCCGTAATCTCCACGTTCCCATAGTAGCCGGCAATTCCGCACATATTTAATCGAAGCCCAACTCTTTGAATATCTCCACCATGCGCTCCCAACCAGCCGTTTTCCATGATGGTCCGGCTTTTCGGGCGGCCTGTTTGAATCGCTCATAATCTTCCGGGGTATCTATGCAAAAGTTTACACCGGATTGATCACCGTGGCCGTTAACGAGCTCCCGTATTCTATAGCGCTGTTTGTTCCGGTAGAAGAAGGAAGTTACATGCTCCATGTCCAATGCCTCAGTTATCTCGGGTGCTGCCGCGGCAAATACACCTGAGCGAAGAAGTTCAACCGTTAGTCCGCGGGGAAAGGTTTTAAGCGAAGCGTTGGTGGTTATGTCGAATCCGCCGGCAAGATGCAACTGCCATGCTTCCTGCAGAAGGGCTAAATCAAAAAATGGGCGGTCGGCACAGTAGCGCAGGAAATGGTTGGAGGGAAACGAGTGAAGCGCAGCCATAAATCTCGAATATACATTCTCTAAGCTGCCGCGTACGCATGCTATTTGCTCTTTAACGCAGATCTCTTCAATTTCGTCGTCGCCGGCATCAGTCGAGGTTGCGACAATAACCCTATCTATAATGCTGCTTAGGCGCAGGCGATCCAACTGATGCTGCAGAAGAGTGCGCCCATCGTATTCGAGTAGCACTTTGCGAGGAAGCCGTTTGGAGGAGGTGCGCGCCTGTACGATTGCCGTAAGCTCAAACATGAAACTAATCCCTCGCCCTCACATGCCATTCAGGATTACAGCGCCAGTACCCGCTTTTGGGCGCCGATTATTCCGGCAATCTGAAAGCTCCGTTCGGAGTCGATCATATAGCTTTCATCCTTTGAAACAAGAAAGTTCACCACCTTTGCTCCCGTAAGTGATCCTGTTTTAAGATTATAGTTGCGGGTCGCTAAGACAGTGCGGGTTTCTGCGTAAATTTTATGAAAATCACTGCTTACGTCAGAATAGGGATTGAGAGGCCGCAGCCCAAAAGATGAACGTTGATATGTTCGGCGGTCAATCTCTTCAACGCCAACCGAGCAATCGGCGTTATGCATCACAAGGGTGAAAATCGCTTCTTCAAGCGTATCGGTGGTAACGAAGGGGGCCTGCACATAAGATACAATTGTGACTCCGTTCGGAGACAGCGAAAATTCAGAGATAATGCGATCGAGCGTGGGTACCACACTCTCCGAGCGGATTGTCTCTCGTTGGTCGCGTAAGAAAAACTTTATGCGCGGGTCGGTATACTCGCACAGCTGCTCTTGAATGTCCGGGTTGTCGCAGGCCACGACTATTTGATCCAGAATCTTGGATTCAATGCATTTCTCAACTGCGTTGTTAATCATGCACCTACTATTTATTTTTTGCTTCCAGAGATCAGGGACGAAATCGTAGTTCCGCCGGCATGGTATTACCGCAGTAAACGGGCGAAAGTCATCGAGGTGAAGCAACACGGTTTCGCGCTTGATCTGCCGACGAGCCTCGAAGATGCGGCTGGATTTATTGGTGAGATTGTCGCCGTGTCTTCTATAGTAGTATAAAGGCAGATTGATATTTGCGCATTTGTGCTTTCCAATCAGTTTGTTCCAAATGTAGTACCCGTCTTGAGCAGCAAGATCTTCGCGGTAGCCTCCGAGTTCCCGAAGTACTCTTGTGCGAGCCAGAAAGCATGCTCCGTTCGGCGGCATATCAAAAGCATGGTTGTTTGAATAAAGCTTTTGCCTCTTCTCATGAGCAAAAATATCGCTGAACTCGTCTATCAAATAGTAATCTGGAAAAACGAGTGCTATGTCGGGATGTTTGTTAAGGTAGTTGGAGAGAACTAGTAAGATCTGTTCATCGAAAATATCGTCACCATCAAGACGGATAATATACTCTCCACTAGCTTCTTTTAGTGCGAGGTTGCAGACACCGTGAAGCCCGATTCCCTCGGTCGTGAAAAGTCTGATGCGCTGGTCACCACGATAGCGATTCATAACTTCCTGGGTGTTATCAACGGAATTGTCGTCGATAATCAGAAGCTCCCAGTTGTCGAAGGATTGGCGCAGTACGCTCTCGATGGCCTGTGTTAGAAATTTGCCGTAATTATGAGAGGCTATATATACGCTTATTAAGGGAGTGACCGGTGCCATTTCATAGATCTCTATTAAGACATTGGTTTTGATGACGAATAATGAGAGAACGATGCTTAATAAATGGCGTTATGTTATTGATATCACGGGGCAAGCTGGCCGATATACTGGAATGCCTGCCATGCCGTACAATTATTCTCGAAATATATAAACGCGAATCCAATGAAAGCAATTTTTTACTCAACCCGTAACTATGAACGGGCGTCTTTGACGAGTGAAGCCGAAAGGCACGGGCATGAACCGCTATTTGTAGAGACACGGCTCACGCTTGAAACGGCCAAGCTTGCAGAAGGGTACGAAGCTGCGTCCATATTTGCGAATGACGACGGCTCTTCGAAGGTTCTGCGAGCGCTGCAGAAAGCGGGTGTACGCCTCCTTGCGCTGCGTTCGGCGGGGTTCAACCATGTGGATCTGCGGGAAGCAGAGAGGCTGAACCTAACAGTGCTACGGGTGCCTGCATATTCACCGCACGCGGTTGCCGAGCACACCGTCGGCCTTATGTTAACTCTTAATAGGAAGTATCACCGCGCATATCAGCGTGTGCGGGAACAAAACTTTTCGTTAGAAGGGCTGATGGGGTTTGATATGAAGGGCAAAACCGCAGGGGTGATTGGGACCGGCCGGATAGGAGAGGTTGTTTGCAGAATCCTAAAAGGGTTCGATTGTAAAATCATAGCGTTCGATATCAATCAGAACCCGCAGTGTGTCAAACTGGGCGTTGAATACGCCGCACTGGACGATCTGTTCAGGCTGTCGGACATTATCACTTTTCACTGTCCGCTTACCCCGAAAACCCATTATATGTTGAATGAGCGCACCCTCTCTCTTACTAAGCGCGGTGTGATGATTATTAATACCAGCCGCGGAGGGGTTATTGAATCGAAAGCGTTGATCGCTTCTTTAAAATCGGGGCACATCGGTTCCGTTGGTTTGGATGTATATGAGGAAGAGGCTGATCTATTTTTTCAGGATCTCTCCGGCACTGCATTGTTGGACGACACATTCGTGCGGTTGATGACCTTCCCCAACGTGTTGATTACCGCTCATCAAGGCTTTCTAACATGTGAGGCGGTAGCAGCGATTGCACAGGTGACCATCGAGAACCTGACGGCTTTCCAGGCGGGTGCTGTCAGAGAGGAGAATCAAGTTTCCACAGAGCTGCTGGTATAGCTACGGCTACTGTGCTGCCACTTTGTGAGCTTGTCGAACAGCTCTTCAAGACGGATCGGCTTTGAAATGTAATCGTCCATTCCGCTTTCGGCGCATTTTTTCTGCACCGTTTCCAACGAGTGGGCCGTCATCGCTATGATCGGTGTGCGGCGGCTACCCTTTGAACGCTCCTCTGTGCGAATCGCTTCAGTGGCATCAAAACCATTCATTTGCGGCATCTCACAATCCATTAGAATTATATCAAAACTGCTTTCCGGCTTTTTACGCAATAGGTCAAGGGCTTCATGACCGTCCGATGCTATATGTACCAGGCAGCCGAATCGCTCAAGCACTTTTGCCGCAAGCGTGCAGTTGATAGGATTGTCTTCGACCAGAAGTATGTTCAGCGGGCTAGAGAGACGGGGTGAGGGCTTGGTTTCGAGCTTCACTTGTTCGGCCGGCTCCTCCGAGGCAAGGCGGACCGGAACCCAAAACGAGAAGCGTGAGCCCTTGTCCGGAGCGCTTTCGACCTGAATCTCTCCCCCCATCAGCGAAATAATTCGCCGGGTGATTGCAAGCCCTAATCCGGTGCCTCCGAATCTTCGTGTAGTGCTCGCTTCACCTTGCACAAAGGGTTCAAAAATAGCAGTGATTCGATCGGTGGGAATGCCAATCCCGTCATCTTCGACAGTGGCACGCAGAAGAAGTTCATCTGAAGCCTTATCCTCTAGTTTAACGTTGACCGTAACGTTACCTCCGTTGGGAGTGAACTTTATTGCGTTGCTAAGAAGGTTTACAACAACCTGCGTCAATCGCGTTTCGTCTGCGAGGATGGCTTTAGTTATCTCGGGCACGGTCAAGCTCAGCCGTATCTCTTTTGACTTGGCGTTGCGTTCAAAGAGCTTGACGGCGCGCTTTGCAAACTGGGCAGGCTGCATGGACACAGGGGAGATCTCCATACGGCCGGCTTCGATTTTGGATAGATCCAAAATGTCGTTCAGAATCGCAAGTAGATGATCGGCAGAAGATCTTACCGTTTGAAGCATTTCACGCTGCTCGTTATCGAGGGAAGAGTCGAGCACTAAATCGGTCATTCCTATAATTGCGTTCATGGGGGTGCGGATCTCATGGCTCATATTGGCTAAAAATTGGCTTTTGGCGTGAGTGGCCGCTTCCGCACTGTTCTTTGCCTGTTCTAGTTCGCGTGCTTGCGCCGCGAGTTCATTTGCCTGCTCTTCAACCTGCGATTTGCGTTGTTCCAGTTCGTCTACATAACCTCGAATGGTTTCCTGGGCGCTTCGCTGGTCGGTCACGTCGTACGATATGCCGAGTAAATATTCCGGCCGGCCGCTCGAATCGTACACCGGAACTTTGGTTGTCATGAGGTATCGCAGCCCTTTATTCTTTGTCAGGATAGGCTCTGCAGGGATCTCGATCGGTCTTCCTTGAGCCAAAACCTGCTGATCACGCTGCGCAAAAAATTGGGCCTGCTCTAATGGGAAAAAGTCAAAGTCAGTCTTGCCGAGCATCTCTAGTCTTGGAATTCCTAAAAGCTCCTCCCCGGCCTTGTTGATCCTAACGAACCGTAGATTTTTTGCGTCCTTCACAAAGACCATGACCGGCATATTGTCTACTATGGTATCAAGGAACCTCTCCGAGTTTTTAGCTTTATCGGAGAATAGCTTACGGTCGGTTATGTCTGTCACACTGCCGACCCAGAACATCAGGTCATTTTCGATATTAATGGCGGCAGCCTGGCCAATGACCCAGCAGAGCTCGCCGTTGTTTGTGATGTACCGGTACTCCATTTTGAAGTGAGTGCCGCTAATTGCGCTTTGAAACCAGGCGTCGGTAACCGGTTTCAGGTCTTCGGGATGAAGTGCTTTTGTCCAACCCCGCCCCACCGCCTCTTCGGCAGTCATTCCCGTTATGCGGCACCAATGACGGTTAACAAATAGGCAGTCACCACTCTGATCAGCGATGAATATGCCAACCGGCAGCGATTCAATCACCCCGATTAGGCCTATACCTCGCCGCTGTAGTCTTTCGATCGCAGCCATTAGGTGGTTGCTGTGTTCGTTCTCACCCATAGTGTATTTTTCTTCTCATTTGCAGATCGGCCTTCCGTTCTGTCACCTAAAGCCGGTAATAATCCTTGAAAAAAAGCAAGAATATAAGGTGCTTGATGATGCGTAAGGGCAAAGCGCGTTTCGGCTGTGAGGCTGAACAGGCTGACACACTCCCCAGGGGCTCTCTTTAAGTTATGCCTAGCATTCATGTTCCCGCCGTTTCCACGTGCGCGAGGACCCTCGGACGTTAACCGACTAGCAGTGAGTGATTAAGATCATCGAGCCGATCCGGCTTCGATGTTAGGGTCGGTCCAATTGTTGTTCATATTTTACACCCCGCTATGATCGGTACCGCTGGTTTGGGACAGCTTCTTTATTCGAGCTTGAGCGAGCTTTATGACTCGGAGCGGCGGCTAGTAAGTGTTATCCCGGAAATTCTTCATGTCTTCACTACGCCCGGCCTGCGCGAAGTTTGCAGCGCCCATCTTGAAATCTGCCGCCATCAGTTGAAGCAGATTGAGCCGGTGATGGAAACGGAATTCGAAAATCACAGCAAAGTCAGAAGTGATGTCGGCGCCACCCTTGTTTCACAGATGCTGGAGAAAATCTCCGAAAGAAGTCTATTGCCGGCGGTGCGACAGCTGTTGGTCCTTGCATCGTTTCGAAAATTGATAGGTTACCAGACCGCATTAAGCGATTCATGCCGCTCGCTTGCCAAAACTATGAGGCTGCCTCGCCTCGCCGGAATCATATCCGAATCCACTGAGCAGAAGGTGGACCTTGAAAAAACATTAGCATACATCTCGGCCAATGAATTATTATCGCACTGTCCCCGTGCTAGAGGCGTTAGCACGGTTGGCATTTAAGCTTTAAGGGTCTACGCCTCTTTAGGGGATATAACTAGCTTGTTTGGACCCGGCCGCCCGTAGCGTTTCGGCCTGACACAGATGAACTCGCACTATCTTGAAGAAATAATTTTGGTCCGCCCCGCCTTTGACGATTGGGCGGCTCTAGCCGAATGTCCCGAACGGGGCTGTGAAGGCCTGGGAGCGATGTGCGGGGAGTGCGGCGATGCGGTACGGCAATGCGCTGCTGAAGTTTTGCAGTCGGTAAAGACGGGCAAGGTCCTCGATGGCACCTGGTCCAGATACCTCGCGCTTGATAAAGCTTCCTCGCAAGTGGTAGGTTTTTGCCGTTTCGCTGGTCTGCCGGATGAAAGCGGAGCGGTCGAAATAATGTGTACAACCTTTCCGCGTTTCGAGGGGCTGGGCTGCGGAACCCTTATGGCAAAAGAATTGATCGCCTTCGCCACATCCTTTAGAAGAATTAAAAAAGTGGTCGCGCATACCGACGAGAACAATGAGGCTGCCTGCCAAGTATTGAGGCGGTTGGGTTTCGAGAATTGCGGACTACAATCGGACGAAGAAGCTACAGCGAGGCTTCGATGGGAATTCTACTGCAACGGCAGAGAGCTCATAAGCCCTGAAACTTGATCAACGGCGGGGACAGGCCATTGGCTTAATCTTTTGAGCTATTTATTCACCCTGCCTAAGCGCTTTTCGCATCTCTTGCTGGTGGTCCTAACGAGTGCCGGGGTAGAGAAATTTATGAATTTTTCGAATCACATGGGCCGGCTGAAGCAATCTCCAGGTTTAAAAGATACGTGAGCAGTTGCTTCGCACCCCTACTCGCAGGGGACGGTTCATCGCCTTAAGGAAGGTAAACTAGAGTGAGGGTAAGATGAATCGGAAAAGAGTTATTATCGCGTTGCTTTTATCCCTATTTACTAATTTCAATGCAACTGTGGACGCGCAGGAGATAGCGCGCTCCCCCGTTGAAGTTATTGAATGCTCTGCGATTGACCGTGCCGGCTCTACGGCAGCTGGCAGTTCTATTCTGCCTGCATGATTGACGCGCCTGAGGAAAAAATCTACCCTCAGGCGCATGTTACCCAACCCCGAGAGAATTTCGTCAAAGCACTTATTGAGAGCCTTATTAGCTTTCCTCCCGGCCGCAATCATTTTTTGGCCGGCAGCAGCCTTTGCGGCTGGGCCAAAGGCCGGTTTCGCAGTCCTCGGTATTCCGCTTGAGTTCATAATCTTCGGATTGACGCTCGCTGGTGTGGCGGTATTTCACCATCACACTCTTCAGGTGGCGCTGACCGGACTAGGGGTCCTGCTTGCATATAAGCTCGGCTTCACTGATTTCAGCCTCTGGCTTCAGATCCAGCATGAAAAGGTTATTCTTTTGAATCTTCTCGGACTGCTTGTTGGATTCGCGATCTTGGCTAAGCACTTTGAGAATTCCAACATTCCCGATCTAATGCCTGCTATTCTCCCGGATGATTGGAAGGGGGGCTTCATGTTGCTTTCGATCGTAATGGTGCTCTCCGCCATGCTGGACAATATAGCAGCGTGTATTATCGGAGGGACCGTAGCTTCTCACGTTTTCAAGCACCGAGTGCATATCGGATTTCTTGCGGCAATAGTGGCGGCTTCTAATGCCGGAGGGGCGGGAAGCGTAGTAGGGGACACTACTACTACGATGATGTGGATCGATGGTGTTAGCGCGCTCGATGTGTTTCACGCTTTTACCGGATCGTTTGCCGCCTTTGCAATCTTCGGGATAATAGCAGCCTTTCAGCAGCATAAGTACCAACCCATCATCGCTGACCCCAAGCCTGGTATTAAGATCGATTGGGGGTACCTTTATATTGTGGCTATGATACTGGCCGGGGCGATAATCACCAATGTCACCCTGGATATGCCTGCTGTGGGGGTGTGGGTGGCCATCCTACTAGGCGCCTTTTTCAGAAAGACCGACTGGCACGAAGTACCGGAGGCTTTTAAGGGAAGCCTGTTCCTACTTTCACTGGTTTTCTCGGCATCGATTATGCCGGTCGATGAGCTTCCGATTGCTTCGTGGCAGACAGCATTAGGACTTGGATTCTTATCCTCGGTGTTTGATAATATTCCTCTTACCAAGATGGCTTTGGTGCAGGGAGGGTATGATTGGGGAGTTTTGGCCTACACGGTCGGCTTCGGAGGATCAATGGTATGGTTCGGCTCATCAGCGGGAGTCGCCCTCTCCACAATGTATCCCGATGCCAAATCGGTTCTTGCCTGGGTGAAAAGCGGTTGGCATGTTCCGGTTGCTTATGTCTTCGGGTTTTTCTTTATGCTTGCCGTGCACGGCTGGGAACCACACGCGCCACATAAGGAGCGCCTAATTAATGGAAATGGACATGCGCAGGTTGAAGCCGTCGTTACCGGCTCTGAAGACCAAGCACCGGCGCAACATTAGTAGGCCGGCTGTCCTGTGGCGCGCTAATTGATCTTGAGCATGAAGACCCTGTCTATCCGCATGATAAAGGAGAAATCGCTCGCCAGCTCGCGATTTTAGTTGAACCTTTACGTGCTCAACATAAGCTCGCTACGCTCGCTTATCCGCACGTTGCTTTAGGCTATGAGTGGTTATAGGATTGAGCTTTCTATGGCAGCGAGTGCTTTTCAAGTTAGATCTTCAAGCAAGTACCTCTCCTCCGCGAGGAAGATTCAGATCTACAACAGTCTAGGCAAGGCGAAGCAACCATTTCTGCCGATCGACAAGAGCGACCCGCCGCGGGTCAAGATGTACGTGTGCGGGCTGACGCCGTATGATTCGGCGCATATGGGACACGTTGTTCCGGCGCTTGCTTTCGATCTCGTGCGCAACTATCTGACGTACCGCAACTTGCAGGTAAACTTCGTTCAGAATGTGACCGATATCGACGATAAGATTATAGATCGCGTAAGAAAAACCGGCGAAGATCCGCGCGCCCTTACAGAAGGTGTCACTGAGCGGTTTTATGCCGCGCTAAAAGAGATGCGAGTCGGCACTCCCGATCGCATAGTCAAGGTGTCGGAAACGATGCCTCAGATCGTCAGCTACATAGAGGCGTTGATCAAAAAAGGCTTCGCCTATGCCACTAAGGACGGCAACGTTTACTTCGACATCGCTAAGAAATCCGATTACGGCAAGCTGTCTAACCAAAAATTGAGCGAGCTTTTAAGCGGAGTGCGCGTCGACAGCGAAAAAGATAAGCGCCACGCACTTGATTTTGCGCTCTGGAAAAACGATCCCGACTCCACCCTCTCCGTCAACTCGCCATGGGGAGTCGGACGGCCCGGGTGGCACATCGAGTGCTCGGTGATGATCGATCATACGCTGGGAAGTCCTATCGATATCCACGGAGGAGGGCTCGATTTGAAATTTCCCCATCACGAGAATGAGATCGCTCAGAGCGAGGCGTACTCAAAAGGGGACTTCGTACGTTACTGGATGCATGTCGGCCTCCTTACGGTTGAGGGCACTAAGATGTCCAAGAGCTTGGGCAACTTTCTGACTATAGAAGATGCCTATGAGCAGTATGGACCTGAGCTGATTCGGTACATATTCCTCGTGCATCATTACCGTTCCAACGTGAATCTCTCGGATCAAGCTTTCATCGAGAACCTTAATGGGCTGTGGGATTTCTATCGCACCGTCGAGCTTGTGCGGGCTAGGTTCGGCGCCGGAGATCCGGCCTCAGATCACGGCCCCATCGCAGCGCTTAGAAGCAGCTTTGAAAGCGCTATGGATGACGATTTCAATTCACCGGTGGCCATAGTGGCGTTGCGGCAGGCGCTTTCGGAGCTAAGGAAGCTCCTGACTGCACCGCCGGAAAAGCGGGCGGATTCGGAGATAACATCACTGACTGCCGCTATTGTCGAATATGGCAGGGTATTAGGCCTTTTTCAGTTTGATTGCGGCGAGGTTTTTAGTCAGATGCTGCGATTCACCGCGAGAATTCTTAAAATTCAGGTTCCGTCGCTAGAGGCAATTGCATCCATCCTCAAGGACCGCGAGGATGCCCGCAGCAAGAAGGACTATCAGCGATCAGACAAGCTACGGGACGAGCTGAAAGCGCTCGGCCTTGAGTATATGGATACCAAGGGGCTGCAACTGAGCCCCGATGAACTGTACTTGAATTTGAGATTTCAGCTAGGGGGATAAGGTCTATCTAAACTGCCAGCCATAAATGCTGGCTTCATATGCACAGTCTTTATATCCCCTTTGGCGCGAGTCCGCATAAAGCGCTCCTGTCCAGGAGTCACGAGGATCACCTGTGCGCGATCCATTTTTGTATCCGATTAGTCGCTCGGCAAAGCGATTGCGATCAACCATCTCATTTGGCAGCATTAAGTTTTGCGAGAAGGCAAAGGCAGATCGAATTTCGGAAAGAGGGAAGCTCATGATTTTGCCCGCGGCCTCCCGTTCGAAATCCTTTGTCCCGTTCATTACCAGGAATCCATCCGGCTGAGTTATCAAGCGATCATAGCCATCCGTAATTATGCATGGAGGCGCCTGCTTGAATTCAATGAGCACAGCGCCTGCTCCCCATGCAACCACTTGCAGCTCTCCCGCTGGTTCTCCGCTGGTTGCCGCTTGGCGCGGAATGCGGACGAACGCTGCGCTTGCGCCCGGCAACAGCTCGGGACGCTCAGCTTTAACGCCGAATCTCTCGAAGATCTCGGCAACGGAGCGGTTGCCCGCGTTTATAGTCTCCTCAAGCGGTGCGCCTTCAGGAGTCGCAGCCAGTGCCGCCTTTAATGCTTTGATAGCGAGCTGGCCCGCTGAATAATGCTTAAAAGATCCCGGTGTTCGCTCACTGAAAGTCGCTGGCGTGCGATGTGGCAAATGAGCTTCGTTGGCACCAATGCCCACTCCGTGAATTCCAAGATGCCAGGCAGGAAGAAGCGAGTGCAGCGAGAGATCATCGCGCAGACCTCCTAAAAGATGGAGGCCTGTTGAAAGTTCTATAAACGATTTAGGTCCTTCTGCTTGGCTTAGCTCGGAAGCTGGATTCGTTGCTGTGCTCGGATTCGTCGTGCCCGGAGTTGTACCGCTTGCATTGGTTGGAGACATATGCGTTTTTCCTTTGTTACAACACTTGAACTACCTGGGAAAACCGCATAAACACCTGCAGTGAAGCTAGCATTTTGTATAGCTTAGTCAACAATCGGCCGGGGGCATTCAGATAGGGCGTGCTAGATGGGGCGGCTCAGGCAGGGGTGGTCTTTAATGGCTAACCGCCAGGGCAACTCTTTAGACTTGGAGATTCCGATTCTGGGTCCACACGCTATTGAGGTTTCTCTAAAATTTTTATATCGCTCGATTCTAACGGTTGGTGAAGTCATAAAGTGATGACCTAGAAGGGAACGATTTATTCCCAGCGCCTGGCACAGCTTGCCGGGTCCTGCTGTTAACTCGCAAGGTGTATAGCGCGAGCCTAGCCGGCGTCTTCGCTGCATCACCTCCAGTCCTACAAGAGGCTCGACCGCTCTTATTAGCACCGCTGCTCCGGTGCCTGAGTTTTCGGTAACAACATTAACGCAGTGATGCATCCCGTAAATAAAGTAAACGTAGCAATGCCCACCTTCCCAAAACATGACCTCATTACGGGAGGTTCTCCCAATAGAGGTATGTGAGGCCAGATCTCCATCTTGATGGTAAGCTTCTACCTCCACGATCATTCCCGCCGTCACCTTGCCTCCTACCATAGAAACAAGAACGGTGCCTAGAAGCTCTCGGGCTACTTCTAAGGTCGGCCGACTGAAGAATGACGTCCTTAATGCGCGGCCCACAGCTGGTTCGGGTATGGATAATCGCGGGTGCTGCAAAGATTTGTTAGCTTTTACAAGATCTTCACGGTAAAATGAGTTAAGCGCTGATTATAAGGTTTTTGAAGTAAGTAGTCGATACTACATGGGAATCAAAAGGGGTTAGTTCCGCTGGTGATTCCGGCTCTCCACAAGGAGGTTTTTATCAAAAAGTTCTCTTTGGATATCGCCGATTTCTGCATATTGTCCTCGCCGCCAGAAAATCGGCTCAGTCAGTTCGAACGCCTCACTCTCACCGGGGGCGCGGAGCTTGAACGCGCTTTGCAGTGGATAATTCGGCAGTGCTCAGATTTTAAATTCCCCAAGGCTGTATCCGATCTTGATATATCCGCTTTCAAAAGAGATGCGGCATTTTACTCTCACGAAAATTTTCTTTCGGATCCCTCTACCTTCTTCCGTTTGCCGCGGCACATTCCGGATGTAACCAGTACCCTAGTGCACGGTCTTCGCGATGGTGTGATACTCGACCTTCAGTTCAAAAGTTTATACGAAGTGCAGAACCCATCATACCGCGAGAGCCACCACACGCTGAGTGAGAATCTTACAGCGTATGCGCGTTATTGGCAGCACGACAGGCCGGCGAAGGGCACGCTGATCGCCCTTCACGGTTGGACGATGGGAGACCAGCGGTTAAACTCCTTGGCGTTCTTGCCGGGAATGTTCTACCGCTTCGGATTGGACGTCGTGCTGGTGGAGCTCCCTTTCCATGGCCGCCGCCGGCCGGCCGGCGAGGCCAGCAATCTCTTTCCCGACAGCAACCTTTGCCGAACTAATGAAGCAATTGCGCAGATTATCTGTGACCTTCGCGCCTTACGCGCTTTTCTAGAGGCCCATGGAGCAAGAAATGTAGGATGTGTTGGTATGAGCCTCGGGGCCTACATAGCTGCATTATGGGCATCTCTCGATCCGCTCGCTTTCTTGATACCTATAGTGCCCGTTGCTTCCATGTCGGAGATCGCCTGGCGTCTCCTAAAAAAGGAGGAGATCTTTGCCGAAGTGAAACGGCAGGGGCTTACCAGGGCGCTTCTAGAGCAGGCTTATCAGGTGCATAGTCCTCTCTCTCATCGGGCGAAACTTCCCGCTGAGCGCGTGCTGGTGCTCGGTGGCTTGGGTGATACAATAGTGCCCCGCTCCCAGCCGCGGCTTCTTAGCCAGCACTTTGGTTGTTCTAGAACTCATTGGTTTAGGGGTGGGCACTTAGCTCAGTTCAAGAGCCGGCGCGCCATGACAAGAATTCTGAAGTTTCTTAGATCAAACGACTTTATTCCTTAGCGCTCCCAGTGAGGGCGCGTCACCGATATGCTATTATCGAGGAAGTTGCGCTTTTGAAACCTTTGGGTAATGGCGGTGCCGAAGATTTTAATTTTAATCGGGGTATCGATTGCAGTCATCGGGTTAGTACTGCACGTCTTCCCGCACGCATTTGCCTGGTTCGGACGGCTCCCTGGAGACATTAGAATAGAAGGGGAGCGCACCTCAATCTATATTCCCATTACCTCGATGCTGCTGCTTAGCGCTGCAGTGACGATCATTATCCGATTTTTGTCTAAATAATAGGCGCTCAGGAGTTATTTTTGCCAAAAGCCTTAGCGGTTAGTGAAGTTGTAATCGCCCCCTTTTTGAAATAAGATTCCTGAAACTTTAGGCTGTTAGCGCGCATATCCGCGCAGAGAGGTAAAGTACGGCCGCATGTTCGGAAAGTGATTGAGATGCGAGAGCGCAGTGAACAGGAAGAGGTACGTTTCGAGAAACTTAAGAAGCTTAGGCTTAAAGGTTATCCCTTCCCCAATGACGTTGAAGTAACTTCTAATGCGGCAGCGATCCTTGCTGCTGCTGTTTCCGAGCCGGAGAGCGCTGAGCGCTACACGATCGCCGGGCGTGTTGTCCAGATTCGCATCATGGGGAAAGCGGCGTTCTTCCATCTTCTCGACGGAAGTGGAAAGATTCAGGTTTATATTAAGAAAGATATTATCGGCGAAGAGGCTTTCGAGGAATTCAAGGATTTTGACATCGGAGACATAGTAGAGGTCAATGGATACGCTTTTGTTACTAAGACGGGCGAAAAGAGTTTGTTCGGAGAAGGCATAAGACTTCTGGTTAAATCGCTGATTCCGCTGCCGGAGAAATGGCATGGCCTCACCGACGTTGAATCCCGCTATCGGCACCGTTATGTCGACCTGATATCCAATCCCGAGATTCGAGACGTTTTCAAGAAGCGCTCGAAGATCATAAATTTGATCCGCTCTTTTCTAGATGAGCGAGGTTATGTCGAGGTCGAAACGCCGGTTCTCCACTATATCCCCGGCGGCGCCACCGCCAGGCCATTCAAGACCCATCATAATAGCCTCGATACCGATATGTTTTTGCGTATTGCTCTTGAGCTGCCGCTGAAGAAATGTGTGGTTGGGGGACTTGAGCGTGTCTACGAGATTGGGCGTATCTTCAGAAACGAGGGGCTCTCCAAGAAGCATAATCCCGAGTTTACGATGCTTGAGTTTTATCAGGCATATGCGACCTTTCATGATCTGATGCAGCTTACGGAAGAGCTGGTTGTGCATCTTGTAAAGTCGGTTTGCGGCAGCCTTAAAGTTCCTTTTGGCGAAACCGAGATAGACTTCACCCCTCCATGGCCGCGAATAAGCATGCTCGAATCGGTTCATGCGATCGGCGGTGTCGATAGGCACCTGGACCTGAATACCTTAGAGGGAGTGCATGCAGCCGCCAAGCATCACAAAATAGATCTCGATGAGCCCTCCGACTGGGGCCGTAGCCTGGAAAATCTCTGGGCTGCGCTGGTTGAAGAGAAACTTGTAAATCCGGTTTTTATCACGCATCACCCTTTTTCAATCTCCCCGCTGGCTCGCCAAACTCTTGAGGATCCGAAGGTGACCGATCGCTTCGAACTCATTATCGCCGGCATGGAGACCGCAAATGCCTTTTCGGAGCTCAACGATGCCGAAGACCAGAGGGCGCGCTTTGAAGAACAAGCCGCTCGGAAAGCTAAGGGTGATGAAGAGGCATGCGATATAGACGAAGATTTTCTTCACGCATTGGAGCACGGCATGCCCCCGACGGCCGGCGAGGGGATCGGAATCGATCGCTTGGTAATGCTGTTAACTAATGCTCAGAGCATACGTGACGTTCTACTGTTCCCGCAGCTTAAGCCGAAAGAAGATGACACTCTATCTCAGGTTGAGACAAAGGACTGTAAGTGAGCTCATTTAGCTTCTCTCGCAAGGTCGCTTTTAGATACCTTTGGTCAAAACGCTCCGAAGCTTTTATCACTATATTGACCGTAATATCGGTTATCGGCGTAGCGCTTGGAGTGATGGCGCTGATTATCACTATGGCGATCATGGAGGGGTTCGAGCACGAGATGCGTGAAAAATTGATCGGCACCAACTCTGCCATAGTGGTTAAGCGATTGGGCGGAAAGATAGATAATTGGCGCACCGTTCAGGAAACAGTAGCGGGCATTGAAGGAGTAGAGAGTGTTTCGCCATTTACGCTCTCTCAGGTTCTTCTCCGTTCCGACGAAAGATCGAGCGGCATTCTCATCCGTGGATTAGAGCCCGGTAGCGCATCCGCCGCCCAGCTTCAGGGCTTTTTGGAGGACGACCAAAAAATCGAGAACGCCTTCAATCCTCCGCCTATTACAGTCATAGATCCAGATAACAATGAGGTTCTGGCCAACCTGCCCGGTTTGGTCATTGGCCGAGAGCTTGCTGACCAGCTTAATCTTCTTTTAGGCCAACCTGTTTCTCTGTTGTCGCCAAGCGTTAGCAGTACGCCATTCGGATTAATGCCGCGATTCAAGCGGTTCGTGATAAGTGCTACCTACAGTTCAGGTCTTACCGAGTATGAGAGCGGGCTGGCATACATGGCACTTGCCGAGGCTCAGAACTTTTTCCGTCTCGGCGATACCGTAAACGGATTCGAAGTGCGGGTGCGAGATCTTGATCGTTCCTCAATTGTAGCGCAGAAAATTAACGGAGAGCTGTCTAAGCTGGCTCCCGGCTTTTATGCGCAGGATTGGAAGGAAACCAACCGCCCGCTTTGGGAGGCGATGCAGCTTGAGCGGACCGTTTATTTTCTCGTGCTGCTTCTCATCATTCTTGTCGCCAGCTTCTCAATCATCAGCACGCTGGTTATGATTGTGCTTGAGAAGAGGAAGGATATCGCCATTCTCAAAACGATGGGTGCGACGAGCGGCAGTATCGCGCGCATTTTTCAGATTCAGGGGACCATAATAGGCGCGTTCGGCATCTCCCTTGGCCTGTTGGCCGGATACTTCGGATGTGTCGGGTTGCAAAGGTATGGTTTTCCGCTGCCGAGCGCATTTCCGATGTCAACCCTGCCGGTAAGAATGGAGCCATTTATATTCTTGGTAACTGGAGGAGCAGCTTTTTGTATCTGCGCACTGGCTACGATATACCCGGCTCTTCGTGCAAGCCGCTTGGATCCGGTTGAAGTGTTACGTTACGAGTAAAATGCAGATTAAAGTCGAGCAGCTTGAGAAAAAGTATTACGACGCCGGTGGAGAGCTTAGAGTTCTGACCGGGGTGAATTGCGAATTTCCGGCCGGAAAGAGTGTTGCGATCGTCGGAAAATCCGGGGTAGGGAAGTCGACGCTGCTACATCTGCTCGGCGGCCTGGACCATCCCAGCGCCGGCAGAGTTATTTACGGGGATCAAGACATTTTCAGTCTCGCCCCTGAGAAGCTGACTCGCTTTCGAGGAGCAAATGTGGGCTTCATCTTTCAGTTTCACCATCTGCTTCCGGAGTTTGACGCTGTGGAAAATGTGGCGATGCCGCTCACCATATGCGGAGCCCAAGAGGGAGAGACTAAGGCGCGAGCGACGGAGTTGCTTACAGCCGTAGGGCTCTCGCAGCGGCTCACTCATAGGCCATCACAGCTTTCTGGTGGAGAGCAGCAGCGGGTAGCGATTGCTCGAGCTCTTGTTACACGGCCCAGAGTAGTGCTGGCAGATGAGCCCACCGGCAATCTTGATTATGCCACGGCCGGTGAGGTACAAGAGCTTTTAACCGGCATATGCCGGCAAGTTGGAACCACATTAATCGTTGTAACCCACAACCAGGAGCTTGCCGTAGCTTTGGATGAGAAGTACGAAATGGGCCCGGGAGGGCAGCTTACGAGGATATCGCCCTAACAGTTTAATTATTTCGTGCAACGCCGGGCTAGCGCCAATGCCCTAAGGTTTGCTATCTTATGCGGGTTTAAAGGTGGGAAGATAATGGCATACCGCGAGAAAATCTGTTGCGCTGGCACAAGCCAAGCGCGCCTATTACCCTGTTTCGTCTCGTGCATTCTCTCTTTCGTGGCGCTGCTTTCCATCCTTGCAGCCGGCCCGGCGCTGCTGCAAGCGCAAACTCCGGTCCAACAGTTCAACATCGATGACATCGTTATTGAGGGTAACAGGCGGATTGACAGCGCCGCAATAAAATCTCAACTCAAGGCAGTTTTCGGAAGAGTTAGTAATGAGCTGATCTCTGAGGATATCAAGACTCTTTATAATACCGGCTTCTTCGATCAGGTGACTGCAAGCCTTGTAACTTCGACGAGCGATCCGGCCAGGCAGATCCTAAAATATACATTGGCGGAGAAGCCGGTTATCCGGAAGATATTCATCAAGGGTAACAAAGAGATTAAAGAAGAAGATCTCTCAGAGGCAGTGAAAGTCGGCGGCAGCAGATTTCTAGATAAAGCTAAGCTCGACACGATCATCAGAAACGCAACAACCTACTATCAGAGCAAGGGATATTACGATGCCAAATTTGAACATGCAGTCGTTCCTGTAGGCGATAATCAAGTGGACCTTACTCTCACGGTTGACGAAGGTGAAAGATACAAGATCGACGAGATCTCGATCCAGGGACTCAACCAGATGGATGAAGACGAGTTGCTCGACGCCATTCAGACTAGAGAGTACAAGTGGTGGAGCTCCTGGTTATTTTCCACCGGACGTCTAAACAAAGAGATGATTGAGAATGACAAAGCTCTTATGCGCCAGTTCTTTCTTGATCATGGGTTCGTAGATGCAAGCGTGGGGGATCCCACTATTGTAAAAAAGGATGGACTGCTGGATATCGTGTTCCATGTCAACGAAGGGGAGCAGTATAATATAGGGAAAATCACGGCTTCAGGTGATCTGATTGAAGGCAGTGCCGAGAGGACGCTGGAGGGTGTGAAGATCGAGAGCGGAGATGTCTTTAGCGCAACGCAGATCCGTGATGAGACCTTCAAAATAAGCGATAAGTTCACTGACGTCGGCTATGCCTTCGCCAACGTCGTTCCCAATACCAGGGTGCGGCGCAACGAAAAGCTGATAGATGTCGAGTTCACCACCAACAAGGGCAACATTATTCAGGTAAACCGTATTAATATACGCGGCAACGATAAGACCTACGATAATGTTATACGTCGCACCTTGAAGATTGGCGAGCAAGAGCGTTATTCAAGCTCTAAGATAAAGCGCAGCCAGCAGCTACTCGAACGGCTTGGATACTTCGAGGAGGTGAATATAAGCTCGGAGCCGACGGAAGATCCGGATGAAGTTGATCTGCTCGTGAATGTGCGGGAAGGATCGACAGGTACATTTACCGCCGGAGCGGGCTATTCAAGTTCCGACGGCGCAATCTTTACCACCCGAGTATCTGAAAACAACTTATTCGGTACGGGGCGCAGCGCGAATATTACCGGTGAATTCGGGACTGAGAGAGACAACATATCGGTCGGTTTCAGTGATCCGAGAGTTGCGGATACCTACTGGTCTCTTGGAGTCCAAGGGTACGTTACCGACCGGGAGTTCAGCGATTTCGATCGCGAGCTGAGCGGCGGAAGCGTCATAGTGGGATATCCGCTTGAAGAGGTATTTGCAGAGTGGGCCGAAGATATCGCGTTCTCGCTGAAGTATGAATATACCAACATTGACATTAGTAACGTCGACATAGAGGACGCTGCACCACTGGTGATTCAGTCGGAAGGTACGTCAACTGCCTCGGCGATAACACCGGCGTTCGTCCGGAATACAATCAACAATCCGCTCAATCCCACGAAAGGTTCGCGCCAGGTGGTGTCAATGGAGCTTGCCGGACTCGGAGGCAGTGAGGAATATTACCTCTTTGAGGCCCGTAATCAGTGGTACTACCCATTTGCCGAAACCGAAGTGGGCGAGCTGGTATTCTCGCTCCGCACTACCTTCGGCTACGGCGACAGCTACGATAATGATCCATTCCCGCTTTTCAGGCGCTACTTCCCCGGCGGAATAAATTCTGTTCGCGGCTACAAGAGCCGCAGCCTTGGGCCCGAGGATGAAGATGGCAACGAATTCGGCGGTAGCAAAGAGCTGATAAATAACGCGGAGATTATATTTCCTTTGATAAATGCCGCCGGAATTAAGGGCGTGATATTTTACGATGTCGGTGAAGCATTCGACGACAACGAAACTATCGATATCGGCGACCTGCGCCAGGCTTATGGCTTCGGTATCCGCTGGTTCTCGCCTTTGGGCCCGATTCGAATCGAGTTCGGGTTCCCTGTTGATCGAGAAGAAGGCGAGGATAGTGTTGTGCCGATGTTTTCGTTTGGCGCGCCGCTATAAGCTCTAATTCCGCGCCTCTGCAAGCATTTGATGTTTTTCCTTTTTTCTCGTAGAATAGCGCCTCGTTGCGCTTATGGAATCTTAACGAGTCATTCCTGCATGAAATTATCAAAGCTTTCGCCATACCTTGTATTGTTTGCAGTTGTCGTGCTGCCGGCCTTTTTTTCGCGCACCGATGCGGCTTTGGCGCAGGGAGCAATAACGGACGAGCCGATATATGTCGTCGATATGCAAAAGGTTATTAACGAATCAATTATCGGAAAAGCAGCCCGCAATAATGTGGAAGAGGAGATGAAAAAGAAGCGGCTACTGCTTGAGAAGATGAAGCTTGAAGTTGACAAGCTGAAAGAGGATCTGGCGAAACAGAGTACGCTTTTGTCAAAGGATGCGCTCGAGAAAAAGCAGGAGGCTTTGCTCCGCAAGCAGCGCGACTTCGAGAGGGCCTATCAGGACCAGAGGGATGAACTCGCGCGCAAGAATTATGACGCCATGACCAAGATAGTTAAGGAGATCGACGCCATCGTGGCAAAACTGGCGGACGAGAAGCAGTATCGCATGGTGCTGGAGAAGGATTCCAGGGCTGTCTTGTACGTAAACAATCGCTACGACATCAGTGAAGAGGTAATAAAGCGCATAAATGCGGAAAAAGTAGGGCTTTAGCGCTACCAAGTTTTGCATCAATTTGAATGGGTGTACAGCTATGTCAGAAATAAGAACTTATGATATTTTAGAGATTCAAAAAGTCATTCCTCATCGCTATCCGTTTCTTCTGATCGATAAGATTATCGAGTTCGTGGACAATGAGAGGTGCATAGGCATCAAGAACGTTACGATGAATGAACCTTTTTTTCAGGGCCATTTTCCAGGGCGTCCCGTAATGCCGGGGGTAATGATTCTGGAGGCCATGGCGCAAACCGGTGCAATCCTAGCCCGCGAGTCGAAGGACGGAGTAATTCCTACCAAGACCATCTTTCTTGTCGGTGCGGACGACGTGAAGTGGAAAAAGCAGGTCGTACCGGGTGACACTATGCGCATTGAAATGACCTCCGTGAAGAAGCGCCGCCCGATCTGGATTATGGATGGAGTCGTCACCGTAGACGGCAAGCTCGTGGCTTCTGCCAGAATCTCGGCGCTAGAGTCCGATTAACTGCTTGGCTGTTTAGTCCGATATGAGTATCTCAGTCCATCCCACTGCCATTGTTTCTGAAAGCGCTGTAATCGGAGAGGGCAGTACGGTAGGACCTTATTCTATTATCGGCCCAAAGGTAGTGCTTGGAACCAATAACAGAGTGGGCCCTCATGTTGTAATCGAGGGAAACACTCGCATCGGCAACAACAACCAGATATTTCAATTCGCTTCCGTCGGAAGCGCGCCTCAGGACCTTAAGTATCGAGGTGAAGAGAGCACTTTAGTTATAGGCGACAATAACGCCATCCGTGAGGGTGTTACGCTTAATCCCGGTACTGCCGGCGGAGGAATGGAGACCCGCATTGGTGACCGCAATCTTTTTATGGCGATGAGCCATGTGGGGCATGACGGAGTAATAGGGAATGACAATGTATTCGCAAATTCGGCTGCGCTGGCGGGTCACGTCTGGGTAGGAAATGGGGTAATAGTGGGCGGGCTGGTCGGCATACATCAGTTCGTAAGGCTCGGAGACCTATGCATACTTAGCGGCGGAACAATGGTAGTGAAGGATATTCCACCTTTTTGTATGGCCCAGGGGGATCGCTGCGGACTAATTGGAATCAACCGCATCGGACTCGAGCGGAGGGGTTTCAGCCGCGAGCAAATTCTTGAACTGCGCTCGCTTTATAGAGAGATCTTCTTTAAGAGCAGCGGGCTGATGCGAGAGCGAGTCGATAAAGCCCGCCCTAAATACGGTGCTGCTGCATTGGGCAAGGCGTTCCTAGATTTTTTTAGCGATACGCAGCGCGGCCTCACCTTTCCGCGCAAGGGCGCATCGGACGGTGGAGAAGAAGAGTAACCTAGTCTCCCCGATCGGCCTAATCGCCGGAAACGGGCATTTCCCCATCGAGTTCGCCAAGGGCGCTCGAGATAGAGGGCTGTCGATTGTTGCGGTGGCGCATCTTGGAGAATCCGATCCTGCGCTCGAAGAGCTGGTTGATCATATAACCTGGATCAAGGTCGGGCAGCTTGGAAAGATAATCAAAGTATTCAAAAGGAAGGGAGTGAAGCAGGCCGCTTTCGCCGGTGGGCTGGCTCGGCCCCGTCTCTTCGACGGCTTTAGGCCGGATCTTAAGGGAATGCTTCTTATGGCGCGGCTGCGCTCACTTAAGGATGATGTAGTACTGCGCGCTATCTCTGCCGAGATCGAATCGCATGAAATAAGTATTTTTTCCGCCTGCGAAGTCCTAACTGAGAGCGTTCCTAAATCAGGGCTATACTCGCGCCGCTTCTTCTCGGCTTCCGAGCTTGAAGATGCAATCATAGGGTGGGAATGCGCCCGTGAGATTGGGCGCCTTGACGTGGGCCAGACCGTGATAGTTAAGAAAAAGACCATTGTTGCGGTTGAAGCAGTGGAAGGGACAGACCGCGCTATTCTGAGAGCTGGCGAGTTGTGCGGCACAGACTTTACAGTAGTAAAACTTTGCAAGCCGCAGCAGGACACCCGTTTTGATCAACCCACTGTGGGAGTAAAAACTATCGAAACTATGATTAAGGCCGGTGGCAGCGCATTGGTGCTTGAGGCGGAGAAATCTCTACTGCTTCATCCCGACGAGGTGGTGCAGAAGGCGGATGCTGCCGACATTGCGCTTGTTGTTGCGGCCAGTGAAGAAGAGATGAAGGAGCTTGCGAGCGGCGGGCGCAGCCGCCAGGCGCTTTAATCTAGTACGCCAAACCGGTAAGGAGACGGAGCTTAGTGTCCCTGTAACCGTTAAGGACATTTAACTGGAAGTAAGAAAATTAATCACTGCAACTGCCATAGCTCATTTAACTTGAATCCTTCGTAGACGCTTACATGTCGCTTGATGTCGTTTTAGCTGGCTCAGTCTTCTTTACCGTTGTAAGCCTGATTTCATCTGTCTATCTGATATACATTAGGAGTGCCAAGGCGCCCACAAGCCAGCTCAGCGATAAGGAGATATTCGAGCGGCTCGGATTGCCGTCCGATAGCGCCGAGCGTCGCAGACTGCTACAGCAGGATAGTGATGGCAGCATTCTTGCGAAGGTAAACCAAGCAGCCCGCATGCGCTCTGGAAGAACCGGAAAATCGGTGATCGAGGGCCTACTACATAAGGGCCAGCTCTGGGAGGAGGAGGATGTAAGGCTTTGGAGGATCCGGCTAATTGGGGGAGCTCTGGCCGGGCTGCTTATTGGAGCCGCATGCTTTGTGATGCATGGGCCCCCGGCGCTTCTTTATGGGTGCGCCGCCGGATTGATTTTGGGGGCCGCCATACCACTCATTCGTCTTTACCATAAAGGCAAAAACATTGAAGCCCACATGGCGGCATCAATTCTCGATTGGATTGAGCCGCTTAAAATAATTTTAGCGCAAGGCTATGATCTTACCACTTGTCTCAGGCGGCTGGTGTCAACTGCCGGCCCGCTTAGCGAGAGTGACCCCTTTGTCAGGCCTATAAGTATGGCGCTCGAAGATTGTAAACGCGGCGTCCCGCTAGCGAAGGCTCTTCAAGACAGCGCTAGACTCGTGGACCAGAGTCCTTACTACCAGTTAACCCAATATCTTGCTTTAACGGATCTTGCAGGTGCTGAATGGCAAAGACAGCTTGATGAGCTTAAGCTCTCTTTGATCGACGATGAGAAGATTCGCGATCCGAAGTCAGCGAAGAAGCGAAATACCTCCACTGGCCGCAAGGTGATAGTAAAGAAGCAAAAAAAGCTCTATGAGAGGCGCTTGAGATAGCGCTATGCCTATGGATGCCTTGCGGTCTTACTTCGTGTAGAATAGCAGCCGTTGTGGAAACTACTATACATAGCGGATCCCTGCGCTTCTCGGCGCATGGCAGTGAAATTGCTTCGTCAACTCTCCGGTTTGGGGAGCCTATCGCACATGGCAGGCATGGGGCCGCCTATCATGGAGAGTGCCAGGGACGCGCCGTTTGCCTCAAGGCCTTCAAGCCGGTGGTGTTTGACTGCGTAAGAAACCCTGCTCGAGAGGAGTTAAATAGCCTTGAAAAAGCGCGCAGCGAGCTTGGGGAGATCGCTTCCCACCTGCAGGTGGGGCTAGGGTGGGCAAATCACCGCTATCACGGTCCAATATTGATCTCTGAGCTAGTTTTAAATTATGACGGGACCGTCTCACGGAACCTTGCTCAAGAGAGCTCGGTTAGCCGGGAATTTGTAGCGAGCCTAAGGTCGATACTTGAATGCTTTATCGAGAAAGAGCGGCTCTTCAACCCGGTTGCGCCCAATATTTTGGTTCAGCGAACCGCACCGGACGAGAGCAGCCCCGTGCTAATTGATTTTGCAAACTATGAGCGATACCTCCATTATCCGTTGATGCTGTTCCAGCACTCTTTTGCGCCGGGTAGTAAGGTGAAGCGAATAGAAGCATGGGTAAACCAAACTTTGACGCTGTGTGAGGCGAAGATCGGTGCGTCTTAGACCCTTAACTATAGTCTATAAAGGTCTGACAGCCGGACTCTTGCTAGCAGTACCGTCAGCATTATTTGTTCCATTAAACGGCATTCCTCACCATTCGCCTGCGGTAATGAAAGGAGCGGAGTATGCATGCTTTGCGGCACTGCTAGGTCTCTGGATATGTTGGTACGGTTTAAAAAGATCCAAGGCTTCGACAGAGGGACAAACGCTAAGTTTGGGCGAGTTTATTACGGTTGTGCTTATCGCGGTGCCATCAGGGCTTATTATGATGAAGGCGGTATTTGCAGTTGGATTGGTTTTGCTGACAGCGTTGAGTCAGGTTTTTAGGTAAGTATCGAACAGGCTCTTGAATTCCGTGGTAAACCGGAGCATACAAATCATCTAAGTTGTCCTTGCCTATCTTATGAAGAAAAAGACCGCAATTGCGAGTATCCTTCCGCTTCCGCCGGATTCCTCAGGATCAATACGGGCTTGGCAGCAGCCGCTTTGCCCGCAAACTAGTTTCCGGCTGGCCAAAACAATTGCAGATCTGAAAATCATTGCCGGCGTTCTTGCACTGAATCATCGCCTTGACTATGCCGCCTACCGCAGTTTCACTTAGAAACCGGACCCCTTGCAGGTCTACTATAATAGGGAAGGCGCGGCTGTAATTTGCAAGCTCGTCATTGAAAACCTGTGTAAGCGGCGAGTCGTCAGGGAGCGATGGCGAGTTGGTTTGAATAGTCATCCGCCCTTCACGTTCGAAGGCTATTACTCGGCCGTCAAGGACTGGTGCCGGATGACTTCCCCTCCGGGGTTCTCCTTCTGTTGGCCAAAGCCGTTCGGCTTCAGTCAGTATCTCGTGTAAGTACTCAAGTGTTAGTGAGGAACGCTTCTCTCCTCCAACCGAGGTTATTGCTTCCTCTAGGTTAGTAATGGGCATAAAAAGCTGTAAGTTCTTTGCCGCAAGGCTCTCTTTATACAATGGATCCGGGTCTGCCAGTAAGACCTGGCGGCCATTACTACTCAGCGTTCTTTTAAGGGAGATCAGCGCTCCGAGCACCTCGTCCGATACCATTCCAGAGTAGCGCAGATTTATAACAAGATCTTTGTCCGATGGGAGCGCCCTGATTGCGGCCTTATAGCCCGCTATAGCCCCAAAGCTGCGAGGAGAAGGATTCAGATTAACCTGAAGAGCTTCGTCGTTTATAACTCTAAGGCTGTAAACATCCTCAGGTAGTAGCTCTGCTGAACGGGACACTGTGCTGGGCCGCATACCCACGAAGAATACATCTTCTTTATCGCGTAACCAAATGCGGGCCAGCAGAGAGCGTAAAATGGGCGGGCACGAGCAATAAGGGCGGCCAGAAAATTTTCGAATGGCAGACGTGAAAACGCCTCTGCAGTAATGCAACATCTCGATAAAATTGCCCAATCAGCGTATGGAATCAGAGAGTTGACAAATATACCCCTAGAGGGTATTATCTCAAGTATGGTAAAGCAACTGGAACAACAGAGCTGCTGCGGTGAGGTTACGACAGAGGAGCATCCAGACCACAGCGCCGAGATCAATCGCATAAATCGGATCAAGGGCCAACTGGATGGGATTAGGCGGATGATCGAGGAGAGGAAATACTGCCCCGACATCATCACTCAAACCTCCGCAGTTCGGTCGGCTATCGCCTCACTAGAAACAGCCATATTAGAGAAGCATCTTGCTTCATGCGTGCATGCGGCGATGAGCGAGGGGGGGCACGACGCAAAAGCGAAGGTCTCCGAGTTGGTAGAGATATTTAAACGCGCAATCAGGTAGGAGAACAATTATGCAACACACCTATGAAGTAGAGGGAATGCACTGTGGCGGTTGTGTGGCTAAGATAAAGAGTGCACTTGAAGCAACTGAGGGGGTTAGGGATGTTGAAGTTAGTCTTAATCCTCCTCGGGCCATAGTTGAAATGCATCGGCATTTAGAGGAAGAAACTTTGAACGCTTCGGTTCAGCGGGCCGGCGATTATTCTTTGCATGAAAGCGATCACAGCAGCGGCCACACGGCTGCTGTTAATGAGAGGGAGAGCTACTATCCTCTTTACCTGATCGCTTCTTTTATACTTGGATTTACAGCAATCGAAGGCGCCAGAGCAGGGAGCTTCCAACCGGGATTCCTAATGGAGACCTTTATGGGAGGTTTCTTTGTGGTCTTCTCATTTTTTAAGCTCCTGGACCTTAAAGGGTTCGCTGAAGCTTATTCGACCTACGATATCGTTGCTAAGCGGTACTATAATTACGGGTATATCTATCCCTTTATCGAACTATCTTTAGGTATTTCTTATCTGCTTGGCTTTATCCCAGTGCTAACCAATTGGATTACACTTGTTGTAATGCTCGTAAGCAGTATCGGTGTTATCGGAGCTCTTTTGAAAAGGCGCACAATTCAGTGCGCCTGCCTGGGGACCGTCTTTAAACTTCCGATGACAAAGATTACTTTATTCGAGGATCTCAGCATGGCGGGAATGGCGGCCGTTATGCTGGTGCTTCATGGCTAAGGGATTGGGAATGAGCCGCGCACTTTGCATTACTTTGTTTGTTAGCTTCATGGCGGCTTGTTCGCCTGCGGCGAAAGTTCCGGTGTTCGGAGTAGGTCATCCTGCCAATCCGGATGCGGCGACAGGGAAAATGGATGCGAACTTCTCCGCTTTACAGGACTCTCTCTCCCAACCTGCCGTGTTAAGAAGTGAGGCACGAGATGCTAACAAATTAAAGCATATGGGGCATAGGCATTGAAGCATCATTTTAACGCGCTGCTTCTAGTGCTCCTCTCCGGGTGTTCGGTAGTAACACCGCAACCGGGCTTTAACGACGTGAAAGGGATAGTTGCCGGCCGAATTGGCGAAGAGGTGGTTTGGAGGGCCGGCACCGAGGAGAAACCTTCGTCCGAGGAATCGGAGATTGAAGCTTCAATTGACGTAATACTCGCTGATGAACTTACTTTGCCGGAAGCTTTAAAAATCGCTCTACTTAATAACCGCGGCATGCAGGCGGTCTACCAAGAGCTGGCGATAGCGGAAGCAGATCTTGTGCGCGCAGGTAGAATCAGTAATCCGGTCCTTGACGGAGAGCTTCGTTTCCCGAGCGGCGGCGGCAGCGCAGTAATAGAGCTAGCTTTAGTGCAAGACTTTCTAGATCTACTCTTCCTTCGGTCGCGTGTGCGGATAGCGGAATCTGATTTCGAAGCCGTTAAGCTGCGAGTTGCTCTACAAGTATTAAGACTCGCTGGGGATGTGCGGCGAACATACTACGAACTGCTTGCTGCCGAGCAGCGTGTCGAGATGCGGCAGCAGGTGCGTACGGCTTCAAAAGGAGCATACGAGCTGGCCCGCAGCCTGCGCGCGGCGGGGAACATTACGGCACTTAGTCTACTAAATGAAAAGCAGCTTTACGAGCGCTCTAAACTCGATCTCCGAAGAGCGGAGCTTGAGGCCGCGCAGAAGCGGGAAGAGCTTAATCAGCTCCTTGGGGTGTGGGGAGATCGCACCTTGTGGGCCAGTTCCTCAAGGCTTCCAGATCTGCCCGAGGCGCGAGCTTATGATGAGCAGCTTGAGAGGCTCGCAGTTGAAAGGAGCCTTGAGCTCGAGGCGCGCCGCCGCGCAATAGAGGGCGCTGCCGCCCGGCTTAAGATCTCTCTACCGGCCGCTCTCTTTTCGGGGAGCGAGCTCGGAGCGAGCGCAGAGCGCGAGAAAGGTTGGGGAGTGGGACCTTCATTATCGCTCCCAATTCCTATCTTCGATCTTGGCGGCGCTTCCGCCGCGCGGGCCAAAGCAGCCCTCAGGCGGGAGATCGAGATGTATACTCAGCACGCCGTGTTGCTTCGCTCAAGGGCCAGAGAGCTGCAGTCCGCAGAGCGCGTTTTATGGGAGCAGGCCGATTACTATAAAAGAGTGATGCTCCCTCTTTCGAGCGAGATAGTTCAGCAGACGCAGCTTCAGTATAATGCGATGCAACTAAGCCCCTTCGAACTTCTTTCAGCGAAGCAGCGCCAGATCGAAACCGGCGAGAGATATATAGATGCGCTGCGCGACTATTGGCTGGTTCGCTCACAGATCGATCAGCTGGCCGCCGGAGGAGAGGTGGCGCCTTCTTCTGGGGGATCGCCTGCCGCAGAGGGCAAGTGGGAGACCTTAAGAGAATCGGTTCATTAGGAGTAGCAATGGAAGATAAAACCGCCGATAACCAACACTTCAGATTAGCCGAGCGGCGGCTAAGCCGCCGCAAAGTTCTTTTGAGCGGAGCCTATCTTGCCGGGGGCGCGGTGCTATTAGGGAGTAGCCGTTTGGCTGCGCAGCAGGGTGCGGAAGCTCCCATGCAGGCGAACGGGGGAGACACTCCAACCGCAGGCGCACCGGGTTTGCCGGGAAAAGACTATACCCCTGTGGTAGTACCAAACGGCTGGACTCTTCCCTTTAAGGTGATAGGTGACACAAAGGTTTTTCATCTTGTGGCTGAGGAGGTGTATCACGAGTTCGCCCCGAACTTGAAAGCCCATTGCTGGGGATATAACGGCTCGGTTCATGGTCCGGTTATTGAGGCCGTTGAAGGCGATCGGGTGCGGATATTCGTTACAAACAAGCTCGCCGCTCCCACGACCGTGCATTGGCACGGGGTAATACTGCCCAGCGGAATGGACGGCGTGGGCGGACTCACCCAGCGCGCCATCCGCCCCGGTGAGACCTTTGTTTACGAGTTCACTCTTAAGCAGCACGGAACCTTCATGTATCACTCCCACCACGATGAGATGACTCAGATGGGGATGGGAATGGTGGGCCTATTTATTGTGCATCCCCGGGTGCGCAAAGGTGCCGTTCCGGATAGGGACTTTGCCCTCATGTTGCATGAGTGGGCGATTGAACCGGGTACAGAGCGGCCAAATCCCAATGAGATGACGGATTTTAACGTTCTTACTATCAATGCCAAAGCATTTCCCGGCACCGCGCCGCTGGTGGTAAAACAGGGTGAAAGAGTAAGAATCCGTTTCGGCAACCTCTCGGCGATGGATCACCATCCCATTCATCTTCACGGTTACTACTTCAAACTTACCGAAACAGATGGAGGTTCCATTCCGGAGTCGGCGCAGTGGCCGGAGACTACGGTTTTAGTGCCTGTGGGTTCAACGCGCACCATTGAGTTTGTGGCCGATAATCCGGGGGACTGGGCTATGCACTGCCACATGACGCACCATATAATGAATCAGATGGGGCATGACTTTCCTAATTTGATAGGGGTAGATGCGAAGTCGCCTGACAAGACCATTAGCAGCCTTCTTCCTGATTATATGACTATGGGCGCTGAAGGGATGGGTGAGATGGCGGAGCATATGGAGAGTGGACATATGGCGGTTCCGCCCAACAGTATTCCGATGGTAGGGGCGGTGGGGCCGCACGATATCATTACGATGGGAGGCATGTTTACGATTCTTAAAGTTCGAGAGAACCTGAACGGATACTCCGACCCGGGATGGTACAAAAATCCGCCGGGCACAGAGTCGCTGCCGGCGTCTGAGTCTTCTCTTCGCGAGAACGGAATAGCACAGGACGGGTCAAGTGCGCATAGATTGAAAAAAATTGATGGTTAAGTCGCGCCGAGGCCGCAAACTCCTGTTCTTTCTTCTATATTTGTGTGAAGGCGCTCCTATCGGATATATATGGTGGGCGCTTCCCTCCAAATTAAAACTTGAATCCGTATCTATTGAGAACATTTCAAGCCTTCTGGCATTAGTTGCCATTCCGTGGGCCTTCAAATTCTTGTGGGCGCCGATGATTGATTCCTTACGCACCACCAAGTTCGGCTTCAAGGCGTGGATACTTGTGTCTCAGATTCTAATGGCGGCATCTATTATGCCGCTCCTTTGGCTTAGTCCAGTCGATGATTTTGATATATATCTCCTTCTTCTTACGCTGCATGCCTTTTTCGCGGCCACCCAGGACGTGGCGATTGACGGATTTGCGATCTCTGTTACCCCCACACATGAGAGGGGCGCGGTCAACGCCTGGATGCAGGCCGGCATGTTGACAGGACGCTCGATTTTTGGAGCACTGGCCTTAAGGTTTGATTACCTTGTGGGAGGGAATGCAATTGCCGCGCTATTAGCACTAATAGTGGCCGTAGGTTTGGTGCTAATCGTATCGGTAAATGAA
This sequence comes from Deltaproteobacteria bacterium, assembly GCA_024102635.1. GTDB lineage: Bacteria > Bdellovibrionota_C > UBA2361 > UBA2361 > JAGFJO01 > JAGFJO01. The sequence goes on from JAGFJO010000046.1 coordinate 40,208, forward strand.
AGCACGCAGGAGGCTGAAGGATGCCTCACACGCCGCAGGCCAATGTTTATGGATTTGAGACAGGTTCTCGCGATGCGCGCCACCTGGCTCGGAGCCGCTTTCGCGCTGGTTTCGGGAGCCGGGTTTGAAGCAGTTGGAGGCGCAGCGGGTCCGTTCCTAATCTCCAAACTTCCGCATGGAACGCCCGATTCCATCGCATCAGTTTACGTCGGAGATTTCTATCTTATTGCTGTAGCCCTGATGTTAAGCGGTGGGTTTGTAGGAGGGAGCATCTGTGACCGATTTGGAAGATTGGAGGCGCTCGCAGGCACAGTAGTTGCCCTGGCCTGGACCATAATCTTAACCGCCGGGATCGATACTTTTGCAGACATAGAAGCTGGTGTGTTTTTTGCGCTGCTGCTTGCTCTCTTCTTTCTTATCGGGGTGTTTGTCGCAGCCAGCTACGCGCTCTTTATGGACCTTGCCGGCCCGGTACTCGCCGCCACGCAATTTAGCGCTTTTATGGGCGCCACAAACCTTTGTGAGTCGTGGTCCATTGCTCTATTTGGTGCGCTTTTTTCACACCTTGGTTACGCCGCATCTTTCTCTATAATGGCAGGAATATCACTCTCTTCGCTCCCGATTTTGAAAGCCATCAAGCAGGGGCGGTATACCGCAAGAGTTGATTAAAGGGCAGCCAAGAGCGAGAATACCTACTATAGCAATCGGCCGGCTCATAGATTGTGACTACTATGTTTAGATCGATCTCCAAGTTTTTTAGCGGAAACTCACAAGCCCCTTCCGACCGCTGCGCCGCGCCGGAAATGGGAGATCTGGCCGCTTCAACACTTACTCAGATTCTCACTGAATCTTTGCCGACTACGATCGGACCTGGCTCCACTTTTGAACTCCCTCGGCTGGTGGAGCTGGGGATCAACTACGGCGGACCGGTGCAGTTCACTTTTCTCAAAGATGGGGAGAGATCGGCTACGGTATACGAACTCCGTTCAGAGGCCGATCTTCGTTCCATGCATGAAGCAGTGACTGCTGAAACAAGGGGAGGGTCGGTCCGGCGGCTTCCTGATTTTGCCCGCGGCTCGCGGTACTTTCTGCTAAATCGTGATTCATTTTTGGCTTATTATGGTGAATTGAATTCAGAAGCTATGCCTCCGGGTATAATTGCGCTCAGTGATAGCAGTAACCGCGCAATTCTAGGTGATGTCTCCCGTCATGCTGTTCGGGCGGGATTAAATTCTCCTCCGGGAATGGCGCTGCAGATCACTATGAAGGCCGGGGAGGACCGCTTCACGGTGATCCGTGATGCAGGCGACTACTGGTGCAATGTGGAGTGCCTGCGCTCAGCAGATCGTGCGGATTACAGCTGGCAGGAGCAAAAGACTGAATCGCTCGAGCTAGGTCAGCGCCACCAAAACGGTAGGTATAATACAGTTGATCTTGAGATTCTGCCTCTTCTGCCGCACACGTACTCATTGCCTGAGTTCGGGCATTTTACATTAGTCTCGCCTCATCTGGATGAATCAGTCACCTTCCACATCTGTTCTCGCAGCAAGCTGATGTCGATTGGGTTTGCTGGAGACATCGGGAACGAAGGAGAGCACCTGCTTTGCCTGCTGCTGGCCGCGCCGTCGAAGGGAATATCCGAGCCGATAGTATTTGGCGCCTTAAGACCGGAGCGCCCTATAATGATAGGACGAGACTCTTCGTTCCTCGGCGAGGCGGCAGCGCATCTGCCTAGCTTCGTGTCGCGTGCGCACGTTCTGCTAAATCCCCATCCCGGCACGCTCGAGATAATAAGGCTTCCCAACACTTCGCCCGTTCAGGTCTGTTTTTAGATCCGTGGAAGTCTATATAGCCGATTTCAGTTCCAGATTAAGAAAATTCGCTTCGAACTCTTATGTTCTACCCTGAGCCGGTCGTTAAACCTGCAGGAAGCTCAAGGAGTCACTATGAAAATTTGCTATCTAATAACGGCTACTGTTCTGTTTAACGCGGTGTTTATAAACGGAGTGTATGCTCAGGATCCGGCCCTGGTTTTGGATCCGGTTACATTTAACGATAATAGCTTGGTAGTTTCGTATACAACCGAGCCTCAAGTGGAATTCTCAGGATGCAATCTTAAGCTTCGTGCCGCCAATAACAAGAAGCATCTGCAGAGCTCAGGGTTAGGGAAACTCGTTTATCAGGCCACGAAAGTGAATTCTGATCAGTTTTATGCGGGCCTTGGGGCGATCATGACCGATCCTTTAACCCAGCGACCTAAAGGAAAGGCAACCTATTTTAGGGTGTATCTAAGTTGTGATGGCTTCGTCATCAAATCTAATATAGAGAGCTTCAATTTCAGCTCCTCTAATCTTAAGAAAGTAGGGATCGGTAAATGGGTGAAGCATGTTAAGAAGAATATAGACTTCTTTTAACGCTCGGTTACGGCATCACTTTAAAATTCTTAAGAAGTTTTAGCGGAATCCGCACCCGCGTACCTTGTGGCAACGGCCCCTCGCCGCTGAGTGAATTCAAAGCTTCAATCTCCTTTTTTGCCGAAGTCGCGCCGGTGTACCACTTTGTTATTGATTCAACGGTCTCGGAACTTCCCTTGACGGTATGAATAGCATCGCCGTTATCGGCGCGCTCAACGAAGCCTTTGGAGATTAAAATAGCCTGCTGGTCGCTATTTAATTTTGAAAAGTCAGCCGGATTTGGAATTCCCGGCAGTGTCTCGGCAGGCACCGTTTTCTTCACTGCTTTTTTCCGTACTGGTGTAGGGGTGGGAAGCGGAAGGGGAATGCTCGGTGCAAGCACCGTGTGTTGATGCTGCATTACCTGAGGTTGTCTGAACCTTTTCTCACTTCCGAAAATGACAAAAAGCGGCTCGCCGACGATGGCTTGCTCCATGCGCTGCAAAGTCATGAAATCTTGCCGCTGAATACCGAAGGGGCCTCTTACTATCCATTCATAGACTCGATCGCGCTTCTCCAGGTCGGCGGCATACACCTCTTTATCTTTCGGATAGTAAAGAAGCATGCGCGGCTTGCTAAGCGGTTCCTCGATTAGTTCGAGCGCTGTAGGGCCGCCGCGTTTCTGGAAGAATTTATAAAGAATGGTGCTCTTTTCAGCCTGACCAGCAAGAAACAGGTTGGTGCCGAGATACGGGTTACTGGTGCTGAGCGCTAGTATTCCCTGATTTGCAAGCGTAGTGGACGAGTGCTGGGACGGAGCGCATCCATAAAGCAGTGTAAACAAAAGCAAGACTGTTAAGCCAATTTTCCTCATCATAACTGGTGCCACGGTAGTTAGGATGATGGCAAAAGAACGAGGGTAGCAACAGAGTATATTGCGCGCCTATAATCGGCTATAAAGCCCCGCAAAAGGAGAGGCTGAATGCGTCTTGTATCGCTGGAACCTTATATAACCGAGTTATTGCTCTTTTTCGGCGAGCGCAAAAACATTGTTGGAATATCGTCCCGCTGCCGTTTGGCCCCTGAAGAGGGACAGCAGTTGGCAGTCGTAACAGTGCCAAAAGGGGGAAGCAGCGGTCCGTCCGTGTATCACAACGTCATGCTTAGCCGTGAGAGCCTCGATCTTGCAGCCCTCAAAGCCGCAAAGCCGGAGGTAGTTATAGCCAGTCTTGTTTCCTCTGTGCCGGGGGAGGAGCCATTGCAAGGAGAGCTTCTTGGCCTGCAGGAAGAACTTTCGGGCAAGATCGGAAACCCGATTAAACTTTATACCTATAATCCTACCCGGCTCGAAGAGATATTCGAGGATAGCGATAGGCTAGCGCGGCAGATCAAGGTGACAGATAGAGGCAGCAGTATTGGCAAGCGAGCAAAAGCGCAGCTGATGGATTGGGGCGCAAACTTCTATGACCGGATGAAAAATAAAAAGGTCACGGTGATCGCCAGCGTCGAGCCGCTTCATCTTGGCGGGCTCTGGATCCCAGATATGGTGCATGCACTTTCGGCGGTAAGCCAATCAAAGCAGGGAAGCGTTATACATCCCGCCGTGAGTTGGAGAGAGATCGTCGAGTTTCGGCCCGATGTCATAGTCGTTGCTCCGATAGGGGCAGCTCTTAAGGAGGCGATGGCTCAATTCAAGATAATGGAGAAGTGGGAGGGATGGGAGACCATTCCCGCGGTAAAAAGAGGGGAGGTCGTTTTTTGCGACGGCATAGATCATTTTTACAACCCGGGGCCGAAGATTATCGATTCATTTGGAGTAATGGTGTCTGCTATAGCCGGATTTGAGAGCGGGTACATCACCAAGCGTGACATTTTTCACCGGCTGCGTTGGCTCGAGCTGCAGCGGCATAAGTTGTAGCTGGGCAGCCCCGTCTCCAGACTGACTCATAGGTTGCTTCATGAAGAGGGGCAGGCCAACCGGAGTGCCGGCGTTCTGCGGCCCCAAAAACAAGTTACTCCATATACTTGGAAAGCCTTAATCCTACGGGATTTAAATCATCAGGCAATCTCTTCTTGTTATGTCCCAATAACGCTATAATTGACTAATTATGGAAACGGTTTTGAATAGCTGGATTACGGCATGCGGCTCATCCGACGAAGAGCTTTCTAGGCGCTGTCAAGAAGGCATGCACCTTCGCTTTGCTGAGAACGAGTACACTGCGAAAGATGTGGAGTATATCCAGAATCTTCAGCTTAGAGTTTCAAGGGCCTCTTCCAATTTGAGTAATAAAGAGGTGGAGCATTTAAGACGGCTATGCCAGCTTTGGGATGTAAATCTCAAATGCCCGCCGCTTACTTCACATAGGCCAATTGTCGGCCCTATCATTGTGACAGTGAAAAGGCTTTTCTTTCCCGTAGTGCGTCTGTTTATGCGCGAGTCTTTTAAGCAGCAGCGTGAGTTTAACGCAAATGTAATTACTGTCCTTACAGAGATACTCAATAGCGCCAGTTGTGAGCGCCAAGTAAACGTGCCGGAGAGGACGGCAGAATAGCGGAGTAGTAAAATGAGATTAGCTTTGGCTTGTACAATCGCTTCAGTTTTTGCAGCTGCATTTTTATCAGCGGCGCAACCTGTAGCCGCAGAATTCGCCGCGGGTTATGGCAAAAATGACAACCGCTATGGCCGCTGCGATAATCGGCGCGATTCATACAAAGACCATTCCGTTAGCCGCTACCACCGAGACCGTTACGGCAGATACACTTATAGGCCTCCCCAGCCATACTACTATGACAAATATTACCGAGGGCAGTATGGCGGCCGCCATTACAGTGAACTTACTGATCGTATGTATGCGCCCGGGTGGGGGAGTTCCACGCAGCACAACCGGCCAGGCTATACGGGGCCTTACAATCTTCCACGTGACTATGGCCGTAGCCAGTTTTATGAAGGGAGACGTTACGGCCGGTAAGCAAGACCTACCGACGATTCTGTCCTAATAATTGCAGCAAAAGTGACAATATTCGCTGCTTATTCACAGATCATGCAAATTTTTGCCTATCTGCCGGCCTAACACCGCTATATCATGCCGCCATAAGAGGCATGGTTGTTGCATAGTTATTTGTCGAGGTTGTCCGATGAACATATTTCATTCAAGGAGCAAAGCGCTTCTACTATCCCTTTCTATTCTAGCGTATTTCGCCGGCTTGCCTGCTGCAATTGCCGAACAGGGCGGGTTCGATTTCGACGGAGATGGGAATGCTGATCTGGTAGGGTACGAGATCCAGCGTGACGGCTCGCCCAATGAGATCGCTTTGACCTACCAGGCTTCTTCCAGCGGGGAGGTTACACGGGATGAATTCGGTAGAAGTTCCGAGATGGCGGTGCCCGCCGATTATGATGGGGACGGAATCACTGACCTGGCGGTTGTCGGGCCCGACGAAAACGATCAGCTCGAGTGGCGTATTAAACTTTCTTCTCAAGAGGAAGAGCAGGTTCGCTCGCTCTTCGGCCAGCTGGGCGGCACGATCTTAGCCGGATGCCGCTTCGACGGCGATGCAATTAGCGACCGCACCATCTTTTTCGGCGAGCGGTACCTATCAATTGAAAAGTCGATTGACTTATCAGTAGTAACAATTGATCTCGGTGTGACAGGGATCGAAGACATGACCTGCGGTGATATTACGGGTGATGGAATTGATGAAGTTATCGGCTACCGCCTGATTTCGAGCGCTGCGCGACGTAAGAAGGCGAGCTCCTCGGCGGCTGGCAGACCCTTCTTTTACGCTTGGGATGCTGCAAGCGGTTCAATAGTCCTGGAGCAGCAGTTCGGCGATTCGGTCGGTGGAATTTTGGCTGCAGATATCGATGGCGATGGGATTAAGGAGATTGGTTACTCAAAGAAGAAACGAAACGCTTCAAAGCAGATACAGTTCCTGAAAAGCGGACAGACAGTTACCTTTACCTTCCCGAAATTCACCAGGGCCACAGCTATGCGTTCGCCTGCCGGCGGACCGGACGGCATCTTCTTGAAGGGCAAAAAGGATGATCTTTTTTATAAAGTTCCCTCACTCTCGAACCCAGCTGTCTATGAAGCTGTCATGCTAAATGACACAGAAAATCTGCTCTCAGGCGTTAATTTCGGACAGCCCGGGCCGCTCAAAAGCAAGGAGCCTGCTTGTCAGGTTCACCACGAGTCCACTGACGGCACGAATGGCTTTTTATGGAAGCCGGTCTCCGATACCAACGGCCTAGCCGTGGTTATTCTTCCGGAAGGCGTTAGGCTACGGAAGGTACGAATTGTAAAGAATTCCCAAACCGTAGAGTCTCTATACTTTGCGGGAAATGCCAACGGGGGGCGAGATCACTGGCGCAGCCGCCGCAGAGCCTCTGCTTTTGATAGTAACATCACCATCATGGGAGTAAGAGGTGGACTGGTTCATTGCTGGCTCGTCAGTGATCCGCTACAGCGTTTTGATTAAAATCGCCTGATTCTGGACAATTCACGGCTGATCGCTACAATTAAAAGATGCCTGAGCTGCCCGAAGTCGAAACCACAGCAAGATTTTTGTCAGAAAGAGTGTGCGGCGCACTGATTGATGGCGTTTCGGTCCATTGGCCGCGCTCTGTCGTGTGCCCTGCGCCGCAGCAATTTGAGCGTCTTATTTGCGGCCTTAGAATCGAAGCTGTAGGCAGACGAGGAAAGTTCCTCGTTCTCACCCTTTCATCTTGCGCCGAAGAGCGCGGCCCTTGTTACCTTTTAATACACCTCAGAATGAGCGGCAGTATAGATGTAGTTCGGCCTTCTGTCCCGCGCAGCAAACATGACCAAGTTGTTCTTCGGCTGGAAAGCGGTAAAGAGCTCCGTTTTCATGATCCACGTAAGTTCGGCCGGGTATATTTTGTAGAGGATGTTCAGCAAGTAGTGGGAAAGCTCGGCCCGGAGCCTTTGGATCCGGCTTTCACTTCAGGGACTCTTTCTTTGCTGCTGAAAAGCAGCCGCCGGGCGGTAAAATCGGCGCTGCTCGATCAATCGACAATCGCAGGAATCGGCAATATATACGCGGATGAGGCTCTGTGGAGAGCGCGGCTGCACCCCCTTGCAATCACTAACCGCATCTCTTCAGCGAAAATCTCAGTTTTACACTCCTCTATCCGGCGCACCCTTCGTGAGGCTATCTTGCGCCAAGGCACCGACAATGGGGATGGAGTGGTAGAGTTCGGCTCCTATCGCCCGCGTGTCTACGGCCGCGCCGGTAAGCGATGCGGGCGGTGCTCTTCTGTCATCAAGCGCATAGTTGTAGCGCAGCGAGGAACCTCTTTTTGCCCCCGCTGCCAGCGCTTGCCGCTATCCGCGCGGCGGTAATTAATTTAAATTGGCTACGGTTAGATCGTAAAAATCCGCACCGCATAGGAAACTTTTCTGAAAAAAGCGCGATAAAGAGTTCGCCTTTTCAGAAAGTTTAGAGAAGCGTGGACATGCGGATCAATCACTCTCTTAGTCAGCCTATAGCAGCTCAGCAGGCGGAGCAGTTGGTGGGCCCAAGCCCGGCCAAACACTCTACATTTCAGGAGATATTCAAAGGGTTAAGGGATGGTCCTCGCGGCCTGGGCCTGGACTCCTTTAGTGAGATTGCCCAGGTGCAACAGCGCATCTTGAGCGGGCAAAAACTTACGCCACAAGAGCTGATTATCTATCAGGTTAGAGCGGGTGAATACAATTTGAGAGTTGAATTGGTGTCAAAGATTGCAGAGAGCGTAATGGCTACAATGCGCAAGTTCCAGAGTAGCCAGTAGATTGCGCTTCGCGCTACGGCCCGATAGAGCACATAAAAGAAGTGCACGAGATGGAGAATAGCGACAACGCGCGCCTTGAACTTAAAAGGCGCCACACAGAGATTGTCATTAGGGAGCATCAGCGCAAGGTAGGACGGCTTGATGCAGCCTTCAAGCGCGTATGCGATGCTCTCAAATTGCGAGAGGAGAGGCTGCACTCTGCTAAGGAAAGCCTTGAGAATGCCCGTACCCAGCTCCGCCCCACTCAAGAGCTTAGAGCAAGTATCATTCATTGGCGTGGTGTCATTGCAGCGAGGACTGCTGAGTGTGCCGCTACGAAAAACGAAGTCGAGCAGCTTCGAGGAGAGCATGGAGAGATGCTATCCAGACTTGTGGTTGAGGAGCGCCGCGGCGGGCTCATCGAGGCCGCATTGTCACTTAATAAAATTGCAGCCGCAAGTGGCCGTGAAAGGTTGGATAATGAAGAGGTGGTTGAATTAAAGGCGGCCCTGTCGGCGAAAGAGGAGCAGTCGGATGACCCAGAGGAATTGAAGTGCTCGGATAACTCGCGTGTTTACGAAGCGGGATTTGAATTAGTAGCTCCCGGTTCGGAAGATAAGCCGGGCGCTAATGCATTTGCGGGGCCGCCCTGGAGAACTTTTTCCGAATCTGGCCGCGAGAACCGCGAGCAGCCACCCAGCCAGCCTCCACAACACTGCGATTCTAGGATGCGATTCGAGGAGTGCATTGAGCGGTTCAGTGAATGGCGGCATACCAGTGGGAGTGAAGTTGAGCTTGACTATAGCACACTATCAGGTCACCTCTTTTCCGTGCGGGTCGCAAGCTCTGCCCCTGGAAGCGTGGAAGTGCAGATCGCTCCGCAATACAGAGCGGCTGAATCGGTGCTAGCAGAGTGCAAGAAGGGGGTGTTGGAATCGCTTGCTTCGAAAGGGATCAAGGTTTCGTCACTGACTATTATAAGACGGCAAAAGGGAGTGCTTGGACATGACTAATCCAATCTGGCTTGTGGTACTTGCCAGCGCCGTTGCGGCGTTTCCTATCGCGATAGGGCTTTTAACCTCGTACATAAAGGTAAGTGTCGTGTTGGGGATGCTGAGAAGCGGTATTGGAGCACAACAGGTCCCGAGCGGACTGATAATAATGGTTCTCTCCTTGGCTATGACGGCCTTTATTATGGCGCCGGTTATCAAAGATACTGCCCAAGCAGCCAGAGATGGGAAGTTTTTGGATACTTCGCGTCCACCTAACCTATCCGATCTTGAATCGCTTACTCTTTTGACCGCTCCGTGGCGTCAGTTCATGCAGAAGCATTCCGGTCAGCGAGAAATCAATACTCTGCGCACGCTCTCAGTAGCCGGCGATGCGCGGGAAGCGGGCGAGCAGAATCAGGATGGAGCTCTTGAGCTTCGCATATTGATTCCCGCTTTCGTCCTTACTGAGATTAAAGAGGGCTTTGCGATGGGATTTGTGCTACTGCTTCCATTCTTGGCGATCGACCTAATCGTAGCCAATATATTAGCCGGCATGGGGATGTATATGCTGAGCCCGATGATGATCTCATTGCCGCTTAAGCTGATTTTGTTTGTCGCGGCGGATGGCTGGATAGTTCTAACCAAGGGATTGGTGGACTCGTACCTATAGGGAAGGAGATGTTCGAGGCTTACCTTACAAAGACTTTCGAAATCGTCATAGCGGCCTCGGCGGTGCCGCTGGTAGCCGGTTCTCTTGCAGGTGTTATTGTAGGCGTGGTGCAGGCCGCAACGCAGGTGCAGGAGCAGAGCGTCACTTATCTGGTACGACTATTCGCCGTTTGTTGCGTGATTGCCGTGGGGGGAGAGATTCTTTTTTCATCACTTAGCGCGTTTTTAACCGAGGTACTGGCCACAATCAAATACCTGGGGAAGATGTAATGCTGGAAGGCTACTTCTACTTCTTGGTCCATATTTTCTTTCGCAGTTTGGGGGCTATCTGCTTGCTTCCCATTGGGGAGGGGGTAAGCGGCTTTAGCCGTCATATTACGCTTGCGGCAGGGATGGCGATCTTTCTCTCTCCGCTTGATGCTTATTCTTTGCAGCCGGGATTTGCATCTATAAGCCGGGAGCTGGCTATAGGACTGTTGCTTGGTTTGCCCGCAGTTCTGGCGATAGAGGCGATGAGGACCTTAGGCGAGCTGTTTGACACCGGAAGGGGCCAGTCAATGGCGGCAATGTACGATCCCGCTAGCAGCTTAAGCAGCTCTCAAACCGGATTTCTATTCCAAAAATGTGCGTTGGTTTTTCTGCTGGTGGCGGGGATCCTTGAGCATATTATCGCTGCACTTTATCAGAGTATGGGCGATGTTCCAGCCGGGACGGCGCACACTTTGTCTGTGGCCGGATCAGCCTCTTCGGTAATGGCTATAGTTGTATCTACGGCGGCTGCCAGCTTCTCCGTCTACCTGCTGTTTGCTGCGTTGTTTCTAATCTGCGATATCTGTGTGCTTTTTCTCAGCAAGGCGGTTCCCGGCTGCTCGTTCCTATGTGAAGCGTTCCAACTGAGAAGCTTGGCGGGGTTCAGCGGGGTGGTGCTGCTTCTGCACAGCGGGCTGCAGCCGATTCTTCTTGAGGCGGCGCTACCTCGCGCGGGACTGTTGTCCGGATAGATGATGGAGGCATTGCATGGATAAGAGGTACGCCCCCACAGCGCGAAAGCTAAGAAAACTTCGAGCAGACGGAAATCTTCCAAAATCCCGGTACCTTACCCAATGCGTGGTACTCACCGGGATACTCGCCGCCACAGCCATTCTAATGACTTTCGCTTGGGTACGGCCTGAATTGTTGTTAGAATATCTCCTTACGGCGGGCCTAAACGAGCCTGCCACGGCATCATGGAGATGCTTTTTAGAAGCGCTCAAGGTGGTAGTAGTGGTTTTAGGCTTTGGGGCTTTAGTAGGCAGTATCAGTGAGGCGGCTCAAGCCGGTATCGGCTTTGACTGCGGACTAATAGCTCCGCGTCTGAGCAGGGTCGATATCATCAGCGGCTGCCGCCGGCTTCTTTCTTCATCCAAACAAGCTCCCGTTCTGTTCCTAAGGTTAGTCTCCGTTTTAGCGATTTTTTCCGCAGTGATGCTGCACCAGCTAAGCGGGTGGAGTGGGGCCGCCGGATTGGCAGCTCACCAGAGAACCAGTTGGATTTTGCAGCAGGCGCTTTTGCCGATTGCAGCAGGGTTCATAATAACCGCTCTACTTGCCGCCCTGGATCTCTATCTGGTCCGTCGCCGCTGGTGGCGATCGGCGGGTATGACGCTTGAGGAGGTCAGGCGTGAGCACAAGGAGGAGGAGGGCGATCCCTTAATGCGTTCGTTAAGAAGATCGCGGCATGAGGAGCTTGCACTCCAGGATCTCGTAAAGAAAATTCGCGGTTCACGTGTAATTGTAGTGGAGGGGCAGTGAAGCCCTTCTTTCAGCTAAGCGCGAGTCAGTAGGATCGGTAAAAAGCGAATGCAGAACTCCCAAAATCAAACTGGCCAGGTGCTAAGGCGCCTAAAAGAGCAGCTGCTTTCCGCCGGTTCTGCGCAAGCTATGCTGGAACGAGTCGCGGAAGCAGTGGGGGCCTACCTAAGCTGCGATCAGGTGAATTTGCATCTACAACATCAAGGTTTGGAGCTTAGGGCTTTTTTTTCGTCTCTTCAAAGGCGCGAGCCCTCCGGCGGTTCACCGCTTACTCATCTGGCTTCGGAGGCTCTCTGCATTGATGGACCTTTGCATAATCTTCCCGTATTCATAACCGACTGTGATCGAAGCCGGGTAGAAGCGCCGTTGCTCGTCGCCCTAAAAAAGCAGCGCATCCTGTCGGCCGCAATTCTTCCGATTCATCTCAATGGCTCCGTGAGCGGAGCACTCGAGTGCCGCTACTATAATGCTCACTACAGGTGGTCTGGGCAGGACAAGTTTGTACTGGAGCAGTGTCTGGAATACCTGGCCTTCGTATTGGAGGGGTACGGAAAGAGTTTAGGAAACGGTCACTCTGAATTGCAGATCGAGGCGCCTCCGGCCAGCACGGACCACCAGCAGCGCGTCCGTTCGCGCGAACGATACGAGCGGCTGGCGAAGTACGGTGAGGTCGTAATAATTCGTACGTCCGCCGACTTCACCATTCAAGAGGTCACCGGTGACGCCAAGGAGATTCTTGGATTTGAAGCGCACGAACTTCTCGGTACTACAAAAGGCTGGCGGAAGTTCCTGCATCCTGAAGACCTGCGCCGCCTGCAAAAGACCATGGCTAAGCTTCGCGCTAATCCGGAAGAGATGTCTGAGGAGGTCAGGATCAAGCACGGAGAAGGCAAGGAGCATCGCTGGGTGATGCTCAAGGGAGTTCCGCTATTTAAAGATGGCCGGCTCAGCGGGTGGGAAGGCTTCGGAATTGATGTCAGCGAGCGGCGCATGGCTCAGGAAGAGCTGCTTCAGCAGAGCCGCCGTATAGAAGCGCTCTACGAGGTCGCGCGCGCTACGCAGCTGCATTTCGATCCTGCCGTTGTAATGCTGAAGGGCCTAAAGGCCCTGATCAAGGCGACCGGCTCGGACTGTGGTTTCGGATGTTTTTTCGATAATAAAACTAAGTCGATCGAGATCGTAGCCGTTGATGGGCTTTCACAAGAGTACGTCGACGAAGTTCAGCGCCGCATTAACGGACCGACAATTCTTCGAGAGGTGATTGAGAAGAAGGCCGGCGCAATGTTCGATGATATTAGAGACGATCCGCGCGCATTGAAGGATATCGTTATAAAGGAAGGACTGCGATCTACAATTGCCGTTCCGATGCTGGCCGACGATATTGCGTATGGCGGAATCGTGTTGTACTGCAAGGAGGCCGGGCGTTACGGCAAGCAGGATTTTGAACTGGTAAATGCAGCAGCCGCGCAAATATGCGTGTCTTCACGCCATGCGGAGTCTTACTACGTGGAAAAGCAGCAAGCAGATTCGCTGGCCATCCTTTATCGAATCAGTCATGAGCTATCTAAGTATGTAAGCGCAAAGGAGGTCGCCGAGCGCGCCTTTCCTCTTATACAGCGAGAACTTGCATGCAGGAGGATGTGGCTCGGAGTTCTAAACGAGCAGGGTACGCATATAGTCGGACAAGCAGGAATGGGGCCGGGCATACGGAGGCGTATCGTTAATGTGCAGATTGAGCTTTACCTGCGTCACGATTTCCTTGATGAAGCTTTGCGCACCAAGCGGCCCGTAATCGTCAAGCCCAACCAGGAGATGGAATGCTCGGGGCTCAACTCAATAATGCGCCGGCTAAAAGTAGGTTCTCTGGTTATTGTGCCACTTATCTCCTTGGCGCAGGTGGTCGGTGTGCTGGTTATAGAACCTGCTTCCCCCGGATTGCATCTGGTGGAGAGAAAGCTGCCGCTTTTAATAAGCATGGCCAACGAGATTGCAACCGTTCTGCTGGCTAGACGGTTCGAAGGTAAGATGGCCGAGGCTGATAAGATGCGAATGGCGGGCATGCTCGCTTCAGGAGTTGCTCATAACTTCAATAATCTGCTGCAAGCTGTAATGGGACAGGCGTCGCTGCTTGAAATGCAGATACCGAAAGACTCGTCGCTTAATAAGTCGGCGCGTATGATAATTGACGCGGCAGGCAAGGGAGCCGCATTGATTACGCAGCTTCTCAGCTTTTCGGCCGGTGAGAGTAACAAGCGGCGTAATATCTCGATCGACAACGTGCTGAATGAATCTCGCGACTTGTACAAGTCCATTTTAGGTTCCGACATTAATCTTGAAGTCGACTGCCGCCCCGATCTTCCGCAGATTTTGGCGGACTTCGGCCAGCTGCAGCAGGTCATGACAAACCTGTTGGTTAATGCAAAGGAAGCGCTGGCCTCCAAAAACGACGGCAATATCAAAATCTCAGTGAGCGAGATTCGCCTAAAGTCCGGTGAAATTGACCCCGAGCTCGCCCCGGGAAGTTACATTCGTATCGATGTGGAGGACAACGGCGTCGGGATGGATGCAGAGCGGCAATCGAGGTGTTTCGAGCCTTTCTTTACAAGTAAGAATATTGATACCCGGACGGGGCTTGGGTTTTCAGGTTCCGGCCTGGGGCTCTCCTCGGCTTACTCCATAATGAAACAGCATGAAGGGTTGATTTCGGTGCGCAGCAATCCAGGCGAAGGGTCTGTTTTCAGCTTATTTTTCCCGGTTGTCACCAGCAAAAATTCCGGCATGAGTCATGACATGCTCTACGCAGGTGTAGCAAGTGATTCGCTTGATGTGCTGGTATACGATTTAGATGATGCAATCAGCACGGCCGTAAGGCCGATTCTCGAATCGGTCGGTCTTAGGTCGGTGGCAACGAACCGCGAGAATCGCGCTATGGAGCTCCTGCGCCGCCCTTCGGGAAAAATTCTTGCTGTATTGGTCGATGTTGATAAGAGCGGTTACGATATGCTTCCATTCCTGCGCTCAATGCGCTCGGAATTCTCCGACATGCTTATCTTACTGTACACGCGGGACCCGCGGCGGTGGGCACGTCTACTGCAAGGCATGCAGCGTGTTGATGTAATCGAAAAGCCTCTGGGCGTGTGGGGGATTCATGCACTAGCGAGAAGAATTGCCAGTTTTAAGAAGATGATCGGATTGGGAGCTACTGTCGAGCTTCAGCATGTCTCCAAGGAGGACGGAGGCTCGGCTGCCCATTCGCCGCTTGAATCTTCCAGCAAGCCTGTGGATGCGCAGCATGACTAGGAGGAAGTACCGCTGTGCTGTTGGGCTATCGTATTCTAACCGTAGCGGAGAAGTGCCCCTCACTACCATTTGCGAACAGAACTTCTCGGCGGATGAGATTGTGCGGCTTGCTCATCGCTTTGGAGTTCCGGTAGTAGAAAAGCCGGAGCTTGCAAGGGCCCTGCAAAAGCTGGGGGCCGACCGTGAGATTCCAGAGCATCTATATGAGGCCGTAGCTACAGTACTATACGAGATTGAGCAGGCATCGAAACGCAGCGGGCAGTGAGCAAGCCGTCATTTAAATTCTTACGGGATCTCATTAGAGAGCGGTAAATCAACCGTCCTTTGACAACTGCATAGTTCCTTACTTGAGGCCGTAAACACTGTCAAATTCGGCTAAAAGCCGTAACTCTATCACTGAAATTCAATGCCTTATAGGCGGCACTGAACGTTATTTAGATCGTGATTTCGGGCCGATGGTATGGGAATTGCTACGTATGGACTTGTGAAATGGCTCTTACTTAGTTTAATTATAAAAAGGTTCTCATGTTCGCTCTAAAGGAGCAATCAAGCGTACGAGGTATGTCCCGACAACTAAAACTGGAACTTGTTCAGCCGGCAGGCAACACGGAACTTGCGCGTTTGCAAGGAGGGCAGGTCTTGCTGGGGCGCGAGCCGGATGACGGAGGAATCGTAGTCCCCAATCAAGCGATTTCGCGCAATCATGCTTTGATCGCAAAGGTGCGCAATCACTGGTTCTATAAAGATCTTGGAAGCACCAATGGATCGTGGATTAATGGAATTCAGGCGCGGGAAGGTGTGTGGAAGCTGATCCGCCCTGGAGATATGGTTCAGATGGCCGATTCTGCCTTATCGGTGAGCGATAGCGGGGACGGATCGACTGCTGCGCCGCGCATCACAGGATTTCCAGCGCTTGGCGGCGTTTCGCTACTTGTTTTCTCTAAGGGTGAATTCATCGACGAGTTTCCTGTGCCGGATTACGGTAGAGCGCTTGTGCTGGGCGGATCGCAGGGAGATCTTGAAATTGAAGGAAGTCTAAATGAGGCACCTTCCCTTATTATAGAGCGGCTAAGCGCCAATGTTTGCGCGCAAACTACCTCGAGAAACATAAAGGTCCTTATTAATGAGAAGGAGCTTAATGGCACTGTCACCCTGAGTGATCGGGATGAGATGAGTGTTGCTCACTATTATATTATTTTCAATAATCCCCCGGCCGCTGGGGCGCGTGGTGTTGCTGCGTCGCTTCGAGGTGAGCCGGCAGTCATCGGCGAGCGGCCTGAGCCAGCATACGGCGGATGGAAAGAGTGGGGCGATGAGGGAGGTAGGCCGGATCTTGCGCAGTCATCTCCGGCATATGAAGAGCCGCGTGGAAGCGCGCCCGCCGGGCGCGGGATCTTCGGTACGGGCGTCGATCAGGATTTCACGGCGGATGAGACGGTGGCGATTGATGCCGATGAAGTCGATAAGAAGATTTCTGGATACGACATGCATCCTTCCATGCGTTATATGGTTGAAGAACCCGAGCCGAGCGCTTTAGCCACTCTAGATGAGAAAATCGTATTCATTCTAGGCATTCTGCTGTTGGTGGGGTTGGTGGGGCTAATGCTCTACTGGCTCTTAAGCTAGGCATTTCATCATGAAAAACGGCACAACGCTTACAAATTGCAAGAAAACCGGGCGCTAAAAGGTTTTTACTTGCTGAAGATATACTGCCGCCCGTTTTCTTTCAATTTAATGAAGCGTTGTGCCTCGCTCTGATACTTCGTTGCCGGAACTAAGGGCGCTCCTGCGGCATACCCACGTATCGCCTCGTCGCGCCCTTAGTTCCGCGCCTCGTCTCAGAGCGTTTTGATGATGAAATGTATTACTAGCTTCGCTCGGCAAGTCTGCGACTTACTACAGTAATGTCTCGACTTGCCTCGCTCGCGTTGCCTCGTCTGGGATTGTTTTCTACAGAGCAGCACAAGTCCGACAAGCCGACCGTTGCATTAGGACTATGGGCGCTCCAAGTATCGCCTCGTCGCGCCCTTAGTCCCGCGCCTAGTCTCAGAGCGTTTTGATGATGAAATGCATCAATGTCTCGACTTGCTCATTTAAGGGGCAAGTCCACTCGAATCGACAGCTCGTAATCCGAGGTGCGTTCATCGCTGATATCGATGCCGTAAGAACGGGCGATGCTCTGCGCTACAATCACTCCGAAGGCTAGGTTGTCGGTAAGACGATCGCTTTTAGCTTTTGCGCTGCGGAGCAATTTTGTCCGTATGTATGCCGTGGTCTGCCTCTCTTGCGGTGTAATCTGTAATGGATCGCCATGAGATTTGATCAGCAAAGTGAGATATCCGGGCCTCTTAGATGGCTGACTACGTATGGTGGTCGACCCGTGATGGCCGGCATACCGCGATGCATAGACGAGTAGGTGGCCAACTAGCTGAAAAAGGTCACCGGGCTTAATCGCGATCACTTGATCTGCCGGCAATTGCACCTTTATTGAGGTGCGCGAACTTATAACGATATCCAGAAGTTCCAGCACGGCGGTAACAAGAGGAAGCAGCGGACATTGGATCACCTGGCTTTCAAGTGCTTTTTCGATTCTCACAAGCGCATGTCCTGGGCTGCCTAGGCTGTCCGTATTTAGAAGTTCGTGACAAGCCGCCGCCATCAGCAACGATACCGAAAATAACCGCTCCATTTGACCAAGAGTAGCCGACAATTCGCGTGGAGTAGTAAGGTCGTGCAAAGTGGCGCAGTAGGCTACGATTGAATCGTCCGGAGCCCTGAGTGAAATTACTCTGAGTTCGGCGGTAAATTCTTCGCCCGTAGCTCTCTTCAGCATGGTTTGAAAGACAATCGGGGTTCCCGAATCGTCGGGCAATGTGACCTTCTGCAGTTCAGAGCTGATGGCTGTAGCAAGCGGCTCTAGAACCGCATCGGCCATCGCCCTGTCCGGAGCATTGTAAATTCGCAGCACCTCCCTCGAGGCTCTATTGGCGAACACCAGCTTTTCACTTGAATCAAGGATAACCACCGGGTCCTCGATAAAGTGAAGCGAGGAAACCAAGGCCTGCCGCAATCCTCGATCGCGCAAGTTTTCGTCGAGCTCCTCCTTGAATGCGCGAGTTAGCCGGCAAAGTGCCGTCAACTGGTGGTAAACGATATCTGCGTCAAGCGGAGGAGTCAGCACCACATCCGCTCCCGCTCCATACATAGTAGAAACAGCCGGCAGGTCCTTAACCCAGGAGCACACCAGAATCGGGAGTGCTGCCAACGATTCTTGCGCCTTTATCTGCAGGCAGGTCGTAACGCACGGCGATCGATCGAAGAGCACGGAAGGCACCACTATAGCTTCCGGTGAATCATCGGGAGAGAGTTTGACTATATCTTGTACAGTGCGAGTCCAACGCACTTGGTAGTGGTGCGTATTAGCGAAAAGAAGCTTAAGCTGCTGCGATTGAGCGTCTTGCGCCTCGAATACGGCGATCTTAAGTGTTTTGTCCGTCATTGATTTTCTCCAGCTAATCTAGTAGCTTACTCCGGCGCGTGCTTCAATGCTATAGTCAAATCTTCTATGCATTCCCCTCGAATTGCGAGTAGCGAATGCATGGTGAACAGCTGGTCCGGCAGCGCTGGGGCCGCATCAAATCGCACCCGGCGTACCATTTTGGTGGTAAACGAGGTGCGCGATAAGGCCCGGCCATTCCCAGCATTGCAAATCGATGCCTGCAGAATGTTTCCCGCATTGCCGGGCGCAGAATGAGAAGATTGTAACACAGTACCATGCTTAGTGACGGGTAAAAGCTGGTTCAACAAATTTTGAGGGGGCTTTTTGTCAGCGCCGGCAATTCGAAAAAAAATATTATTGGCGCAGACAAGTTTTCTCGGCGATACAGTTCTTTCAACGCCGGTGATTGCTGCCATAAAGCGGCTCTATCCCGAAAGTGAGCTGTGGATGATGACAACCCCGGCTGCAAAGCAGCTGGTAGAGTATGATCCGCTGTTGGCGGGAGTCATTACCTTCAGCAAACGCGGGTCGGAAGCCGGCATCTCCGGAATTTTCAGGAAAGCACGCGAGCTCAGGAGTTACGGTTTTGACGTGGCGTACTCCTTGCACAGATCATATCGTACATCTCTACTTCTTACTGCAGCGCGTATTCCATTACGAATCGGTTTCAAGGACGCTCGATTAAGCGGATTATATCATCGAACGGTTCAGCGGCCGCTGGCGCTTCACGAAGTACTGAGAAATCTCTCCATAGTAGAGAGAGAGAGAGTCGAAAGGGGGCTTGAATCTTTCGACGAAGATCTGCGGTTGCATGTTGCACAGCCCTCAGTTGAGAGGCCATTCATGAAGCAGCTCAGGACGGACGGTCCGGGCATTGCGGTCTTGGTGCCGGGCAGCGTGTGGGCCACGAAGCGATGGAACTGGGAGGGGTACCGCCGCACAGCGCAGGAGCTGTTGGCCAGCGGCATGCAGGTTGTGCTTCTAGGATCGGCCGATGAAAGTGAGATCTGCTCCAAGGTTGCCGAGGAATTACCGCTGATGAATTTGGCGGGGCAGTTATCACTACAGGAATCAATGTATGTGATAAAGGCCGCCAGGCTGGTAGTATGCAACGACAGTTTGGCGCTGCATATGGCGTCTTCGTTCAAAACGCCGGCGGTCGCCGTTTTTTGCGCCACCTCACCGGCGTTTGGGTTCGGCCCATGGAAAAACCGCGGCTTGGTGGTTGAGCAGGAGGGGCTGAGCTGCAAGCCTTGCAGGCGGCACGGCAGTATGCGCTGCCCGACCGGGACAGAGGCCTGTATGAAGCTGCCGGCCGAACGAGTTATAGCAGCGGCCCAAAAGGTTCTGGCCGGGCGCGATTAGCAAAGGGACTTGAGTGAGCCAAGGATTTCTAAAATTCAATTGCGAGGGGTTCCAGCTGGGACTTGCCCCTAGGCTTGGAGAGATATCTAAGCAGGAGATTGTGTCCCTGATAAAGGATTCACGAAACCGCCGGGCGGCTTCTTTAGCTGGCCGAGGCCTTTTCGGCGAAGGCTCGCTGCCTGGAGTGGGCCGCGTATTCATAAAACAGTATGCGCGTGGGGGATGGTTCGGAAGGCTGGTATGGCGTAGCTATCTTCGCTGGGGGAAAACGCGCGGCGAGCGTGAGTTCGACTTTTTGCAGCGCGCCCGCAAGATCGGGGTAAATGCGCCTGAGCCGTTAGGTTTCGCCGTAAAAGGAGCGATGTTTTGCAACGCTTGGCTTATGACTGAATATATAGATAGCGGGGTCACTCTTTCCGAAATGAGTGTCAAAGATGAAGAGCGCACATCCAGAGTTCTCTTGGAGCTTGTTAGAAACATTGCAATTCTAGTGCGCCACTCGATTAAACATATCGATCTTCATCCTGGAAATGTACTGATAGGCCCGAAAGACCAGGTATACATCCTCGATTTTGACAAGGCGCAGTTATTTCGTGGCAGCACGACCTTATTGCGCGATTATTATTTAAGAAGGTGGAGGCGGGCGGTAATCAAGCATAACTTGCCTGACTACCTCTCTGAAATTGTCAGCCTTGGACTTCGCCAGCATGAACACGGTGAACGAAGCACATACGTCTAATAATCCTCGGCGGATCTTAATCGTATTGATGGGGTCGCTCGGCGATGTAGTTCGCGGCATGTCGCTAGTGTCTCCGATTAAAACTGCATATCCGAAGTGTGAACTCTCTTGGCTCGTTGAGCCAAAGTGTGAAGGAATCGTAAAGCTCAATCCAAAGATAGACAATGTTATTTTGTTCGATCGCCGGCGTCCTCTGAAAAGTCTTTTAGGCCTAGCGGGGCAGCTAAAACGCGCGCAATTTGATCTGGTGCTTGATCTTCAGCGGCACTTAAAAAGCGGCCTTTTCTCGTGGTTAACGCGCGCTCCGCGCCGAATCGGGTTCCATCGTGCAAATGCCAAGGAGTTTAACTGGCTATTCAATAATGAACAGATCGGCCGCTATCCGGCTGATGCTCCCAAGCTGGAACACTACCTTAAGTTCTTAGAAAAGATCGGCGTTGAATACTCACAGCCGCGTGTGGATTTTTCGCTTGAAGATGGAATGAGGCGAAGCGCCGATACACGCGCCAGGTTAGGAGAGAAATATTGCGCAGTAGTGCTGGGCTCATCTTGGCCTTCTAAAGATTGGCCTGCGGAAGGTTATCTAAAATTGCTTCAATTGCTTCTGGCGGAGTCGCAAATGAAGGTAGCTTTACTGGGTGATGGCGGGCAGCTCGACCTGTCGGGCAGACTAGAATCATCCGCGGCAAGCGAGAGAGTTATCAATTTGGCCGGCCGAACCGCACTTGATGAACTGGTTGCGGTCGTAAGCCGGGCAGCCTTTTGTATCGGTCCTGACTCAGGGCCGGGGCATATCGCCGGTGCCTTGGGAGTGCCGTACATCTCCCTGTTCGGCCCAACATCAGACTCGCGAACGGCCCCGCATGGCAGCCGGGAGCTTGTGGTTAAAGCGCATCTCGGCTGTATGCCGTGCTACCGCCGCAAGTGTCCGGGGCTTGATCGACTCTGCATGCGTCTTATCTCCGCAGAAGCGGTTATGCAAAAAGCCCGTCAATTTATCGCCGGCGGAGTGTAAACATGCTTTTTGATTCGAATATATCGCATTCAATTAAGGTGCTAGCCTATTGCTTGCTCTGCTCTCCATCGAGTATTTTGAAGGAGCAGACGGCAGCTCAGCGGCCGCGTCAATGATGTGGAACACAAAGTTATGAATGCCCGTAAAGAGATTTTAAGCGATGCGCTGCAGCGGATGCAGGGCGTGCCGGTTCTAGTGATCGGTGATGTGATGCTGGACCGTTACATATGGGGCATCGTGGACCGTATCTCGGCCGAAGCGCCGGTTCCGGTTGTTAAAGTGAAGCGGATCGAAGAGCGCCTCGGCGGTGCGGGCAATGTTATTCATAATTTGCGCAACGTAGGGGCGGAGGTTTCAATATGCGGGTATGTAGGCAATGACGATGAGGGCACAAAGGTACTATCACTTTTCCGCGATCTCAAAGTTAATACCGACGGAGTGATGGTAGATAGCGCTCGCCCAACCACAGTCAAAACGCGGGTGATCGCTCATCAGCAACAAGTTGTGCGGATTGACAGAGAAGATCCGCCTTCCGAGGAGTGTCCCCTTGACACGTCGCTCGATGAGCAGTTGTGTGAGCACATCTCGAAACAGCTGCAGAAGTACCGTGTCATAGTCGTATCGGACTACGCCAAAGGAGCGATCACGGAGCGAATCATGAATATGCTCGAAGGGGCAAGTAAAGATAACAAGATCTCTCTTGCCGAGCGGCCTTTAGTAGTCGATCCCCATCCCGAGCACTATCATCTTTATAGATGTATGAGTGTAGGCAAGCCTAACCGGAAAGAGGCTGAAGCGGTTAGCGGAGTGCGGATAAAGAGCCCGGAATCAGCCGGGCGAGCAGCTGAGATCCTAATTGATAAGTGGAAGGCGGATGCAATGCTTATATCGCTCGGAGAGGATGGGCTATTAATTGCAAGGAGATCCGTAAAACCCCACCTTGTATTGCCCACCCAGGCGCGCGAGGTTTCAGATGTGAGCGGCGCTGGAGACACGGTGACTGCTATATTTGCGGCAGCTCTCGGCGCCGGAGCCGGGCACGAGATTGCAGGCGAACTTGCCAATATTGCCGCCGGGGTTGTTGTCTCGGAGGTGGGGACGACGCCTGTAGATTTAGCGAAGATGAAGAGGCAGATCGCAAGGTTATAATCGTGACTAGAAGCGTAAAAACGGCGGGCAGGCCTGCTACAGTAAGTATGACCGGATTCGGCCGTGCCTCACTTAAAAGCCGCGCTGTTCAGATCGACGTCGAAATAAAGTCAGTGAACAACCGTTACATTGATATCTCTATCCGCCTTCCTAAAGAATACTCGGCGCTTGAGCAGCAGCTGCGCAAGGAGATTACGGGTTCGGTGCAGCGGGGCAGAATAGAGATCGGAATCAGCCGCAGAGTGAGTGAAGGAGCACTTCCAGTTGCTAAAGTCGATCTAACGGCGCTGGATTCTCTTATGGCGCGATACCGATCTGCCGGCCGCCGCTTTGGGATTGCCGATAGCAGTTTTATGAAGGATGCGTTACTCGACATACTTTCGAGGAAGGAGGTGATGGAGAGCGTTGTCGATCAAGACACCGTGCAGCCGGCAGAGGTGAAGCTGCTCACCCGCACCCTCCGCCAAGCGATGAAAGAGCTCGTAAGCAGCCGGATGAGTGAAGGCCGCAAACTTGGCCAAGATATCGCCGCAAAGCTTGAAGACCTATCGAAGGCGCGGCTTCAGATTGAAAAGCGGGCGAAGAGCGTTCCGCAGAGATACCAAAGCAGACTGTCGTCGCGGGTCAAGGAGCTTGCAACAGGACACGCGGTCGATGAGCAGCGTCTTGCCGCCGAAGTGGCGCTTATGGCCGATAGATGCGACATATCGGAGGAGCTTGTGCGCCTCGGGGTGCATATAGATGAGGCTTGCGCCGCATTGAGCAGGAAAGGCACCGGACGCAGGCTGGATTTTCTGCTTCAGGAGTTCACGCGCGAGCTTAATACTATGTCGTCTAAAGCGGCAGATGCTGAGATATCGGGCATAGTTGTCGATTGCAAATCGATTGTGGAAAAGATTAGAGAGCAGGTGCAGAATTTGGAGTAGTCGGCTAGGCTATACAAATGCGAAAGGGAATTTTGTTCTGCATAATCGGGCCCGCCGGCGGCGGCAAGACTTCGATCGGAGACAAACTGTTGTCCGATAACGATGGCCACTTAAGTCAATCCGTGTCCGTTACCTCAAGAGCGATGCGTCTAGGGGAGGAGAATGGCAAGAGCTATACTTTCATTACGCGTGCGGAGTTCGAAGCCAAAATAAAGGCTGATTATTTCTTCGAATGGGAGGAGGTTCACGGCAATCTGTACGGCACTCCACGTGAAAACTTGGAAAATGCCGTATCAGCGGGTCGCGACCTTCTGCTCATTATAGACATAAGAGGGGCTTTGAACGTGAAGAAGTCTTTCTCTGCTGATTGCGTAATAGTGACAATTCTTCCTCCCAGTTTTGACGCCCTGGTTGAGAGGATTAAATCGCGTGGCGCAGTCAGTGAGAGCGAACTCTCTTCTCGCATGGCTACAGCCCGTTCAGAATATGAAAAGATCAGAGAACTTTCTGCCTCGGGCGAGTATTTAGACTATCTAGTGATTAACGGTGAGCTTAAGGCTGCAGCGGAGCAGGTGCGCTGCATTCTCAGATCCGAACGGCTGAGAATGCGCCGTCTGAACCCTTCTTCAATACACTCATTATGCGAGGTGCGCTAATGTTTGCAAAAACATACCGTCTCAGGTTGTTCCATACTTTTTTTCTAGTGCTGCTTGCAGCCGTTGCCGGCGGTTGCCATAAACGAGCCGCGCTTCCTACCGAGATTGCAAAGATTAGAGGAGTGCCGCCCAATATCAAGACCGTCGAAATGACTATTTCGCGTCAGACCTACCGCGATACCTTGAAGCAACCGGATAAGTTAACCCGCATGCGGGTCATCCCGCTTGTGGCGCGTGCCGAGGAAGCTAGTGCTGTCCCAGAGTACCGCCTGTTCAGCATCTATGAGGGCTCACCGGCTGAGCTGCTTGGACTGCAGAACGCCGATGTGCTTGTGGCAGCTAACGGATTCATCATTTATGAGCCGGCCAAATTCAAAGCCTATCTAGCACTTCTGCAGAATGAGTCGCAGGCAACCATTGAAGTCCGCAGAAGCGGACAGCCGCTTCTTTTGAAGTATACTTTCGAGTAGGCGTTGCCCGTTCGGGAAAGGGGTGCGAAGTTGCAACGCACTTCGGTTGGAAGCGCACCACCCTCAGGCATTGGAACTAGCTCTTTGCAGAGAGCCATGCTCTCGTCTCAGGAGCCGATCCAATAGCTTATATCTTCGTTTTAAGCATTAAAAAAGCGGTTAAGTTGCGCGGGAGAAAGTGCCGATTATCTTGCTGCTATCTTGCAAGGCGAATCAATGACGGCGCAAAATCAGCTCGATCTCCTCAAGCGCTCGCCCGAACTATCGGGGCGTTTCGAGTTCGTGCGCTTACTTGGTCACGGCACGGCCGGAAATGTCTATCTCGTGAAGGATCGCACCCGGCCCGAGCAATATCTGGCCTTGAAACTTCTAACCAACGACATGGCCTTCGATGAGCACACCATCACCCGCTTCCGGGAGGAGTGGGCCGTCTGTCAGCGCATTAAACACCCCAACCTGGTACAGTCTTATGATCTCATCGAGTACGACAAATGCCTGGCGTTTACTATGGAATATGTTCAGGGCTTCGATCTGGCGCGCTTGTTGAGGCAGGAAAAGTTCTCTTACGATGAGGTCAATCGGATCATGTATCAGCTTTTGGAAGCCGTGCATGCCTTGCATGAGTTGAATGTTATGCATCGAGATATCAAGCTGGAAAATATCTTCTTGCGAAAGGATGGTGTAATCAAGCTGGGAGACCTGGGACTGCTAAAAAAAATCGGGGTAAAGAACCTAACTCGACCTGGAATTTTACTAGGGACCCCTCAGTACATGCCTCCCGAGTATATCCGCGCGGGCCGATTTGACTTCCGCTCTGATGTATATGCCTGTGGAGTAGTTATGTATGAGCTGCTAACCGGGAAAAGAAGGCTGGATGACAAGCGCGGAGCGGCTGCAATCACCTACTTAATAAAGACCAAGTTCGAGTTCCCGCGCATAGCTCTTTCCGGCGATGGCCGGAAATACGTGAAAATTTTGGAGCGCGCTCTTGCAGTCAATCCCAGTAAGCGTTTCACAAGCGCAAAAGAGATGCAGGAAGCTTTCTCTCCGCGTACCCTCGAGCGCCCTGAAACCTTTTCGCAGAGTCCTTCTGTAACCTTTCATTTCGGCGGCGGTACCAGCCACGCTATCAAGAAGCTAAAGAAGATTGCAGCGGGAGTTTCACTGCTCGCTGTATTCGCGATGGGGCTGGCAGTCGCTTGGTATTTTCTGGGATTGAACCGGTAAGTAAACGGCCAGCAAATACCCACTTTGTTAGTGCGCTCTGTAGATAACAAACTCAAACGAGGAATCGCTAGCGAGGCAGGTTAGCCGCAGCGTCGTACCGTATTACATGATGAACTGCTAAATGGCTCGGAAAAGCAGTATCGCCGTCCAAGGAACAATAGCGGCAGCGAGATAGAGCAGAATGACCCCTTGTAAAGCGAAGGTTACCCATCCGACCTTGATTGCCAGCCGGCAGAGAATTCCGACAATTACAATCGCACAAAGCTTGACTGCTACCAGAGCGTTGATGTGACCCCACTGCTCCATCAGTGATCGAATGAGCGGATTCGCTTCGATCTCGGTTCCGAAACGCATTACACCAATTCCGGTCAAAAGGCCGTCGAGAACCTGTAAAGCAACTAACAGAATACCGATCCAAATTATATCGCGGGTGCGAGCAGGGGTGTGGATTCTTTCAAAAAATCCACTGGCGGAAGTAGACAAACTATTAAAACCCGCACGAGAGAGATTTAACACCAACTCAGTCATACAAGACCCACACTACCTAGACATGAACCATCTCTTACTAATCCATCCTTACGGAGGAAGTGCTTCTAAAAACCACACTATTGGGTGGAGGCGATGACTGCTGAGTTTAGTCAATGCGGGTGATTATGCAACAGAAGTGCTTCATTTTGGAAAAGCACCAAAAAAATCAATCGGTTAAGGTGATGATATATTTGTTTAGGCTACTTAAAAGGCATATAATCAATCCAGAAAATGACTAGTCTAGTTAAGAATATACCGATCGCTAACTTCAGCCTGCGGGGCATCCTGCCGCTGTTGCTATTGATTGGGTGTATCGCAGCCCTATTTTTCGTTCCCGATCTTTTGAAGGTCTCCGAGCACCGTCCCTCTGATGCGGTGCCGTACCCGTCCAAAGCAGCTGCTGTGAGGTCACAAAAGCAGGTGGCACCCGCTGAAAGTGGCACTACCTACCGTTCCCCTTTGGACTCCTTATTGGAATCAATGTCCAAAACTGATTCTCGCGCCCAAAAAGCAGAGCTTCAGCTCCCGGCAGCCGATCCGGTAAGTTGGGAATTGCTGCGCAGTGAGGGGGCGCAGAACGCCGTTCAGAATGCTAGGGCAGAAGCACAAGCGATCCTCAGTAAGCTGGATGAGCGGCGCAGTAATTCTCGCCATGCACTTTTTAATCTCATAAGCGTGCTAGATCTGGTTTCCGGAGATGCAAGCAGGTTAATCACTGCACCGGAAGCTGCAGAGCAGATAGAAACGGCGGACCTCGCTGTTGCAGCTGCACTTCAGGAGGATGGTGTCGATAGGTCGGTATATCAGCGTTGGATGAAGGTTTCACTTGCGCCCGCTCTGCAGTCACACCGCGTAGATCGCATTAAATTTCAACAGCTTCGTCCTTTCGATCCTAATCTGAGATTAACGATGGTACTGGTATCGAAAATCGACCCGAGGCCAAATACCTACGATAGGGTGCAGAGCAGGCTCGAAATGAATGGCGTGGTTGAAGGGAGCGACATCCAACGGCTTCGGCTTTTTAGAAACGGCAGATTTGTGCAGGAGGTTGCATTTGGTCTGCCGGATGAAGAGGGGTTGAGACATTTTTCATTGGCACGCGATGTTGCCTACGGGGTATGGACCTTCAAGGCTTACGATGGGGAAGACGGCCAATATGAAAAAAGCTACCGCTTTTTCCCTGTAGTTGAGCGCTTTCCCCGCGACGTGTTTAACTACGTTCTGCCATTCGTCGATCCGTATATTCCCGATCCGAGGCTGGATAAACTTTTTGCTGTTTCTGAACGGAAGGGGAGATTTAGCGACGAGCTGCAACCGTTTACCACCTTCTAAGAATCACTGTTGCTGCTCTGAAATTTTGGCCAATTCCGTGAACTTCTCGGCAACCAGACTTGCTCCTCCGACGAGTGCTCCGCCAACGGACGGCAAATGAACAAAGGTGTGGAAATTCTCCGGTGAAACGCTTCCGCCGTATAAAATTCTGGGAGCGGATTGCTGGTGTCCTGTGGACATCCATATCGAGGCAAGTTCGGCATGCGCTGAGGCGATATCTTCCACTTCAGCAGCTTTACCGGTTCCGATCGCCCATACAGGTTCATACGCAAGAATGATATTCGGCAGCAGCTTTCGATCGATACCGTCTAAAAGCGCGATCAGCTGCCGCTGCAATACCATTGAAGTAAGTCCGCGTTCCCGCTCCTCGAGCTTCTCGCCTACGCAAAAAATACATTGCATCCCGGAGGCAGCTACTGCAGCGGCTCTTTTTACCACCAACAGATCGCTCTCTCCAAGAATATGGCGCCTCTCTGAATGGCCAACTATTGCAAAGGTAGCCCCGCATTCCTTCAGCATTGGAACAGAAACTTCACCCGTGAAGGCTCCTGAGTCTGCCCAGTGCGCGTTTTGAGCTCCTACTTTGACGGGAGTCGAGCTGAGAGACTCTTTAACGGCGGCCAATGCGGTGAATGACGGCGCCAGCCAGATCTCGGTCTGTGCGAGTCCGGAGCAGCCTTCTGCAATAGCGCGTGCTAGACTTACCGATTCGGCGATTCCGAGATTCATCTTCCAATTTGCGACAAGTAAAGTACGCGGTGCCATCGGAAGATTCCTTTTAAGTTCAGTGGTTGCTCAGCGAGATGCGAGAATGCCGGCGAGATCCACCATGCGGCGTGAGAATCCCATTTCGTTGTCGTACCATGCGACCACTTTAGCGAGCCGCTTTTGAATCACCATAGTGCACAATGAATCCACAATCGATGAATTGGTGTTGCCGGTATAATCGATCGAGACAAGCGGTTCATCCGAGACCGCTAGTATTCCCTTCAGATCCTTTTCGGCCGCAGAGCGCATGGCACGGTTAATGTCATCTGCCGATGCGTCTTGCTCCAATTCCGCCACGAAATCAACCACCGAGACGTCCGGAGTAGGAACGCGAATGGAGAAGCCGTCGACTTTGCCCTGAAGCTTAGGAAGTACAAGACCGAGAGCCTTTGCGGCACCCGTTGTCGTAGGAATCATCGAAAGAGAGGCAGCGCGCGCGCGCCTTAAATCTTTATGCGGCAGATCAAGTATCTGCTGATCGTTGGTATAAGAGTGTACCGTGGTCATAGTGCCGCGAGCTATGCCGAAGTTCTCAAGCAGCACCTTTGCTACAGGCGCTAAACAGTTGGTGGTGCATGACGCGCAGCTGACGATATTGTGCTTCTCCGGATCGTACATGCCGTCGTTGACGCCACAGACGATTGTAATGTCGGGATCCGGCGACGGGGCAGAGATAATGACCTTTTTAGCTCCAGCCGAAAGATGAGCAGACGCTTTCTCTTTCTTTGTAAACAGGCCCGTACATTCTAGTACGACATCAACTTTGTGTTGATTCCATGGCAATTTAGCCGGATCTTTTTCGGCGTATACCCGTATTTCATCTCCTTCTACGGTTATACTGTTATCACTTGAGCTGATACTGCCGTTGAATCTACCGTGCACCGAGTCGTACTTCAGAAGATGAGCCAGGGTGGCGGGACTGGTTAGGTCATTAATGGCGACGATCTGGAGGTCCTCATCCTTCTTAAGAGCATACACCTGCCGTAAGATATTGCGGCCGATTCGTCCAAATCCATTGATAGCTATATTGATGCTCATAAGACACGTCTCCAATTCAATTCAGTCAGACCGCGATGAAAGGTGCGAAGGCGGCCCATTTTGGCTGCCGCAGTCAGATGATAGGAGTATCAAAATGGGCTTCAAACTTCAACTTGAGTAGCATGCGCGGCTCTTTGCGAAAGTAAAAATTTAGCATTTCGACTAAAGGATGGTGCAAGCTAACAAACTATGTGATATTGGCCTCTTATAGAAGGCCGCCTGTTAAAGGTCGCCTTGCCGCAGTCGCCAATTGATATAGGCACTGTTCATTGAGCATAATTTTAAATTAGGGGGTTTTCCGTGGAGCCTTTAGAAACACTGCAAGACCATAGTATTTTGTCGATGGTAACCGGCTCAGGCCCGGTGGTACAGGCAGTTCTGATCACCCTTATTATCCTCTCGGTTTGGAGCTGGGCCATAACCATCCAGAAGTTTTTGCAGTTTCGGAAAGCTCGTAGCGACTCGAATGAGTTTAGTAGTATTTTTTGGGAAACCAGGAACTTCGCGCGCGTGGATGACTCGTCTCGGCGGCTGGAGGCTAGCCCACTGACCAAAGTATTTGCTTCCGGATACCGAGAACTATCTCACATAATCCAAGACCGTCAGTCGCAAGGTGCGCCAAAGGCCGCCGGGAATCTTGATCTCGAGCTGGCTACGGTCGAACATGCATTAAAACGAGCTGAGCAGGCGGAAACGGGTAAATTAGAGAGAGGGATAACCTTCCTCGCTTCGGTTGCGAGTGCGGCGCCGTTTATTGGATTGTTCGGTACGGTTTGGGGCATTATGAACGCCTTCCATGGGCTAAGCACCCTCAAGTCGACTACTCTGCAGGCTGTAGCCCCCGGTATTTCAGAGGCGTTGGTCGCTACTGCAATCGGACTGGCCGCCGCCATTCCGGCAGCCGTAGCTTATAACTATTTCGTGGTAGCTGTTAAAGGCTTCCGCCAATCGATGGACGCATTCAGCGAGGAATTCTTAGATATTGCGCGGCAGCATTTTAGCCGGTGAAATGAACTTATCGAGAATCGGATTAGTCTAAGTTGCTAGCAGTGGGAAATGTATGGCGATATCAAGCAGCGGCGGCGATGAGCCGGTAGCAAACATCAACGTTACTCCTTTGGTGGACGTAATGCTGGTTCTATTGGTGATCTTTATGGTTACCGCTCCGATGCTGCAGCAGGGTGTGGAGGTCAATCTTCCTAAGGCTACCACTGCACCGCTACCCGGAACAAATGAGCAGGTAGTCGTATCAATTGATAAGGAGAGCAGAATATTTCTGGGGGCTGGAAATGAGGTAGCCATCGATCAGCTGGCTGCGAAAGTGACTGCAATACTTAGTCAGCGGCCGGCTAACGAACAGAAGGTTTATATAAAAGCCGACACGTCGCTTGAGTACGGTAACATCATGCAGGTGATGTCACGGCTTCACGAGGGCGGGGTAACGCAGATCGGGCTGGTATCGGCATTCCCGGGAAACGAGCCGAAAGGAAAGCGCTCCTGATCTGCCTTTGAAAGCAAAATGTAATAAGGTTGAGCGGTGGATCTTGAACGTGATCGCGATCTGCAAATCGGT
Source organism: Deltaproteobacteria bacterium (assembly GCA_024102635.1). GTDB lineage: Bacteria > Bdellovibrionota_C > UBA2361 > UBA2361 > JAGFJO01 > JAGFJO01. The sequence continues at coordinate 71,411 of JAGFJO010000046.1, forward strand.
TTCGTACTGTCTTTTCTCGGGCACCTCATTATAGCCTACCTCTTTTTTTACGGAGTGCGCTGGAACTATGGGGAGCTTGGCGCGCACAAGATTTACTCGGTTACACTTGAAGGCGGGAAGAGCCTAGGCGGCATTACACAAGCTCCCAAGGAGAAACAGAAGACCCTTATCGCTCCTCCAAAGAACGTCCAGGAGCCACCCAAGAAGGTGGAGCCGAGCAAGCCCGAGCCGAAAAAAGAGGACCCGAAACCAGTTGAGAAAAAGCCTCCTCCGGATGCCGAGATTTCTCTGAAGCAGAAAAAGGAGCAACCAAAGCCGGGGCCGAAAAAGGAAGAAAAAAAGGCACCTCCTCAAAAATCTAAACCGAAAGAGCCGACGCAGGCTGAAATCGACAAGCGGCTTCAGCAAGCCGTGCAGCGTTATCTCGGTGAGTCAGCAAACGCCGGTGGCAAAGGATTCGGCGCCGGAGCCCTTGGAGCTAAAGGGATGGGTGGTGGAATCGTTCGTCCGCCTGAATTTTTTGAATATCTCAAACTACTGGAGCGATTGATTAAGGGAGGCTGGAGATGGTACGACACAAACTCTCCTCTAATCTCTGAAGTGGAGTTTAATATCAGCCGCAGCGGAGAGATCTCCGGTGTGCGCATCAGCAAAAGTTCCGGGAACTCTGAGTTCGACCTTTCGGTAGAAAGGGCTGTAATGAAGGCCAACCCGCTTCCGCCGCCGCCTGAATCGGTATATCAGGATTTCCGCTTTGTGCGCATGTATTTTGACCCGCGCGAATAAATCCTAGGCCGGTATGGAATTAAGCCGATTGAAGCAGGAGCTGGCTTGTGGAATTCCAAATCGTTGACCTTATTGGTTATGTTAGCTACTCTGAGTTGCATTGAATAGCGCCGGAGACCTCACTGGACCGGCCGAGTGCAAACTATCCTTTCAGCATGATCGATCTTCATGACCTAAGAAAACATCCTGAGCGATATCAGGAGGGCTGCGACCGCAAGCGGATTAAGTTTAGTGTCTCTGAGTTTCTACAGCTCGATGAACGTTATCGCTCTGTAAAGGCCGAGGTTGAGAGCTTGCGCTCGAAGCAGAACGCCTTCAGTAAGGAGCTGCCCAAACTTATGGGCAAGGCGAAGGAAGACGGACTCGACCAGATGAAGCAGCTTTCAGCGCGGCTTAAGGAATTCGCCTCGTCGCTAAAAGATATTGAAGAGGAGTGGCAGAGACAGCAGCTGCTGATCCCCTCTATTCCCAGAAGTGACGTCCCGGATGGAGCTAGCGACAAGGACAATGTCGAGATGTACCGGCGCGGCGAACCTCCGGTATTCGACTTCGAGACGAAAGACCATGTTGAGTTGGGAAGCTCGCTCGGAATAATTGATATTGAGCGCGGGGTTAAGGTCAGCGGATCACGAAACTACTTCTTGAAGGGCGACGGGGTTAGATTGCAGCACGCCGTACTCAGTATGGCGATGGATCTTCTCAGTGGTTCGAAAGGTTACACGCTGATGGACCCTCCTCACATCGTGAAATACCAAGCGATGAGCGGCACCGGGTATTTCCCCGGTGGCGAGGAGCAGGCTTACCATCTAGATCAGCGCGACGATGACCTATTTCTTATCGGCACAGCAGAAGTTCCGGTTTGTGCTTACCACGCCGACGAGATACTGGATGCCTCGCTCCTGCCGCTAAGATATGCCGGTTATTCTCCGTGCTACCGCAGGGAAGCGGGTACCTACGGCAAGGATACGCACGGTATTTATAGAATTCACCAATTTTATAAAGTTGAGCAGGTGGTGATATGCAAGGCCGATGAGGCTGAGAGCGCCAAATTGCACGCCGAGCTGCTCGCCAATGCGGAAGAGATGGTAAGATTGCTGGAACTTCCTTACCGAGTTGTGGCCGTGTCGAGCGGCGATATGGGGCAAGGGCAGGTTTATAAGAACGACATTGAAGTATGGATGCCCTCTCGAAAGTCGTATTGCGAGACACACAGCTGCTCGAGCTTTCACGACTTCCAGGCCCGCAGGCTGGGGATGCGTTACAAGGACGATTCCGGGAAGAACATTTATTGTTATACATTAAATAACACCTGCATCGCATCACCGAGAATACTTATTCCGCTTCTGGAGGTTCATCAGCAGCGCGACGGAAGCGTCACTATTCCAGAAGCGCTACGAAAGTATATGGGTGCACAGGATACTATTAAGCCGAAGTGAGAGATGTTGAACGACAGCGTGCTGCTGAAAGTTGTAAAAGGTGAGCGTACCGCGCGGCTTCCGGTTTGGTTCATGCGACAAGCCGGCCGCTATCTTCCCGAGTACCGTGAACTTCGCAAACGGCACCGCATGCTGGAACTGATAAGCACTCCTGAGCTGGCAGCGAAGGTTACATTGCAGCCGATTGATCGCTTTGATCTCGACGCCGCTATCATTTTTGCCGATATTCTGAATCCGCTTATCGGAATGGGCGTCAAACTGGACTTTGTGGAGGGCGAGGGTCCGAAAATCTTCAATCCTATTGCCTCTGAAAGTGACGTTGACAGGCTGAGTGTCCCGGACGTCAAGGATAGTGTCGGATATACACTTGAAGCTATAGGAATTTGCGTTAAAAGCCTTACTCCTAGGGGAGTGCCGCTTATAGGTTTTGCCGGCGCGCCCTTTACCCTTTCAAGTTATCTAATCGAGCAAGGCGGACACTCCACCCTGGCTGCTACAAAGCATTTTATGTTCTCTCGTCCCGAAGCCTGGCACAACCTTCAGCAAAAGCTCTCAACCATGATTGCCAATTACCTAATAGCTCAAGCTGAGGCGGGGGTGAGTCTAGTCCAGATTTTCGATTCTTGGGCCGGTGTCTTAAGTGAAGAGCAGTATCGCGAATTTGCCCTGCCTTATCTGCAATCGATTATAGCGAAGGTGCGTGAAGCGACGCCTATTCCTATCTTTTATTTCTCTACCGGAACCGGCGCTATCCTGCCTCTTATTAAGGAGCTTGGCAGCGACGGAATTTCGATCGATTGGAGGGTTCCTCTACCTTTTGCCCGCGCTGTGTTAGGTGATAATATGGTGCTACAGGGCAATTTGGACCCCTTAGTATTAAGGGAGTCTCTAGACTCGTTGGAAAGATATGTTCGGGTGCTGGTAGAGCAGGGGACGAAGTGCGGTAAGTACATTTTCAATTTGGGGCATGGAATTCTGCCGGATACTCCACCCGAGAATGTAGCGCGAGTGATAGAGATTATAAGAGAATAGTTCTAGTTCCCGCGTATAGGCTGCTGCGGTTTAGCCGCAAGAGGGACCTCGATTCAACTCTATGACAACAACTCATTTTCTCGCTCTTGTCTGCCTGGCCTGCTATCTGATTGCATCGCTGGCTTATCTCTTTTCAATCGCCAGGCGAGCGGCAACTAGATTGGGACGTTTTGCCAGCGGCTGCTTGGTCGCCGGCTTTATCCTGCATACAATTCTTATTTTCCCCTTCGTGCAGGAACAGGAGCAGCTGGTTCCCTCGCAGCGCGGCGAGTACTTCTTCTGGCTTTCATGGCTTTTGCCGTGCGCGTTTTTCCTATTTAAGTCGAAGTTCGGGTCGCCGGTTCTGGGCGCCTTTCTCGCGCCCGGAGTCACTCTGTTGTTTGCCAGTAGCTCCTACCTAATGCACCGCGACACTTTTAGTTCCATTGAGTCAAATAATCCTCTGCTTTTGATGCACGTGGTACCGGCGTTGCTGGCGGAGCTGAGCCTTATAATCGTTTTCATTGCTAGCGCTGCGTTCTTGGTTCAGGAGCGCCGCATCAAGAAGAAGGCCGCCATTAGCGTCATGTCAAGGGGGCCCAGTTTGGAGGCGCTCGACGGTATGGCTCGGAGGTTCGTAGTGGTCGGGTTCGTCTCCATGGGACTCGCGGTGCTGAGCGGGGCAATGTGGGCAATGCTTCGGCACTATTCACTGTTTAGGAACGACTTCTACCAGTGGGCGGCGATATTCACTTGGGTGGTTCTTGCAAGCCTGCTCTATCTTAGGGTCCAGCTGGGATGGTCACCACAACGCATCTCGCGGATTTCGCTGTTTCTAACAGGCATATTCATAGCGGTCTTTATGACAATGGCTCTAGTAGGAGGAAACGAGTTTCACTTGGGATATGGAGTCTAGCAGTAATTTTGAATCACGCGGGATAATTTACCCGGTCAGTTACAGTCTGGTTGGGGCAAGCTACCGCACAGTAGGTGTGGAGGACCGCGAGCGTATAGCCAGTATCGGTGGCGATATAGAGGATTTTCTGCCGCGCCTTAAGTCGGAGTGCGGGCTTCAGGAAGCAGCAGTTATTTCCACCTGCAATCGCTTTGAGATAGTGTCTGCAGGCGGATCCGAGAGATCCCCTGATAGAGAACGCACCCGTATTGCGGGCTTCATGGAGTCGTCGCTCGGAGGCAGCCTATCAAATCAGCTCTACTTCTATGAAAATGGCGCCGCGGTGCGGCATATTTTCCGTGTCACCTCGAGTCTCGACTCCATGGTATTGGGTGAGGCGCAGGTTTTCGGGCAGGTAAAGGAATCATACAGCCGAGCAGTTAAGCTCGGGTGCGTAGGCAAGTATCTGCATCATCTTTTCCAATTTGCTTTCAGCTTGGCGAAAAAAATCAGATCCAATACTGCACTCGCCGAGCGGGGAGTTTCGATCAGTTATGTTGCCGTCCGGCTCGCAGAGCAGATCTTTGGGGAATTAAGCGATTGCTCCGCGATGATCATCGGCTCTGGGGCAACCGCAGAGTTGACCGGCCTGCACCTGAAAGGGCGGGGCTGCAAAAATATAGTAGTCGCTAATCGCACCATTGATCGCGCGTTTGAACTGGCTGAGCGTTTGGAGGGCTCGGCAATCTCTCTGTCTGACATCAGCCGGCATCTTCCGGCGGTGGACGTTGTTATCAGCTCTGTTTCCCGCGTCGATCGTCCGCTGGTAGAAGCTTCGGAGATTAAACAGATGCGGCGGGCTCGAGCACTTTTTTTGGTGGACCTCGGCGTACCGCGCAACCTCTCGCCGCTTTTGGGGCAAATTGAAAACGTTTATCTTTATAATATCGACGACCTATCAACCATCGTAGATGAGAACAAGAGCGTGCGCGAAGAGGCGGCAAAAGAGTCTGAGATATTGGTCGACCACGGCCTTTTTCAGTTCGAAAAGTGGTTAACGAAGGTATCAGCGGAGCCCGCTATTCTGGACTTCAGAGCTCGCATGAATGCAGTAATCGAGGGGGAGCTAAGCGACGCGCTCAAAAACTTTCCACATGCGAACCGGGAGGAGTTTATCGGCGAGCTTGCGCGCCGGTTGAGTCAGCGCCTGTCGCATGATGTAACCGCATTGCTAAGCGGCCTTCCTGAGGGGAAACTCGATCAAGCGGCCATTATTCGATTGCTGCTCGAACAGTACCTAAAGATTATCTAACCCCCCGGGCACAATCGCTTGGGAACACCGACCTATCGTGAGCTTAGTCAAAGGACCTCCAGTCCGGCTTTTCCTCATCTTCCTCCTAGTCCTTCTCATAATCATCATCCTGCACTTGCACCTCATCCCTCTTCTATCGTGGGTAGGAGGAAGATGAGGATGATGATTAGGATTAGGAAGAAGTGCAGGTGCAGGTTTAGGAAGCAGACTGTTAGCGATAAAAGCCGGGGACTTCCCACGCTAGGTCAGCGTCAAGCAATCTGCCAGGCAGTTGCGCATCGCCTTGAAGATCACCGAGAGGTCGGAGGCAGTAAGCTCTAAGAGCGTAGGGCCCGGCTCCAAATAAAGCACGCCGGCTTTCTGTAGGCTTCCTACCGCTCCGGCTATAAAAACGACCTGCTCCCGGCCCCCTTCACTAACTGTTTCGATTACCGGTGTGCTGAGCCTATATGCGCTGGCTAGCGGGTTATCAACGATGGAAAGGAATCCCGGCGAGAACGACTTGTAATCCGTCAGGCTGCTCTCTCCGATGGCCAGGCGCGGGACAAGCCAGCCGAAGCCGGGGTCGATGAGGTAAATGCACCCTTTTGTGAATCCTGCCTGAGGGATAATCTGTCCAACCAGCTGATCAATACTACTTTTGCTAACTGACTTTGAGTCGATTGATTCATATAGATCATGCATCTTCCGCTGAAGGACTGGAGAGAGATGTTTAATATATTGGTTCGCATGGAAGAGCTGGTGCCCTGTTGAGCTGCTGCTCTCCCCGCTGACGGGAGTGAAGCAATCGTCGGAAAAATGCTCAGGTAACGAATCTTTGTAGAAGCAAAGGAGCAGCTGTGTGCGCTCTTCTATCAGTTTAAAACCTTGCGCGCCGAGAGATCGCAGGATCTCGTTCCTTGCGCGGTGCCAGTCACTGCGCGGTTCGCAGTACTCCGGCTGTGACGCGCGGGCTAGAATCTCGCCGATGCGGCAGATCTTTTCGATGTTTCTGCCCACACGCTCTAGATTGAACTCAGCAGCGCCGCGCCGCCCAAAGCTCTGGTAATCTCCGAGCGGTGCCCTGTAGTGAATATCAAGCTCCCATTTGCGGGCTAAGGTAATAGCCAATGTCGCCGGCGAGAACCCCAGCATTTTCGTCAGACTTTCATCGCGCTCCAAAGCATTCTGACTGTTTGCCGCCGCACGTTCGAAGATGTGCGGATAGTTCCACGCTATAAGAGTTAGTCCGAGCTGCCGCAGAAGCGCCGCACTAAAAACCAGATCTTTGTCGATATTCTGACCCGCTGCGAGGGATTCACTTATACATGCTGCTTTGAGGTTCTCTAGTAGCAGCTGGCTTTGCCGCTTGTTCATGCGACGGAACTCATGGTGTGAGATAGCACTTGGCATCACAGTGAGGATTTCGCGGGCCTTCTGGAGGCCGATTTTTTCAAGCCCTGAACGAATCGAACTATCATCGGCATCACAATCTTTTGTAAACTTCTGCAGTTCACGGAGAACATACAGAAACAGAGCTGCGTCACCCTTCAGGTCTTCTATAAGCAGAGTGGCATCACTTTCATACCGTCCGGACTCGAACGCCTCCCGGATATGCAAAAGGATAGCGGGATTAACGGGAAACCAAGATTGATTGACAAGCGCCGCTGCTGCGGATGCGTGCTTGTTGCTGATAGAATTTGGGCTACAGGCCGTCTGATTCATATCTAAAATGCGGGACCAAAGCTTTCGGCTTGGCCCTATTACCCCTCTTAGTTTACTCGTCAGCCTTAAGGGATGTATTAATATGGCAAGCTGGACTATTTATTAGGGATTTTCAGGAATCTCTTTCGTGAGCTACTCTTACCTGCGCCTCCGAAACTCTTTTAGTGCCCTAACAATTACGATAGGATAGACGTTTTAAAGCCTCGATTTCCCGCTATGATTAAGGGTATTCCTCTCGTAGTTACTCCCTTTATGCAGAACGCCAGAGTGGTGTATTGCGCGAAATCGAAGGAGGCGGTTGTAGTCGATCCAGGGGGTGACAGCCATATAATCGTCTCTTGTCTGAATGAGAATGACCTTATTTGTAAGGCGGTTTGGCTTACGCATTCTCATCTTGACCATTGCGGCGGCGTTGCGGATCTGATCTCCGCTCTAAATGTACCGTTGGTGGGTCATCCGGCGGAGGAGTATATGCGCGCTCACGTGGACGAAATTGCCGGGCTTTATGGAATACCTAGCGGCTATTTCAAAAACTGCCCCGAGCCGGGTATATACGTACAAGGCGGGGAGAAATTAGAGTTGGGAGAGAATTCTTTTGAAGTCTTGTTCACTCCCGGACACTCACCCGGACATGTGTCGTTTTACTGTAAAGAGCACAAGGTTGTTATTTCTGGGGATTGTCTTTTCTCCGGGTCGATAGGGCGGACGGATCTGCCCGGAGGAAACCACGAACAATTGATTGATACCATACATGAGCAGTTGCTGGCGCTGCCGGACGAAACGGAGGTCTGGTGCGGTCATGGACCGGATACAACGATCGGCGAAGAACGCCGCAGTAATCCGTTTTTGCAATAAGATGGAGTTGAGATGAGCGAACACGCTGAAAAGAGGCATGTAACGATAGGAGTGAGCGGTTCAATTGCGGCATACAAGAGCCCTGAACTTGTGCGCATGTTCACCACTCGCGGTTATCAGGTGCGGTGCATAATGACCGACTGCGCGCGAGAGTTCATTTCGCCTATGACGCTGGAGTCGGTAAGCGGATCACCGGTCTTGAGCGACTTCTGGAAGAAATCTCACGGTTCTGGAATTGACCATATTGATCTGGCCGATTGGACGGATGCCCTGGTCATTGCGCCGGCGACAGCCGATTTAATAGCTAAGCTGGCACATGGATTTGCGGATTCGCCGCTGCTCGCTGTAGCGCTGGCCGTGCGCGCGCCGATTCTCATTGCTCCCGCTATGAATGTTAATATGTACGAACATGTAATTACGCGCGAAAACATTGAGAAGCTGCGCGTTATGGGAATGACCATTATTGAGCCGGAAGAAGGGGCGTTGGCTTGCGGCTGGCACGGCACCGGTAGGTTGGCGAGCTTGCACGAAGTATTTATGCAGACACGCCGCGCACTGTCTGTCTCTGATTTTGCAGGCAAGAGGATCTTGGTATCGACTGGGCCCACTCGAGAACCGATTGATCCTGTCCGGTATGTGACGAACAGGTCTTCCGGCAAGATGGGAGCCGCGCTGGCAATCGAGGCTTACCGCAGGGGCGCTGACGTAAGCGTAGTGCATGGACCGATCAGCCCATCGGTGATCGCCAAGTTTCCACTCGCAATCAAACGCTACCCAGTAGTTACGGCGGAGGAGATGAAAGACGCCATGCTGGAGCTGACATTCAACGAGGAGGACAATGTTCCGGACATCGTAATTATGGCCGCAGCGGTGGCAGACTACCGCCCGGCAGAACGGGCAAGCCAGAAGATCAAGAAATCTTCCAAAGCCGGCACTATCAGCGTCACTCCTAATCCGGACATTCTGAAGCTGATAGGAGAAAAACGCTCCCCCGGCCGCCCGCATCTGGTAGGATTTGCAATAGAGACTGGAGAGCTGCCTGAGCTGCTAGAGGAGCTTAATAATAAGCTAAAGAGCAAGAACGCAGATCTTATGGTCGGGAATTTTGCCGAAGATGCATTCGATCTCGATACCAACCGGGTGTGGTTAATTGATAAGCACGGCCGCCAGGACGAGGTCGCTACGTCTGACAAACATCGTGTGGCCGACAAAATTCTTAATGCTATATTGAAGCTATGATTAGACCGTTACTGCTCACCGCATTCATTTTGGCGATTCATCCTTTTGCGCTGTTCGCCCAGGACGGCGCTGCAGCCCCGGAGGGGTTCGTGGCCGTCATGAAAATGGACATGATGATTCTACCGGGAAGTCAGGAGTATCTCGAAAGCACTATAAGTGCCGCTGAGAATGACGGGGCGCGTCTGCTTGTACTTATCCTCGATACACCGGGTGGAATGCTTCCCACCACCCAGCAGATGATACAGAGAATCTTCAAGTCTACTGTTCCTGTAGTGGTATACGTCGCGCCGACAGGCGCCACCGCAACGTCGGCGGGGGTATTTATTACGATGGCAGGTCACGTCGCGGCGATGGCGCCGGGCACAAGTATCGGTGCGGCGCATCCGGTTGCAGGGGACGGCAAAGATATTGAAGGCGATATGCGGCAGAAGGCCGAAAACATGACTATAGCAATGGTCCGTTCAATATCCGAGCAGCGGGGAAGGAACGTTTCATGGGCCGAAAAAGCTGTCAAAGAGAGCAGTTCGATCACAGAAAAGGAAGCTTTGAAGCTGTCGGTGGTAGAAATCGTAGCGGGAAATATTGATCAGCTTTTGAAGCAGCTCGAAGGGAAAAAGATAAAGCTAGGCTCTGAGGAAGTCACACTGGAAGATTACAGCAGCCTGCCACGCCGGGAGTATGAGGCGACATTTAAACAGAAAACCTTGAATATCCTGGCTAATCCCAACGTGCTGGCACTGCTGTGGATGGTGGCGACCACCGGATTGGCCATCGAGCTATATAACCCAGGCGCAATCCTGCCAGGCATGGTAGGACTAATATGCCTTGTACTGGCGCTCGCGATGAGCCAGGTCATTCCGGTTACCGTGGGAGGTGTTCTGCTGCTTGTGCTCGGCATTCTGCTTATCGGTCTCGAAGTCTTCGTGCCGAGCGGAATTCTTGCGGTGGGTGGAATTATATCGATGGTTCTTGGATCTATATACTTGATTGACGCCGCCGAGGCGCCTGGATTGTCGGTCAGCTATCCGTTCATAGCAACCTCGGCGATTATACTCGGTAGTATCGTTTTATATATTGTTTATTCCTTGATACAGTCGGCACGCAGGAAAGAGCTGACCGGGTCTGAAGGCATGGTTGGAATGGAGGCTCAGGCTCTTAAGAATTTTTCAGGAAAAGGAAAGGTTTTCGTTAATGGCGAGGTGTGGAATGCCGAGCTCACAGCCGGGTTGGCACAGAAAGGCGAGCTGCTTGACGTAGTTGGAGTCAAGGGATTGATGTTGGATGTTAGAAAGAAAAGCGGTGCTTAAAGAGCGACACATTCGCCCTTTAACCGGCTCGAGTAATACAAAATGGGAGGGGAAATAACATGTTTCAAGGACTAGGAATACTGGCGGTTCTGATAATTTTCGTCGCCACTAATGCGGTGTACATTATTAAGGAGTATGAACGGGGCGTTGTGTTTAGGTTCGGCCGCTATAACGATACAAAAGGTCCGGGCCTTCGTATCATCATCCCTTTCATCGACAAGATGCTGCGCGTCGATCAGCGAACTGTTACGATGGACGTCCCTTCGCAGGACGTAATCACCAAGGACAACGTCACCATAAAGGTTAATGCAGTCCTTTATTTCAGGGTGCTTGAGCCTAATAAGGCTATTATTCAAGTCGCCGATTATCTTTATGCGACAAGTCAGCTCGCTCAAACCACGCTCCGAAGCGTTTGCGGTGAGGCTGAGCTGGATGATCTTCTTTCCAAAAGAGAAGAGATCAATAACCGCATTCAGGACATAATAGACGCTCAGACTGACCCGTGGGGTATCAAGGTCTCGCTGGTAGAACTTAAGCATATCGATCTGCCGCAGGAGATGCAGCGTGCAATGGCGCGTCAAGCCGAAGCAGAGCGTGAACGGCGCGCAAAGATTATTCAAGCGGAAGGTGAATACCAAGCAGCAGAGAAGCTCACTATGGCCGCCCGTGTGATGTCTGAGTCGCCTGCAACATTACAGCTTCGCTATTTGGAGACGCTGCGCGATATCTCCTCTGAAAACAGCTCGACTATATTATTCCCGGTTCCGATAGATGTCTTCGAAGTATTCCGAAAGCGGATGGAAAAAGAGAGTTAATTCGGAGCAAGAGCCGTTTTCTTACTCGCTTCCGCAGCATCTTATAGCTCAAAGGCCGGTGAAGCCTTATGACCGTGCGCGTTTGCTGGTGTGTGATCGCGCGCTGAGTAAGGTTTCAAACCGGCTTTTTCTCGACTTGCCGGAGATGCTGAATGAAAGACATTTCTTAGTCTTTAATAACAGCAAGGTGATGCCTGCCCGCCTTCTGGGCGAGATTCGAGGAAGCTCCGCCCGTGTTGAGCTGTTACTTCTTGAAAAGCACTCCCCAGGAGTATGGAGCGCTATAGGGAAGCCGTTTAGACGGCTTTCTCAAGGAGTGGAAGTAGTGGTTAATGGAGAATATCCCGTGCTCGTTCAGAGCGCAGATGGAAAAGCGCTGACAGTTGATTTCAAAAGCTGCCCCATATCTGCGGAGCAGCTGATGGAGCGCGTCGGACACATGCCGATACCTCCGTACATCCGAAAAGGGTTGTCGGACGAGAGTGACAAGCACGACTACCAGGCACAATTTGCCCGAGACGAGGGATCCATAGCTGCGCCGACTGCCGGACTGCATTTTACTGAGGAGCTTCTCGGGAGAATTCGCGCCGCCGGTTCAAAAGTCGGATTTGTTACCTTGCATGTGGGACGAGCTAGTTTTCAAAGCGTAGTAGTTGGCGACGGCGAGATCACCGCTCCCGGAGAAGAGAGGTATGTGTATGATAGCGAGCTCCTTTCCGAGTTAGATGATTTCAGAAGTTCCGGCGGAAAGATTATAGCGGTTGGGACTACGGTGGTGCGCGCGCTCGAGAGTATGCGAGCGGTGCCTGTGCAGAAAAAAGGTACAGTACTGCGCACGTCGATATTTATTCGCCCTCCGT
>JAGFJO010000069.1 GCA_024102635.1 Deltaproteobacteria bacterium
GATTTTGACGATCTGTGGAGAGTCCGTGCGGCTTACTTCACTGCCATTTATAATTCGAGATTGAGCGGCAAATGATCCGCCGTTTGTTGCAACTGAAACCTTGGCCTTAGAGCTGCCATCGCATCCGCCGAATAGAGCAGCCATCATGATAAGTGATATAACTCTTACTTTTGCCATTTACCTTCCCCGAAACTACTATTTTGCACCTTGAGGGGTGGTTTCGGCAAGAATTTCGCCGTTCATAAGCCTTTATAGTGAGGGCGAACCCGAAAATTTCACGAAGAAACCCTTATTGTGTAGAGGTTGCTCATGAAAAATTGAGGTTATGGCAAAATTGATGACGCTAGGGGTGCCATGCTATATATGGCGCTAATGGGAAGAAAGTTTGATATACCGCTATTTTACCGATCGAGCTTGATTACCGCTTTAAAGGGCCAGCGTAACAGTGAAGACCACCGCAAGCAGGATCTGAGCCCTTCACTTTTAGATCTTGGTCCCGTGCGTTTCAAGCTGGCCCGTCACTTCGGTTTTTGCTTCGGAGTCGAGAACGCAATCGAGATCGCCTATAGGGCTGTGCACGAAAATCCCGACAGACGGGTCTTCTTACTTAGTGAGATGATCCACAACAAGCATGTTAATGATGAACTGGCTTCGCGTGGTGTTCGATTCATATTAACGACCGAGGGACAGCAGATAATTCCCTTCAGCGAGCTCAAGGCTGATGACATCGTAATCGTCCCCGCTTTTGGAACAACGCTTGAGCTGTGCGCCAAATTAGAGGCGTTAGGAATAGATTTGCGCCGCTACAATGCTACCTGTCCGTTTGTGGAGAAAGTTTGGAAACGGTCGGCGCAGCTTGGTGAGCGTGGCTATACAGTAATAATTCACGGTAAACACAAGCATGAAGAGACGCGCGCGACATTCTCGCACGCCGTGGTAAGCGCGCCTGCGGTTATAATCCGTGATATCAAGGAAGCGTTGGTGCTTGCCAAGTACATTAGACGAGAAATCGATTGGCGCAGTTTCTCTGAAGATTTCGCCGGCCGTTACTCAGATAGCTTCGCTCCTGAGCGCCATCTTGATCGAATAGGAGTGGTGAATCAGACGACTATGCTCGCTACTGAAACACAAGAGATAAGCGACTTATTACGCTCCGCCATCAAGCAGCATTTCGGGGAGGAGAATCTACCGTACCATTTCGCCGACACCCGCGATACTCTTTGCTACGCTACTACGGAGAACCAGAATGCTATTCATGGTCTGGTCCGTTCCGGTGGAGACCTGGCTATCGTTGTCGGCGGCTACAACTCTTCGAACACCTCCCATTTGGTGGAACTGTGCGAAGAGCGTGTGCCGACTTATTACATCAAAGACGCCGGTGAGATTATTGATGCGGAGACAATACGGCACCTCCTTTGGCGCAGCGGCGAAGTCAAGGTGACAAAGGAATGGCTACCCCGGCTTGAGCGGCCGATAGAGATTCTTTTGACGGCAGGGGCCAGTTGCCCGGATGCCCTGGTGAATCAGGTGGTGGCCAAAATCGCCGGATTTTTCCAGTCAGCGGAAACGCTGGAAGATATTGAGAGAAGTTTTGCGGCAGTACAAGGTGAAGCCTGAAGCTTGCGTTTGCAATGAGGAATCGAGCTCCACGCGGCACGGGTTAGAATGAAATGTGGGAGAGAGACATGTCTTTTTTTAAAGAGTTCAAAGAGTTTGCTGTTCGCGGTAATGTGGTAGATCTCGCCGTCGGAATTATAATCGGTGCGGCTTTTGGCAAAGTGGTGTCATCTCTTGTGTCTGACATAATAATGCCGCCTATCGGATTGTTAGTTGGTGGAATGGACTTCTCCAGTCTAAGCTTCACATTGAAAGAAGCGCTGGCAGATCAGCCGGCAGTGACGGTTAATTACGGAATGTTTCTTCAGGTGATGGTGGATTTTGTTATTGTAGCGTTTGCCGTTTTTATGCTGGTAAAGGCCATCAATACTTTGAAGCGAAGAGAGGCGGCAGCGCCGCCGCCGCCGGCTCCTCCTACCAAAGAAGAGGTGCTGCTTGCTGAGATTAGAGATATATTAAAGGCGCGTTAATCTCCCCAGCTTGGCGGTTTCGGCGTTAGAATTTTTGTGGTCTCCTTACCTCAAATGTGGTCCTTCCGAGACATAAAAAGGGGAGCCAACTAAGGGATAATTTCGGCGCACCCCCGACTTATGCGCCTCCGCAAAATACGTATCCCTCTGAAAATATTGTAGGTAATTCCTCTAAAAATTCAGCGCCGATACGTTAACTTCTGGCATAGATTGACGATATTTAACCGGGGTTAGTTTTGTCTTGAGGTGTCGAGTAATGAGATCACAACGAGGATTCACGCTTATTGAGCTGTTGACGGTGGTTGCCATAATAGGTGTACTTGGGGCAATTGCGTTAACTAACTTTCATATCTACCGCCATAAGGCTGCTTATAGTGTGCTTCAAAGTACCGTAAGTAATGTACAACTTGCGGCAGAGGGCGCGCTCAGTCATCCTGATCACCTTCCAGCCGCCGTACCTTTGACGTCACAGAGCACCTCGGGAGCGATATCTAACGCACTGGCGGCCGCGTTCCTGCCCGGCATGATGCTACCAAAAAATGTTAAGTTTCAAGTGTCGTATGACCCGGCCTGTATTACTGCTGCGTGTGTCAGCGGCTGGGCCCAGCTCAATCACTGTGCCGGTAAAGAATACCTGCAGTGGCTCAAGTATGGCGACGGAACCGACCTAGTCTTGGAGAATATCCCTGGTGCCGGTTGTACCTAAAATTGTGTGGCCGTAAGGCAAGCGAAGTTTAAACATCGAATCTCATGTGCCCACCGCAGCTGCTGCTGTTGCTGATAGTACTTCTGCCGCTCTCTTTGGTAGCGCGCTCTTCCAAGGCTGCCGAATGGAGCGCCAGTTATCCGGCTCTGAAGTGGGTAAATTGGTCATTCCGGGCAGTGATCCTTGCGACACTAGCGCTTTTAATCGGCGGGCTTGCTTTCGGCAGCACGGCGTCGTGCAGTCTTGCATTCCAAGTTCTTAATGTGCCACTGCGGTTAGTGGGAATTCAATTTATTGTGGAGTAGCACAACCAGCAGATCTACTAGGGCGCGCGGCTACCCTTTCGCTCCATATTCTGCATATCTTTCCCGAGCTTCATTAGCTCTTCGGCATTGCCCATATTGATCGTTTGCCCGTTTGGTCCGACCATCGCCATGTCTCCTGGGCGGCGGCCAGCCTTGCAAGCTCCCAGGTACTTGGCAGTGGAGGTCATGCTCATTTCCGGCTGCCCTTCGGTCTGCACAGTCACTTGATTCTTGAGTTCGCTGTTGCTCACAAAAGTTGACTCGGTGTGCGATCTCATCTTTCTGCCGTTTACTTCGCACTCTAGATCCGCAATGAACGTGTCGCCCTTTTTTTGCAGCTGTGGCTTGCCGCAATCGGCTTGATTTTGCGACTGTACAATCATCTTTTCCTGCGTGCTGTCATCAATGCAATAAATGAAGGTCGTTTTTGCTAAAGCAGGAGGCATGCCAGGGGGCAATTTGTCATGACTCACGGACATCTCCCACTCTCCGGCCTTAAGTTTAGGATAATTGTCCTTTTCTGCAGCTATTGCATCGCCTGCCAAGGAAATTACCAAGGCCAAAACGGCAGCAGTAATTCGTTTCATGCTTCTCTTTGCTCCCAATATCTCAATAATGTTTCACTCGAATAATTTCATGGCCCGCTCGGAAGCGCCACATATTTCTGTTGCCTGCACTCTAGCTTGGCCGGTCCTCGGCTGGACCGCCAGATCTACTGATGTTTCGCGCCGAATTAATTATACCTACATGAGAAAACGCTTGAGGGAAGTTTCCAAGAAACCGTTTTGCTTTTGGATCATACTGTTCTGCCAGAAGCCCCACGTCATTTCTCAGGCTTAAAAGATACTCGAAGCGCTCTATCGCCTCATCTATGCGGCCTTGCAGCACCAGGTTGTCCACCAACCAAAAGCTGCAGATCAAAAAGGCACCCTCGTTAGGGGGCAATCCGTCAATCTCAGGAGAGGTGTTATATCTTTTTACTAGGCCATCGGCCGCAAGCTCTCTCTCTACGAACCTAACCGTTCCTTTGACGCGCGGATCCTCAGCAGGCAGAAAGCCCACCAGAGGCATCATCAGTAGGCTGGCGTCCGGCTCATTTGAGCCATAATATTGAACGAACGAATTTAACTTTTGACTAAAACCCCTGTCACAAACCTCAGTATGAATCTTGTCGCGCAATTGGGTCCACCTCTTCTCGTCGCCCGGCAGTTTATAGTACAAGATGCTCTTTATGCCTCTGTCGAGGGCCACCCACGCCATCATCTTTGAATGAGTGAAATTTCGCTGCGGGCCGCGCATCTCCCAAAGGCCGTTGTCCGGCCTATTCCAGTTGTCCTCAAGGAAATGGAGCAGGTGGCGCTGAACGCGCCATGAGTTCTCGTCGAGCATAAGTCCCGCTCGCCGCGAATGAAACATAGCGTCCATCACTTCACCGAAGATATCCAGCTGGAACTGAGAGAAGGCAGCGTTCCCAATGCGAACTGGTGCGGAGCATTCGTAGCCGGGCAGCCAATCCAGTTCTCTTTCCAAAGCGAAACGTTCGCCACCGACTCCATACATCAGCTGTAGCTGCTGCGGCAATCCTGCGACGGAGTTGATAAGCCACTCTCGCCATGCCTCCGCTTCATCGTGATAGCCACCCTCTATTAAAGCGTACAACGTAAAGGTAGCATCGCGTATCCAGCAGAAGCGGTAGTCCCAGTTGCGCACTCCCTTAATCTCCTCGGGCAGGGAAGTAGTTGGAGCGGCCACAATGGCTCCGGTAGGGGCGTAAGTGAGTGCTTTGAGTGTAATTAGCGATCGCAGCACAGCCTCCCACCATTTGCCGCTATAGGTGCAGCGTGCGCTCCACTCGCTCCACCACGATTCGGTGTCGGCTAGCATCACTTCAAGATCGCGGCTTTTCGGAGGCTCTCCATAGGTGTTGCACCAGGTGAGTTCGAAGGGAACGCGCTGGCCCTCTCTTACTGTAAACTCTGCTTTAGTATGAAGGTTCTCACCCTGCATAGGGACCGGCGCGGTACAGTAAACTGTATCCGGACCGGCGACGGCTCTAATGCCGTTTTCGATGTGCCTTACCCAAGGAACAACTAGCCCGTACTGAAACCGCAGCGTGAGATCCATCTTCATTTTCACATCGCCGCTTCGCCCCTCGACGATTCGTACCAGATCTAGGGCGCCGCTGCGAAGTGGCATGTAGTCGATTATCGCAGCTACGCCGCTCTCAGTACGGAATTCGGTTTCAAGCACCAAGGTATCGCCGCGGTAGCGGCGGCTGATGCTCACAATATTTTCGCAAGGAGTAAGCAGCCAGCGACCGTGATCAGGAGTGCCGAGCAGCGCTGCAAAGCATGCCTCTGAATCAAATCGTGGAAAGCACAGCCAGTCCACCGATCCCCGAAGCGAGACAAGCGCTGCTGTTTGACAGTCCCCGATAAGTGCATATTCCTCGATAGGAGGCGTCATTGATTTCCCTGACGAATCAAATGCTTCTATCCATGACCTGCGCGCAGTCAGATGCCATACCTTCTCCTTTAAAGCGAAGTAAAACTATATTAGTTTACTAGCCTGGCTCCTGAGCGGCATGACAGGGATCAGCGAATTAGCAGGCTATTCTTTGGGGGAGCGCCCTGGCCAGTAGCTACGGATTGGATGACAATAAAAGAGATCTCTAAACTCATATTTTTCCTATTGCTGCAATTTTCCGCAGCATGCAGCGAGATCTTCCGTTTACCGGTTGGTCCCGGCGAATCTCTGGTCGATGGATACAGCACTAGATGCAGAAGTTCGGTAATGCTGCAGCGTGATAACGGAGAGCAAGCAACCTCGTTGTTGCTGCCGGCCGGGTGGCAGTCGCTCATAGTGGCGGCTGCAAGCGAGCTTGAATCTCCATCGGTGTTCGATAGCGGCGCTGAGTACTTCTGCCGTAATCACTCTCGGCACAAGATTGAATTCCTATCGCAGGAGAAGAAGATCTACAGGCTGCATTTAGAGGAGATGGGAGGAGACCGCTACCGGATTTCGGTTTGGGAGGGGATCGATGAGAAGGGGATAAGAACCAGGCCAATTGAGTCAACTTCGCAGCAGCTTTCAACAAAAAGAGAGTGCCGCTTCTTTCCGATGTGTGATCCCTTCCTGGAGGGATAGCGTTAACGAGTAGGGATCATTCTGCGAGATCTCCGTTTCGCGCCCTCCTCGGCGGATCTCTTAATCCATAATACGAATAGATAAGCGGCAGCCAGAATATATGAGGTGCCGGCCGGCATCCACATTATATACCCCGCGATCTGCTGATCCTGAATCGGCGTAAGCCCGAACTCCATCGTTGAGTGCGTATAGCTTGGATACCAGATTCTGGGTGAGAGGGCGGTGAGCACTCCTAACGCGCAGGAGTGAAGGGAGGTTACAAACAGGTAGGCTATGCCTGCTCCATAGTCGAGACGCATATGCCTGAACGGATGGAGCACTACCCACCACAAGAAGCAAGAGGAGACAAAAAACGAGAGGTGGGCAATGTCATGCACCACTTCATTCCTCATTGCCGCCTCATACATGGCGGGAAGATGCCAGAGCCAAAGCGTTAGAGCGTAAAGCGCGACCGCAGCCAGCGGCCGGATCTTTTGCCAAGCTGGGCCCAATATACGAGTAAAACCGTTCACGCGGGAGGTGATTGCCCGCCGCCCACTCCGTGGGAGTGCGAGTATCAGGATATAAGCCGGTGCGCCTAAAACAAAGAGCGGAGCTGCCACCATCATTAGGAGAGTATGCTGTACCATATGCATGGATTGTAGGCGGTCGCTCAAGGCATCTATCGGAGATGTCAGCGCCAGAAACAAAAAGAGAATTGATGTTGCAAAGAGTAAGGGCCGCAAGCGCCCAAGTCCCATTTTTGCTTGGCTGCGGCTCTTTGTCCGTTTCCAACCGACTAAATAGGCGCAGGATATTGCGGATAAACAAAGAAGCACTGCTGGCGGCAGGGTCCATTGCATCCACCACGGGCTTGCGACCGGTCGAGGGTCGCCATGAGCAAAACAACATGAAAGCGTAACTAAGAAGGTTATAGCGGCTGCTGCGGCGGGGGCGCAAACTCTACCCATCTTAACATTCCTTTAGCCAATATATTATTGGAATCGACTCTACAGCTATGACCACGACGAAGATTAGGTTCGACAGTGCGCCGAAACGGGCAGTAAATAGAATGGCGCTGCCTTGCTCCGTTCCTTTTGCATACGAAGCCGCGCTACAGAGGCGGAGAGAGACAGCCAATGCGGCTAATGCAGTAAAAATTAGGGCGGCTGATATCATTACCAGCATCCATCCGATTCCACTTAAGCCTAATACAGGTTCGCGCAAGATCTCTGCAACGCAAAGCATCTCAGCGATTCCATACGAGAGAAGCAGGTGTGCCAGCCAGCAGGCCGCTCCGCCAAGTGTGGCAAAAATAAGCCGTGTACCGCCTACTTTGCCATTTGTGATGAGGGTGCTTCTATCTGGAAGCTCTTCTTTTCCCTGGACCATTCTCTTCTCCGGCTCAAGAGTTGCTCATTGCGGCAAGGTTTAAAAAGCGTACGGCGAAACATAGAGAGTTAAATACACTAAAAGCGCAGTCACACAGGTGAAGTACCAGCACAGCTCGGTTATCTGAAGGTGCAATGTCGTGTACCCTTTAAGATAGTTTTTATGCTTTGCGATTCGGGTGGCTGCCGTGATCAAGAACAATGCTCCGCCGGAAGCCAAAGCCGCCATGTGCCAGCTAGTAACATGAAATATTGAAGCGTAAGCGTTTCTGCTTGGAGCGAATTCAGCATCTGCTAATTGCGCCGAAAGCGCTGCAATGAAAAGGGCTGCCAATAGTGCCGTCACAGTTAAAGCAATAGCAGCGCTAGCCGCGTCTGCTTTATTATAGGCGCGCCGTGCCCAAAGAATGCTGCCCAATGAGGTGAGGAGTAAAAGGTAGTGCGCTCCGCCGGAAAAGTTCGGGGGCTTGATGCTGCCTTGAGGCCACTCCGGCGAATAGACTCTTAGATAAAAATAGGAGTAAAGCAGAACTCCAAAGATTGTGCCTATTACAGCTAATGACCCGACCATCGCCCACCACGGCGCCGCTGCGCTCCCGGTCGGTTCGACCGGAAGGCCGGTCTTTGAAGGAAGTTTGCTGCGCCGCATAAGTTCCAGTTCACTTTCGCGCGGCCAGAGCCAGAGTCCGGCAACAATTATCGTGAAAATTGTGCCGACAAGGGCGACAAGGTATCCCTGGAAAAGGGTGGCGACTGAGGTGACGAGAAGTCCTAATGCCGCAATGATCGGGAAATAAGAAGGGCCGGAAACTCGCTGGATTGCCTGCGGCTCTCCTGTTACCGCATCTGTAACTAAGGCCGCACGCCATTCCGCCGGCTCGTTCTTTAGTGCTTTAGCGATACTTTCTAGGTACGGATCGTGGGGCTCGTCGCTTTGATCCCACAGCGGCTCGCGGCCTCTTATGACCGGAGGCGCCAGGAAGACGTAATTGGGCATTTCAGCGGTGACAGACCACTCGAGCGATCCGGCGTTCCACGGATTCCTGGGGGCGGTGACGCCTCTCTTGCGGCTATACACAACGTTATAGGCTACAACAAGAAAGCCGGCACCGAGAATGAATGCGCTGGCGCTTGAAATCAGATTAAGCCATCCCAGGCCAAGACTTTCAGGATAGGTGTAGACGCGCCTTGCCATCCCTTTAAGCCCCATGTAGTGCATCGGGAAGAAAGTTAGGTTAAAGCCTATAAAGATGAGCCAGAAGCTCCATTTTCCGAGCCTTTCACTCGGCATTTTGCCGATAATCAAAGGCAGCCAGTAGTGCAGTCCGGCCAGAATCGGAAAAACGACGCCGCCTATCAGCACATAGTGGAAGTGAGCGACCACAAAGTAGGTATCGTGCACCTGCCAGTCAAACGGAACGATCGCCACCATCACACCCGTAACTCCTCCGAGCACGAAAAGAAACAGGAACCCGAGTACATAAAGTAATGGAGTTTTGTAATCGGGAGAGCTTCTCCACAGAGTGGCAAGCCATGCAAAAACTTGAGTGCCGCTTGCTAGCGCGATCATCAAGCTGGCGGCGGCAAAGAATCCGAAAGAGAGCAGAGGAATTCCGGTGGTGAACATGTGGTGCACCCACAGGCCGAAGCTCAAAAACCCTGTGGCCATAATGGCGACCGCAATCAAGGTGTAGCCCGCGATCGGCCTGCGGGCGAAGGCCGGTATAATCATTGAAACGATACCTGTCGCCGGTATGAACATAATGTAGACATCAGGGTGGCCGAAAAACCAAAACAGGTGCTGCCATAGAAGAGGGGTGCCGCCGCACTGCGGCCTGAAAAAGCAGGTGCCAAGGGCGCGGTCCATTTCGATCATCACAGTGGCGCCAAAGAGTGTGGCAAAGGCAAAAATGATCATTATGGCAGTAATAAGCCAGGCCCATGCAAATAGCGGCATTCGGCCGAGGGACATTCCCGGCGCCCTGAACTTGAGTATCGTAGTGGCGATCTCGATCCCAGTTCCCACCCCCGCTATTTCGATAAAGCCGAGCCCGACCAAAAGAAAGTCGAGTCCAAGTCCCGAGTATTCATTGAGCGATACGGGTGGATAGACGAACCAGCCGGTATCCGGGACTGCATTGAAAAGGTATCCTGTGTAAAAGATCACCCCGCCGAAGAAAAATACCCAGTAGCTAAAGGCGCTCATACGAGGAAAGGCCATCTCGCGAGTTCCAAGAATGAGCGGCAAAAGATAGATCGCCAGTCCCTCCAGAAAGGGCAGAATGACAAGGTACATCATCGTAGCCCCATGCATTGTGAAGAGCTGGTTGTAGATCTCAGGACCGAGGAGATCATTGTCCGGTACGGCTAACTGCGCCCGCATGCAGAGCGCCTGCACGCCCGCAAGGAGAAAGAACACGAAAGAGGTCATCATGAATCGATTGCCGAACGGTTGATTATTGACGGTTTTGAACCAGTCTTCAAAGCCGGTGGGCGCCTTCCAGACTTTCTCGAAAGCGGCTCTCCTCTCACCTTTTCCGTCGGCATTGCTCTCCGGCTTTTGCTCTTCCGAGTTCATTGCTCCTTTTATTTAAGTGCCATTAAAAATGAGGTTAGTGAATGCAGCTGCTCGGGAGGTAGGTATGCGCGCGGCATCTTATTGCCCGGTTTTATGGCTTGCGGATTGGCGATCCAGGCGGCCAAATTGCCATAGTTGTTCACTGCTGTGCCTGAGCCCAGGCTTAAGCGGCTTCCGATATGGGTTAGATCTGGTCCGACATCTCCCTGCGCATTGGTCCCCTTAATTGCGTGGCATTCGCTGCACCCTTCGTCCATGAATGCGTTGAGCCCGGCGGATTGCGCAGCTGTAGGGACCTTGGATCTCTTACGTTCATTGACCCAGCGCTCATAATTCTCCGGAGATAGAGCAACGACGTAGAACATCATACGTGCATGTTGCAGGCCGCAGTACTCGGCGCATGCTCCCCAAAAAGTGCCGGGCCGCTCCGCCCTCAGCCAGTGTGTGTTTACAAGTCCGGGAATTGCGTCGGTCTTGCCGCTCAAACTGGGCACCCAGAAGCTATGAATCACATCACGCGATCTCAGTTCAACCCGGATATCTTTACCCGTTGGAATGTACAGTTCGTTAGCGCTTCTGATCTTCTCGGCCGGATACTCAACGTCCCACCACCACATGTGGCCTGTCACATTTATGGTAAGATCTGCATTGGGGGGGATGAGTTTATTGGTGGCAATTAGCATGTATAGGAGAAGCCCGGTGAGGATCACGAATGGCAGCACCAGCCCAAGAGAAACGATAAACCATAGATCTCCCCCTGGAGGGCGCGGGGTGCCCTCTCTTCTTAATTTCAGACCTACGATTAAAAGCAGCAGTACTAGAGCCGAGATGAAGCTTGATATCCCGAGCATCCACCACCAGATCTCGGAGATCACCTGGGCCTGATAGCCGGCCGGGGTGATGGCGGAGCTCTCGGAGTGAATCTGTGCTTCCGCATAAATCACCGGGAGCAGGAATATAATGAGGAACGAACACGTTTCCTTCACAGGCGCCTCAATACTTGCGTGGAAAGGTTTGAGCTACTAGAACGAATTCAACGGTGCTTTTTAACTCTTGAGGGGTCATTCGGCCGCGGTAAGGGGGCATTGCTACCCCGTCAGGAGGGCTAAGTATGTAGTTCTCAAGCTCAGACGGAGAGAGCCGGAATTTGTATCCGGCAAGATTCGGCCCCACACCGGTTCCCCTCTCCCCAAGCGGGTGGCAGTTGATACAGCCAAACAGTATAAACAGCACGTGGCCCTTCGACGTATCGGCAGTCAGCTGCGTACCCTTGGGAAGCGCTGCTAGCTCGCCTCGCGGCCATGACATCCACGGAGAGCTAATTCGGATTCCCGTAAGCCATACAAGGGAAACT
>JAGFJO010000078.1 GCA_024102635.1 Deltaproteobacteria bacterium
GAGAGGGATGAGCCGGAGTTTTACGTCCGGCCCATCCCCGCTCTGTGCGTTTCGGCAGACACGGTAGTCAGTCATCGCCTACCGCGATAGAAACCGCTTCCGTATTTCTGCCGGTACTCTCCCGCGGGCCGACCTCCACTCGGTCTGCCACTGCTCGACGCTTCCGGGTTGAGTCCGCTAGGACCTCCCGAACCGGTGGCGCCAGGATCGAGGCCACTCGGACCACCCGGACCAGTGGCGCCAGGATCGAGACCACTAGGGCCTCCAGGACCAGTAGCGCCAGGATCAAGACCGCTCGGTCCGCCGGGACCGGTCGCCCCTGGATCGAGGCCGCTCGGTCCACCTATCCCGGTCGCTCCCGGATCGAGACCACTCGGACCTCCTGATCCTGTTGCTCCAGGGTCGAGGCCGCTTGGCCCACCAGATCCTGTAGCTCCGGGATCGAGTCCGCTTGGTCCTCCTGATCCGGTTGCGCCGGGAAGCAACCCGCTCGGTAATCCCCGTCCGGTCGCTTCCGGTCCAAGGCCGCTCGGGATTCCTCGCCCGGTGGCTTCAGGCCGGAGTCCGCTGGGGATTCCTCTGCCTGTCGCTTCCGGCCCGAGACCACTTGGAAGGCCTCGGCCGGTTGCATTCGCATCCAGCCCGCTCGGGTAGCTCCAGTACCCTGCTGTTGCGTTTGCATCCAAACCGCTCGGATAGCTCCAATAGCCGCCCGTTGCGTTCCAGTCGAGCCCGCTCGGGTAGGTGTAGTTCCCTGCCGTTGCGTTCCAGTCCAGCCCGCTTGGGTGCGTGTAATTCCCCGCAGTAGCGTTCCAATCCAGTCCGCTAGGACGTGAATTGTCATACGCCACAGGAGGGGGAGCACCGTACCCGGGGTGATGGTAGCGGCGAGGGCTCTCCACCTTCTCGACCGCGACCGCTACTTGGACGTGCCTCGGGGCGTAATGCCCATGAGACCCGTAGTGACGCCGTCCGTAGCCGCTGGAGTAGCCTCCAGAGACATAAACGGACGACCCTCTTCCGGACTTGGCGTAAGTGACGTCGACCGCCACCTCGCCTGCATCCGTGACAGACGGAGTTGCAAGCAACACCGCCACGACTGCCCACAGCATAGCGCTGCGGATCACTGCCATTCTGCGCTTCATGATTGTTCCTTTCTGCGCTGAATGGCCTCTGGGCTACCTGGAGAGTGCACTCGCACTCCCAATCGTCAAGTTGCCAAGAGGCCGGTTAACGGCTCTCGGGGAGCCATTAACCAGCCTCTTGGCGAACCTTTTATCGCTTACTTACCCACACTATATTTATTACCACTTGCCGCTGGGTAATGTCGTAATCCTGTCAATGGCCTGAAAATACTCGGCAATTCACTTCGCCAAAGTTCCCTTTTTGCTAAGAATCTGGATCAATGTGGAAGGATGAATAACTCAACAAAGAGTTCAGCGGGGGCCGAGAGGAAGTTTTAATTAGTCGAGGTAGCCCAAAGTTCGCAGCTGATCCACAGTTCCCGCGTCAAGCTCAACATCAAAAGACTCCGACTCGGGCAGCCACGCTAGCGGCGGATAGTTTTCAAACTCCTGCTCCATCTCCAGCCCTATCTTCTCGCTCTCGGAGTAGATATTTGCCGTTTCGGCGAAATCAATTTCTAAATCGTAAAGCTCTCTCTCCAGAGGACCAGTAAGGTCCTCTGTACGGATGTAGTGCCACTTATCTTCAATTACAGAGCGCTTCCACCACTTCGGCTCCTCTTGCGCCGGGTGCCGAAGCCGCTCGCTTAGAAGCACACGGTCATTTCTTCTCTGAGGAGAGTCAATAAAGGAAACGAGATCCTTTCCCTCCCACCTTGCCGATGGCTCGATAGAGAGAAGCCTCGCCAAAGTCGGGAGAACATCGGTAATAAGAACATTCTCCGCTATGCGAGCCGGATGGCGGCGCGGGTGATAGAAAACAAAGGGAATGTGAAGAACCTCCTTGTAAAGCGTCTTTGAATGTCCCAGCCTTCCATGCTCCCAAAACTCCTCGCCGTGGTCGCTAACTATAAAAACGATGGAGTTTTCTAGAATTGAGTACCTATGAAAGAGCTCCGATATCTGGCTATCAAGGTAGCGCATCTCACTATCGTATGCGCACACTGTCTTCTCCCTTTCGCTGCCTCCGGTTGAGGCCAAGCACTGCTTAAACCAATCGCCTCTTTCGAGATAGGGCGAATGAGGATCCATGTAATGAAGGTAGAGAAAGTATGGCCCTTGATCTTTCACTTTATCCAGAAACTCGGAAGCTTTTTTATTAACCGCTTCTGCGCCTCGTGAACGGTAATTCTCGAAGTAATCAAAACCGCGATGAAAGCCCATCGGCTTACTGATATTGATGTTATCGGTAACTGCTATGGTGGGATATCCCGCGCTCTTCATGAACTCGCCCAAGGTCTGTATCTTGGCGGGGATTCGGTTCATAGTGATCCCCTTCTGCTTTCTTTGAAGACGCTTTGAAGCTGCATATCCGGTGACCACACCGTGCTGAGAAGGGTAAAGAGAGGTAAACAGTGAGGCCGTTGAAGGCGCTGTCCAAGGGGCGGTGGCAAACGCCCTCTCAAATACGACGCTCTTTGAGGCCATAGATGATAGAAACGGCGCGGTATCCCTTGAGTAACCGTAAAACGGGAGGTGATCGGCGCGCATAGTGTCTATCAGTACCACGACAACATTGCACCCTTCGCATGTCTCAATCGCTTTGGCCCCGCCCCTGAGAACACCAGGTTTAGAATAGAGATAAGCCGCAAGGCCCAAACCAGCGATGGCGATAAGGTATAGAACTTTTTTCATTGTTCGACGAATTCTCGGCTTCCCAAACGGTTTATCACCCCTGCATCCAAGTGACAACCTTCGCCTCTTCACTCCCAGGCCGCCGAAGGCGCCCTTCCATAATACAGACTAAAGCTATATCCGGTGATATAACGGCTCTATGAAGGTGCTGTTAATCGATAACTACGACTCATACACCTATAACCTCTATCAGTGTGCAGCGGCGATTCTCCAAAAAGAGGGCGCCCTGAGCGAGATATTAGTTGTGCGCCGTGATGCTCTCGACACAACCTCGATCTCGTCTTACGACAGAATCATAATTTCACCGGGCCCCGGTGACCCCTCTGAAGATCGCTTTTTCGGTCGCTGCGCCGAGGTAATTCATACTTACAGCCGCTCAGTTAAAACTTTGGGAGTGTGTCTCGGAATGCAAGGGATAGCGCACTGCTTCGGCGCCTCGATAATAAAAGCTCCCTTCCCGATGCACGGCAAGGTGAGCAAAATTGTCCACAGTGGCGATGGCCTCTTCACTGGAGTGCCGCAGGGAATAGGAGTAATGCGCTATCACTCCCTTGTTGTAGATCCCGTAATGCTGCCTCCTGTTATAGAGGTAACCGCGATTGTCTCTGACTCCTCTGAAAAAAACACTTTTGATAGAGGCTCTCTAACGGAGAGAAGCGAGATAATGGCACTCCGTCACACGGAATTTGACCTGTGCGGAGTGCAGTTCCACCCGGAATCATTCCTAAGCGAGCATGGTGAAAAGATAATGAGGAATTTCCTCCTATCCTGCAAGTTTTAGCCCCTATCTTTTCAGTAGGTTGGCATCCATCATCGTGAATTCTTTTAATAATATTAAAGTTGATTTTAATATTATTTTAAATATAATTAAACTATAGGTTAATTTTATTTAGATATGAGTAGGTGGCTATCAGAACTTTCCGAAGAGGATACGCAGTTCATTAAGCGTTTCTTACTGTGCTCAGGATCTCTTAAGGAGATGGCATCACAGTACGGGGTTACCTACCCCACGATTCGCTTAAGAATGGATCGCCTTATCGAAAAGATTCGGGTGCTAGACAACCAGGGGATCTCGGATGAATACGAGCGACTCCTGCGGGCTAAGATGGCCGATGGACGGCTTGATGCTTCGACCTTTGAAGCGCTGCTGTCCGCTTACCGGGCTCACTCTAAGAATTTTAAGTGAGGTAGTATGAAATCACTTTGCAGCCTGCTTCTGAAAAAGTTTATTGCCGTTCCGCTATTGCTACTCCCCGTATCTGCCTTTGCAGACGATGCGGCGCAAAAGTTTGATCTTTCTCCGTGGGAGCCATCTTCTATCTCGTTTCAAGTGAGCGGCCCTGAAGAGGCGAAGCATTGGAGCTTTAAGAATAGCACTGACTCTCCCGCCTCTCTGACAATCCTTATTGTAGATAAGCCGGAAGTGCGTTCATCAAGCTACAAATTAAGCGGCAAAATAAAATACCGTGATGTAGAAGGAAGCAGCCACCTTGAGATGTGGAGTTATTTCTCCGGCGGCAGGCAATTTTTTACAAGAACAGTTGCCGAAACAGGAGGGCTTCAAAAAATCTCAGGCGACTCGGATTGGCGTGATATTGAGCTGCCCTTTTTCGCAGCCGAAGGAGAACTGCCTGAAAAGCTCGCCGTTAATCTTGTAATGGCAGGTAAAGGTGAGGTCTCAATTTCGCCGCTTGAACTAAGCGCCATATCACCCAATGCCGGCTCTGCTCCTTCGCAGCAGCCTGATTCGCCCGGGCAGTGGTTCAGCACCAAGGCAGCTATTTATTTCGGATCGTATGGCGGAGCGGCTCTTGGCGTTTTTTGCGCTCTTATAGGCACATTGGCCGGGATGGGTAAAGGGCGGGGCTTTGTTCTTGCTGCAATGAAGACTCTCATAGCTCTTGGAACTCTTCTCTCAATAGCCGGACTTCTGGCAGTGTTTAGCTCTCAGCCCTATGCCGTCTACTATCCGTTGCTTCTAATTGGCGGACTGCTGATAATTATCATCCCCTCTGCACTCGGAACTGTTTCGCGCCGCTATCAAGAAGATGAGTTGCGTAAGATATCTTCCATGGATATGGGAGCAAGGTAGTGCTTCACTGCCGACCGAGCAGCGCTTCGAATCTGTCGGCCACCTTCTCCCAGCCAAGCTCACTTTTTGCGCGCTGAAGGCAGCTTTCTGATAAGGTTTTAAGTTTAACGGCGTCAGAAAGCAGTCCATCGACTGCAGCGATAAACCGCTCTTGATAGGCGGAGGACGATGGGTCTCCATCGATTAAGATCCCGTTCTCTCCGACCGTCTCAGGGAGCGCCGAATTGTTGCTCGCCACAACAGGGCAGCCGGCTGCCTGCGCCTCAAGCGCTACTATGCAGCAGGTTTCATGCACGATATTCGGATACACTAGAACAGCCGACTTCATCATCTCCGTAGCGAGCTCTTTTTGCGTAACATTTTCATGAATAACAACTCCGGGCCGATTCTCGAGCTGGCTTAAAATGGCTTTCTCCTGCGCCGCCTCCGGCCCTTGAAACGGTTGCTCTCGATCGTAAATTTTCATCCCCGCAAAGATGTGGAGCTCTGCCTCTGGATGTTTATGGCGAATCCTCTCGAAAATGGGCGGCATATACTGTAGGCCGCGGTATGCGGCCGAGGCATAGATCAGCCGCTTCGGCTCACGCGCCACATCGCCTTTGAAATAAGGGAGATGCGCGCCGTTTCCTATCACCTTTATCTTCTCGATTGGAAAGCCGCTGCTTTGCGCCAGGCTTTCGGCCTGCCACTTACTTACCGCAAGCAGAGCGTCAAGTTTTGCCGCCAGCCGCTTATCCCCTATACCGAAATTTGCGTACTGGTCGGGGCCGTCACCTGTCCAGAAAAATAACTTCTTAAAGGAAGCTCCGTAATACGCCGCCCTCCAGAACTGTACAATCACCAAGAGATCATATGTCCCAAGTTCAAGAAGCTTCCCGTGAAAAAAATATGGAACTTCTGACGGAGGCGGATCTTTCATAGCAGTAAGCACCGAAACATCGTGCCCACGCCCGTACAGCTCTTCGGCCAGGCGGATTAGCGCCGTCTCTGTGCCCCCTAATGGGCGCTCCTCCAGGGAGCCGCCATGAATCGGGATTGAATTTCCTGCATAAAATCCGATCTTCATCTCTTTTGAGAACCGCTTTAATTATCGTAAGTGGCCAATTCAGCTCCTTGTTATATCATGGACAGGCTTAATGAATTGGCAGCAATTTTAGTATAAACGATGGCGGCATCCGCGAAACCTAAAGTTCTTTACCTTTTGCACGCTTACTTTAACAAGGGCGGCACCGAGCAGCACACTCGCCATCTTGAGGCGGGGCTTGCAAACTCGTTCGATATCACTATAGCCGCGCCGCACCTAAATGAAATCGTCTTACTTAAAGATGGCACTGTGCGGCAGAAATATCAGAGCCAGATGGTCCCTTGGCCTGTAACCCCGCTTAATTGGGAGGTGGCCGAAGAGGCTCTGCAAAAGATAGTAACCGCAGTAAAGCCGGATCTGGTGCATGTGCAGCACTTTTTTAACTGGCCCCTTGCATCGATTGATTATCTCAGTACCTTGGGAGTGCCCTCCGTTCTTTCCCTTCACGATTACTACCTCATATCTCCCTACTACACCTTGGAAGGCGCCGCCGAAAGCGCAAGCAGATCTATCAAAGCGTGTGTTGAGACTTTTGGCTGTGACATCACTTTGTATCTTCAAACTAGGGTGGAGTATTTAAGAGAGTGCTTGCAGCAGTTCTCGAAAATAATATGCCCCTCGATGTTTTTGACGGAAAAGCTGCGCCCCTATTTCGATCTTGATTTTCAGGTCATAGAGCACGGCATTCCCCCATTCCGTGAAAAAGTGGCTCGCCCAGAGAGCTCTAAACTCCGTTTCGGATATGTGGGAGCCCTTCTTCCGCAAAAAGGGTGGCAGATCTGCGCAGAGGCTTTCAAAGAACTTAAGCGCGAGCGCCCTGACATCGAGCTTCATATATTCGGCGGAGGCCACCCCGACGAAGAGGAGAAACTGAAGTCAGATTCCGCACTCATATTTCACGGAGCATACGAGAGCAAAGATCTGCCGGAGATCTGTTCAAAAATTGATGTGGCGGTGATTCCCTCGATTTTTGCCGAGACCTACAGCCTTGTTCTCTCCGAGATGTGGGAAGGAGGAGTTCAAGTAGCCGCTTCCGGCATCGGTACGCTTGGGGAGCGAATTATCGATAAGAAAAACGGGCGACACTTCACAGCCGGTGACAAAGATTCTCTTAAGAGCGTCCTTAGATGGTTCGCTGAGAACAGCGAATGGCGAAAGTGGGAGGTTGAGCGGCCTAAGGCATTGGAGAAGATGATTGCGGAGTACAGAGCGCTGTATCTGGATTTATTGTCTAACTAAGCCCGGGTTTAAATCGATGCTAATGAAAGTTTTCATACTAGCCGCGCTTATCTTCATAATACTAATGGCAGCCAGAATCGCCGGCCGCATGCGGATGGGCCCTGCGCGAAGAATCTGCCCGAGCTGCGGAAGTGAGCTGGAATACGACCCTTTTGAAAGCGCTCTTAAATGTTCAAAATGCGCTAAAAACGGCTGATAAGTGCTCCTGCCATATGCCTTTGAATCATTGATTTCTGCCGTAGTTTAAGCCAATTACCCGTTCTAACTCTCTTTTCCTTAAAACGGTATAATGCTAGCCTTACCCCATGAGCGAAATTCACTCACCATATCCGCAGCCGCCTCAACCTGACTCGTCGGGGTTTTTTGTTACCCGCCTTGAGAGCGCCTTAGGATGGGCACGGAAGTACTCCCTGTTCTCATACCCGTTTGTCACAGCATGCTGCGGCATGGAGTTTATGGCCGTCAGCTGTTCGCACTACGATACTGACCGCTTCGGCGCAGCTCTCCCCCGTTTCACTCCCCGGCAAGCAGATCTTCTCTGGGTAGTGGGAACTATCAACCACAAGCTGGCTCCTGTTCTAGTGCGAATTTATGAACAGATGGCTGAGCCTAAATGGGTTATCGCTTTCGGCGCATGCGCCTCCTCCGGCGGATTCTATGACAACTACGCAACCCTAGCAGGAATCGACAAACTTATCCCGGTAGATATGTATATCCCCGGCTGCCCACCGCGGCCAGAAACGGTGCTTGACGCACTAATGAAGCTTCAAGCCGATATCCACCGCTCACGCCAGCCGATTAGCGGTTCGCACGGCGGAGCGCAGGCACATCCTGAGCTGCCTGAGATTTTGGGTGATGAGATTGACTCACGGGTTGTGCCGCCGGTGTAACGCGGGCTGGCTCCTCTTTGATGGATGATGGGCTAAGCTACTAGTGCTTGTCTTACGGTTAGATGCGAGTTGATGCTTGCCATCTCTTCGATCCACTTTTGAACCTCTTTATACTCGTATGGTTTTTGCAGTAGTTTTACCCATTCCGGCAATCTTTCGACGGTGAGATCGGATAGTTCTTGCCCAGAGAGCAGCAATACCGGAATTTCTCTCCTTGCGATCTTTAAAGCCTCAACGATTTTTAGGCCCCCTCCCCCCGGCATGTTAATGTCGCTGAGCACAAAGTCGATACTCTCAGCTCTAAGACAGCTGAGCGCTTGAGAAGTCGAGTAGCATCTCTGTAGCTGATAGCCGTCACGGGCAAGATTCTTTGCCAGGCTTTCCACCGAATCCGGATCGTCATCGACGATAAGTATAGTTGAACTTGTCCGACTTCTCTGTGGAGCTGTCTCCTTAGGCATGCTTGAAGTGATTATATTGGCAGCGCTCACCGCGAGCGGCAATACGGCTGTAAAGCGCGACCCCCTCCCCAGCTGCGAATCCACTCTTATTGTCCCTCCGTTAAGCTCAAGAAGCACCTTGCTTAGGCTTAGTCCTATCCCCACCCCCTCGCATAGGCCCTTATGAAATCTGGTAAAAGGTGTAAACAAAATGTCGAGCTGCTCCTTCGATAAACCCAGCCCGCTATCTGTAATGCGCAGATGAGCGCTTCTGCCATCTGTATCCACCGATATCTTCACCCAGCCCTTCTGGGTATACTTGATGGCGTTACTTACAAGATTGTTCAAGACGCGCTTTAAATGCCTTCGATCCGCGAGCACATAGGTCTCACCTTCTTTGGATAGTTCCCTAGTCAGCGAGAGTCCTTTAAGGCCTGCCGAGACCGAATGCATTTCGACAACTTCGTCAATGCACTGGTCGAGCGAAACTTTCTCAACCCGAGCCTCCAACCTTCCCGCCTGATGACGCGAGAAATCAAGCAGATCCTCGACGATCTCTGTTACCTGTGCGCAGTTGCCCAAGGCCGCCTTGAGCAGATGCTGCTTACCATCCTCTGCCGTCTCACTCAGGAAAAGATGAATAATCGCGCTTATGTTGTTGAGCGGCGAGCGAATATCATGTGAAACATGTGCCAGGAAATCATTGCGCTCTTTATCCCGCCGCGAGGCTTCATTAACCCGCCCCGACAACTCAAAGATGCGAAGTGTGTCTCTTAGATCTTTTTCGACTCTAACGGAGAGCTGCCTTAGCGCAGTTATCTCAGCATGCGAGGGGGCTGCGCTCGAGTAAGCAAGCGCAATAAATCCGTCTCCTTCTTCCGCCGCTAATTTGAATGGTTGAGTCACTATATATCTAAGCCCAAACAACGCTATGTCACCTAACCTTGCGCGATCATGCTCGCAATCATAAAGGCCTGCAGGCTGCTGCATGAGGGAGGTCGCCGTAAGGCGCAAGATTTCACGTATCCTAACTGAGTCCGGAATACGTCCGCTCAAAATCTTGTAGTATGCCTGAAAGCCGCCAATGCCGCCCGCGGCGGCATTAACCATTATGATAGCGGCATCTGCCCGGGAACGGTGGGAGATGAGAGTGAGCACTTCATTAAAGAAGGCATCGCGATTCATATTTCCCGATTTAATCTCGCTCCCGATAAGCGAGTATGGATCCCGTTCGGAATGCGTGGAGCAAAGCTGAGCCTCGTGAACCTGCCAATCCATTGCTTGGAGCTTAAGCAGTAACGAGTCGAGCGCGCTCTGCAAGGCTCGCCCTAAGGTAGTGAAGCGCTGCTTTGCATATCTTCTCATCTGATGACGGCCGGATGCTGCACTGCGCATATTTTTTAGTATCCCCGCCAAGTCAAACATCGTGAGCAAGCCCAAGGCCGCAATTGCGGCTGCCAAAAACGCCGCCGAGGCCTTCTCTAAGAGAGCAAAATCCACAAAGTTAATATTCATGCCGCCCGCCGACGTGATGAGTAGGAGGCTAAACGCTTTACTCTCAGCGCCAGGAGCCGCGGATCTTCGCTTTTCAAGATATATCCGTCCGCGCCGAGCTCCATGAGGCCGAGCTCTGCCTCTTTTGAGTCATCGGAGGTTAAAATTATTAGAGGGACATCTTGCAAGGAGTGGTCGGCTCGCAAGTTACGCAGAAATTCACTACCGTTCATCTCAGGCATGTGAAGGTCACACAGAATAAGATCAGGTACCTTGCCCTCGCTCAACAGCTGCAGCGCCTTCGCTCCGCTCTCGGCATGCAATGTGGTCATTTCCTGCTTTGAAAAGAACCGTTCAAGAACCTGGGCAAAAGTGTAGTTATCCTCAACAAGGAGTAGATTCGGCGCTGACTCGCTCTTGCTTTCAGGGGCGGAGCTTATAACATCCGCCGGTGTAGCGCCCCCCTTCTCCACCCCCCGATTTTCCATGCAGACTAATAAAGGCTCCTCATTCAAGCCGCTCTCTTCCCCCCAAGTAAGGCCATACAAAGTGCGCCCCTGATCGGTTCGCTTCGTTGTTACTTCCACCCTTCTGGTAGATCCTCCCTGAAGTTCCAGCACGTCAATCTCAGCCAAAAAGTAGCGGTCCAATAATTTCACAAGAGAGTTTTTGATCTGTTCATTGATCGCCCCCTCGGCTATCTCTCCATCCGACGCCGTAAAGGAGTAGGTTGCAGACTCGCCCGAGAAAAATATTTGAGCGCTGTGCCGGCCGAAGCGCTCGCATACCGTTACAATTGCTTTCAAAGCTTCAGCGGCGCTTCTCTCCAAAGAGCTTTCAACTCCTGGCACTAATTTCGGGCGCCGCGCGCTGCTTTCATACCGATCGAGGGCCTGCGCAATGGAAGACCAGGGTGATAGAAAAACAGGCTTCTCTCCGGTGAAGCGGAAGATCTCCTCCTTCTTCGAAGGTTCGATCAGCGCCACAGCAGTAATTGACTGCTCATTGCAGATCGGAGCGAACCCGAGCTCACGGCATTTAGAAAGAGTGAGCCCTTCGGGAAAAACCGATATATGGCCGGCATTTATCCTGGCCAAAAAGGGGAGTTTAATGCGCGCGGCCAAAGCGGAACAAAGCTCAGGCTCGCTTACGCCGAGGAACTCCGCCGCTGTCTTGGTGAGTAGACGCCAGTCTGTACACCTCGTTTTGATAAGAGCATATACTCCGGACGGAAGCATGCCTCTCAGCGTGCTATCGGCACTCTTTTTGCCGAAAGACCACTTGCGGGTTGCATTCTTAAGAGCTGAAATTACCCTCATTCCCCTACTTCTCCTCTTAAACTCACTACTTTGTTTGAATAAACGACTGGTTCGGTGCCCAATGCAGATAGCAGCGCCCCTGCCCACGTGTCTTCGAGAGAGATGCTTGCGGCTGCTGCAACAAGAACTGCAGTAGGTAGAAAATTGTGCGCGGATTCAGCAGTTAAAGCTGCTGTCGGAACGGCATAAGTACTTACCGTCGGAAATGCGGCATCGAATCGCAGGACAGATTTAGTTCTCTTTTCGAACTCACTATTAAGCAGATCTTGAAGATCGAGCTCGTACAGCAGGGCAGTATCGCCTCGGAAGGCACGATAACTCACTGGAAGTTGCCTTAGCCCCTTCGAAACCCCTGTAGCCGGGTCAATTTCAATCTCCGCATAAGCGCTCTCTACGAAGTAGCGAGACTTTCCTTCAATCCCTTGGGAAGCGAGGTTCAGTTTCAAATCTTGCTCAATTTCTGAAGCAAATTTATCGATAATAGCGGCAAGCTGGCCGGTTTTGAATGACATCAAGTTTGCATCTATACCTGACTCGAGCCGATAGGGTTTAAGACCTGTTCCGCGAATATGGCGCTCAACAATCGCTTCTAAAGAACGCGCGGTCCATGCATACTGTACAAACGAAAAAACAACCCCTATCACTGCCATAACCAAGCTCATAAGCAGCGAACTCTCGAGCAATGACCATCCTTTCTCAGCTTTTTGATCCTTCGTAATCATACTACTCGGCAATAAAGACAGACTTTTCATCCAACACCATCACCTTGGCGATTGCATCTTGAAGCTCATTCGGATCTGCCGCCACTAGCGTACGAATACGTAGTGAGCTG
Organism: Deltaproteobacteria bacterium; assembly: GCA_024102635.1. Classification (GTDB taxonomy): domain Bacteria; phylum Bdellovibrionota_C; class UBA2361; order UBA2361; family JAGFJO01; genus JAGFJO01. Next base: position 12,210 of record JAGFJO010000078.1, read on the forward strand.
CTATCATCCCCATATTCAAGCTGGGCGAATAAGGCAGCGAGTTGTTCCAGCTCCTGATGCTGATATGGCTGCCAAGCCTCATACTGCATAAGCACAAGATAAAGGCGCATGTTAACCTTTGCCTCAGCCGCCGCTTCAGAAGCCTTGAGAAGTGCGCGAGAAATGGCCTCCGCTGCGGCCGGTTCAGGGAAGCGCGCCGTTCCTTCGTGCGGCATACCGGAAAGAAAAATTACTCCCAACTTGGATGCGCGGTGCGCCAGTCCGCCTCTCTTAGGCTGCGGAGCGGCAGATAAAAGCCGTCCGGTTATCTCAGATAAAATGCTCTCAATGCTATAGGTGGCCCGCTGGGATGCCGCTCGAGACCATATAACCTCCTTTGCTCTTGCCCATGCAGCGTAGTCCTGATTGAAACTAAGGGCTGACCCGACATTCACCGGGTCCACGACAGGCGGTACGGGGAATTTATAGCTGTCGTGCGAGTGTTCCTGCTGAGCTACTGCTGCGCACATCAGAGTGCTTGAAGTCTGCGTACCGGAGAGAGCATCGAAATCCGCCTCTCCCTTAAGTTGCTCCTCAGTCTTTCGCCTACCTCCCGGCAGCACTTCTCGGGCGACATCCAGCGTGAAGAACTCTCCGGGGAAGAAGCCAAGCCCTATGCCGTTTAAGCTGAACCGAGAAAAATAATCGAACACCTCAGCCGCAGCGGCTTTTTCAGCTGAAAAGATCGGATTAAAACATTGCTGCGTCAGGAGTCGTTCGTTGACTCTAACTGTTCTGCCGGCATCGTAGGGATCGGGGATGTATATCGGCATCTCGTGAGCAAAGAATGTCGCTGCCGGCCATTGTACCTCTGTGCCCCAAGCGGTTCCGGTGATTGCATCAGGAGCGAGCCTCGAGGAGACATCCACCGCCACGAACACGTCCTGCGGCTGGCCGCGCACCGATGCGCGAGCTTGGACCGGAAGACCGCCGTCGAAACCGAACCATCGCGCAAAATGCATCGGCGCCCTTCCATTCATCAGAATTGATAACTGGTCCGAGGAATTTAGCGTTTGAACCGAATCTATCGGTATCGAGCGTTGCTTGGCAGTATGCAGAGCATAGCTCTCACCAGCCGAACGCGCCCGATCAACATCGGGCATAAACCTGAATGCATACATGGCAGCCTCGTCGGCTAGAGTCTGTGACTTTTGCCCGATAGTAAAAAAAAGAGATAGATCCAGCGCCAAGGTAAGAATCAGAAAAAGCATCGGCAATACTATGACGGCGAAAAACATAGTACTGGCCCCTGCCATTCCGAACGCTCTAGCCTGAGTAGAAGAGATAGCGCGGCGCCGCGAATTGACCATACTACCCTCCGACTCCCGCCTCAGAAGTTAGCCCTAAGATCTGAATTATAGGCGAAGTGATAAAGCAGACGATAAGCCCTGTGAAAGTACAGAGAAGCGGAAGTGTGGCCTTTACCGGCAGCTTGGCGATCTCCTCCTCAATGGACTCTTGGTAATAAATCTGTGTTGAATCGCTAAGTTCGCGAAGCGGTGCGACCAGCTCTCCTCCTTCCTTTTGGGCGACCGCCAAATGTGCAAACGCGTGGCGCAGCGCACTGCAATCGGTCTTTGCAGACACAAAGTTTAAGCTCTCGGAGAATGTCATTCCCCGTTCTGTCATCTCAAGTGCCTGGAGCAGGAGCTCGCTCACCGGATCCTCAGACCTAACGGCCCGCGGTAAAGCAGAGTTATCAACCGCCTGCGAAGCGTCCTTTCGGCTTACAGCCGCAATAGCTGGCAATATATCCATTCCAGCCTCAGCGGCCATTACCAGCCGCTCCATTACTATCGGGAGATAGAATTCGATTGACCGCCGGTAGCGCAGCAGGGCTCTCCGCCTTAAACCGTTAAAAATGGCACGTGAAAGTATGAAAGCGCTCGATCCGGCTGCAATTAGCATGACGGGCGTAGCCTGCCATAGAGCTGCAGCCGTCCCGCTGACAAAACATGCCGCAAACAGGGGAATCCCACTATGCAGCTGATTTTTCGCCTGTGCTTTGGTGCGGCCCGCAACCCTTATCGGACCACCAGGCTGTTGACCCTCCGCCTCCCCGTCATCCGTTAAGTCATAAAGAACATCTTTGGCTGTGCGGCGCCCGCTTCTCAGTAGAACAGCGATGCCGGCCGCAAAGAATATCAAGGGAAGTAGTGCTTCTACTACAGTATCCATTTATCCCATCTAAATTCTCGACCTTGCCATAAACATCATCCAGCCGATCCCGAACAGAATCAGGAATATGCCCATCATCATCAGCTTGAACCCGACCGGATGCTGTAGCGCTAAGTTAATTGCTTTAGGGCTAGATAAATACTGGATTACCCCTATCGCGCAGGCGCTTACGGCAATACCGATAGCTGAAAGCTTCTGCATCGCAACGGCGGCACGAATCTTCCTCCTAAACGATTGCCGCGCCCGCGTCACCTTTGTAAGACGATGCAAGCAATGCCCCAAAGATGAGCCGTGCTTTCTGGAGATAAGAAGCGCGCTCCGAAAGAGGTCAATGTCGGGATGCCGAACCTCGCAAGCAAAACGTCCAATGGCGTCCTCTTCTGGCCTCCCTTCCTCCAGATCATTCTTGAACGTGGTGATTGCTTTGCTTACCTCTGAAAGCGGAAGGAATAGTTTGCCTGCCTCACTAAGCGCAACGGAGGGATCGATTCCACTACGCACCGATGATGCCAGTGATATTAGCAGCGCCGGATAATCGCGCTCGAACTCCTCCGCCCGTTTGTACTGGCGAGCTTTTAGATAAAGAGCGATGAGTATCCATGGCAGCGGAACCAATAGCAGAGTGAAAAAAGAGATAAAAGCTCCAATTAAAGCGGCAGCTGTTGCTATTGCTGCTATTGTCAGCAGCCTGATAGCGGCTTCAGGCGCAAGCCCAGCGGTGGCTACGTTAGAGAAGTAAAGCGAGCAAAGCCCTCCTTCGGCAGGCCCAGAGGCAGCTTTGGAGGCCCCGCTTCGTTCGCGCGATCGGCCTGAGATCGCTTCACCGCCTCCTATTTGCCGTGCTCTAAAAACTTCCGCGCTAGCTCTACTGCCGATCATCGGTTCGCCTCTACTGGTGCAAATGGCGGCTAATGGCCTCTTTAAATTGTCCGGTGATTGAAAGCTCAATGGGTGAATTCATCTCAGAAAGATTGACTCCGGCAGCTTCCAATACTTCTCTATGCGCGCTTACGCGGCTGAGCACCCGCCAGCCAGGGGTGATGCCGTGATGATACTGGAACAGATCCCTACTGCGAAGAACTCCGTCTGCCACCGGTCCGATCTCTCGCACCTGCATAATTCGTCGTCTTCCTGAAATTCTGCATATGTCCACAAACACAATCACCTGCACTGCGGTCGCAATCTGATCGATTATGACCGTGCGTGACACGCCCTTTTGCGCGCGGCCAAGAAACAGTTCAAGCCGAGTGATAGCTTCGGCGGCACTTTTAGCGTGAATCGTTGAAAGCCCCGGATGGCCGGATGCGCAAACATCTATGAAGGCCTCCGCTGCTTCGGCATCTCGCATCTCACCGAAAATTATGCGGTTCATCGCCATTCTCATGCCGGCGCGTATACATTCGGCGGGAGTAATTCGCCCAGCTCCATCACTGTTGGACTCGCGCGTAGTAATGTAGCGCGCCTGCGGGTGTTCCAACTTGATCTCGGGTGTATCCTCGATTACAAGGATTGATTCATCGCTGCCTATTCCCGACGCTAGCGCGCGCACCAATGTTGTTTTACCCGTGCCGACCTCGCCGACAACAAGAACGGTTTGACCGCCTTCTATGATAGCTTGCAGATAGGAGAAAACCTCTGCCGGAGCGGCGCCACTCTCGATTAAATTATCTACGCTGACCGATCGGAAGCGATTCAAGCGGATCGTTAAATACGGCCCCCCTTCACACATGCAAGAGTGCACGGCGTGAACTCTGGCGAGAGAGCCTATCATTCCGTCAGCAATCGGCTTTTTGGTTGAGTACGTGGCCCCGGCCCGCATTAGAAGCCGCTCGACGAAGTTCTCGTACGAAGACTGATCGGGGAAAGAGTAGTCGGTAGTGATATTGCGTCTGCCCTGCTGCACCGCAATTTTTGAGTAATCGGAAACGATGATGTCCGATACCTCGGGATCGTCGACCAAAGGCTGAAGAACACCAAACGGCTTCTGCTCGCGCTCGATCTGCGCCATCACTTCATCGATCTCGTACGAGGTGAGCTCGAATCCGAGACGCTGCGCGACCTCTCTTATTAACGTTGCAATTTGGTCCGATGAGACAATCTGCCCTTCGGCTTCGCCCGTTTGGAGCGAGTCCCGCTCCCTGCGCACATGCTGTAGTATGTGAGATAGAGCTGGTGACAATCCTACTCTTGAAGCGGCAGTCTTGACTGTTAACGCCGGAAGAGGAGCTGCCGACCTGGCATCATCGAGCATCGCAAGGTTAATCTTTTGCATTGCTCTCCACCCTTCCCGCTTTGCGAGAGGTTTTTCCCGCCAGAAATCCGTCGGGAACAACCTCGGTTTCAATCCATTTGCCGTCAGTCAACGCGAAAGATCTGCCGCCCTTGGCGCCCCCGGCTTCAAAATAGCCGGTGATAACGCCGCTGCTATCCTTAACAAGAGATCCGCTCTTTAAGCTGTCTGCCGTGAAGGTGGTACTCGACCACCGCTCCCGGTCGTCATTACCGCGCAGTGCAAAGGCTATCTTTCCCAGTGGTATGGCGGTATTAATCGCCAGGCACTGCTCCTGAGTGACCAGAACCGTAACGGTGCTCGGGACGTTTGGCGCAGCATTTCCCTCGACCGGAGATACCGAACGTTCGGCGGAGAGAATTCTTACCATCTCCGCTACCACGGTAGTACGGTTCTTCTCGACTAGCAGTATATCAACGAAGGAACCGGAACCGGCCCACCCCTCCACCGCAGAGGTCGCATCGACCTTCAAAGTCATCGCTCTCATTCCGGCTGGAATCCTCTCCAAAACCGGATTAATAGAGTGCTCTTGCGTGCTAAGATTTGCGGCAAATAGCGGCAAATTGGCCGGAAGCAGTGCGGTCGTAACCGAGTCCAGATGAGCGGTGACATCGGTAATGGCGCCCTTAGGTACTTGGTGTGACGGGAACGAGATGTTCTTGAACCGGATCTCGCTCACTCTTGTACCGGCTGGAACCGAATCCACCGGCACAGGCACCCTAACCGTATCGAATTGAGCGACGGTGACATTTGGTGTTGACGCAGCCGCTGTCTGCTCCGACCTCCCGCCGCGCACCAGTAGCGCTGCGCTCAAGACGGCTGCCGAAAGCATCACTGTACCTGCAAGGTTTGCGTTAGCGCGCCTGCGTGAGGCGCGCACTGATGTTCTAGCTGGCATATCCGGGCGCCCGATTATTCCGGTGATGCCTCGAAGGTGGCATTATCAAGCCAGGTTCCCACCCGCCTTAAGTAGTTGTCGAGCGATCCGCCCAAAGCGTTCATGCCCGCCCAAACTATTGAAAGAAGAAGGGCCGCGCCGGCGCAATACTCGAGTAGTGTGTACCCTTTCTGCTTCGAATAATTCTTTCTGACTCCTTTCCCACTCATAACATCCTCCCATAGTCTGCTGTTTTTGTAGCGGCCGTCATCATGGCAACGAACATCACGTTCTAACGCTTCAGTAGCCAGCGCATTTAGCCATTCTGAACGACTCAAAAAGCTCTTAAAGCCTTTTCAGCCGTCCCGCCTCAGTTCAAACCGCCACAAGCTGTCTCGCCTGCTCCCTTGCCGTTTATATAGGGTGCCTCGCCCTTAGCGCTGTTACCGCTCAGCTGCTTAAAAACAGGCTCGCCAACCAAATTCTCCGGAGCCGGGAGCTCTAATCGCGGCTCGTTATCTTCCTTTAGGTCTGGTGGTGGTACCGGCGGAAGCGCCGCTCCGTTTGTAGATGGAATCTTGATTTTAAGTGCCTCGATAAGCCGCGACGCCCGCGCAGCAACGCGCTCAGCCTCTTCAATAATTCCCAATTTCAAGGCCAAGCCGCTAATAGCTGCTCGCACCTGACGGGATCCCATCGAGGCCAGCGTTCCTCCGGAAGCAGGCCACCTGGAGGAGTGGCGGCAATATGGAACGGGCTGCCCAAGCCAATTCTGCTCCTCAAGTTTGCACATTCGATTGATTTCATCGCGGACTATGCGGCTCTCAAGGGCTTTCCTTGCCGCTCCGTTCTCTACCATCAAAAGCTCGGAGTTAACGGACATCAAACCACGCACTCGCGCGACCTTCTCGCTTGCAGCGTAAAGGCAGGCTGGATCGCCGGAAACCACAAGCACAACGTGATCGGCGGTTCTGTATATCGGACGCAGCAAAGAGGGCGGAGCATTCCCCGCATCCACAATGATACAATCAAACGAGGTGTCCAGCATCTCCATGACCGAAAGCAGTGCGCGTGCGTAGTGAGAGCGCGCGTCATAGACGGCATCGGATAGAGGCGCCGGGGGTATGCAATAAAGGTTATCGCTCTCGCTCCAAACTTGAATGAGACATTGACTTACGGTTTCCTCCGATATCGGTCTTGTCTGCTCCAAAAGATGCTGAAGATCTTCATTGACAAAGGGCCGGGATTGCAAAAAGCGCGCAAGGTCCTGTGTCTCGAAGTCAAGGTCGAGCAAAGCTACCCTTCGCTGCGCATCCGCTGCAACCTCCCCCAGTGCTGCAGCGAGCGAAGTGACGCCCAATCCTCCTTTGCCGCTATCAATAACTATTAATTTTCCGCCCGGAGCGGCGTGCGATTTTCTGGCAAGCAAAATGATTTTACGTACGAAATCGAAACTCCCTGTGGATTCGGAGAATGTGTCATCTGCTCCAAGCCTTGCGATCTGCTCAATGGCGGAGAGGTTTTGCAGCTCCTTTCCGGTCCTTACAATAATGGCGGATGTGGGTAGCAGCTTTTTTACCGCGGCGATCTCGCTCATCTCGCGGGCTGCAAGCTGGGAGCCTATAATTACAATGTCCGGAGCGGCACGAAATTTAAGATCGTTCTTACTGCCGGGAACTACGCTAATTCTCGGCAGAAGCAGACGATCCGGTCCCTCGACGTTTAGCAGCGCATTAACTTCAGAAACGAGGGTGTTTCTCGATTCTGCGCTACTATCAAGAACAAAGATAGTTAACATACGGATTCCCACTCATCAGTCGCATGCCGCCAGCCCCCGCTGGGAGCCGGGAAATTTACTAAAATCCTTTTCGCTTAATCTGCGACAAAGTTTCCTGCTAAATGGAAAATTTTCACCCGATGCGGCAAAAACTTAATTCATCAGTAAACTCGCGCTAACCACGGGGAGGAACCGTCTACACGCCGCTTGAGGAGGCTGTGAGCGGGCCAAACGATAGCAATGAGGAGAGCGGATTACAAAGGAAAATGTTCTGATACAATCTAATACAAACAGGATCGTTCTTCGAAATGTTAGGGCGGGCCTACCAAGGCGATGGAAGGCGTTCAAACTCCTCCTCTGCCCATTACTTGCCTCAACAATACTAGTAGCGCCTCTTAGCGCTCCTTTTTACCTTGTTTATCTTGAGCCGCACCGGCTTGGTATACACCTTCTCGCTTTTCTCGCTTACAGTAAGCACTCCGCGAACCTGATAGGTTCCCGGCTTAAGTTTCGCCCTAAGTAGCTGAAGCTTGGGCTGATTGCCGCTCCCTTTGATATTCTTCCATTTGGAGAAAACCTTCTTTCCTCCTTTCTTAATGAGCGACCGCATCTGCCACTTCACGTGTACGAACTGGCCGGTAGGGTTGATGTAGTTAAGCTCAATATCGATATTCGGATTGTTGCTGTTAAGCGGCGGCTGCTTGACGATTGGTTTCCCGATTACAGAGATATTCTTATTCTCTTGATTGACTGGTCTGGCTATGAAGTTGAAGCCATCTGCTTCCTTATCGGCAGTAAGAGAGTAAAATGCCGGGCTGAAGTAGTAGCTGCTGCTTGTTGGATTGATGGTGACCGGCTTGTTAAGCGGCACGTCCAAGTAAAACGACCCATCCGCCCCCGTTGTTACAGAGCCGTGCTCGGTGAGAATGGATATGCTTGGAACGCCCCTGCCCGATTCGTCGAGAACCGTTCCCGAAAGGCGGGCTGCGGTATGCTGCCCGATCAAGGTAACACTTGCGCTGCTTCCGCTAGAAGTCACAGAGGTGGTCTGTGTAAATTGATACCCGGCTCTTCTCGCAGTTATATCGCATACGCTTTCCAATGGGAGTCCTGAGAATAGGAATGAGCCGTCCTCACCGCTTTTAATGCGGCGTATCCCATAGCTCCCGTAACTCGATGTGCAGCGCAGCTCAAGATTGGCTCCCAGCACCGGGGCGCTGGTCTGATCTAGAACTTTGCCGGAGATTAGATCTCCTGCTCCTTCAATCAGTTTGAAATCGAGGCGCTCAGCGGCACCGGTAGATAGTATGCTCGCTTCAGGGGGATAAAAGTGATTGCCGCTTAGTTTGGGCGTAAGAAAGTACTCCACTCCAGATTCGGCATTTATGAACCTATAAAATCCTATGGACGAAGATACCGCCGGTGACTTTCCTGTGTGATCTACAAGTCCATCACTGCCGTCTATGATAACTCCCGGGACAGTCAGATTGGCGGCGTTCCAAACATAGCCAGTAATCCAGTTAGCGCCGGGCATTGCCTCGAATACGATACTTTGAGAGCCTGATGTGCCGCTTACCGTAGCTGACGATGGAATAAAATTTAGCAGCGGATGGAATGCGCTTATTGAGTGAGTGCTGCCTGACGGAAGGTCAATAAAGTAATTCCCGTCCAAATCCCGCTCCTCGATAATAGCGTAATTCGTGTAAAAGCTCGCGTCTTTAACCTCTGTCCCGCCGGCAAAAGCGCTTACTACCACCCGGTAAAAACCCGAAGGCGGCTGCACGAGGTCGCGGATAAGAGTGAAATTGAGGCCGGAGAGATCCTCCTCCGATGCCAACTGATGCTGGGGCGGCTCAAATCCCCGAAGTTCGGATTCGGCAGAAAGAGATAGCTGCGCACCGCGGGGAACCTTCAGTGAGAACCGCCCATCCGGACCGGAGCGTCCGGCTATTGCGCCGTTCACCACCAGAGAAATTCCCGGCATGCCTGCCTCGCCATTGAGAACCTGCCCGCTAATATTGACAAGCTGCCTTTCGCCGTGGCTTGCGACAAACTCCCGAACCCGCTTAAGTGAGTGAGCCTCGTTCGCATAATTCGGCACGCCTAACGGTTCGCCCAGCACGGTCAGGTCAGAGTTTGAAAAGTAGTTAATGAGGCGTCCGTAAGGCCACTCCTCCGAGTCGAGATATGACATGACTGTTGCATGAAGATATCCGTTTGCGAAAAATCTATGCCCGTATGAGTCGTCAAATGCAGCTCCGCCGGCGCTGTGAAAGTGGTCGTGATTAAGACCCATATTGTGCCCAAGTTCATGAGCAAACACGCGCGCCCCGCAGCTGCCTCTGCTGTCTCCAGTGAAGAGAGCGGCCATGACGTTAAAAGATCTATCTCGCGCCCATAGCGGCATTCCGGGGCGCGGGATCCAACCGAGTCCGCAAAGCGGCCGCTGCAAAGAGCCGTCGAGCTCTCGCAGATAATCGTTTAGGAGAAGCGTTACTATGTCAGCTCCTAGACGCGTGCGGGCCTCAAATACTTCGTCCCACACGCCGTCGCGCTCAGTTATGGCGGAGAGATCGCGAATACCGATACCGTTCTCGTTCTGGCTAAGCGCTAGAAGTCCGACAAGCCGCAGCTTTATACCGGCTTCGCTTCGCTTGAAGATGTTGTTAGTTTCTATGATCATGCTTCTCACAAGCGCTTCGATGCGGGACACCGAGCCGGCAGCGGAGAGAGTGTTAGGGGTATAAGCTACAAGGATATCGATCTCCGCCAGATCATCTCCCGATAGGTCCATTAAGATCTCTGCTGCCAAGGGCTGATCTGCTGATACCTGTAGGGGAAGCTTTCCGGCGGTGCCTGTACGAGCGGCTTCAGCCTCATAAACTGCATGAGCGCTCATGAAAGATGGGGATGCCGGTGTGGGTTCCGAGGTTATAGTCGGCTGAGGGGTCGGCGTCGGATCAGGAGGCAGCTGATCAACAGCGCAAAAGTCACTCATGTTCGGAGGAGCCGCCGGCCGCAACGTTATACCGCAGTTGTTGGACACTATCTCCTGCGCTTGGGTTGAACCGTCGACCTGAATAAGCTCTATTTTCCCGTGAACCACCTCTTGCCCCTGGGGCCCGGCTGAGGCAAACGCAAGCGTACCGTCTTCGGCAATGCCTGCTTGAATCACGGAAGCGGCTTCAGAAAGAGAGTTGAGTTTTGCAAGCCTTCCAAACACGGCATGCGAATCTGCCTCTGACTCAAAGGAGTCAACGAAGAGAATAAAATCTCCATCGGGCAGTCTTAAAAGATAGTGCTGCTCCGGAGCCGCGAGCGCACCACACGAGAGTGTAAATTCTTTTAGTGACTGCTGCGCCCCCGCCGGGTGGCATAGGACCAGTATCAGAGTGAGAGCGGTAATAGAAATCAAAAGAGATAAGGGGCGGAAGTTGGTGCAGAGTTTTAAAGAACGGGACAGTGAAGGCATGAGCCGGTTTTTCCTTTTATTTCCCCTCGCTCCCGAGGCTTTGGATGAGCCTCTCCTGTGAAGCACTCGGTACGGTGTTCCAACCTAAATAGATCTAGGGCCAGCGACCTTCTGATCCACCTTTAACGAGAAAGAAACTCGTTTGTTATTAAACACTTGCGTGAGCAGAGCTTTCTATTCTGCCCGCTCAGAGGTTTTGAAGTCTCGCCCGGCTATTAACACAGCTAGGGTAAACATCGGCAAAAGCCCAATGACTCTGGCTTGGTAACGGGCAAGCGGAGTGGAAAGCGCCCCGCATATCGCCGCGTTAATCAACAGATAAAGTGGGAGCCAGTAAAGCGCTGTGCGCAGATCTCGTGAAACACGCCTACTTTTTGTAATCAGAATTAAGAGAAAGGCCAGCACTATAAACGGGTAAAGAGTGCTCTGTATGGAGGCTATTGACTCGAAGCGATTCCTAAGAACCTCATTGTGAGTCATCTGATATGAGCTTTTAACCTGACGGTAATCTGATGGAAACCGATCCCTCAGAATCCCTTCCGGTAGATAAACATTCAGTAAGCTCCAAGAGTCAACGAAGGTGACTAGCTGTTCCCCGGTTCTTAGAATCCAAAGCTGTAAGACAGAAAAAGGGTGGTTCAGTACAATGTCCTTAAGAAGTCTCTTATATTCGGCAACCCGTTCCTTCCCCGCTTTATCAGTTATCTTTGTCTCATCTACTACCCAAAAAAAGTATCCGGGGTGATCATTAATCTTGTCCAGGTGATCGCAAAGCATGTATTTTTTCTCCGCGCAGTTTTCCCTGAGGTAATCAACCACCAAACCGCCTTTAATCAACGAGCCAAGCGGCAGGGCAGCAACACGGTACGGAAACGGCTCGCCATGCTTTGTTGTATTGTAGTAGGCCGCAGAAGCTACAAGGAGCAAGCCTAACAGCGCAGCAAATAGCGCCTTTCGTCCTCGCTTCACCTTCTGAATCAGTGCGCCTAAAAAGGCACTGGCCGTTATGGGCAAAAAACTCACGTGAAACGCAGAAATCAAAAATAGTGCTCCAGCCGCAATCAAGTGCCCGCTCATCGATTTTGCAGTAATTAAATGTAGGAGGATGAAAAAAATAAATAGAGCAAAAACATCGGGATGAACGCGCGAAAAATATAATGGGGCCGGGCTCAAAAGGGCTAGAGCGAACGTACCCGAAAAGAAAATTCTCCCCGGCCGTTCGGGAAATAAATGCCTGCATGCAAGGCCCCAAAGAATAAACAGCAAGATGCACTGTGCCAAGAGAGTAAACCATAATGAGATTCCAAGTGATGTTATGGCAGCAAAAGTTCCATAGAATGCGGACGGGCGGAGATCAACGTGTCTTCCTCGCAGCCCCTCGTCCAGGTAGTTTACTGAGTCTCCGAGCATAAAAAGCGGCGCACCATTATAGATGGCAGGCGCTAACAGAGTCAGAGTCGCAGCAACGCTCAGGGTTAGAGCAGTAAGAACCCGCGCAGTAGTGCGTTGAAACGATCGTTGGCTATCGAGGGATTGATTTGATTGCCGCATGCTCGTGAACCGCGCTAAGGTTAACACATCACTTAATTAGCGCCCAATCCAGGAATTAGACGTGCGGAAGCTCATAATTCAGATCCCTTGTTACAATGAGGAGGAAAGTCTTCCTGTGACACTACACGCGCTTCCGACCAGCGTCGAAGGATTCGACGCTGTCGAAATACTCGTAATCGATGACGGTTCTACAGACGGCACAGTCGATGCCGCGAGACGTGGGGGCGTAAAGCACATCATTTCCTTGCAGGAGCACAGGGGTCTGGCAAAAGCATTCGTTACAGGATTGATGGAAAGTGTGAAGCGCGGTGCCTGGGCGATTGTCAATATTGACGGCGATAATCAATATCAAGCGGATGATATCGCCAAACTGGTTGAGCCAATAGCTTTGGAGGAGGTCAGGGTCACCATAGGCGAGCGGCCACTGAGAGCGATTCCGTGGTTCGGCGAAGTTAAAAAAGCACTTCATGCCTTAGGCAATATAGTAATCTCCAAGCTGACCGGACTGAGGATTAAAGACGCCACGTCCGGCTTCAGAGCAATTCGTGCTGACCTTGTTCCTAGTCTACGCATCGACTCTGATTACAGCTACACTATAGAGATGATTCTCAGGCTTGCGTGGAGTGATGAGCCGATCCGTTTTATCCCTATCAGAGTGAACGCTAACGTACTCCGCCCTTCCCGGCTAATCCGAAGTAACACTCAGTACATTCTTAAAACTATCTGGATCATCTTTCGTTGTATGATATCGAAGTGCAAATCAAGGTAGCGCTTGAGATTGAAATGCCGAATATAGCAGGTAACTACTTCGACAAATACTCCAGCAGGAATTGGTTTCACAGAATACTGATATCTGGTTTCCTAAAAGTACTGGAAGAAATGGTTGAAACTTCCAAGGCGCGCACTATCTTTGAATGTGGCTGCGGCGAGGGCTACTTGAGCCTTCACCTCTTGAAGCGTGGCTATAAAGTGGAGGGCTGCGACTTGGATCAAACAGTCGTTGGCATAGCAAATAGCCGTGCCGAGAGCGAGGGGTTCGGCACTCCGTTCCATGCTAAGAGCATCTATGACCTAGAGCCCCTGAGCCCAGCGCCTGATCTGGTAATGGCATGCGAAGTGCTCGAGCACCTCGAAGATCCCGCCGCTGCAGTCGAGCGAATTAGGCAAATAACGGCAGAATGGGCGATATTTTCAGTGCCTAACGAACCTATATGGCGGATTTTGAATGTTCTGCGCTTGAGGTACCTTGCGCGGCTCGGCAACACCCCCGGCCACATTCAGCACTGGACTCCGCGGCAGTTCGCGAATTTGATATCTAAGTACTTTCATGTGGTCGATATCAGAAAACCTCTTCCGTGGACCTTTCTTCGATGCCGCAAGCGTTAGAGACCGCTCCCCACTAGCTCAATCCTTGCCGAACTTGCCAGCAATTCGCGCCTGGACCGACTGCTGCATACAGGGAAGGTAGTTTGCCTGTATCTGACTGAGCATTGCGGAGCTGCTGCTGACCAGCCTTCGCTGGTCGCAAAGTTGGCTAAAGTAAAGCTCCGCGTTTGTAAGATCACCAATCGCCAGCGCAGTCTGAGCTACTTCAAATCTTAAGGCCGCAAAGTCATCCAGCACTAAAGCTAGCTCCAGCGCAAATTGATAGATATCTCGGTTTGATTTAATCAACGGAAGAAATCTCCGCTCTAAATCCGGGTAAAAGATCTGCCGGCTGTATGGATCAATCTCCGCCATTGCCTCAATAACCCGCCGCCAATCTTCCGTGCCCAGTTCTTTAGTCGATCGATACCACGCCTTGAGAATGGCAAGCCTGAGATCGCGCGGGAAGCGAGCTATATACTCATCCATCAAATTCAAGCACTCTCCGCTACCAGATGCCGCTAAAGCCGCAAGAAGCACAAGCGCCACATCGATATTCCACGGATTGTAATTAAGTTCAGTGCGAAGCAAGTTCAGGGCGTCATCCTTTAGTCCCCTTGCCACCGCTTTACGATATGCGTCGAAAGCGAGGCTGGTGCGGCTTTGTGACACCAGATCCGAAGCAAGCTCGTGGTAACCCGGGCCTTGCTTCCACTCAAAGGAAGACTTGGCAGCGGGCAGATAACTTCTATATAACTCAAGTCTTTCGCTGCGAAGCCTATCCTGCCGCTCGCTCTCTACGTAGCGATAGCACCTCTCTGCATCTACAGCGATTTTCGACGGATCCTGTAGATAGCTTTCGACTAGAAGCGAAAGATCGTGCAGCGAAGTAAAGGCCGGAGCGCCGGTTTTTGCGAGAAAGTCGTGATAGGGCGGCGCCTTCGAAACGATTGGCAGCACACCCCAAGCGGCAAGTTCGACCGCCTTAATGTCGCTGCGGCAGTTGTTGTAAGGAGTATCTAATATCGGCACAAGGCCGATGTGCAGCTGCTTTATAAATTCATAATACTGCTGCATACTGCCCCACCCTCTGAACACGAAGCGATCAGACGGCAGCTTTAATAGCTCCGGCAATGAGTCGTTGCCCATCACCATTATCTTCACATTACGGTAGCGCTCGATAATTTCATTGAATAGCGGAGCAATCGCTAAAAGGTCGGGCACATGGCCGAGCGACCCCGCCCATCCGATGCGAATCTCATTCGCCGGAGACTCAAAGACCGAGGAGAAAGGCTCAAGATCCAGGTGTATGTAGTTCTCCAGTATATGTACCGGCCTATCGGTGTGCTGCTTGAAAAGCTGCTCTAAGCCCTTTCCGGTTACCATTATTCCATCAGCTTCCTGCATGAAAATTTCATAAATCTGCCAAAGCAGCGGCGACTTCCATTGCATCGCCACCGGCGATGCCCATGGAGGATCGTAGAAGTTGTCGTTGTACTCGACTAAAGTTTTCTTCCCCAGCTTGCGCCTTGCGGCAATTACCGGAAGCCAATCAAAATCGCTGCACTGATAGAGCACCAGAAGATCGGCGGCTTCTCCAAGCTTGAACCGATCGCTTGAACGGGCATCAACGCTGAGCACTCGTAGCTCTGAATCCTGAAGGCAGAGGCGGCGCGCCGGCCAGCGCATGCGGTAGTAGCTATCTCCGGTTTCGTCGATTAGAACTGTTTGAACGATGGTATACATGAGCGAGGCGTTTGCCTGATACAGGGCTATATATTTTGATTGCCGGAAGCGCCGCTACGGTTCGCAAATGAGGCGCAAGATTGAGTGAGGCAAGTAAGCGAAATCAGCCGCTTAAGGGGCTGATTCACGTCCTTTCCCCGCAGTGACTACTATGGGCTCCTATAGTCAGTAAGATAAGAAGGTTTAAATGCAGTGCGCAGAGCATTGAGCACGGCGGCGATATCTATACCCTCCTGCAACAGCGCGCCGGCCAGCGGCGTTAAATAGCCGAATGCAGCAAATCCCATCCCGCCTACGCTTAGAATCATACCTCCTAGGGCACTTTGGAGCGCTATGCGCTTCATGCGAAGCCCGATATGAAAAAATTCGTCAACCTTTTCCAGTGTAGAATCCATGATCACAGCATCAGCCGCGCTCAGCGTCACTTCGCTTCCCTGCCCGAATGCAATTCCAACCGTGGCGAGATTTAGCGCGGGAGCGTCATTGATTCCATCTCCGATAAAAATCACATTCGATTTCTCCATCTGTGCGCGCACGATTCTTACCTTGTCCTCGGGCTGCTGTTCGGCATAGATCTCGTGTATGCCCACCTGTTTTGCAAGATAGCGTACCTCAGGCTCACGATCTCCAGAGACCAGCATGATGCGATCTACTTGATGCTTTTTTCCGAGATGGGCGATGAACGAGCGGCTCCCTGACCGGGCTACATCGCGGAACCTATAGGTCGCTGCATACTCTCCGTTCACTGTAATGACACACTCAAGCCCAGGCGCAACCGGTGGAAGCTCACTAAGCGAAAGCGGTTTCTCTTTCGCCAGGCGCTTGCGGCTTGTAACGCCGACAGTGAAATCTCCGACCACGCCATTAAGCCCCCGCCCCGGCTCTTCACTCAAAGAGCGCGCCTCTTTTAACTGCAAATTCTCTTTCCTAGCTGCCTGAATCACCGCTTCTGCAAGAGGGTGCTTCGAGTACCGCTCCAGGCTGGCAGCGAGCTGCAAGATCTTCAATCGGTCTACACCCGGCCGCACAATCTGTTCGGTCAGCAGCGGACGGCCCGTAGTCAGTGTGCCGGTTTTATCAAGAATAATAGTACGGCACTGGCTCAGCACCTCAAGGGCTCCGGGATTTCTAATAATAATCCCCCTTTTGGCAGCGAGAGAGATCGCTCCTATTACAGCTACCGGGATGCCGATAATTAACGGACAGGGCGTGGCGACAACGAGAACAGCCAAAAATCGGGTGGCACTGCCACTCCATGCCCATGCAGCCGCAGCCACGGCCAGACAAAACGGCGTGTACCAGGCCCCTAGCTGATCACCAAGTCTT
The DNA here is from genome assembly GCA_024102635.1 of Deltaproteobacteria bacterium. Classification (GTDB taxonomy): domain Bacteria; phylum Bdellovibrionota_C; class UBA2361; order UBA2361; family JAGFJO01; genus JAGFJO01. Next base: position 28,831 of record JAGFJO010000078.1, read on the forward strand.
CTGATGCGAGGCTTATTGAGTTCGGTATCCTCGAAAACTTTGATGATCTGAGCGTAGCGAGAATCACGAAAAGGACGGACGGCTTTTATAGTGATTGAGTGGGAACCGTTGACCGCGCCCGAGATGACGTACGAGCCCGGCGCCTTGGAGATCTCATAAGGCTCACCGGTTAGATAAGATTCATCCATGTGCCCGTGCCCCTCAATCACGGTGCCATCAACCGGGCAGATCTCATGGGGCAAAATAATCAGCTCATCTCCTACCTCAATCTCCCCTGTTTGAATTAGCTGCGGCTCACTTCCAGGCGTTCTTCTATGGGCGTGAGACGGTATACGTTTGCTCAACTCGCGCAGCACCGAAGACGCCTGATTGAGGGCATAACCTTCCAGCGCCTCTCCGCCGGACAACATCAAGATTACGATGCTGCCGGCAAGGTATTCGCCCAAGATGACGGAAACACAGATTGATATACCGGCCAAAAGGTCGGAGCCGAACTTGCGATTGAATAGATCCTTAAGAAGGTCCCATATCAGGGGCACCCCTCCGAATATAAAGATTGCAAATAACGCCGGGCGTGCCTTTTCGGGGGAGAACTCAAATACCAGCCGTAACACGGCATACAGTACGAGGAGCGCGACCGTTCCTATCGCTATGTATAGATTGCGCTTCGGCGGTATGCTGCGCAGTAATGGCATGTTAACTTTTCACCAAAGTGGTAATCTTCAATCTCTTGAACTTAACCGCATAACCTAGGCTCTGCCGAGTTAAATAAGAATGTCTGAGCCATATCGCTCATACCTTAATATTAAACGTAATTTTTTCACAGGGCGCTTCGAGAGCGTTTACGATCTTCATTACTCCGCGGCGCTCACGCAAGATACTGCACTTCAGCTCGCGCATCTGCTGCTGGAGAGCGTAGTCCCCAAAGAAGCATTAAAGGAGCGGGAATTGCTGGATCTTAAAGGGCGTGATCGCAATAACACTATTAGTGCCGCAAGTTTCAAAAGCCAGTTCGAAAATGAGCTTTTTTATTTGTCCGGCTCGTATGACATAGAACAGGGCGATGATCTAGAGCCGTTACAACATGAGTTCTCCGCTGCTCTCATAACTCCGTTCTTATCGTTCGAGGGAGCAGCGCATATCAAGCACCGCTGCGAGAGCGTATTCAGCGGCACTCCTCCTGAGGGGTTTGCGCTGAAGAGAGTCAAAGATTTCCCGGAAGTAGGTGTTAGGACTGTCAGATTGGGCTTGGACCTCTATCAGCCGCACGCCTTCGGATTTATAGGTTTCGCTCCTATCGTCACACAAACGGTATTACTGGATTTTAATTCCTCCTCGCTGCAGATGCGGATAACGGCGCGAAATCTGAAAGCAAGAGATCAATTACCGCTCCAACGGCGAGACCTTCTAACCGCGCTTAACTCGGTATTTAAGCAGCTGTTGCGGATCGATATCATCGAGAACTATGTCTCGCTAATTAGATAGGGTTGAACGATATATACCTAAGGGCTGCACTTTAGCGCACTATTTGAGTTAGCTGACTGAGCTTAAAACCGCTTACATTTTCATACACTTTCTTATAATCGATCTGACAGGCGCCGAAGGATACCACCGTGCATATTACCGCCACATGAAACAGCCGAGTGAATGTCTCGGAGCGATCCCAACGCGAAGCTTTTCCGAGTTGCGAGCCCTCCACTCGCTCCGGTCCCCATGCTTTCTGCCACTCTCCTTTTGAGCTGTATGAATAGCTCCAGTTCGGCTCACTCATCTTTATTGCTCTCTCTGCGTTTTTCATTGTATCCTCCTGCGTGCGCCATTCGTTTCTGTTGCCTGTGTATTTTACACATTATATACATAATAGGCTAAAATCGCTCGCTAAGCAAGGAGGCTCAAATCTAAGGTAAAAAGCTGCTAATAAGCTGATTACTATATAGTTTTGTGGCGGCCTTTAGGATCGCTTGCAAACTTTAATTATACTGTGATAAACGCCCATTTTTAGCATCAAGGGCAGTTGCCGCTGTGAATGTTTCGTTTCCATTTCTTTGTTCGGTGATACGATTCGCGATGCATATATTGGGAAACGCATTTAGACCCGCATACAGACTTAATGTCCATTAACATAGAGCCCGCCGCGCCTAAGAGCATGTCTCCTTACGGGCACAGGCCCCCGAGGACGGACCTACAGCGGCCCATTACCTGCGGCTGTTTTTATCTTGAAATGATTTGTGAGGCGAAAGAAAAGAACTCTTATTTTGTCACCGTTCCGAGTTTCATTCCAGCATGAAACCGCACCGGCGCTTGGTCAAAAAGGGTCTGATGGCTGCCATCAGATATCACTCCCCTCCCGAAGGTAAGCGTGAAAGTAGTGCTGCAAACCGCTGCTCCGCTTGCGTCCACCGTGAAGCACTCCTTTGGGATCTCGAGAGCTTCACTAGTAAGAGGGCTTACCGTAAGACTAGTATTATAAGGAAACTCACCGCTAACCTCAGGTCCCATAGTTACGGTGGCATGAAGCGATATCGGATTTAGCTTCGGCTCGCTCTCAATGGCACTAGGCTGAGGCTTACCCTTTGCCGGTTGAGTGACGGCTTCACCCTTAGAGCGTTCAGCCTTATTGTCCTGACGTGAAATTGCAAAAGACTCAGCGCCGATTTCAAATACAATGTCTTGCTGTTCGGCGCTTTCAAGTAATGCTGATGTGGCAGCGGAAACTTTGGGGCCTTGAGAAGTAGTAACTGACATATGACACCTAAAGAAAACCTTTATGCCGACAGAACGGCTCAAAAACGTTATGAATCACCTGTAAAGACGCGTTGCATAACCCTAAGTGCCTAGACCTAGAAAACGGCTTCCAGCTCTAGTCGTTTCAGCGAGTTAGCGCCGCCAAGCGGCCAAAGTGTTTTATCGAGGTTTCAAATTGGCAAAGAGCGCCGAGAAAACATTAGCAGCACCTAAATTAGACCACAATTTTGTGGCGGTATTGCGGTTTATCTGGCGCTCAATAAAGCTAGCGCTTCGATTTCTGCGCTTTTTGTTCGACAAATTCTTGGCTCTCATGGGATATGAAAAGCGGCAGCAAAAGGTTGCAGCCGCTGCTGATGATGAAGTCCCGCTCTATCGCAATGCCTCGCTTGATACCCGCTCATTTCAAAGTTTCGGCTCCATAAGGTGGGTTAGCGACCTATCTCTGCGCCAGATAGTCGAGAACAGCCGGTTCGACAATGAGGCAAAGTCTCTTCGAATCGGATACGAATGCGAAGGCAAGGAGGTGGTTTACGAGTTCCCGCTTTATGGAGATTTACAGCAGCACGAGCTGGATCTCGTGGGAGATGTGCTAGCCACTGTTTTTGAGGAGCGAAAACAATCGACTAATCCGATCAAAGCGCTGCATTTTGTAGAGGATTTGGGCCGCTTCCTCAATGCCCACGGCGCACCTGAGTCGAAGGTTCCGGGCTTCACCTTGGATGAGAAAGGGAATGCTGTAGTGCTGCAAGATGCCGCTTTTGACGAGGAGCTGTGCTACCGGATTTTTGATGCCATCATGCAAGACTTGGAGATCCGGGAGAGAACAGTATCTCGCGCCAGGGATGCATTATGGAATCAGCGCGATGCGATCTTCAAAAGATTAAAGGGACTGCGCGACTTTACCCCACCAACGGCGCGCTATGTATACGGGACCTTCAAGGGACGACATATCATCGACCTTGACTCTGAAATAGCAGGTGGAATTTTTCTTAGTTGGCCGGCTAAGGAGGCGATCTCCATTGATCCGCAAGGGGAGTCGCTCAATACCGCCTACCGCAAGCTGTTGGCTGAGATACGCCGCATTACCGAACCACTTGGGCTGGGCTTTGAAGAGAAGATAATGGCTCTCTCGATTAAGGTCGCTCATGCCTCGCTACCCATGAACTCAAATGAAGCGTTAAGGCAGCTGCGTGATTCAAACAGGTTGGTGGTAGATGAAGATGTGCCGCTAGACTTTTTTGTTGCGGCAGAGACCGGAGATTCAGAGCACCTATCACTTCTTATTGCATTCATGCTTGAGAAATTATCAAAGGAGATGCCGGATTACTTGAAGGGTAAGGTGTCTATAGACCGCAACTGGTTTCCGGGCGAAAGCCACTGCTGGGTAAGGTATGCACATGCAAAGGATCAGGTGTACATAATAGATGCACGAAAAAACCTGGTAGGAAGGCTTGATGACTATTCTGAAGAGAGGTGGTCCTACGAGAGGCCATCTGATCTTAGTGCTCCAAGGAAAACCAGGCCGATTACCCTATAGCCCATTTAATGGGAAGGTAGACTACTGCTCTCGCGCGAAGCAGTATTAAGCGCGGCAAGCATCCGTTTATTAATTGATATGGCGGAGGCGCTCATCTTTCTTATAGCCGCACAGATGTTAGCGATTTCGTTTTGGATGCTGCGAAGACGGGAAGATTCCCAGTCACTAAGCTCTCTCTCTATAGCCTTGGAATCCAAGTGACTCTTCTCGCGCTCAAGCTGATCGATTTCAGACCTGAGAAGCTGCAATGACCAGTCGCGGTGATTTCTATCTTTCATTTCGCTAAGGAAGTCCATTGTTATCACCCTAAAAGCCACCATCACTTCCTTGCGCTCATAGAAAGAATCTGCCCGGGCCCGACGTCTGCTTCAGGTCAGAAAAAAAATAAGAATCTCAATTAAGAATTTTTCGTAAAATCGAGTGGTGAGGACGAATAGTGCGCCTTAAAGCCGCCGTAAGTGCATGGATACACTCAAAACAGATCGGGAGCGTATCGACTGGTCCGGTCTGGAAGAATCTTGGGGACCTTTCCGCTTGCCCTAAGAAGGTCCGGCCGGAAGTAAATGGCTTTTGCCTACCGGGGAGAGTAAGGTGCTACGGGCAGGTTACCGCGCCGCTAGAGGCCCTTTTAAACTCCATCCTGACCCGCTCTTCACCTGCCGGACTTACAAGGGAGCTGCATGAAGAGAGCCCTTTTTCCGTGAAGAATATAAAGTCGACCTGCTCTCCGGAGGCGATCTCAACATGGAGAGAGAAACGCCCGTCCGCCCCGGTTACGGCGGTCTCTTCACCTGCTCTAGTGCGGGCATTTACTTTCACTCCCTTTAGCGGAGCGCCGCTGCTAGCAAGCAGCCGCCCTTCGATTACAAAGGCCAGATTGCTGCCTTTAGGAGTGACATCTCCGTAGGAGAGCCCGGTGCCCATTGTGCCACCACCTAATGAGCAGCCCTGAAAAGACAAGATAAAGAACGCTACTGCGACAGTTCTCGAAATCAGATTGATTCGGCCTTCTTTACTCATCGCTTTCTCTCCTAATTGCAAGTGAATACGTACCAAGCACTACCCGGGCCCCTCCATCTTTTTTAATGTGGGGATTAATATCTTTGTCAAAGCGTGAGAGGTAGTTTCTCGCCTTTTGATGAAAAGCCGAGCCCTCTTTTAAAAGCCATTCGCGGATCTTTGGAAGGTCATCAACAAAGATGTTATCGTACTCCGTTCTGGCATGCAGATTAGGGGTCTCCGCCGAACCGAAGACGTTTTCATCTGCTGCGTTTATAAGGTCTGCCAAGTCAGCGCCTAGAATCTGATAGCCCTTTTCGGGGTCGCCGCGGGCACTTTCGTAGCGCGCTTTAACCCGCACTCCTCCCCTCACATGCTCTACTACCCCAAGGCGCTCCAGCTCATGAAGAATGGTGCCGGGATGAAGGTCTTTGCTCACGAGTTTCACCAGCTCAGCAAACTCTGAATCCTCACCATCTACTGTAAGAACTCTAGGCACACCAGCCTTTGTAGTGAAGCGGCTATCTTGCTCCCACTGCCCAATGATGCGGCTTGTGAGCCCTGCCGGGCGATCGGGGATCTCATCACTGGCCAGAATCCGCATCACATCTCTGCGATGCATTCCGGTCATGATGCTAAGCTTGCTTACGTTTGGCTTTTCACCTCCCGCCTCCAACTCCTCTTTTGCAACTGAGATAAGAACGAATTTGAGCGACTCTACCAAGTCTTGAATGTTGATAGCCCGCTGCAAAGAAAACCTCGCTATCGGCCTCAGCACAAGGCGCAAGCATTTCAGTGTTAGGCGGGTCAGCGTATCTACCATATCAATGTGTAAGCGTCACAGTACCATTGTATTGTTATCTAGCTCTCTGAGCAAGCCTCAGCTCGTCTGAACCCATCGGCCAAACGCAGCAATCTGTCCCTCCACGGCCTTTTTTCGCGCCATAAGAAGATCCTGCCTTCTATATAACACCTTTAAAACTCTGAGGTTTTGCCGCTGCAAATGACGGCAAGTAGGATTAGCTGATGGCCCGGCTCCGATAATGTAGGAAACAATTTTCGAGACTTTCATAGACACTCTCCTTGGCAGCCTAACAAAATAGCTGCCTGTGTAATATACACATTATCATATCACATGAAGCAAAGCAAGTGCTTCAGTTGCGTCGCAAGTGGGTGAATAGGTAAGAGAATTTGGAATTCGAAGAAGGAGTTGGAATAAGTGCAAGTGAGATGATTAGGACGAGGAATAGGAGGACGAAAACTCTTCCTCCTGCACCTCATCTTGATCCTCTTACTAATCCTCGTCGAGTTATTTGGACCACTATGTTAGGCCCCTATAATTTTAATAAGTACTCTCTTCTCTCTTTTCCCATCAAACTCACCGTAGAAGATCTGCTCCCAGGGGCCGAAATCGAGTTTGCCATTCGTCACCGCTACGACAACCTCCCGCCCCATGATCTGCCTTTTCATATGAGCATCGGCATTATCCTCTCCTGTGCGGTTATGGCTATAACGTTTGGGACTAGCGTCGAAGGGAGCCAGTCCCTCAAGCCAAACCTTATAATCCTCGTGTAATCCGCTCTCGTCATCATTGATGAAAACGCTGGCTGTGATGTGCATGGCATTTACTAGGCAGAGCCCTTCACGGATTCCGCTTTCTCGTAGCGCTTCCTCAACCTGCGGAGTGATATTCTTAAAGCCCATGCGCGCCGGAATGTTAAACTTAAGATGCTTTGTGTAGCTATTCATTGATCCCTCCTTCTTGCTCGCAAAGCGTTCATTTAACCATAAAGTTTACCGGGTTCGAGCGCTGCTCACGCGCGCCGTCCCCCGCTTCACGGACTACCGCCCAAACTGTGTGGCGTCCCGGAGCAATACCCCAACTAAACTTATTGTCGGGCTTAGTGCCTTGCCCCAAAGGAGCGCCATCCAGAAACCAGGTCACATCTTGATATTGCGCCCCATCTTTAAGCGAGAATGTTATGGCTTCATAGGAATCTGGAATTCTCGGGTCGCGTGCAATGGAGAGTCCAGCGGTGGGAAAAGCTATGGTTGCCCTTCCGCTCTCATTATCACTTCCAGCAGAGAACAATATCTCCGAATGGTTGCAGTGTCGTTCGGGAAAGGCGTCTTCTTCAAAGAGCTCATCGATGGCCGGGCACTCATGACTTGCGAGCAGCCCGGTAATGCTACAAACCCGTTCGCGCCTCAAGTTTTCGCTTCTGGCAAGCGCCTTAGGCTTCGCATATCGCTCCAGCTCATGAAACACAGCTCTCATAAGGAGTCCCGGCCCACTCGTGCTTGTGACATTCCTCATAGGACGCCTGTCCAGGTTCCCCATCCATATCCCCACGGTGTGGTGGCGGCTATAAGCCAAAGCCCAGAGATCTCTAAAATCGGAGGAGGTGCCGGTTTTTACCGCTACCTGCTGTGAGAAGGTGAGCAGCCCTGAGCGGCCGAACTCGAAGCGGCGCGCGTTAGAATCTGAAAGTATGTCGGATATAATAGCTGCTACTTGAGGACGAACCATCCTCCGGCTTTCAACCGGTTTCGACAGCGGAAGCGTGGTGAGATCGGAGAGGCGCCCCTGCCGTGCCAACATTGCATAGCCGCGCACCAGTTCATAGAGCGAAACCTCCCCGTTACCTAGAGCAAGCCCTTCGCCGTAGTGTTGCCATGACTGGATCAAGTTTTTAAAGCCCGCTGCTCTTAGAAAATCAAGAAAGTTAGAAGCTCCTACGAACTGAACGGTGCGTATAGCGGGAGTATTAAGGGAGTTCCCTAGGGCATCTCGCAAGCGCACCGGACCGTAAAATATCCGGCTATAGTTACGGTACGAGTGCGCTCCGCTTCCTACAGCCTGCACCAGCGGAGAGTCTTCAATTACCTCGGCAGCCGTCCAACCCTTTTCAAGCGCCAGCGCGTAAAGAAACGGCTTTAGAGTGCTTCCCGGCTGGCGCGGCGCGAGCACGGCATCAATGTAGCTGCCTTCCTGCGCTTCATCCGGCTTCCCGGCATTGACCCAAGCCAGAATCTCTCCGCTTTGGTTGTCGACTATTACCATCGCCCCATCACGCACGTTCGAATCTTTAAGGCGTGCTATCTGCCCTTCCAGAAGCTCCTGGGATTTTTTTTGGAGCGCCGAATCAAGCGAAGTAATAAGCCGCCCTGATTTAGTAGCCGCTGAGTGCTCATCGGATGAGCTGCTTACAAATCGAACAAATTGGCTGGCATCAACTCGAAGCTCATCGGCTCCCAGCTCAAGCGGCTGCTGCTCCATCTGGGTGCACTCGTCTTTTGTCGCGTAACCTCGCGCCGCTATTCTGCGGCAAAGATTGGAGATGATTTTGTCGAGCGCCTTGCCGCCGGAATATGGATTAAGTCTACTGGGGGCACGTACCAAAACAACAAGCGCCAGCATCTCTTTTTTGTTAAGCGTCGATAGATCGCGGTTGAAGTAATAACGCGCAGCTTGCTGCACTCCCCGCCGGTTTGAGCCGTACGGCACTTCATTAAGGTAAAACTCCAGTATCTCGTTCTTGCTGAAACGGCGCTCGAAGCGCGACGCTTCCCAGCCCTCGAGCCAGCGGGCCCAAAGAGATCTCTTTCTGGGGCGAAGGATACGCACAGCCTGTTCAGTAATGGTGCTTGCCCCGCGCACCACTTTTAAACTTCTAATGTTTTGCAAAGCCGCAGAGAGCCGCGCCAGCCAATCAACGCCGTCATGTTGGTAGAAGCGCTTATCCTCGCTTAAGACGAATGCTTCCCGTAAGAATGGAGGAAGTGCGTGAATCGGTATGAAATCATGGTAATTGAGGGAATTTTGATAAGTGACAGATAGCGGCATGCCGTTTCTGTCACTGATGGAGAGCTTGGCGAATTTCGGAGCCTCCGGCAGCAGAGTTTCGGGGGCGGGAGTAAGCGCAAGATGTGTAGAGACTACTAGCAGCGCAGCGCCCGATACCATAACGGAAGCTGCGATTATCCATGCTTTGGCAGCAAAAACGGTTCTTATCATCGCCAATTCGCGGGCCATCTGAAACTAGAGAGATTAAAGCACACCCCTCGCTTTACTTCCATTTAAAGGGTGCGGCTTAGCGGTAGATCTACGCGGCGCGAAGGTTGCCAAGAGCGGGGAGCGGTGAAATAATACCGCCGAATTTAGACGGCCAAAAAATCGTGCATAAAAAGCTAATCGTTCTCGCCTTTATTCTTCTTGGCGCGGCTGCGGTCGCAGCCTACGGCCCGTGGTCTCCAGGGAGCCTCTCCTCCGGAAAAAAGCAGAATGTTCTAATAATATTGATAGACACCTTGAGAGCTGACCATCTTGGTCATCACGGCTATGAGCGCGACACGTCGCCTAACCTTGATAAGTTCGCCTCTGAAAATATGAATTTTAGTTATGGAGTCTCACCCTCTGCATGGACTCCCCCATCGGTGGCATCCCTTTTTACCGGGATGTACGCAAGTGTTCATGGCCATATGCCGCTAAAAGAGGGGAAAGGGAGCAAGTTCTCAAAATTGGATGACAGCTTCACCACCTTGGCTGAGGTGATGAAAGAAGCCGGCTATGACACCGCAGCCATCTCGGCTAATCCCCTTGTGTCGGAGAAGTTCGGCTTACATCAAGGTTTTAACCTTTTTGTCTCTCCCGGCAGAGAGCTTGCGGAGAAAGTGAATGCGCGGACGCTTAAATATCTTAACGACCTCCGTCCAAAAGATAAGCCTTTCTTCCTTTATGTCCATTATATGGATCCACACTTCCCGTATGGAGCTCCCGACCAATACAAAGATATGTTTTCCGGGCCTATAAAACTTGAGGGGAGATTTAAGGGGCGGCAATATGGTAAGCGCGAGCTGCGCTACATGGGGAGATACGACGGCGAGATCCGTTATGTAGATAAATATATTGGAGAGATCTTCTCCTGGTTCAAAGAGAATAACTTATACGACGATACTACTATCTTTGTTGTCTCGGACCATGGCGAGCAGTTTTATGAGCGTGGACATCTAGGCCATGCCGACAGGCTCTACAGCGAGGAGACAAGGGTGCCCTTTATCGTTAAGGCTGCTGGCCGGCGCGAGAAGATAGATACGCCGGTTAGTCTTGTAGATGTCTTTCCAACAGTCTTGGATATTACCGGAATTAAGAAGCCTAACCCGGTAAATGGTGTCTCTGTAGTAAGTGAGCTTGATAAGCGTAAAAGAGAAGGGGTCCTGACTGAGGTTATAAGACACTGGAATCAGAAAGCTTTTATTCGGGGAGATGGCCGCAAGATCCTTATTGATTACCCTATGGAGCTCGGGCTCCTGCTCTCTGAGTTTAAAAACATCCGCTTTCAGCAGATCTTCGATACAAATACCGACTTCGCAGAGGTTGCGCCGCTCACCGATGAAAGTTTACTCTCTCAGCTGAGTCACGAGTTTCTTGAGCTGTATGCCAGTGTCATTAAGCTTCGCTCTCAGTATTCTGTGGGCGAAACCGCCGCTGACGAAGAGACCATTAATCAGCTCAAGACGCTTGGCTATCTTTAGCCATTAGAACTATTGCATTTACGGATAGTAACGATGAATAGGCATACCTCCGCCCGTCTGCGCAGTTTTTTATTTTTATGCACACTCTTTTCAGCGCTCTTTGTTCCGCAGGACGCGTTAGCCTACGTCGGTCCTGGCGCGGGCTTTGCCTTTATCGGCTCGGGCTTTGTCTTTATTCTCACCCTTCTTTTAGCTTTAGTAACAATATCCTTTTGGCCCCTGCAGTGGGCCTGGCGCAAAGCCACTGGAAAGAGAATAAGCAAGAATGCGCGCACAAGGCGCGTGGTGGTGCTCGGCCTCGATGGCCTTGAGCCAAGCCTCGTGGATAAATTCATCTCTGAGGGAAAGCTTCCTAACCTAAAATCTCTCTCTGAAAACGGCTCTTACAAACGGCTTGGCACTACCCTTCCAGCTCTCTCACCGGTTGCATGGTCGAGCTTTCAAACAGGAGTAAACCCGGGTGCGCATAATATCTTTGACTTTCTTACCCGAGATAAGAGGCTCTACCTTCCTAACCTCTCCTCCACTGATACCGAGCTGCCGCCTCCGTTTAAGCTTTTCGGCAGATGGAAGATCGCTTTTCGCCGGCCAAAGGTCCGCCTTTTAAGAAAGAGTCAGCCTTTCTGGAAAATTCTGGGTAAGCACGGGATTTTTTCCAATGTCATAAGGGTACCTATCTCATATCCGCCGGAGAAATTTTTCGGAAATGTTCTCTCCGCCATGTGCACACCGGATCTGAGGGGAACTCAGGGTGAGTTCACCGTTTACACCACAGCAAGTGAAAACCGCAATGTTGATGAAGGAGAGATAAAGCCGCTAAAGCAGGGCGCCGCAGGGCTTGAAGGCGATCTAATAGGACCTCCACACCCATCGGGCGAGGCCGGGAAACATCTTACAGCGCGCTTTACCGTAAAGCCGAATAGCGATAACGCCACAGCACTTCTGACACTGGGCGATACTACCGTAACGTTGAAAGTGAATGAGTTCTCAGAGTGGATGAATGTCGACTTCCGTTTTGGTCGCTCCAAGATAAGCGGAATCTGCCGCTTTTGCCTAAGAGAGCTCTCCCCTGATGTCAATCTTTATGTCTCTCCTATAAATATCGATCCTGTAAAACCTGCGCTTCCGATCTCAAGCCCGGTTTATTTCTCGACTTATATAGCAAAAAAGCAGGGCTCCTTCGGCACGCTGGGGCTTATGGAGGATACCTGGGGACGAAATGAGCTGGCGCTTGATGACCAGCGCTTTTTAGATCAGACCTACCTTACTCATAGTGAGCGCGAGGAGATGTTCCTTAACATGCTTGATAAAACTCGCGAGGGAGTTTGCATCTGTGTTTTTGATGCCAGCGATAGAATTCAGCATATGTTCTGGCGCTATATGGATAAAGAGCACCCATCGCCGCTTGAAGATGGAGGAAATTTCGAGCGGGTAATCCCTGAGATGTACGAAAAGATGGATGAGCTAGTGGGCAATGTGCACAAGAGGCTTAACGACGGCGATGTGCTGATAGTAATGAGCGACCACGGCTTCGCCTCGTTCCGGCGCTGCATTAATATTAATACCTGGCTTATTAAAGAGGGGTACTTGGTGCTAAAAGACGGCGTTGAGCCTGGGCCTTATCTTCAGGGCGTTGACTGGACCAGGACCAAAGCGTTCGCGCTGGGGCTGGCCGGAATATATCTTAATCGCACGGGGCGCGAAGCCTCCGGAACAGTAAGTGAACAAGAGGCGGTTAAGCTTAAAGCGGAGATCACATCTAAACTTAAGAGCTTGCGCGATCCGCAGGGAGATAGAGCCTGCGTGCGGGAAGTTTACGACACAAGCCGCGCATATCGCGGTCTTTATGCTGAAGAGGCGCCGGATCTGATAGTAGGTTATGAGCCTGGCTACAGAGTCTCTTGGGACTCGGTTAAGGGTGTGATAGAGCCTGAAGTCTTCTCCGACAACCTAAAAGCATGGAGCGGAGACCATCATGTTGATCCCGAGTGCGTTCCGGGGGTGCTTTTTATTAATCGCAAGGTAGAGCACTCCAGCGCTCACATTGTTGACATTGCACCTACTATATTAGATCTTTTCAGTGTGCCGGTGCCCCCCTATATGGAGGGCAAGGTCCTGCTATAAACCCAACAAAAACAGATTACTGGAGAGCTTATGTTCGGTCCCAAGATCAAGATTAGACCTGCCTTAATGGAAAAACTAAAGCAGGCGGCCGAGATAGTGGGCTGCTCTTCGGTTAACGAGTATGCCGAAAAGGTGTTGGAGAGTGAGAGCGCTAAGGTGCTGGCAAGCTCAGGCAAATCAGCAATCTCGAAAGAAGCTCTACAGGATATTACCCATAAGCTCAAAGGACTAGGATATCTTGAATGAAATAATCGCCTATCTTAATTCGGCCTTTGCGTTTCTTCTGGATCTACTCATCTGGCCTCTTAGGGGGCTTCCGGCGGTATGGGGGCTTGTTTTTCTCTCGGCCCTAAGCGGAATTGCGCTGCTTTACTTTTTCGGCCTTATCTCTAATCAAACCGCAATTAGAAACACCAAAAGAAAGATTCACGCAGCCCTTCTTGAATCGATTCTATTCCGTCACGACATAAAGCTCTGCCTTGGAGCGCAGGGCCGGATGCTTAAAAGCGCTTGCGTATACTTTGTGCTGGCGCTTGTACCGCTCATGATCCTCTCAATCCCGGCAATTTATTTTTTGGGCCATCTTAACGCGCGATACAACTCTAGGCCGCTTCAGCCCGGCGAGACAACTCTCGTCGGTATTCAGGTAAAACCTCAAGCGGATCTTTTCAGCTTTGCTATTAACACCACCGAGGGGCTTGAAAAGGACGCCATGGTAAGAGTGCCGGCAGAGCATCAGGTGGTTTTTAGAGTAAAGGTAGGTCACGACGGAAAGCAGGCCATCACCATTGAGGATAAAAAAAGCGGCCTAGCCTTATCGAAGCCGCTCTATGTTGGCTCTGCAAGCTCCGGGCTTGAGTCATACAGCTACTCAACATGGTGGTGGAGCCTGATGTATCCGGGCGGCGAGATAGTCGGTAAAGCAAAGGATGCTCTTGAGTCTTTCTGGGTCGAGTATCCTGAGAGGGACTACTCGGTGTTTGGGATTCAGATGCACTGGCTTGTGATATTTCTTATCTTCTCACTCATTAGTGGGCTAATTGCCAGCAGAGTTTTCAAAATCGAGATCTAAGCGTTTTTAGGGTCTCTTCTCAGGGGTGTATTTAAATATGGCTAATAATTTCCTTTTTATCGTATTCGACAGCTGCCGTTTTGACAGCATCATGGCTGCAAAAACGCCCAACATCTCAAAACTAGGCGAAATAGAAAAACGGTGGGCCTTTGCAAGCTGGACTATGCCGTCTCATGCGGTTTACCTGATGGGGGCAAGCCCGCACCGCAATCCGCGCGGAGTATTCGCCTCCGAAGTTTACAAGAAAGATTTTATCGGTTGGGCCGACAGGCTCGGAATAGAGGGCGCCAACTTCACGAGCTTTCTACCGCAGCTATCCGTGCCGGCATTTCTAAAAGAGCAGGGTTACCGCACCAATGCTCTCGTTTCGATGCCGGTTCTTAACCAGACAACTATCCTTAATCAGCACTTCGACCGCTACGAGCTGATGGATAGCCACGACGATTTCGGCGCTATAGTGGATCAGGTGACCTTCGACAGCAGGCAGCCATCTTTCTATTTCATTAACGTCGGCGAAACCCACTATCCTTTTACGGTAGCTGGAGAAAAAGCTCCTGAACTTCTAAAGGGTCCCTCCGGAGTTTTTAGGCATGAAGGCGACTACGGAGTAAATGGCTGCGACAGCTCTAATCCTGATGAGATCTACTTTATGGATAGGATGAAGGCTCTGCATGATAAGCAGATAAAAAACGTAGAGCATCTTGATGCGCTGTTTGAAAAACTCTACGAAAAAGTCCCCAAGAACACTCACATCGTTGTCACGGCTGACCACGGCGAATGCTTCGGCGAAGAGGGCTTTTTCGGGCACGGTCCGATTGTGCATGAAAAAGTATTCGAGGTATTTTTAGTAGAAGGAAAGATTAAATAGTCGTTCTATGGCAAAGCGAATCACAAGAAGAAGCTTTCTAAAAAAATCTGCCTTGGGGCTTGCCGCTCTAGGAAGCGCGGGTTTTGCAGGGGGCGGGCGCCGCATAAGTGCTCCTCACGTTAAAAACTCTAAGATCTCCGATAGAATGATAATTATCGGAATCGACGGCATGGACCCCAAGTTCCTCCACCGTTTCATCGAGAGCGGTGATATGCCGAACTTCAAGAAGTTAATGGAGAAGGGGTACTACAGCAAACTCCAAACCACTATGCCGCCTCAAACTCCGGTGGCATGGGCAAGTTTTATTACCGGGACAGATCCCGGCGGGAATGGAATCTTCGATTTCATCCATCGAGACCCGTCGAAGTTTTTACCGTACCTCTCGACCTCCCGCTCTTATGATTCAGAGAAGAAAATTAATCTGGGAAAGTACTCCATCCCCCTGGATAGCGGACGGGTAGAGTTGATGCGGCGCGGCCGCGCTTTTTGGTCGGTGCTGGATGAGTATGATGTACCGGCGACAGTTTTTCAGATCCCCTCGGCCTTTCCGGTTGAAGAGGATAGCAGAAGCCGCATAGTAAGCGGGGCGGGCACACCGGACCTTCTCGGCTCTTATGGGACTGCCACGGTACTCTCCGAGCGCGGAGAGTCCGGCAAGGATAGCTCAAGCAGCAGAACCGTGGTCGCAAAACCGGTTAACCATGAATTTGTATTTAAAATAAACGGGCCGGCTAACTCTTTTAGGACAGATAACGCAGTAACAGAGAGCGAGGTTCGGGTACAGAGAGATCCTACCGAGCCGACGGTGAGAATTAAAGTAAGCGACCAAGAGGTAATTCTAAAGCAGGGCGAGTGGTCTGACTGGCTGCCGCTCCGTTTCGCACTGCTCGAGCCCCTTATGGCGATGCAGGGGATGGTGCGTATCTTTGTTAAAGAGGTTCATCCATACTTTAAAGCTTACGTATCGCCGATCAACATTGATCCCACTGAGCCGATACTGCCGATCTCTTCGCCGTCAGATTTCGCGGCGGAGATAGCTAAAAAGGTGGGGCGCTACTACACCCAAGGCTTCCCGGCCGATACCAAATCTCTGTCACACGCGCTTCTAAGCGATGAGGAATATTTCCAGCAAGCGCGCATAGTGCTTGAAGAGAATGAGCGGGCCCTTGATTACCTCTTGAACGACCATGATGACGGACTGCTCTATTTTTACTTCTCAAATCTGGACCAGAACACTCACATGTTCTGGCGCTTGATGGATGAAACCCACCCACAGTATGAGCCGAACGCCAGCCCGGAGATGAAGGGCGCTATTAAGTTCTTTTACAAACGGATGGATGAGGCTCTGGGCAGAGTTATGGCGAAGGTCAATAACTACACCACTCTTATGGTGCTCTCCGACCACGGCTTTGTCCCTTTTACCCGTGAGTTCCATGCCAGCACATGGCTTACTGAGAACGGCTATACGAAGTTCTTCAATCCTAAAAAGATGGAGGAGGCTAAGTTTTTTAGCGGCGTGGATTGGTCGCGTACCAAGGCTTACGCGCTTGGCCTTAACGGCATATACATAAATCTTAAAGGGCGCGAGAAAAACGGCATCGTCTCGGCCGCCGAAGCTAAAGCCCTTAAGCGTGAATTAATACAGAAACTCTCGGAGCTCACCGATCCGCAGACCGGCCAGAAGCTTTGCGTAGGGGTCTATGATTCCGAAGATATCTACTCCGAGGCTCATAGGGAATTGGCGCCCGATATTATGGTCGGATACAGCAGCGGCTATCGTATCTCGGATCCAGGCGCATTCGGTGAATTTCCAAGGGGAGCCTTCGGCGATAGGACCGATAAATGGTCCGCGGATCACTGCCTTGATCCCTCGCTAGTTCCGGGCGTTCTACTCACTAACCGTGAGATAACACTTAAAGACCCGGGCCTTTGGGATATGGCGCCAAGCATCTTGCAGTGCTTCTCAATCAAAGCACCCCCTGAGATGACAGGGAAACCGATCTTTAAGGCATAGCTTACTTAGCTTATTCTATTCATGCAGCAACGAAAGGACGCCGGGGACCGCACCTTGTGGTGGGGCCCCCGGGCGAACCTTCGTTGCAAGTCAGCGCCCTGCCCGCAAGAGAGCACTCAACGCACTCTATCCACGATGTAGTCTGCAATGATGGGCACCATCGGAATGACCCTAAGGAAGTCAGGAAACTCTTTGGCCAATTGAACGGCGCGAGGATGACTATCCGTCACCACTACACCATCAAAGAGCCTCGAGTCCATCATCGCCTTTAGCGACTCGCCGGGGAAAACTCCGTGTACAGCGTACGCAAGTCGGTGCTTGTAGCCACGAGCCTCGTATGCCTTCATCGCTTCCTTGAGTGAACCGCCAGTGCGAATCATGTCATCCCACACCACTACCGTGTTAGTGGGTTCATCGGAGATGACGCTGAGCACCTTGGTCTTGTCGATGTCGTGACGGCTCTTGTGAATGATTGCAAGAGGAGCCCCCAGTTCATCTGCCACCTTGCCGGCCTCCTTGGCGCGCCCGAGATCGGTCGTGCCAATAGAGAACCGTCCTTCAACCGACTCCCTGATGCTCTGAGTGAGCAGCTTTCGACAGCTGAGGTGGTACGTGCTGACATGGTCCTGGTCGAAGTAGCTGACAAGGCCCGGCGTATGCGGGTCCACCAGCACGACCGAAGTGCGGTGCGCGCGCGATGAGATGTTGCTCAACATGCGTGCCCGGTGGCGGCCAGTGACGAACTCACCGTCCTTCTCAGCGCGCTCCTGCGTGGAGTAGCCGTAGTAGGGAACGATGATCGTCAGCGAACTGGGTCTCAGTTCACTAATGCCGAAGCCCATGTCGAGAACGTCGACCAGATCGTCGTTGCTCCCCGTGCCGCCGATCAGAACGACCGGCCGATCAGCCACGTCATCCATCACCTGATAGTGACGCTCTTTGTCCGAAAAGGTTTTCCGGACAACGTTGCCCAGGTCGATACCTGGCTTGCCTTCCAAACCACTACGCATGTGCTCGTAGTTTGTGGAAGTAAACACCAAAGGCTTTTTGGTCATATTTATGCCTCGCTTCCTTGATTAGAACCTCTGGGAACAGCATCGTGACGAACCCTATGTCCGTTCGTTGCTGAATGAATAGAAGTAGCAGCTATCTACCCGGATAAGTTTTCAAGGAGCTTTCGGCTGAACGTCTGGAACTACCGAACTTCTGTGGCAAGAGGCGATGATATCACGCAAGCATTTGATAGTCATGAAAAGAGTTTTGTGCGCGAAAGGAATCTCTTAGTAAAATCAAAATATTGGCGCAGCGGCCTGGAACTGGCGCCTCGTTCCGGAGAGAGTCTCGAAGACCACCTAACCGCTTGGAAATTAATGCGCCCATTTGCATTTGGCTTTTTTATACGGCAGAATGTGCCTCGTCACTTTGTTCATAGGCCTAACCCATGGATCATCTGGAAGAGCTTGAAAGTAATAGTATTTATATAATTCGCGAAGCGCTTTGGGAGTTTAAAAAGCCCGTTCTTTTATGGAGCATCGGCAAAGACTCCACCACCCTTCTCTGGCTCTGCCGTAAAGCATTTTTAGGCAAACTCCCTTTTCCGGTGCTGCATATCGACACCTCTTATAAGTTTCCGGAGATGTACTCTTTTCGCGACAACTGGGCCAAGGAGTGGGGTCTTGATCTTATAGTTGAGCGTAATGAAGAGGCTCTCGACAAAGGGGTGAGCTATGAAACACATGACGCGTTCACCTGCTGCCACGAGCTAAAGACTGTGGCGCTTCAGAAGGCTATCGCCAAGCATGGGTATGACGCTCTTTTCGTAGGGATCAGAAGCGATGAGCATAGTGTGCGCGCAAAAGAGCGTCACTTCTCTCCCCGCGACAGCCAGTTTCAGTGGGACTACAAAAACCAGTCTGCAGAGATCTGGAACCACCACTCGAGCACCGCTGACGAGGGCAACCATATAAGAGTGCATCCGCTTCTTGAGTGGACCGAGCTTGATATATGGAACTATATCGAGCGCGAAGGCATTCCTATTAATGAGCTGTATTTTGCCAAAGACGGCAAGCGTTACCGCAGCCTTGGTTGCATGCCTATAACGATTCCCGTTGAATCGGAGGCAGACAATCTTGAAAAGATCATAGAGGAGCTTAAGACGTCTAAGACTGCCGAGCGCGCAGGCCGCGCTCAGGATAAGGAGAAGGCGTTCATAATGCAGAAGCTTAGAAGTTTGGGGTACATGTAAATGAATATCGTAATCACAGGTCATGTCGACCACGGCAAAAGCACTTTAATCGGGCGGCTCCTTTTTGATACTAATTCAATTCCTGAAACCGTTATTGAAGAGGCTAAGAGGTCCTCTAAGAGAGCCGACGGCAGTCTTGAGTTTGCTTATCTGCTTGACTCGCTTGAAGAGGAGCGCGCAAAAAACATCACTATCGATGCCAGCCGCACATTCTTTAAGAGCCCTAAGAGGCGCTACACTATAATCGACGCCCCCGGTCATAAGGAGTTTCTGAAGAACATGGTAACGGGCGCATCTCAGGCTGATGCAGCGATTCTAATAATCGACGCAAGCCGCGGAGTAGAGGAGCAGACTAAGCGTCACGCTTTTGTATTGAAGCTTCTCGGAATCCAGAAGATTATCGTGGCGGTTAATAAGCTGGATCTCATCGGCTTTGAGCAATCCAAAGTGACCCCGGTTGTCGAGGAGATTGAAAAGTTCCTGACCTCACTTGAGATCACTCCTCAGGCGGTAGTGCCTATCGCCGCCATGGAGGGCGACAATCTGGCTAGCCGCTCGAAGCGCACCCCTTGGTACACAGGGCCGTGCATTATCGAGGTTCTTGATTCATTCGAGGAGAGGCGCGATCTTTCGGGGGAGCCAATCAGATTCGTAGTGCAATCAGTCCTCCCTCAGAACGGCAGCGAGATGATCCTCGGGCGAGTGGAATCCGGAGTATTGAAGACCGGCGGCAAACTGCGGCTACTTCCCTCCGGGAGGGAGATCACCGTAAACGGCATTAAGGTAATGGATGGGAGCTTGAAAGAAGCTCCTGCGGGCAAGAGCGTAGCGCTAACCGTCGATGCTCCGGAAGCATTGAACAGGGGAGCAGTGCTGTGTGACGGACCTTCACCAACAATTACCAAAAGCTTTAAGTCCTCGATTTTTTGTTTATCGCCTAACGGGATTCCGGCTGAAAAGACCTTCACTTTGAAGTGCGCCACCCAAGCCATTCCATGTAAGGTGAAGGGGATTTACCAGAAGATGAACTCTTCGAGCCTAGAGCAGACCGGCCGTAACAGCGATAAGCTCGACGAGACCGAGGTGGGCGAAGTAATCATCGAGACTGAGTATCCGGTTATCGTTGAAAATTTCAGCAAGATTCCAGCTCTCGGAAGATTCGTGCTACAGGATAGCGATCATATCTGCGCCGCTGGAATTATTAGGGAAGTTTCGGCCCAGTAGTCCTCGGTGAATGCCGCCTTGGAAGTCCTTCGACGAAGCTCAGGACAGGTCGGCGTTCCACTTTTCGAAATGCCGCGCGGAGGGCCATTGCTCTTGCGCGGCTTAGTCGAATGCCGGAGACCTTGTCTCCCAACGTTCTAGTTATTCTGTTTCCTCCGCGCCCTCCTTTCCTCCGTGTTAAAAATTACTCTCGCACAATCAAGAAAATTCCAGACGCTGCCTATCGGTTGACTAGCAATAATTCTGGCTCGCCACCTTCTTATTCATTTAACGCAGAGGACGCGGAGGAACACGGAGGGAAAAGTAATCTAAGCCGCGGGGGCGATCGGCTGCTTCACTTATCGAAATGCTACACGGAGCGCCGCGCTCTTGCGCGGCTTAGTCGAATACCGGAGACCTTCTCTCCCAGCGTTCTAGTTATTCTGGTTCCTCCGCGCCCTCCTTTCCTCCGTGTTGAAAATTACTGCTCGCACAATTAAGAAACTTCCAGACGCTGCCTATCGGTTGGCTTCCGCTTCTTTTCCCTACTCCACCCACAGCTCTTCAGGAGTGCTCTGCCCGAAAATGTCCGGATCGTACATCTCCTCCGCATGCGCCGGCAGAACCGAGAATCTTCCCGGGGCAATCGCCTGCGCAGTGTAGGAGAGGTGATAGTTAGCAGGCGCAAGATACTCGGAGTAATAACGCACCGCCTCATGACGCAGCTCCTGGTGATAAAATCCCCATAGAGCGATACCGAACTGCACCCAATCATCGTGTCTGAACCAGAAGGAGCCGAAGGTAGGCTTGTAATCCCCTTTTCTAGCATCTACTACCGAAGCGGTAGCCAGGTCGCGGTTAACCGGCTCGAGCCCGCCAGGCACAGGGTCATCAACGACTACGTAGTTTCGCGCCGCAGGCAGCGAAAGATACAGGTCAACCTTCACCAGCTCTCCCACTTTAATCTTGAAGGGCCGCTCCAGAAGCTTCCACTCCCCGCCACGCTCCACGCTATACTCGCGCCGCAGCTCCATACCGGAGTTAATCGGCTCCGCTTTGAGAGTTTGAGGAGAGTATGTAAGCCGGCCCGAGTAATATACTCTACCCGACCCGCTCTTTTCGAGCTTCAGCCGGATCTCTTGCCCTAGATCGGATGGCCGGATATCGCGCTCAAGCTGCAGCGGCTCGGCTCTAAAAGAGGTGAACTTGCCCTCACCCAAACTTTCTCCGTCAAGGAAGGCGCTCAGTTTGAAGTTGGGCGCTTGGTTCTCAAACTCTCTACTGTAATTTATGAAAGTATTAAGGCAGAATACATTTTCCTGGGTATTCTCCCACCGCCCCTTAGCCTTTCTGTAATCTGTAATAGGACGAATTAGTTTAAAATAAGTATCGGAAGGCAGAGTCTGCGCTGAGTTGGTCTTTGACGCGTTCTTACGTTGATTCAAAAGCGCCGATACGGCCGTGCAGCTCGTTCTAGGCACAGAGTGCAAGAGCCTTGCAAAGCCCGAATCCAGCTCCTCAGTAAATATAATCTTACCGCCGGTCTCGTTGGTCGAAGCCAGAAGCATCTCGGATACCTTTTGCTGCATCTCCGAGGTGCCGCTTACGTGCGACAGAGCGGTAAGAAAGTTAGCCCTTCCGAATAAGTCCATCTGCTTAATATGCGGATAGAATCTTTGCAGATCCGATAAAGTTACTTTGCCGCGCGGCGCCAAAGCAGCAAGCGCAACCGCTCTTACGCTCGACGCCATCCCTTTCGAATAGAAGTCGGGCATGACGTCTTTCCTCAGGAGCTCAAGCAGAAAGTTATCAAGCCGCTCTTCAACCCTTTGCGGAATCTGGTATCCGCTCTCTTTAAGCCAAGAGAAAGCAAGCGCGGTATAGGCGCTCAGATAGTGATTACCGTATTCATCACGGGCAGTGTAAAAACACATGCCGCCGTTTGGCGCTTGAAAGCTTTCTGCTTCCTTAAGGGTTTGTTCTAGCAACTTCTTGGCCCCCTCCCACCTGAAATCTTTAGGAAGATAGGCTTGCAGCGCTAAATAGTGCGAGGCCATTACCGCTTTGGTCAGCTTCTGCTCCCAGCAGCTATATGGATAGCTTCTAATGTACTCGAACGATTTATCCATCCCGCCCAGCACACTGGAGGATGCAACGACTCCGATTGTACCGACATCGCTTCGGATTTCCGAGGGAATTTGGAACGTTTCGCCGGCCTCTGATTCCGTGGTCGTGGCATAGCTTGCGGCGCTCTCAAGGGCCTTGAGCTTGTGCACATTAAGCGTGCTCTTTAGCGCATCACGATCAAAGGTATCGCCGGCACTGACTGTAAAATCGATCACCCCATCCTTCGATGTGGCAAGCGGCAGCGAAACTGTCTCGCGTTTAAATGGCGCGATTTCAATCTCGACCATGCGCACCGCGCTCTCGCTAAGAGGGTCTCCCTGCGCTTTGAGTTCTACCGCCAGTTTGCGGGTCTCCTCGGTCCTATTCATGACGGTGAATTTGGCATCGAATGAGTCTCCTTCGACAACTTGGTTAGGCAGAGCAGGACGAATCTCTGTCGGTTGGTTGACTTTGAAATTACCTTCACCAAGTCCCATTCTATCGGTCGCGGTTGCAGCCATAGCAAGCACGCGCCAGCCGGTGAGATTGTCCGGAAGTTGAAAGCTAATTGTGGCTCGCCCCTCTTTATCGGCCTTGACGCTTGGGTTCCAGTAACTGACGAATTTGAAGATGGAACGCAGATCTAAATCTGAGCCCCCGCTGCCTCCCGGATTCGCTCCCTTTCGTTCAAATTTCTGGCGGCCAACGAGCTGCTTTATAAGGTTAAAGTTTTTTACATCCAATCCGGCTAGCTTATAAAACCCAGCATACGGGTCGAAGTACTCGCTGCCGCTTTGAATCATGTCAAATACGGCTTCATCCAGCACCGCTATAGCAAACTCGACGGCCTCCGGCGATGCTGTTTGCAGCACGACATTAACTGTCTCACGCGGTTTGTAGACTTCCTTGTCAGCCTTAACCTCTACACGCAGCATTTTGGCTTCATCGTTAACGTTGATCTTCGTGTAACCCATCTTGAATGAAGGCTTCCCGAGGTCAACCATGTTCTCAATCGGCTTATCTACGCGCGGAGACATCACGACCAAAGAAAAATAAAATCCGGGTAGCATCTCTTCGGTAATCGGAACTTCTACAATTTGACTGCTGTCGCTGAGTACCAGAGGCCAGCTCTTGATAACGCCATACCTTTCGACCGTGGCGATTGCATTTGCTCCGGGAAAGGGGTTCTGCACCAGCACCCGTGCCACTTCGCCGATCTTGTAATCGCTCTTTTCAGGCAGCATGGTCAGATTGTTTCCTGTATTAGAACGCCAAACAACATAGCCGCTGCCTACGCTCCAGCGGTTTATAGTGCTTTTATGTTCACGGCCGTTTCTGTCTTTAACCGCAGCCACGAATCTATAACTGCCGGCTTTTGCCGGGGTGAAGCTGCACTGAACCGGCTCTTTCGCCGACTTGACTGAGCAGCTGTCCTCCTTTACCCACTCGTAACTGTACTCAGTGAGATAGGCATTACCCGCCCCCTTAACCTTGGCGGCCTTTGTTTCCTCATACTCAAATGAGAGCTCGACCTCGGCGCCTTCAAGCAGCGTGCCGTTCCTTCCGGCAACAACCGCTTGCACAATTGCAGGCTTCTCCTTCTCTATAATCCATCCATCATGCCGCAGCCCTACATATCTTTCGCGCCCGTGGAAATCGAGCTGCTTCGAATCAGCGACATAACGGCCGCGATCGTCCCTAACAGCGCTCTCTATCAGCAGCTTCCCGAAAACCACGGCAGGCTCATCTTCAAGTCTAAATGAAGTGGAATGCTGCCCCCTTGAATTAAGGCGCTCCTCGGTCTGATAGAGCCGCCGCGAGTCGAGATATTCGCCCTCGCTGAATTCGAATCGCTGAAGTAATGGATTATCAAAGCGCAGCGGACTAGAGCTTAGCATGCTTGTCACCCGGACTTCAGCGTCGGAGTATGGCCCGCCCGAGTGCAACACTGCGCGGCTTTCAAGCTCTACCTTCTCTCCTGCTACATAGGACGGAGCGCCTGCCTCTACGGTTACCTTAAAAGGTGAGGGTGTAAAATCGCTCACTAAGACTTGCAGCGGTTCCCACGTCTCTTTAGTGAAAGACGCGCTAAGAACGAAGCGGTACCAGCCTACCAGCCAGCTTTTTGAAATCTCCATCTCTCCGTCGAGTGATCCGAACTCAGAAAGTTTGACATCTTTCCGTTCGAATACAGTGTTTCCGGCTGGGTCTATTACCTTCAGGGTGTACTCACCCGATGGTGCCGCGGTAAAGCGATTCACATCCTGATTACGGACGAAGACTTTATATTGAAGCGTATCACCCAGCCGGTAGATCCCTTGTGCCGTGGTTCCCCACGTGTGGATATGTCCGTAACGGCTTTGCAGAGAGGGGTAGTAATCAGAGTACACATTAAAGTCGTACGCTAACGGCACCAGCGCGATCTCGCCTCCGCTTTCAATCCTCGCGAACATATGCGGTTCCGTGCGGTTCCACTGATTGATTAGTTTAAGCTCGGGATCAATCTCGCTCAGCCCGGCAAGCATAGCGATTCCATCTTTATTTGTGAGCGCTGATTTGCCGAGCGATTTTGACTCGGAAAGTGATTGCAGCGACCCCCGATAAAATGAAACTTTGGCTCCCGCTACCGGGGCGCCGTCTGAAAATTTGGTGACCCACACCAGTGAATTGAAATGGCCGGCCTTAACATGCACATGGAACGGAGTAACTTGGGAGAAAAACCAGCTGCTCCCTTTGTATCTTTTGGAGCCTGCCGAGATATAGCCTTGGACCGCTCCGCTTACGCCGCCTAGAAGCTCGCGCACCTTGACAGGAAATGGATAGGCAATGTTAGGCGCATCATAAAGTTTCGAGCGCAGCTCTTTATTTCCGATAGTCCCTGCCGCAGTAAGCCCTTCATACTTGATTTGAAGCGCTTTAAGGTTGGTCACTACAACAGGGAGATGAGAATCGACCTCCTTCTCAAGAATGGATATCTGGTTTGCAAGGTGAAAC
Organism: Deltaproteobacteria bacterium; assembly: GCA_024102635.1. GTDB lineage: Bacteria > Bdellovibrionota_C > UBA2361 > UBA2361 > JAGFJO01 > JAGFJO01. The sequence continues at coordinate 54,276 of JAGFJO010000078.1, forward strand.
TTAGGCGGACGATTGTCTGTCAAAAACCCCCCTTGCATCGTTCCACTGAGAGATCTGCTAAAGGCATCCTTAATCAGGGAAGGCTCACCGGTGATCTTGTAGCTTTCGTAAGCTTTGAGCGGGATCGGAAGATATACATTATAAAGCAGACCTTTCTTGTGCGGATAGTAATAGCTGATGTAGCTATACACGTTCTCCCATGCATCATAGTCCTTCCGTCCGCCCGAAAGATCAGGGAATATCTTAACACCATCTTTTAAATCTTCTTTTAGCACCGGAGCGGAGAACGTCAGCGCCACGCTGCGCATCGGATTACACCGCTCATACTGCTGCGAGTCGGCGCCCGCCGGAATAAAGATAGCTTTTGGATGCAGCTTTCCCTCCTCGTCTGAAAAATCCTCGCCATAATACTCCTCTCCCTCCGAGGCCTCTCCATCCTCTGTAGAGCTTTGCACCGCTTTCCCCGGTTGTGACCAACAGTTAACTCCTTTGAAAGTGAACGCAGGGTAGGTAGCGAATTCCACTACTACTCTATCTTCCACTCCCTTCTCACCTCCACTAGCCGCTGCTATTCCAGGCTCGACCACGAGCTGGGTATCAGAATCGAGGGGCAGCTCGCGCTGCGGGTAAACCTTCCAACGATCTTCAGCCAGGCCCGGGATCAGTTCAACCTCAATCGCATGGCGCTCGCCATTCTCACTTTTTAAATATAAATGATCTTTGACTGAGGACTGATCGACATGCTGATTAAAAACCACATTTATGGTGGGAGTTCCCGGCGAGCGCCACTTCTCAAACCAGGTATAGCGAACTTCCGGCCTGGCGGTAATAAAGGAGTGCTCCGGCGGGGCTGCGATCTCAAGGCCATTCTGAGTTTTGAAGGGAGAGGTGAAGCGGAGGGTGTATCTGGTAGATGTTTTTAGCGCATCCTTCTCGGCAAGCTGACACGATAAGGTCGTGGTATTAAGCCAGCGCCACTGACACTCTAAGTTAGGAGTTATCTCTATCGGCAGCTCTTCTGCTTTGCGCTCCATGCGGCCGATAGGCACCATAGCTTTGTTAAACTGGAGAACTATCTCCCGGCCAGCCGGCACATCTTCTCCCGATGGCGTGACTCTTATAAGCGCCGGCGCGGCTTCTCCGCCTTGCTCCTCGGCAAAAGATAGGCCCGCTGAAAAAAATAGAACCGAAAATGCAATCAGTACTCGTCGCAGATACATAGAAACGCTCCTACTAAATCAATTTCTTCAGCTTTGCTTTAAAAAATCCGGCGATTGATTTTCCGTCGGTAATTACTCCTTGTGAGATCATCTCTTCAATTTTTCCGGCCTCGAACTCGACAACTTCGATGACCTCATCTTCGTCGAGCTGCTGGGTAGATGCTGCGAGGCCGCTTGCAAAATAAACTCTTTGCAGCTCGCTGCAAAAGCCGGGGGCTGGATACATGTTGCCGAGCTCGGTCCAATTGATAGCTGTTCGGCCCGTTTCCTCTCTAAGCTCTCGTTTAGCGCAGGCAAGAGGGTCCTCCCCGGGAACTAAGGTGCCGGCTGGGAACTCGAATATAGTCTCCCCGACCGAATGCCTGTATTGATGCACCATTATAAGAGCGCCGCTTTGCGCCTGCGGAACGATCACAACAGCCCCCGGATGCTTGACAGTGATATGAACCCTGGTCTTCCCATCAGGCAGTACTACTCTATCCTCCACCAAGTCGAAAACCTTTCCCTTGAAAAGCGTAGAAGAAGATACGGTCTTAATATTCGTCACGGTGCGGAAGCGAAATTAGGTTTGAGTGCAAGGCGGCACTCAGAATACCGCAAAAAGGAAAATGTACAAGCAGCTTCTGAGGCTCCGGGAGGTGAGACCGGGCAGATAAATGCTTGCGCCTCTGCAATCGCTTCTGTAAGGCTGAAGCAATGGAGAGCGAGAGCCATGGCAAGCGTGACCGGACCCTGACCTTTACCTTGGTGGCAACTTTCCTTGCTCTCCTGCCGACCGCCTATGTCACCTTTATATCGAACTCGATTACTCTTTTTGCTGATCTTCTCCGCTGCGTTGTAGAGTTCCTGGCCATACTTATTGCCTACATTATCTCACGCAAGACACAGCCGAAAAATCTGCAGCATTATCACTACGGCTTTGAGAAGCTGGAGCATGTTTCCGGGTTGGCGGTTGGCGGGGCGATGCTGGTGGCTTTTGTAGTGACAGCGTTCGCCGCAGTTGAGCGCTTAATTCACCCCGTACAAGTCGAGAATGCGGGGCTGGGGCTGCTGTTAGCGCTTCTTTCGGTGCTAGGCAATCTGTATATTTGGGGAAGGAACGCGCGGCTCCTCGCCTTTGCACCCTCGCCTTTGAGCGTCTCACAGGCCAGGCTTTTCCGCTCTAAGACACTTGCTTGCACGGCAGTTACCGCATCGCTTACTCTGAGCATTTATTCTCCTGACACTACTTTAGGCATGCTTGCTGACCCAGCTGGGTCCTTAGCCGTTGCCGGATTTCTCCTTTATTCAAGTTACGCCATTATCTTTCAATCGCTCGGCGAGATAGTCGACTGGTCTCTGGAAGAGAGCGCGCATCTTCTCATTATGAAAGCCTTGGTAAAGTACGAGTCGCACTATACGACTCTGGTGGGCATTCGAACCCGCCGCGGGGGCGAGAAAAACTATATTGAACTATCGCTTGAATTCGATGGGAGGCTTGCCTTAAGTGAAATACATCGGCGGAGCCAGGAGATCTCTCAGGAGATAACGCGGCAGATTCCGGCAGCGGAGGTGACCATTGTTCCTCTTCCCGCTAAAATTTCTCAGTAGAAAACAATCCCGGACGAGGCATTCTGCACGGCTAAGATTTGAGAATTGTGTTCAACCTCTCTGCCGCCTCCACGATCTCGGCATCGGTGCAGTGGTAGTGCGGAGAGATTCTTACCATCCCGTCGCGATTGGTGATCCGAATGCCCTCTTCCCTGGCGGCCTTCACCACAAACCCTTCCTTGCCCTCATGTCTTGGCAGATAGAGCGCTAATATCAACCCTCCGCGAAGGTCATCCTGGAGCACGGGCTTGGCATAGTCGGTGTCGAGCTTCTCGGCAAAGAGCCGCTGAAGCCTCATGACCTCAGAATAAAGCTCGCCATGGGGATACCTTAATACTCCTTGATTCAATGCTTCTAAGGTTCCGGCCAATAACGGCGTCGGGAGCGTCGTAGGTTCGAACCTCACTGCGTCGGGCCTATCAATCGATGTCATGCCGGTTGAGCTTATTAGCTCCTTCACCTCATGACAGCGGTAGTCAGTAGAGTCTAAGAGCTCTGAGAACACCGGACTGGTCCAAAGGGCTGCCGTTCCCCTCGGGGCTTCGCATCCTTTCCAAAAAGGGAATGCGACGGCGTCGATTCCTATCTCCAATGGATGCAGCGGATACACCCCGATACTCTGCGCCGCATCTATAACCAAGTAAGCGCCATGAGATCGGCATACATCTTGAACTCTCTCAAGGTCAGCGCGAAATCCGCTTCTATACATTACGTGGCTAATCGCTACCAAAGGGGCCCTGGTAAGGGCAAGAATCCTATCTAGTTCATTAACGTCCCAGCTTATAGGCCGGTGATTGTCATCCAGCCGGCCCTCGATGAAGGCTAAATTTACCCCTCTGCGCTGCGCGAAACTGTCGTATACCGATGGATAATCTCCGCGAAGAGCCACTACGGTGGAACTTGTCGGCTCGAACGGAAACCGTGAAGCTATCACCTTCATCGCGGCATCGGTGTTTCCGTGAAGCGAGATCTCATTTTGCGGCACCTTAAGCAGCCGCGACACCGCTCTTCTCAGGCCGCCCTGAATGGCCAAATTCCCGTACTCACTATGTGAGCCTATTTCGGATCCGAGCTCCGCCTCGGCCTGCATAGCATTGCGAACAGCCTCTACCGTGGAGGCTCGCATAGCCGAGCGAAAACAGGTATCAAGCGCCACTGCGCCGGAAGATTTGTAAGGAAAGCTTGCTTCGGATTTATCGAATTGAGTGCTCATGATGTTACTGCAGCCACATATTCTATGCCCTTGCGTTAGTTAGTCAAACAAGCAGGTATGCAATTCATCGAAGAAGGATAAACTACTGTATTCAATAGCCGGACGTACCCCGTTGCTTGACTAGCAAATGGCCCGCTCTATATAATTCTATTTTGCTCCTTTAGTAAGCCGCTGTGCGGACCGCTGTCTTTAGGCTGCTCGCCGCCCTCCCGGCACCGTACCGGTAGACATAATTCGCTCCCGCAGCTTCAATTCGATATTTTCATCTCTAAATCGCGTGTCGGATTGCCGATGCAGGGCAGCGAATCGGGTTTTTCTCGATTTTGTTACGTTGGCCAAATTTGCCGCGGTCTTCGAGTCCCTATTGGATTGGAAGACCGCGGCAAAGTTTAACAAATCAAAACGGAAGGGCGATTCCTCCCGTCTTTGTTGCGGTCAACAAACACAAAATCAAACTATGAAGCTAAGCCTAAAGCCGGGAATGGTCCTGCTGGCAATTGGACAGCAGGCAACGACTCAGGTCGAATCGATCAAAGCCGTCCCGATCGAGTCTGTGCGAGCGTTTCAAGAGCGCCCCTCTAAGGGAGGAGGCGCGCGCGTGGTCACCTCGCTCCAGCCAGTGGGACGGAAGGCGATTCGGTCGTTTCCCAGGCACAATACGTTCGTTCTGATTGGCGACGACGTCCGAAAGGACCAGATGGCGAAGCTCTCCAGGAGGTTTCCCCCGGAGCACATCCTGGCAAAAGCTGACATCAGGATCTGACCGTTGACGGCGGCCCTCCCGGTAAGGCGCTGTTGGACCATCCAACAGCGCCCCCGGGAGGTGCTTTTGCTCCCTATGAGGTCACTACTGCTCTGCATCACCATCAATCATTAATTACTTTTTATGAGCGGCTCATCTCCTTTCGATAAACGTTCGGATTTTTTTAGACAGTTCTTCGAACTGGCGCGCCCGTACAAGGAATATGTGGCAACAGGAACTCCACAGCAGCAAGAGCGCTGGGCCGCGTCTGAAGAGAGAGCTTCCCTAACTGAAGGTCAGCGGCTGCTTCTAGCCGCGTTCACTAGAAAATTAAACGTTCTTGTTCTTTCCGGAACGTGGTGCGGTGACTGCATCCGGCAATGTCCACTGATATGGGAGATAGAAAAAGCCTCCTCAGTGATAGAGTGCCGCTATATTGACAATCAGCAACATCCCGAACTTCGGGATGAGCTTAGAATCGCCGGGGGAGCGCGGGTGCCGGTGGCAGTATTTCTATCCGAGGATTTCTTTGAAATTGCCCGCTTCGGAGACAGAACCCTTTCTGAGTACAAGCGAAAGGCCGCTACAGAACTTGGCCCTGCCTGTGATATCGGAACGTCCACCTCTAAGCCTGAAGATACGGCCGAGGAGCTGCGTGAGTGGCTGGAGCAATTTCACCGCGCGCAGCTTGTTCTTCGTCTCTCCCCGTTCCTAAGGGCACGGCATCGCGATTAAAGCCCTAACGGCAGATAACCGACCGCACGACTGAGAGGCAAGCAGAAAGGTTGCTGCACGGCTCAAATCCGTATCCCCCGGCATACCAATATAAGATTTGCGCTAGCCGGCTGCAGACGCCTTGGCCGTTTTTTTGAAGGGATAGGCCTTAAGGCAAAGTAACGCCGTTACGCCCATGAGCATTGCACCGGTAACTACATGCAGGCTGGTAACTACCGGCTGGCGTACGCTCCAGACGCTAAACGCCCCAAGAAAAAACTGGATTACTACTAAATACCCGACGAAGTATAAAAGATGCACAGCCGATGATTTCGCAAACTTGTGATCAGTTTCTCTTGCCGCCGAGATCCCTTTGCATAGAAGAACCAAAGCCGCTGCAAAAACTAGTATGGCTCCAAGGCGGTGGACAAGATGGAGAGTTACCTGAACGGCGTTCACCGGCGGCAGCCGAAGCGATGCCCGCATCGAGTTAAGCTCACCTATTGTTGCCGTAGATGTCGATGGAATTGCGCTGCCGGCCATTAATGGAAAGTCGGGAACGGCAAGCCCTGCCTCGCTGTGCCGCATTAGAGCACCAGCTGCAAGCTGCATGAAAATTACTATTAGCAGAAAACTAGAGTAACGGAAAAGACGCGCGCTCCCGGTTGTGTGGGCGGTCGAGGTCCGTTCTTCAAGCTCTCGCGATTGGCTATAGGCCAGAATGATGGTAAGGACTAGGAAGATCTGCCCAAGTACGCCGTGCATCGAGGATATAGCGAGCGGCAGTTTATAAAGAACCGTCAATCCACCCAGCACCCCTTGAAGAATTACGCTAAGTAGCGTTATCCCGGCGAGCATCTTCACCCATCTCCGCCTATCAACCTTCAAGATCCAAACAAACAAAATAATCGTAAGAATTCCTACAACAGAAGCCACCAAACGGTGTACATGCTCGAAGAAGATTATTCCGATCCACTTTGAAGGAGGAAAAAGGAACATATTATCGCCGAACGATGTCGGCCAATCAGGGACAGCAAGCCCCGCCTCGTTGCTGGTGACAAGAGCTCCCATAAAGATGAGAAATACCACCGCCCCACATACTACTTTTGAAAAAAGCCGCAGCCCGGGAGAGCGTGGACGGAGCTTTGCGGGCTCAATCAGCTCGGAGGAATATGCTGAATAAGAGTTCGACATGGCAGAGTTAATCTAGCACCTAAGAAGAGCGATCAAAAGAGCAGCGGGCAGCTTTGCTGGCGTCAACTAATGCGTCGAACTAAGTCCTTAACGGAGCGGCAAAAAAAACCGCGCCGCACTGCCGAAGCGGTGCGGCGCGGGAGAATTGCCTGCAAAGATTTTAGCGATATCTCTGGCTTGCCTTTCTGAGGCCAAAGCGGATATCGGATAGCACCGGCGTGCCGGCTTCGGTTTCGTCGTACGCGAAGACCGCATTACCGATCACCTGCAGATTGAGGGCGTGAATGCTACCGTAATAGTTAAAGTTACCGTTCACTGTAACGGTGGCATAAGGAGCTCGAATGTAATTCTGCATAATAGCAGTACCATTAAGAGTGAGTTCATTCGATCCCGTGTAGTTAATAACTACTTGATATGGGGCGTTATTCAGATTTAACACCTGATTTCCATTAAAGTGATTATTATCCCACTGCTCAACATAGATGGTGACCTTTTGATTTGGCGCCATGGTAGGGAATGCCAAATTTCCCTTCAGATCTAGGGTTCTAAAGTAGAAAGCGTAGTTGGCAGTAGAACCATCATTGCTATCGTTAGTTGGATTCAGGGTTAGAGTACGGTTATTGTTTACAGTCACATCCCTCCAGCAAGAGGTCGCCATATTGCCGTTCGAAACCGTCCAAGTCTGATTGCTGCTTACAGTCACATCGCCCTGGTTTGCGCCTCCACATACGCTATCCCAGCTACCGAAGGTAGGCAGACTCAAAGAGTGGCATCCTGCACCGTCGCATGCATCGCCGGTAACGCTTCCGCTCGGTGGCCTGTAAACTATGCCGTCATCAAGCAATGTTCCGGCGTCCCCGTTAATAATGCTTTTAAGCTCAAGCGTCTGGTCGCTTGCAACAAAACAGTTGCTTCGCGGAGCTCCTCGCGACCATGAAGTTCCGTTCCATGTGTAAACATAGGAGGAGCAGATATTGTTTGGGCTGCCTGTAGCGAAAGCGGTCTTACCATAGAAACCTGCTCCAGGAGTCGAAGATACAAGTGATGAATACACATATGAAAAGCTATGAACTCCGCGGTCGGGATTGTTTCCAGTTATAACGTCCACTCGGAAAACCGGCTCGTAGCTGCCGTTAGTATGGCGGGCCCATACCAGCACGATGCGGGCGTTTGATTCGCCGCCGAAATCGGCGTTTCTAAACGCAGTAACAGCATCAAATGATGTGCCATTAGTAATATGCTGCGTGCTCGGGAACGCAGGCTGCCCGAAGGAATCGTCGGTACTCAGAAGAACCGACTGTGAGGTGCCCTTCATCTTGATTAGCGTAGGTGTGCTAAAAAATGCCCCCTCGTTGTCTCCGACAGTCGGCGAGCCAAGGTCAAAGTTAGAGCTGAAGTTGGCGCTGGTAAAAGGGAAAACAAGACTCTCCGAGTTATCCTGCATCCAAGCTACCACGCTGTTGAGTACCGTTTCGGCATCGTAGTAGTAGTCAGATTGCTTATTAACGGTGGCTCGGGTGCGGGTGCTGATCTGTGCCGCCGTCAATATACCCGAGGCCGTTATCAAGGATAGCGCCACAAGGAATATGACTCCTATGAGAAGATTGCCTTTTTGAGCTTTAAATCTAGTTCTCATCTTTAAGTTCCTCATACGTACTACCATCTAAAATAGATAATTTAAGTTGCGAAGAGAGTAAGTTTGCGAAACTGCGGCGGTATAAGTGCTGCCATCCCTAAGAGGCACTGCACTGCGCACCTCTACGGTGACCTTAATCCTTCTTATGTCATTTATGAGATTGAATTCTGTAATAGGCGGAGTTATGGCGGCGCCGCTGGTGTCGAGATATTCAATGGTGAAGCGGCTGTTTTCGGCAAAGAGCACAGCACCGAGACCCGCGTCTCTAGTAATTCCGCTCCAATCAACCGGTGAGTTGTAAGTAATCAATGGGACGCGCTCACATATTGTACCCATATTAAACGTGGCCGAAGGGCTATATACTATATACTGGCCCGGCCTGCAGGGTCACGGTCTTGGATGCCGTGTTTACTGATTCTATTATTCCATATAAGCCGTCGTCTTCTCCTACCACGCTGTTCGAAAGATAAATCGGATCGCCCGCAACCAGCCCATCAACGCTAGTCAGAGAGAAGGTCAGCGTCGAGCCGGGATCAAAATTTGCGGTAAGAAGATAAACGTCACCGGTCTCATTCAGGCGAAACTGGAGGTAACTGGCCGTTGCTGTATCGACATTTATCGGGCGGCTGACGGTTGGATCAGATAGAGTCGTCTCTCCTATCTGAAAGTTCGATTGGTCATACGGCACGCCGTTTCCCAGCACGCGCAGCTCGGCACCTATTGCTTCAAGCACCGCCTGCGCTCGGACCATTGCGGCGCTTTTGATCTCTTCGTCCTTTGCGAAGCGCAGGGAGTTGCCGTACTCTTTCATCATCGCAAGCATCACCAATGCGGAGAGGGCAACCGAAACTATCATCTCGGTGATGGTGAATCCCCTGCTTTCTTTGAACTTGAATTTTGCGGCCGTCGCTAGTCTCATTCCAATCCTATTCAAACAGTACAAATGTCGACGAATAAGAAGCTGTACTTGTAAATCTCGGATCATTGCAGCTTACAGTGACCATAACATCGCGGCTCTGATCGGCCTTTACAGTTACTTCAGTAACACGGGTAAAAGTTAGGTTAGTTCCGGCAGTAGTAACGCTTGTTTCAGTTGCATCATCACCGTCATCAATTTGAGCCACGTCCATTCCGGCAAACTCCTCTATCTTGCTGATTGCGATGTTGTGAAGAAAGTTTGTGACCTCAGTTCTCTTGTTTGCTTGCAGCCCAGAGATGGTGCTGCCGGCCGTTGCCAACCCGACCAATCCTAAAAGCACCATCGCCACCAGCACCTCGATAATGGAAAGCCCGCACGCGCTTCCTTTTCGGGAATGCGGGCAGGATGAAATTATAGCGCGAAGATAATTAGTCATATTCAAATAGCCCCGTCCCAAGCACACTTCCGGTTGCAAATACCCTCATCGGACCATCAGAATCATCGGACAAGGTAATCGACCGAGAATCGATAAAGCCTAGTTCATCGACCAACTGTCCTTTGGAATTGAAAATTATCGTTCGATCGCTGGTTACGTAGGTATGGCTTGGAAGAGTGCGGCTGAAAGTGATCACATCGGCTGAAGGCGGCACATTCGTATCATAAGCGAGATAGTCACATCCAAAAGAGTAACTACGGTTATCGGAGCTGATGGTGAATATCCCTCTGCAGCCATGCGTCACCGACTCTGCCTGAGCACGCCTAAGATCGAGAAGTAAGAACTTGCGAACGTTTACGCGCTCCATGCTGCTGTTGATCTGACCGAACATCGGGATGGCGAGATAGGCGACTATCGAGGTCACTACCAGAACCACGAGAAATTCGAACATGGTGAATGCCGACGACCGCCTTAAAGCGGCCTGTTTGCGGGAGTAATGAACTGAGCGAACCTTATATGCCATGCGATATCTCTTTGCGGCGGGAATTCTCCCGACGCAAAATAAGATATCGGCCTAACCAGGAGCCGTTCTTAATGGAAAATCAGGGGTTTGCGGTAACTACTCAGGGTGGAAATTACTCAGGTGCAAGGTCCTAAGTAGGTAATTAGTTCAGCAAAATTAATGACTTCAAGAAAAAAACTTCCCCGGCCGATCACTAAAGTGAAGCTTCTCAGGGAGGTCTAAGTCTAAGGTGAAGATCGGCATTCGCGGTAAACTGCTTACCGCCTTTCTTATTATTGTGCTTTACGCCCTGCTTTTTGCCTGGCAAAGCGATCGCTCCAACCGCCAGGTGCAATCGGCCATTCTCGGAATTGCGTCCTCGGTAACTCCTGCGGTTCAAGGTCTTGGGGAGCTACAGGCCAATACAATGCATCTCCTTGAAGCGCTTGCAAGTTACCAGATGATTAGAGCTTCCGCCGCCGGACCGGAAGATCTTGAACTTCAGCGCGAATACCAAGAAGCGGTCGAAATTCAAAA
>JAGFJO010000080.1 GCA_024102635.1 Deltaproteobacteria bacterium
AGAGGAGGCAGGCGGTCAGCCCAGGATCAGAAAGGGCGAACATCTACAGTTACAGGATGAAGCATACCGCCTTGCTGCTAACGGATTGCTGGAGGAAGCGCTACAGCGGTACTTGCTTGCGCTTCAGAGGCTACCCTACGAATCCCGGCTGCACTTCGAGATCGGGAAACTGCTCAATCGCCTCGAGCGGCCGGCTGAGGCGGTCGAGTATTTGCGCAGGGCTGTTGACCTCGACCCTTATTTTGTCCAAGCCCAGGTTGAGTTAGGTAATACGTTGCATCAGTCGGGGCATTTCGAAGAAGGTTTGAAGGAGCTGAATGAGTTAGCCAGGCGGCATCCCGACAGCTGGGAGATCCTGAGCGCAATAGGCGAATGCGCGATGCGTCGCCGCTTTTTTGAGGAGGCTGCCGATTGGTTCCGGCGCGCCGTGAGCGCGGCCCCCAAGATGGCCGGCCCGCACTATAAGCTTGCTCAATCGTTGGCCGCGCTTTCCAGATTTCACGAGGCGCTGGTTCACTGCCGCATCGCTCTCAATTTCTCGCCGGGCCACGAGGCTGCACGGGTGTTTTGCGGAGAACTTTGGATGACTTTGGGAAATTACGAGATGGGATGGAGGGAGATGCGATCGCGAGCGCTTGCGATGCGTCCGGATGGCGTAAAGGCGTGGCAGGGGGACGACCTCTCCGGCAATACGCTTATCATCGATGCCTCTTATTGCTCCAAAGAGGAGGTGGTACTACTAGTTAGATTTATCATGGATCCGGCACTCTCACAGGTAGAGAAGTATCTACTTTGTGAAAAAACTTTGCACCCGCTACTTCGCTCCTTGCAGGGAGTAAAGCTGCTCACACCCGGAGATAGTTGGCCGAACGATTGCGTGTATACGGACCTTCACGCCTTTCCATACCTCTCGAATGTCACAGTAGAGTCGGTTCCATGGAACGGCCCGTATTTGAAGCCGCCGTCTCCTTTATTTCTCGAGAGCGCCGATAACCGGGAGGAGCTGCTGTTCATAGCTGCCCGGGAAGGATCTTACGAAACGGTTATCTCGGAGCTGCATGGAGTGAATTTTGAATCACAGATTCTATTCCAAAACGGCGAGAAGCGACTGAGCCCGGAAAGTCTGGTCATGATGTTATCCGGCCGGCGTCTTGTCATCACCACTGACTCATTAACTGCCCACATCTGCGGAGCATGCGGGCTCAAGGCTGTGTATGTGAGCGAGGGGCAGCCCCCTTGGCACTTCGGAACGGCGGGCGACACCAGTTTGTGGTATCCGCAGCTCACCATAATGGCGCCCGGTCATTCTTATGATCTGAAAGGAACTGTTATGGCTGCGGGCCTGGGCGATCCATAGCGCTCGCCTAAATCCTTGAGCTAACAAAATTCAACTGGATAATTCTTTGAGGTCACCTAGCAGGGCTGCAACGTCCGCTTCGGTAGTATCCCAGGAGCACATGAAGCGGGAGGCGTTGCCGATAAACCCATAGAAGTGCCAGCCCCGCTCCCTAAGTCTGATGCAAACACGTTCCGGCAGTCTCACAAAAACTCCGTTGGCCTCGCAAGGGTATAAAAGCTCAGCCCCATTTATTACGGAGATTCCTGCTGCGAGCATCCTAGCCAAGCGGTTTGTTTCGTGTCCGTACTTGAGCCACACGTCCTCGGTAAGAAGTCCCAGCCATGGCGCAGACAAAAACCTCATCTTTGACGCTAGCTGCCCGGCCTGCTTGCAGCGGTAGTCAAACTCTGCTGCCAGCTCCTTATTAAAGAACACCACAGCCTCCCCTACCGGAAGGCCGATCTTGGTTCCTCCAAAACACAACACATCCACTCCGACTTTCCAGGTGATCTCCTTAGGAGCGACATTTAGCGATGCCACTGCATTCGAAAAACGCGCGCCATCCATATGCACCGAAAGGTCTAGTTTATGAGCGACTTCACGGATCGCATCAAGCTCCGCTACCGAGTAGACGGTCCCGAGTTCAGTTGACTGCGTGAGGCTAATGGCTCGCGGCTTGGGATAATGGATATCACTGCGCTTTTCCACAATCTCCCGTACTGCTTCAGGAGTTAACTTTCCCGCTCTATTGGGCGCTAAAAGAATCTTTGTGCCGTTCGAAAAAAACTCCGGGGCTCCGCATTCATCCGTTTCAACATGAGCTGCGTCGGAGCAAATTATGCTGTGATAGGATTGGCAAAGCGAAGCAAGTGCAAGTGAATTAGCGGCTGTACCGTTAAAAGTAAAATAAACCTCACAATCGATCTCGAATATCTCTCGCAGCTTGTTAGAAGCCTCTGCCGTCCAACGGTCCTCCCCGTATGATGGTGCGTGACCATTATTGGCTTCGCTGAGCGCTGCCCACGCTTCGGGGCAGATTCCAGAGTAGTTGTCACTGGCAAACTGCCGTTTCTCAAAAGATCGAGGGCTCTTATGACGCATAACTCGGATGTACGAATCGCTCAATAATCGCACTCCTCACCAAAGGTAAGGGAGAAGCGGATATACTCCGCGTCTGTCTAACGCACCGCGCGTCATTATATTAAGTAAATACGCATTCGATTGAAAGAGGGCCGGTTCATAGACCCGCCGGAATGGCTAAAAAAATCTGCGGCGTTACCCTCTCAGCTTAACTGCCACCTCTGCCACCCTTTTCCCCAGCGCTTCTGCGATCTTTAGATCTCCTTCTAGAGGAGCTAACTCTCCCTTCGGGCCGGCTATCGTGCTAGGCCCGTACGGTGTACCTCCGCGTGCCTCGGTATGAATCATGCCTTGAACAGAATAAGGAACCCCAACCATAATCATCCCTAGATGGATCAGCGGGATCATCATTGTAATAAGTGTTGTCTCCTGCCCTCCGTGAGTAGAGGCGGTTGAGGTGAAAACTCCGGCTGGTTTCCCCTCCATCTCCCCCTTAAGCCAAAGGCTTGCCGTTGAATCGATAAGCTGCTTCATCTGTGCAGCCATGTTGCCGTATCGGGTAGGCGAGCCGAAGATGACCGCATCGGCCGCACGGAGATCATCCACTGTGCAAACAGGAATCTCCTTCTGCTGGTCCCGAACGGCTTTAGCGTGTTCGCTATCGGCGGTGCGTTCAAGAACGCTTTCAAATTCCTCAACTTTCAGTAGCTGCGACTCAACCCCTTGAATGCTCGATGCGCCGTTATGAACGGACTGTGCCAGCTTAAAGGTATGACCGTAGAGAGAGTAAAATACCGTGATTACTTTCATGCATCCTCCTATTTAACTCTTGCAGATAACACGTAAAAGTCGGATCCGAAAACGAGCCGTATCACGCTCTAATCGGCACAAAGTTAAAATGTTCAGTGTGGTCACTTCGCCTCACAATCTTATTGGTATACTTTTTATCGATCTAGTTTCAAGCGGCAAGTTGAGTATGGGTTAGATTATTGTTACAAGGGTTTATATCGGTAGTTTGATCTTTGCCTGCCCTCTACATCCGAGTAAAGCGAATATAATCAATAGGTGCGCCTCCTTGGCCCGATTCCAAGGGCGAAAGAGGTGCATGCTTATAAAGTTTTTCCTAGGTTTCAAGTACTTCAGAATCGGGCCGCAATGGCTCTTCGCTGGCGATTAGGCGGGCAGCGTTTGCTCCCCTAATCGCCAGCGCAGTGCGTTACTGCGATTCCGGATCTGGAGATCCGTGGCGAGTCCGAGGACCCTTTCCTGAAAGGACAGGAAAATGTCTAAGCACAGGTCAAACGGAGCGGTGTGCACAAACGGCACAGCAGGTCATCCCTGCGCGTCATGTGATGCCAGCAGATGTCCCAATGCAAAACAGGACATCTACCGGGTTTCCATACTGGAGCTGACCCGGGAGCAGCTGATCGAGAGGTGTCTGCGTGATGCGGCTTCGGTCGTCGATGGTCAGGTGACCATTCACCCGACCAACGACGGGAAGAAGAGCGACTGCCATGAGGCTGCCGATCTCTTCAAAGAGCTGTACACGTTATGCGGGGGTACTTCACCCTCGCTGGACAGGGTGAGCCGAATTTTGTCGCGGCTTTGCAACGTGCATCACCCTCGAGGCAAGATTACCTTTAAGTTCCGCTGTAATCGGACGAGCAAGGCTCGCTGCGTGCAGCGCGACCTGAAGGAACTAAAGCGCCGAGCATTGTATCTCTGCTCTCATCCAGACGGCAAGGGAAGGCCCGAACTCGTCTTGGCTGGCGCCAATGGATAAGGAGGAAATTCACTTCTCGCTCGTTTCATGAGCATTAGATTCCAAGCCCCGGCGTGGCTTTTGGGATCTCCCAAAGCCGCGCCGGGAGTTTTTCCTCCGATAGTTCTGAGGTTTTCAGCCTGAAGGTTTATGGGGCATGCATCTCGGATTTTTGTTGACCCGGCTATTAGTTGGTTAGTGACGCCCGAAGTAGCCTGATTCGCCAGCCGTAACCGTCCCGATGACCGTATGGCTGACGTTCGACGCATTCCCGAAGAGCGCTAGTGTAGGGCGTCTCGGGTATCTCGCGGTACTGTGGGAAATTGCGATCTGGTTGTTCGTACCTTTTTGAAACAACCGCTATTCCACCCCCCTCAAGACGAGCTTTGACGTGGTGAGATTGAAGGAAGTGGTCTTGAGCACCATCTAGAACGGCCGCCTTCTCAAAATATGCCCGGATACGTTTAGGAACTAGGGAGATGCCGGGCGAGAACGCTTCAGCGAGCGATATTCGGCTACATACCGTAACCTCCCGTTCTTTCGGCTCTTTGTCATTCGGATGGCGCCATTTAAACGCAATAGTAGTACAGAGCGGCCCCTCGGTGAGATATAGTTTTTCCAGAATCCTATCTGAAACTCCTTGAGCCGGACTTATCATTTCAAGATTTTCCACACCGAGCGCTTTTAAAGTTGCGAATAGCGGCACAGCTAGGTTCCCGGTGTGAATTGAATTCCAGAATCCTGACCCTCTATTCCACTCCCTCCCTGTTTCAATCGCTTTAGACCCGCACTGCTCTAGAGTAAGATCTCCCTCAATCAATTTTCGAAGTTGGCAGAGATTGATGCTTGCTGTGTCGATCATTTTGAGCCGGGTAGAGTTCAGAATAATGAGCGGTGCGGCGGCATCCGGACCGCTCGCGCCATAAATATCCTCTCCCTCCTTCGGCAGCGCATTGACTAGATTGAGCTGATGATTGAGGCCCACAAAGTAGTTCATGAGAGGCGCAGAGAACACTCCCGCCGGCTGCCGTACTGGATTCAAAGCCGTTGCCAACATATTAAGAATTATTGGCCGCGATGAAGGGCTAATCAAGTGCGCCAGTAACCGGCTGAAAAATGGAGAAGTTACAACGCTCTTTGGTAGAGGAAACAGGGCCAAAGACAATGGCAATAGAGTCTAAAAGCTCATCGGCCGGGCCGAAGCCCGGAATGGGCCGATTGTACTCCTTCATCAACCGGAACATTCATCCGATTGCGATACCATACGAACACTACGCCGCTGGCAGCACTCGCAAATACGACCGAAGCGCTCCAAATCATTCCGGCTAAAACTGCTATCTCTTTTGAAAAAAGTACTGGGACGGTTAGACTTGCTAAAACTGCCTCCCTTACCCCTACACCCATCCAACTTAAAGGAAGAGTGCCGGCAATATTAACAAAAGGTATTATTCCAAGCAGCGTAA
Organism: Deltaproteobacteria bacterium; assembly: GCA_024102635.1. Taxonomy (GTDB): domain Bacteria; phylum Bdellovibrionota_C; class UBA2361; order UBA2361; family JAGFJO01; genus JAGFJO01. The sequence goes on from JAGFJO010000080.1 coordinate 5,645, forward strand.
CAAGAGAAACCGGCGCACCGATTTGGATCGTCACAAGCCAAAAGAGTGATATTTGAAGAAAGTGATACAAGAGCGCAACTAAGGAGGCCGCAAGTAGCACCTTTGGATCTTGCGGAACCACCGAGAGAATACGGCCTAAGCGTCGAATCGCGGGTCTTTGGGAGGAACCGAATCTACTTGCCATTCTAGGAGCGCCGTAACCCAATAAGACACAGCCTGTCACTATCAGCAAAGCAACGATAATTAGCCCGGTGAGATGTGAGGACAATAGCTGTCCCATTCCAAAAGCTATGCCGATAGTTGCCAGTACGGCAAGCCCGAGGGCCCGATCAAACACCACAAGCGCAAGACTCTTATCGCGATCGCGTTTATCGTCGGCTGCCAGCACCGAGCGCACCAGGTCGCCCCCCAAAGTTCCGAGCCCGAAGCAATTTACATAGGCCCCCGCGAAAGTCGCCCCAAGCGTATTGCGCAGCGAGTGCCCCACTCCTGCGTGCCGTAACAGAAGAAACCATTTGTACGAGGTAACCATCAAGGTGAGCGCGTATCCGGCAGCCGTTACGAGGATCGCTGTAGGAGGGCTTTCCCTGAACGCTTGCAGGAGTGCCTCGGTATCGGTGAACCAAAGGACCAAGCTTAGAGTGAGAATGCTAAGTGATATTTTGATGAGAAACTTCTTCACCTGTCATACGATTTAAAATGGGACCTGCCTTCAGCCATGCCCAGAGCCGGACTCGAATCCCTCGGCTCGCTGCTCTCGCTCGGGACAAGCCCTTCCAGAAAAAATACTCCCGTGGTGAGCGAGCGAAGCGAGTCGAACCATGCCGCATGCCCGCCTTGATACCCTCTTACAACTACTCCCCACAGAGCCGGACTTAATGCTCTCTACGACCACTCCCGCAGAGCCGGACTCGAATCCCTCGGCTCGCTGCTCTCGCTCGGGACAAGCCCTTCCAGAAAAAATACTCCCGTGGTGAGCGAGCGAAGCGAGTCGAACCATGCCCAGAGCCGGACTCGAACCGGCACGGTATTTCTACCCCAGGATTTTAAGTCCTGTGCGTCTACCAATTTCGCCATCCGGGCAAATGCTAGTCCGGCGAACCGGCGCTAAGCCGAAGTTATTACTATCATTCACCTCGTCAAACTGCAATTAAGCAACAGAGATTACAATCGGCTGCCGCCAAAGTCTTTGATGCTCCCTGCTCCTTACTAGCCGAAGAGGCCGCATTAAATAAGTCCACAGGGGTTTTTTTATAGGATTACGTCCCGCAAGGCCCCATCTTCAGGATAACTTCACTGGACAGCCTAAACACCCCTGCGTGACCATTTGACGATGATGACGCCTCTCACCCCTTCGAGTTTGATTATCGCCGCAATTGTGCAAATATACTTGCCGGATATTTAGCGATGGCAAATCGACGTTGGATTATCGTAAGCAACCGCCTGCCTTTCATGCGCGATCCGCAGGGAGACGGGTACGTCCGATCCTCGGGCGGCTTGGTGACTGCTATCAATGGAATTCAATCAGACGCCGAGAGGATCTGGTGCGGTATAGCGCCGGACTGCGTCACACCGGAGGAGTGGGCCAATATCTCCGGCCTACCTGAAGCCGAAATGTTCAAGCCCGTGTTCATTCCCCCGCAACAGTACGAGGCATATTACAATGGATTCTCCAACGGCGCACTGTGGCCGCTCTTTCACTATGAGAGCAATTTCGTTAAAGCGGAAATCAGCGACTGGGAAGCATACCAAGAGGTGAATAGACAGATCGCCCGAAGCGTGGCTGAGATCGCGCGTGATGATGATTTAGTCTGGGTCCACGATTTTCATCTCTTTTTAGTCCCGCAAATGCTTCGGGAACTGCAGCCAAACGTAGCTATCGGCTTCTTTCTGCACATTCCATTCCCCAGCTCGGAAGTCGCACGGCAGCTGCCGATGCGTTCGCAGATTATTGAAGGGCTGCTGGGAGCCGACCTGATTGGATTTCACGATTTTTCATACTTACGCCACTTCAGCTCTACTCTGGAGTTAATGGAAGGAATTATCGGTGAGCCGTTCCGGATTCGTTACAATGATCGGATAGTCTCACTCGGTGTGTTCCCCGTGAGTATCGATACTCAGTCGTTCTACGACTCGGCCCGCTCAGATGAAATAGTCCAGCTGACAAAAAACTTCAAACAAACTAATCCATACGAAATAACTGTCTTAGGGGTGGACCGACTCGACTATACAAAAGGTGTTGATCTAAAGATTCAAGCTTTCGAGCTGTTTTTAGAAAAGTACCCAGACTTTAGAGACAAAGTTCGCTTGCTGCAGATCGCCGTACCGACGCGCGAAAAGGTCGAGAACTACCAGGAGCTGAGAGTCTCCATTGAACAAGCCGTAGGAAGGATTAACGGCAAGTTCGGCAGCATTAATGAGGCCCCTGTTCGTTATGTGTATTCAACTGTGCCGCAGAATGAACTCCTGGCACTATATCGAATGGCCGATGTGCTTCTTGTCACAAGCAAAAGAGACGGGATGAATCTAGTTTGTCAGGAGTATATAGCCTGTCAGGACGAGAACGATCCGGGCGTCGTAGTGCTGAGCGAATTCGCGGGGGCAATCTCAAATTTAAGCCATGTCATCGCCGTTAACCCGTGGGATTTCCACTCAGTCGCCGATTCATTGGCCACGGCTCTCCGTATGCCGCTGGAGGAAAGACAGCGGCGGCACAGCTCGATGCTGAGTTATCTGCAGGGATACACTGCAACTGCTTGGGCTGAATTTTTTATGAATGAGCTGCTGGGTTGTGCCGAGAGCCGTGAGACGGGATACGGTGAAGTGGCGCCGCTTGCGATCGGTACCGAGGATGTTGCTGAATGGAAACCGAGGCTGGAGGGAAGAGACTTATACCTGTTTTTAGACTTCGACGGAACGCTGACGGCAATTGAATCAACTCCCGACCAGGTGCGCCTTCCTGCCGCTATCGCCGATTTGATTAAAGGGCTTGTGCGCTGCAAAAATACCTTCGTGACGATTATTAGCGGCAGGCCTGCACACTATTTGGAGAGGGAATGTGCATCGACTGGGGCTACGTTAGCTGCTGAGCACGGCGGAGAATTCTATGATCCCGAGACTGGGCAGTGGACCAGCTTGGTTCGCAGCGATTTAGAAAGTTGGTATGAACGAGCGGATAAGTTGCTCAAGATGTATGCATCCTACGTTCCGGGCAGCTTTATTGAACGAAAAAAGTACAGCCTGGCCTGGCATTACCGGCTCTCACCCAGGCATTTTGGAGCCTTCCAAGCACGCAGGCTAGCATTTGAGCTTCGCAGCATGTTTAAAGATCTGCCGGTGGCAGTTCTTAGCGGAAATAAAGTAATTGAGGTCAAGAGCTTTGAAGCAGGAAAAGGACTGTTCTGCCGCTGGTTCCTAACAAAAAACAATGGAGATGACGCTAACCGGGCCATTATGGCAGTGGGCGATGATACGACCGATGAAGAGATGTTTCATGCCCTACCGGACAGTATGACAATTAAGATCGGTCCCGGCCCATCCCGAGCAGCTTATAGGCTAGCCTCGCAGTTGGACGTTGCAAAGCTGCTACGCACACTTCTTGAGATAAGAAAATAGCTGACTTTTTCAAGGCTGCTCCAATCTTCATCTGCGCCGTAGCGCGTATTAATTGAAGTGGCTGATGTCCATTTTCAACAAGGTAACAGGTGAGTTACAGACTTAACCGTATGATCTACTCCTTCGGCATAACCACTTGGATATGCACTTCTCGTAGCTGCCTCTCGCTCACTTCGCACGGAGCCCCCATAAGGAGGTCTTCGACCGTTTGGGAAAGGGGGAACGCAATGACGTCCCTAATGGCATGTTCCTCCGCCAACAGCATCACAATCCGATCGACGCCTGGAGCCATTCCTCCATGGGGAGGGGCTCCAAAACGGAAAGCTTTGATCATACCGCCGAACTTCGAATCAACCTGACTTTTAGAATATCCTGCAATCTCAAAAGCCTTGTACATTATCTCGGGGTCATGATTGCGAATTGCCCCGCTGCTCAGTTCATGACCGTTACACACTATATCGTACTGATAGGCGTAGATCTCCAGCGGGTTTTTATTGAGCAAAGAATCCATCCCACCCTGCGGCATGGAGAACGGATTATGGCTAAAACCTATCTCTCCCGTGGTTTCATCCCTCTCATACATCGGATAGTCGGTTATCCAGCAGAAACGAAAAGTCCCCTCCTCGATTAGTTTGAAATCCTCTCCTAGTTTGACGCGCAGCCGGCCAAAGTACGGCAAAATCTTCTTCTCGCTGCCGGCGGCAAAAAATACTACTGCACGGTCCTCTATCACCAGTTTTTCCTTAAGCGCCGCAATCTCACTCTGAGAAAAGAACTTAGCGACCGAGCCTTTGATTTCACCACCATCAAAAATCAGATAGGCCGTACCCTGCCCGCTCAGCTTAGTAAACCAAGCGATCGTATCGTCGAAGTATTTGCGCGAGGGGACCTCATCAACCGCGAGCTTAAGAGCAAAGATATCCCCAAGTCTCTCCAGCTCGCTGCGGAACACTTTGAATGAAGTATCCTGAAAAAGCTGTGAAACCTTCTCTATAATCAATGGATTTCTCAGATCGGGTTTGTCAGTCCCGTACTTACTGATGGCATCGTCGTAGCGGATGCGGGGAAAAGGAGGCTTGGTTACGGCATGAGAAGAATGCCGGGCAAAAACGCCGTACATCAACTCCTCTCCCATCTTAAATACATCTTCCTGCTCTACGAAGGACATTTCTATATCGACCTGATAAAATTCTCCCGGAGAGCGGTCGGCGCGCGGGTCTTCATCTCTGAAGCATGGAGCGATCTGAAAGTAGCGATCAAAACCGGAAACCATCAGCAACTGCTTGAACTGCTGAGGGGCTTGAGGCAGCGCAAAGAATCTCCCCGGATGAAATCTCGACGGGACGAGAAAATCGCGCGCGCCTTCGGGCGAACTGCTTGTCAGAATAGGCGTCTGATACTCCAAAAACCCCATAGACTGCATAATCTCTCGAATGCTGGCGATAACCTTGCTTCTAAGAAGTATGTTATTATGCAGCTTCTCTCTTCGAAGCTCCAAAAATCGATAAGTCAGCCGCTGTGCCTCCGGCGCTTTGTCATCCTCGGCGATCTGAAACGGCAGAATATCAGCCATCGACAACGGTTCGAGCTTTCGGCAAATCACCTCTATTTCGCCCGTTTCTATCTTTGAGTTTATCAACTGCTTATCGCGTAGCGCCACGCTGCCTTCTATCTGAAGAACAGATTCGACACGGATATCGGTCATCAGTGCCGCTTCCTCCCCGCGAAAAACTATCTGGGTCACACCGTAATTGTCGCGCAGATCGACGAAGACGACCCCGCCGTGATCGCGTTTCCGGTGCACCCATCCGGAGAGCCTCACCTCCTTGCCATCGTCGGATGACCGCAGCTCTGCGCAGGTGTGAGTTCTATACTTGCTTCTTAGATATTCGCAGTTATTCATACTCATAAGCGGCGGACAATCTACTATGATTGCGGCAAAAATGCCAGAAACAGTGCGCAATCCGATATTATGAGGGCGAGCCTTCTCTGACCAGCTCCAAGCAGCCTTGCGCGATAGCTTCCGCAGCGTGCAGAGAGCGACTTTCGAACGGCTGCTGCTTCATTTGGTGATAGAATTGCGGATCTAGCATCCGGCTTATCGCCTCCCTCAACCTTGGCTGAAAATCCCCACCTTCCTTCACAACCAATGCCTTTCCGGAATTCGCAAGCGTCATGGCGTTGGCGGTTTGATGATCGCCCTGCGCGTATGGATAAGGAACCAATATAACAGGACGATTGGCCACACCCAGCTCCATTACGGTGCCCGCTCCCGCCCTTGAAATGACTATATCCGCCCAACCATAGGCCGCGCTCATGTCATCGATGAATGGTACGACTTTAGCCCGCACCCCGGCTTTAGCATAATTCTCACTAAGGCTAATAACGTTTTCGGGGCGGCACTGGTGTGTTAATTCTAGGTTTCTCTCGTTGAGCAACCCTGCAAGCGCCGGCAGAGCTTCATCTAATGCGCGGGCACCTTGCGACCCTCCGACTATCAGGACTTTTTTCGGAGCTTGCGGTGGCTGAATGCCTTGCGAGATCTCTGCTAAATTCTCTCTTACCGGGTGCCCGGTAAAAATTACGTTCTTTCTCTTGATGAAAGACGCCTGAGCAAATGCCGCGGAGACGCGCGTGGCATACCTGATCAACACCTTGTTCGCCATCCCCGGTTTGAGTTCGGCCTCATGAATCCATGTAGGAATGCCCTTGATCCTGGCATAAGTGATAGGCACGAATGTAACGTACCCCCCAACTCCTACCACCACGTCGGGTTTAAAATCGCGGAAGATCTCTCCGATCTCTTTGAACGATGCAGGGAGCTTTTTCAGCGCCTGAAAAAGTCCTTTTATCCCTCTTCTTTTCACGCCAACCATGGATATCGTATGTATCTTAAATCCGGCCGATCCTAGAACCTTTTCCTCAAGCGGCCGCCCGCTTCCGATAAATTCCACTTGGCACGAGGAGCTAATGCGCTGGAATGCCCGGGCGATGAAAAGAGCGGGGAAAAGGTGTCCGCCGGTGCCGCTGGCAGCGATTAATACCCTTGCCCCATGCTCCCGCTGAGTATTCATAGCCGTTTATGAAAGGAGCGGGCCAACGCCAGAATGAGTCCTACCGCCAGTAGACAGGAAAGCAAACTGGAACCGCCGTAACCTATTAACGGCAATACCATTCCTTTAGTCGGCAATAGTCCGGTCACAACTCCGATATTTAGAAGTGCAGGCAAGACAATCAGCAGGGTCAATCCCAGAGTAAGAGAGAAACAAAAAGTGTCCTCTGCATACCTCGAAGCCAGCTTCATCCCGCGCCACAAAAAAAGCAGGAACATCAGAATCACGCAAGTGCATCCGATAAATCCGAGCTCTTCCGCTATGACCGCAAATATAAAATCGGTGTGCGCTGCCGGGAGAAAAAACAGTTTTTGCTGGCTTGCTCCGAGCCCAACTCCCGCGATCTGTCCTATCCCGATGGCTATCAGTGACTGAATAAGTTGATACCCTTTACCCGAGGCGTCCGCCCAGGGATAAAGAAAGCTAATTACCCGCTGCATTCGATAAGGCGAGAGAAAGACCATTGCAACCAAGCACAGTGAAACGAAGAGTCCGAAAAAGAGAAAATAGCGTATCCTGACTCCCGCGGTACCGACCATACATAAGGTAATCAGCGCCAGCACTGCCGCACTACCAAAATCAGGCTGCATCAAAAAAAGTCCGGCCGTCAAAAACATTACAATAACGGGCTTCACCACACCGACCGAGAACGAAGATAGAGTTCTTTCGTGTCTCGACAGATAACCAGCCATGAAGATGATGAACAAAACCTTGACGAACTCTCCGGGCTGAAAACGCAAGCCGAAGATATTCACCCATCGGCGCGCTCCTCCCGCCACGTCTCCCAACCCGGGCAATATCGTAAGGAGCAGCATCGCAAGAAGCAGAGGCAGTGCGAATACGGAGAGCCTCTTCACAAGTTCAATGTTGACGCGCGAGGCCGCCAGCATAATACCTATACCTATAAGCGCCGCGAGAAACTGCCGCTTCGCATAGTATAGAGGATCACCGAATTTCTCTGTCGAAATTACTCCTGTGGTCGAATAGACCATTACTACACTGAACGAAACGAGAAACAGCGCGATTGCGAAAATAACAAGGTCAAAAAGCTGCGGGGCTTTTAGTTCCCGGTCTAGCGGAGCGGCAACCCTTTGATGCATAACCTGGCTGAGACAAAACTAAATTGAAGACACTAAAGATTTAAACACATTTCCCCGCTCTTCAAAATCCGAAAACTCATCGAAACTGGCGCAAGCAGGCGAAAGCAATACCACATCTCCCGGCTCTGCAACCTCCGCAGCCTGCCTCACCGCACTCTCCAGCTTACCGGCAATGGAATGCGGAACTCCCTTACTCTTACAGTTGCTTGCTATCAGCCTGGCATCCTTGCCGAAGCAGATTACACTGCGAACGCGCTCGCCTGCTGATTTGATCGCCGCGAGAAGTGATTCCCAGGAGCCCGCTTTGGAAAGGCCACCAAGCAAGACTATCATCCTGCTCTCCGGAAACTCATCTAACGACGACTGAAGCGCCGCTTGCGATGCCGCAACCGTAGTGGATTTAGAGTCATTGACGAATACAACTCCGTGCTTCTCGCCGCAAACCTCCAGCCGGTGCGCCAGCGAATGAAAGTCCTCAATGGCTTTCTGCACGGCGGCAGTTGAAGCGCCGCATAGCCTTGAAGTTAGAGCTGCCGCGGCGATATTAAGCCGGTTGTGTAACCCGGGAAGCTTCGACAAACGGCAATCGTAGCTTTCCGTCTCTCCGTTAAGCATCAGCGATATAGAATCAAACCCTTTCTCCCTTCTCACTGTGCTTACGGCGTTACAGGAGGCGCTTGCCGGAGCAACTGAGAAAACTCCTGCCTGCGCCTTCAAAGAGCCGCGAAGTCCGGCTATGCGTGCGTCGTCCCCGGAGAAAATCGCCCAATCCGACGGGGTTTGATTAGCAAAGATCTTCGCTTTAATCGCCAAATAGCGCTCAATCGACCCGTGTCGCTCGAGGTGATTGTCGGAAATATTGAGGAGGACAGCAATATCCGGCCTCAGAACAGTACATGTCTCGAGCTGATAACTTGACGCCTCGACAACCAGCCAGCCGCTGTCTGTGCCGTCACTCTCCAACGCATCCGCCGGTGCATTCGCGATTACGGGCATGCCTACATTCCCGCATAGCGATGAGCTTATACCGGAAGCCTGCAGCATGGCATGAATCAAACTGACGGTGGTGCTCTTACCGTTGCTACCGGTAACAACAACAGTGCGGCGCCGCAGAAGCTCTACGCCTAGTTCAAGCTCGCTTATGGTGGAAATATTGAAACGTTTGAGTGTTCCGCAAACTGCAGACTCGAGCGACACACCCGGGCTCAGCACACACAACGAAACGCGCTCAACAAAGCGCGCGATTTTCTCCCCATCAATTCCGAAATGAATCTCCGCTCCGAGCTTCCGAAGCGGTTCAATCTCGCTACGATACCGGTTTGATACGAGATACTCGGGCTCGCCGCTTTTCTCTACGCAAACACACTCCACGCCTGCTCGCCGAAGGAAATATGCCGTCTCTATACCGCTGATACCCATTCCTACGATGAGCACCCTTTCATTTTGCGATCGGATCTGGATCAGTTTTTCTCGATAGTTCATATGGCAGACAGTATCAGTGCGAAATGAGGTCTCTTTGCCGAAGGTAGCATAAGCATGCCACATCCTGGCGGCAACTTCAGCCGATCCGGTGATAAAATTCAAGCACTAGAACTATCAGCGAAGCTTCAGGGTGGTCAGAGATATAAGCGCCAAGACGATCGAGACGATCCAGAAGCGGACGATAATTTTGGGCTCCGCCCACCCTTTTAGCTCAAAGTGGTGATGAATAGGGGCCATCCTGAAAACCCGTTTACCGGTCATCTTGAATGAATACCGTTGGATTATTACGGAGAGAGCTTCGATTACGAAAACCCCTCCTGCGATGACAAGAACCAACTCATGCTTTACCAAAACTGCGATGAAGCCTAAAAGACCCCCTATACCTAAGGCGCCGGTATCACCCATAAAAATCTGCGCCGGAAAGGTGTTGTACCAAAGAAACCCAAGGCCGCCCGCCAGCAAAGCAGCCAGTATAATACTCAGCTCGCCGGCGCCGTGAACGTGAAATAGGCCGAGATACTCGGCCAGTTTCACATTGCCTGTAAGATAAGCGAAAACAGCATAAGTAAATGCAACGGTCATAATAGGCCCTATCGCCAGCCCATCAAGTCCATCGGTAAGATTCACCGCATTGGAACATCCAACCACTACAAGTATGACAAACGGGATGAAGAATGCCCCTAGTGGGAATGAAAGGTCCTTTAAGAACGGAACGCTAAGGACGGTCGAGAATTCGGCATTAATCAGCATTAACGAAGCAGCTACTGCAATGAAGCACTGGCACAAAAGTTTGCCCCGCTCGGACAACCCTTTCGAGTTTTGATGCGTCACCTTGCGCCAGTCATCGATAAATCCCACTGCGGCGTAAGCAAGCATTACTGCAAGCGCCAGCCAAACAACCAGCTTGGTAAGATCAGCAAGAAGAAGGGTCGAGATTAGAACTGAAAACACAATCACAGCTCCGCCCATGGTCGGTGTGCCTTGCTTTGATATGTGGTCCTTTGGCCCATCGTCCCGGATAGGCTGCCCCTTCACACCTTTCTTTCTGAGCCACTCAATAAATTTCGGTTCAAGAATAAGGACCAAAAGGAACGAGAGGAGAAACGCCAGCATTCCACGGAAAGTTTGATAGCGGAATACGTTTAACCAGCTGTAAACCTCATGCAGAGGATAGAAAATATGGTAGAGCACACAAACTCCAGGAAACCATTAAGCCCGACTCAAAGAGGCTTTTGCCAGTATCGAAGCAAACAACAATCAAGACAAGAGGCTTCTTACCTCTCCTACATCTGAAAACGGATGTTTATCATGACCGATTATCTGGTAGGCCTCATGCCCCTTGCCCGCAATTAGTACCACATCACCGGGCGAAGCATTGCTTACAGCAATTTTGATAGCTTCGCGCCGGTCAACTTCAACGAAGTCTGCCCTAACATCTTCAAGAATCTCCTCGATAATCGCCGACGGATCCTCCGTCCTGGGATTATCTGAGGTAACTACTACGACATCGGCCAGACTTCTTGCTATCTGCCCCATTACCGGACGCTTCCCCTTATCACGGTCCCCGCCGCAGCCAAACACTACCCAGAGGCGGTGCCGGGTCACAGGCCGTAACGCTCTAATTACATTTTTCAGCGCATCCGGTGTGTGTGCGTAGTCAACATAAACCGATATCTGGTCATTACCGGCCGATTCAAGGCGCCCGGGCACTTGGGGAAGCTCCGCAACTAGATCAACGAGTCTCTCTATGTCATCAACCAGAAAGTCACAAGCCAGCAGCGCTGCCACCACATTTTCGGCATTGTGGTAGCCGATATACGGGCTATGCACTTGCAGCTCTCTGCCTAAGAGGCGCAGTGTGAATTTGCTGCCGAAACTCCCTTGGTGGAGGGCGCCAATACGCGCATCCGCATCAGTTGCCTGCCCAAACGTTATAAGTTCCGTTCCCGAAGCCGCCACCTCGCTTGCCAGCTTTCTGCCATAATCACAGCTTACATTGATTACACCTCTCTTAGCACTCTTCGAAGAGTTCTCAAGCAGAGCAAAAAGTCTCCGCTTTGCGCTGTAATATTCCTCCATTCCCTGATGATAATCGAGATGATCACGGGTCAAATTCGTGAAGATGGCGGCGTCAAACGAGATATGGTCTGCACGAGATTGGATTAAGGCATGGGAAGAGACCTCCATAACAGCTGAAGTCACTCCTGCGGCATGTGCCTGTTTCAAGTTCTCATGAATTTCGAGCGGCCCGGGAGTAGTCAGGTTTCCGGGACTGCTAAAAATTCCTCCTCTCTCCGGAATGGCAGCCTCGATACCGAGAGTTCCGATGCGCATCGATCCGACTCCGCATTTTAGGAGCATATGGTAAACGATCCAATTTGTGGTAGTCTTGCCATTAGTGCCGGTTATTCCCACAATGTTCATTTTGTCTGACGGGCGCCCCGACAAAAGGCTCGCCAGGAAGCTCAACGCCAATCTGGTGTCCCGGACTTTGATGAAAGGAAGCCCCTCGGCTCGAGTTGGATCCTGAACGATGACCGCCTCGGCCCCGGCTTTTAGCGCCTGCTCTAGATACTCGTGGCCGTCGGCGCTGCTCCCCTTCACCGCAACAAAAACAGTTCCCGGACCGGCCTCTAAACTCGACGATACTACGCGGTGAATAACCGCATCGACATTTGGCAGGCTGCGCTGCTCTGCATCTAACAGTTGCGAAATCTCTAGTAGGGTAAGCGGACTCATAGCAGTTCTTTAGGCGCACTATACGCAAGTGTCAAAGATGCTCATGATGAGGGAAAAACGCAAGTTTAGAGAACCGAAAGGGTCCAATACGCGAGGCTTCACTAAGCTAAATTTCGCCTATCAAAGAGTCTTTGCCACAGCTAACACCGCGATCTCTCAGGAAAGCTACGAACGCTCTTAAGGTGGTGTCGCTAATATGATGCTCTGCGCCCTCGGCATCTATTTCCGCCACGTCCGGGGGCACCCCGAGCATAAGAAGAAATTGTACAACTATGCGGTGCCTCTCCTTGGACGCAAGCGCAAGCCGCTCCCCCTTGGGAGTTAGAGTGACTGGCATTTTGCGAGCCGTCCTCAGATACCCCTCTTGCGACAACCTCCGTATGGTCCGGAGCGCTGTGACATGCGATATGCCCAGATGTTTAGCTATCTCTCCGGTCCGGGCTTCTCCCTTGGCCTTTATTAGATCCAGAACTAGCTCAGTGTAATCCTCGGCAGCTTCAAGGCTGTGCTGCTTGCGAGTCGCACTGAAGCGCCGGGCGTGTCGCTTTATCTCCCTTTTCGCCATTGTGTGATATTCCAGCTCTATTAACGCTTGACTTGTAGCATATGCTACGTTATCCACACTGTCAAAGTAGCATTGGCTACATTTAACTATCCACCTCTCTGTTCAAGGAGCCTCTCATGCACAAATTTGATACCTTCATTCTGTGCGGCCTTCTCTCTCTTAATCTCCCGGCCGCATTACATGCAGAGAGCGGACCACTCGGATGGGGCGATCCAGAGATCAAGCAGGAGATGGAGACCGATAGGCCTGACTTCACCGAGGGTACTCAACCTATTTCGCCCGGACATCTGCAGATCGAGACCGGCTACACCTACACTTACGACGGCGGCGGGGGGCAGAGGCTTGAAGAGCACACTTTGCCGGAACTGCTTGCAAGAATCGGAGCTTTTGAGGAACTCGAGCTGCGCATTGCATGGGCCGGATATATCTCGCAGCAACACGGGGCAATCGACGAAAGCGGCGTCAGCGATTTTTCTCTTGGGTTCAAACATCGAGTTCTCAATCAGGACGATTGGATGCCTGACCTTTCCTACATAGGCGAGCTTTCTATCCCGGCAGGCAGCAGCGGCCTAACTTCCGGCGCAGTAGAGCCGGCCTTCAAGCTATTGTGGGCCTACGGCCTCGATAGGTACTCCGTGGCGGGGAACCTTAACTTGGCCGCTCTGCAGGGCGAAGATGAGAGGTATCTCGAAGTTTCAAGCTCACTTGCTTTCGGCGCTGACCTGACGCAGCACTTTGGCACTTACGTCGAATATTTCGGATTGTACCCTGCGGAGCAAGTTGTCGAAGAAGACGAGCACTATCTAAACGGGGGGTTCACCTGGTCCGTTAGTCCCGATTTTCAACTCGACCTTCGCACAGGATTTGGACTGAACGGAGATGCCATTGATTTATTTACCGGAGCCGGTTTTGCCGCGCGAATCTGATGAGTAACAATGGACTACGAGCTGCGAAAAGCCGCTGGCAGCAACCCCTCCGAATCATCGCCGGCGAAGGGCCGGATGGGGATACGCTGCAGCCCGCTTCCTAAGCCGCTCTTGGTGGTTAGAAGGTGCAGGGTGCGCTGCATGATCCTCTTGAATACCGGCGCGGCCAACGTTCCTCCGTAAATCGAACCGGCGTTAGGTTCATCAATAATTACCAACAACACGAATGTTCGAGGTACTCCGAGGGCTGCCCCGTCCGTAAAACCCACAAATGAAGCCATGTAAGCGCCCGGCAGGTAGCCTCGCCCGTTAAGATTCGGCTTTTGAGCTGTTCCGGTTTTACCGCCTACTCTAATACCTGCTATGGCAGCATTCTTTCCTGTGCCATGCTCATCTTCCACTACTCCATACATCATCTCGCGAACCGCCTCGGCTGTACGCTCAGAAATAATTCGCTTCTGTGCCAACCGGCTCCCATCCTGAACTACCTGAAGGGTTGGAAGCCTTCCTCCGTTGGCTATTACGGCAGTAGCCCTTACTACCTGCAGCGGTGTAACCGCGATCCCTTGTCCGAACGAGTGAGTGGCAACGTCTACTTTAGCCCAGCTCTCGACCGGGCGAAGTATGCCGCTGGTTTCTCCGGGCAGAAGGTTGAGCGCTTCCTGTCCGAATCCGAAAAGGCGGAGAAACTCATACAGCTTTTGCTCTCCCATGCGCATCCCTATCTTCGTCATTCCGATATTCGAGGACCTCACCACCACGTCGCGGAAGGAGATGCGTTCATTTGGATGAACGTCTTTAATTGTATGGCGGCCGACAGGAAAGCGCCCGCCCTCGCAATCGATTATCTCACGCGGAGAGGCCATCTTTGTTTCGATGGCAGCTGCCGCGACGATCGGCTTGAATATCGAACCGGGCTCGAAAACAGTCTCTAACAGCAGATTCTTAAGGTCTTTTGCCGGATCAATCTTGCCTTTATTGAAATTGACTGCCGGAGCCTGGCTTAAAGCCAGTACCTCCCCGCTTTGAGCGTCGATCATTACGGCCATGGCGTTCTTTGCTTTTGCCGCTAGTCTGCCGGCTTCAATTTCCTCGTCGACGATAATCTGAATATCCGCATCCAATGTCAGATTAAGCGGGCTGCCTTTGGGCGGCGCGAACTCTTCGCTTTCGTCAGTCTCGACTTGGATCATATTGCCGAAAGCATCACGCACCATCCGTGTCTTGATGTTCTTTCCGTGCAGGTACTCCTCGAATACGGCCTCGATTCCCGAAAGCCCGACTCCATCTACCCCCACTTTTCCGATTAGTGTGCTGGCGGCGCTGTTATACGGATAGAATCTTCGCGACTCGAGCACATGCCCGACGCCGGGCATCTTCAGGTCGCTCACTTTTTCCGCCACGGCGCGAGGTACCTGCCTGTCTACCCATACAAAGGGCTGTGAAGACTCGAGGGCCGATCGCACCCTCTCATGCTTGACCTTGAGCAGTTCTGCAATTTTTTTAGCGGTAAGCTCTCTATCTTTTACCTGACGGGGACGCACATAAACAGAACCGGCCGGCACCGACACGGCCATCAAGCGGCCCTGCCGATCATAGATAGGACCTCTTTCAGAGGCGAGACGGATCTCTGTAAAGTGCTGCTTTATCGCCCAGTCCTGCCAGGTTTCGAAATTTGCAATTTGTAAACTAAAGAGGCGAGTAAGCAAAACCAGACTCCATACAACTGCAAAAAAGAGAATGAACCACATCCTTACTCGCCTACAGCGCGGGGTCAGCATCCCCGAGCGAATGCATTTGGACTTGAGGGAAAAACTACCGAGATCTGTTGTCTTTATGCAGCTACCTGGCCTCAACGCCGATTCTCCTATCTATGAGTGGAATGCGAAAAAGCCATACTGACTTCTAATTAATAATGCGCCTTGCCTGCCTCGGATCCAGAGGCCGCAGCCCAAGCTGCACGGCGGCTTTATCCGCCAGATTATCGGCGCGTTTTACCACGGAGATCTGCAATTCCAGTTCACGCCGTTGCATATCGAGATCCATAGTTAACTGACGCTCCTTGGCTATCTGGTAACCTAGGCTGGTACATTCAATACGCAGCCAAACCTTAAAAGCCAGACAAACCAGCAGCACGAGTGCGGCAATTATCTGCACCCGTACCGAGACAACCAAGGAGCGTCTCTTGGAATAAACCTTTTGGTAATCAAGACAAACCGACATCTCAAAATTCTCCCGTTTCCCGGCTATTCAAATTCAAATACCCGCAGCCTCGCACTGCGGGCAGCCGGATTCTCTCGCAGTTCATCCGCTTGCGGCACAACCGCCTTTTTTGTAATCATTTTGCCTAAAGGCTTCTCCTTTCTCGGGCCGCGCCATAAAGCCGGATATCTTCCTTGCGACTGCCACTGCCGCATCTTGTGCGCCACCACCTTATCTTCGAGTGAGTGGAAACTAATTACCGCCAGCCGCCCCTTAGGTTTAATAAGTTTAGGCACGGTATCGAGCAGCGCTTCGAGCTCTTCGAACTCACGATTCACAGCTATTCGGATGGCTTGGAATACCACCGTAGCTGGGTTGCCTTTCTTTTCACGGTACCTGCCCTTAAGCGCATGAGAAACGGTCTCCGACAATTTATCAGTGGACTTGATTGGGCGCGCTTTAATGATAGCCGCAGCAATGGGAACAGCTTCCTTACCCACACCGCCTTTCCGCAGCACGGTTACAAGTTCTCTCTGCGTAGTCTTGTTGACTACATGAGATGCCGACATCTCTTGGCTCTCATCCATTCGCATGTCGAGCGGAGTTTTGTCGGAAAACGAGAAACCACGGGATTCTTTAAGTTGGTCGGTAGAGAGGCCCAAATCCGCAAGTATGCCATCAAATTTTTCCCCTTTCAGCGCGTCCTTCAGCTCGGAGAAGGTGCTGTGCATAATCCGGCATCGCTCCGCAGAGTTCTCAAAACGGCGATTGGCGCGGATAATCGCGCGGGCGTCGCGGTCGGCGGCTACCACGGAGACCGTGCTGTTGGCATTAAGCAGCGCCTGCACGTGCCCTCCTCCACCAAGTGTGCAATCGAGGAATCTGCCTCCGTGAGCGGCCCTGAGGAGCTCTACTACCTCCTCTTTCAACACCGATATGTGACAACTCTGCTCCATGCAAATATCCGTAGTTCAAAGTGGAGTTACCAGGCCGTCTCATAAATCGACCTCCGCGAATATCTCCGGGTCTTCCATCAAAGCCTGTTCCGCCGAATTGAAAACCATCTCCCAAACCCTTCTATCCCACACTCTGAAGCCGTGAATGGATGCGGTAAATGAGACCTCCCTCTCTATTCCCGCATACGCCCTGAGATAGGAAGGAATTAGAATTCTTCCGCTACCATCAATAGGACACTGGCAAGCGCGGCTCAGATAAAAGTTCTCAAGCTTCTGCAGCTTGGAGCTGAAGCGGCTTTTAGTCCGCAGCTTTCTTTCAAAATCCAGCCATGCCGGTATCGAGAACCCCTCCAGGCAGCGGGCGCCCTCGGAGATATAGTTGGTCAGCACTAGTCCTGGACTGCCGGCCTCATCAAGTACCCGCCGAAATTCGGCCGGCAAACTTACCCGCCCCTTCTCATCAATGCTGTGAGTAAAGTTGCCGTAGAATGAACTGAAGGCGCTCGAATCCGGTGTCTCGGACTGCGAGTCTTTAGTTGCTTCTGTTCCGGCTTTTTTCATTTGATTCAACTACTTAAGCCAAATCGAGAGGGCCATGCCACTGATTCCCACTTTATCCCACTTCACGAGAGTATAGGAAAAGCGTTTGCCGGGTCAAGCTAAATTAGCCTCAAAGCGCTGAAATTTCACTATTTTAAGAGACTTAAAGGAAAGGCCGGAGGATTTGAGACGTTTAGATCTGTTTAGCAAGCCATAGAGAGGCTCCCCTATTTTGCTTCTACAGGTACCCTAGAGTTTTCAATTCGCGGATCATCTCTTCGTTCTCGGGCACTTCACTAACTGAGTGCCTCTCGGTTAATTTCAAAATCGAAAGATAGGTCTTTTGTGCCGCATCGAATACCGGATTCTCTTTGATCGCATCGGTCAGAAGCGGTTTTAATTCCAGTGGATCGGAGCGCAGCTCGAAAAGGTCAGCTTTGCTCCACCCTAGTAGTGAGTCAAGGCGCAGGCCCTTGTCAGGATCGTACTCAAGTATCAGGCGCTGGCCCTTCGCTGTAGTGAACGCCTTCAAGTTATAGTGCCTAAAAATCTCGGTCGTTACTCCGCCTCGCGCCTTTAATCTCTCCTGATCCATAAGCGAGAGGCCTTGAAAGTCCGGAGACGGTTCGAGCTTTAATAAATCAACAAGCGTCGGATACACATCCACTAAGCTGACCGGCTCAAGCTCCTCACCTTCGAATCCGGGGGCCTTAATAATCAACGGTATGTGAATCTCCTCGGAATGAAGCCTGTCCCCATGCCCTAGAAAACCCCGTTCCCTGAACTGCTCGCCGTGGTCGGAGACGAACACGATTATCATCTCTTCGTAAAGACCTTGCTCTTTGAGCCAGTCAAACAGCTTGCCGATCTCCTTATCGACAAAGCGAATTTCGCCGTCATACTGCGAAATGATCTGCAGCTCAGCCTCTCCATACGGCCATCTTTTAATCGGCCCGGAGAACATCTTGTCATACGGCTTCGGCGGTTTATAGGGATCGTGAGGATCGAGGTAGTGCAGATAGAGAAAAAACGGCTTATCTTTGGGCCTTAGATCAGAGAGGTATTTGATCGCTCTCTTAGTAATGCGATCACCTTTTTCCCGTCCCGGCGAATAGTACTGCTCGAATCCCTGCTGCATGCCGTACTTTTCGCTTACCAACGGATTCGCTGTAATACCCGCTGTCGCATAACCTGCCGCCTGAAGCGCCTCCGCCAATGTAACAAAACTTTCAGGGAGCTTCGTGAAATTCCGCCCAAATTTTGATCCGCCCGGCCTAGGCATGTGCCCGTGTACGGTCGGGAAGACACTTGTAAACAGCGAAGCAACAGATGGAGGTGTCCACGATGATGAAGAGAAAGCGTTTCGGTAGATTCTGTTTTCGGCGGCAAAGCGATCTATGTTAGGCGAGGTGTCCCGCTCGTAACCACTATAACCGAGGTGATCTGCTCTCAGTGTGTCGACCATTACGATCAAAATATTGGGCTTCTCGTCGCTGCCCTGCCGAAGCAACACGAATATGCCTATGCCGCAGACGATCAGCGCCAACGCTAACGCTACTAGCCTCATTACATTCCTTCTAGTTCCAATATTGCCACCCTCCCATTTCTATAGATCGCCGCCTTTTCCGCAAGCTGCGTTACCAAAAAGTCCTGAGGGCCAGGATCACTCAGGAACTCAGGGATTCTCTCCCCATAAGGGAGAAAATATTGCGGAGGGCTACCTTTTGAAAAATGAGAGAGGTCAACGATCAGATGTGTTACCCCGTAGTGATCCCTCAGCTCACGCAGCGGAGATAGGTCTACTCGAGAGAAATAAGCTCGCATCAAAACCTCCATTCGCTCGCGCATGCGATTCAGATATTCTTGGTGAAATGCCTGATTTATTTCGGAGGTAAGAAATACCTTGCGCCGCGAGAGGTAGGCCACATTGTTAATGACTCCCTTGGGCCAGCCCGCCACCACGCTATCAGCGGGAAGATGCGAAATGAACTGATAAAGCGGGACGAGCCCCGGTTCAGCGGTAATGTATCCCTCGTTCTCCTTCGAAGGCCCGCCTAAACATAGCAGAGCCAAAAGAGCTACTGTAGCGCAGATCGGACCCTGTAGCCGTTCACGCCTCACAAGCAGGCGGACCGCCAATACAAGACTGCATGCAAAAGCGGTCAAAGCAATGAGTGGCACGGTATAAACTAAATACCGCTGAGGGAAAAATAGATGCGGATAAAAGGCAATTGATGCGGCATGGGCAGCGATCGAACTTAAAGCAAAAAGAATTAATCCTCGCAGCGCCGAGGCCTGCGAAAACCGGCGCGAGAACGCGGCATAAAGGAGAAAAGCACAGGCGGCTATAAAGTATCCATTCATAAAGGCCGCCTTCTTATGGAATAAGAAGCTGCGTCGCTTGGTCTCGACAAGTCCTGCTTTTTTTATGAGCGATTCCAGGTACGGTTCCCGGCGCGGGAGAAAACTGCTCTTAATGTAACGTTGAAAGCCGCTTATATACGACATATGCGGGCCATGTTCACTGTTACCGTAGCGCCCTCCTGCGCCTACCTCAGGATAAGAGGAAGAGTCGCTCTCCGTCAGCCTTTTGCCGTACGGCTGCGTGCTTACCAATACCGGCGCTACCATAAGAACGCATAACACCGCTGTGCCGCCCAGCAGAAATGCTGATTGCTTAAGAGAAGGAACTCCATCTTGCCCGCGCGGAATCGCAAATCTTGCAGGAAGATGCTGCGCAATAACGGCAAAAAATAGAAGTAGCGCCAGCAATAATGCCGGTGCCGGATAGAAGCCTGCAGCCAGTACTGTCAAAAGAGCAAGCAATTTCAGCCTGCCGGAGGTAACGGCATAAAGCCCCCATGCAAGCAGCGGAAAGGCGAAGGCTCGCGAGAGGCCCCCTACCATCCTGTCGAAAAAGACCGGAGCCGGTATTGCAAATAGAAGACAGGCAAAGGCGGCCGGCCGCCCGCCTATCCGGTAAGCTGCTGCGGCAAGCCCGGCCATGGCTAAAAGCCAGAGAGGATACGGCAGAAACTTACTAAAGGTAATCGGATCCATAATCTGCGCCGCTACGAAGTAGACACCCTTCCAGAGGATCGGGGAGAGCGCCTGCAGGTAATAGTCCGTCGGATAGTCATTCTCGAAGAGAGCGCTATCGAAGTAACGAAGGAATGGCGCTATATGATGACGAGCGTCGTCGCTGTAGGAGTAAGGATCGAGCGCATACCGCAGATGCGCGGCAAGAAACGGGCCGTACAGCCAGATTATGAGCGCCAGCGCAGCCGCTGCGTATACTGCCTTCTTCAAAAGCGCGGTTCTTCCCTCGTCCTTTGAAGGAGTGCTTCCGCTTGTCACTTTAATCCCCTCAATCTAAATATCCAAGGGTCTTGAGCTGTTCATAAGTCTCGCTATCTACTTCAACCTCCACCTTTCCGGACTCGTTGTTCTCCTCAGGCATCGGGAGAGCTGCCACTCTCTCAGACAGAACTGCCCCTACTTTTGTGTCTGATGTGAATATATTCTTCTGCTCGCTGAAGTCCTGGTTTAGATCGAAGAGTTCCTGAAAAACCGTGTCGCGGCCCTTGGCGGTCTTTATATAGTGCATCTCCCGGCGCACTCCCGAGCGCCTCCACTTTTTCTTCTTCTCATTTCGGCTTCGTAATCGCTCGCTGAACAGGATGCGCTCCGAGTCGAAACTTCCGCCATTAAGGAGCGGCTTCAAACTCCTGCCTTGCCAAGACTTATGCGCAGGCATATCGAGCAGCGCCGCGAGTGTGGGCAGCATATCGATATGACCGACATTGACATCGATGCTGCGGGCCGGAAAATGCGGGTGATAAATGATAAACGGCACGTGGATCATCTCACGATAAAGCGTGTCTCCGTGGCCTGTTCCTCCATGATCCCAGAACTCCTCACCATGGTCTGAGGTGAGCACAATTACCGAGTTTTCAAGCCACCCGTATCTCTCGGCCATTTTTTGCAGAACTTCGTCGACGTATCTTATCTCGCTATCATACCTGCAGACCGTTTCCCCTTGGTTGGATCCTTCACTGCCAGCTAGGCACTCTGAATAGAACGGCTCACGCTTGTTGTAAGGATGGTGCGGGTCCATAAAGTGGATGTAAAGGAAATAGGGATCGCTCTTGGGTGCCTTTTGCATAAACTGATCAACCTGCTCAGCCACAACTTCGGCACCGCGGTAATAGAACTTTTCGAAAAGTTCAAAACCGCGATCAAAGCCCATTTCACTTCCAATATTGAGGTTATCCGCCACACCGACTGTGAAGAATCCGGCGGATTTCATGAACTCACCCAACGTCGCCCTATCCGCCGGTAATTTGTTAAGATCAATATTCCTTCCCTGGCGCTGCATTCGCTTAGTGGCAGCGAAACCGGTTATTACTCCGTGCTGCGAGGGAAGTTCAGAAGTGAAAAATGATGCAGTAGCCGGCGCGGTCCAAGAAGATGTGGAATAAGCCCGCTTAAAAACGGCACTCCTTTGCATGATAGACGAGATAAACGGGGAGGTCTCCCGCCGGTAACCGTAACCCGAGAGGTGATCTGCCCGAAGAGTGTCAATCATCACCACAACCAAGTTGCAGCCGGAGCATCCTTGTAGCTGCGCTGAGGCCGAGGAGGAACGGCTGCGGTAGAGATATCCGGCCAAGAGGAGTGCAGCTGCAATTGAAACTAATAATACTTTTGGTGCAATCTTTCCTGCCATCTGAAGTCGAACCTATTTGAAGAAATGGCCGCGTGAGTATATCCGGCATCCGTCATGATGTCCATGTAGCTAGGAGTCAGCTCGTTGCGCTGCGAGGCATGATCTGTTATTGGGATGAACGGAATATAAATCGATGAACAAACGAACAATTGTTGCGGCCGCCGCTGTAGTGCTAATCGTGGCGTGTGCTGCAGCTTACCGGTATTTAGCGGCCAAGCAGTCCCAATATTCCCTTGTTCTTATCTCGCTCGACACTTTAAGGGCGGATCGTCTCGGTGCGTATGGATACTCCCGCCCTACCTCACCAAGTATCGACCGGCTAGCCAAGGAATCTGCGCTGTTTGTTAATGCCGTGTCGGTAACTTCTTGGACGCTGCCGGCGCACGTCTCCCTGTTCACGGGGCTCTACCCCACGACCCATGGAGTGCGAACAAGAGAGCTCGGAAAGATTCCACCTTCCACTCCCCTACTTGCCGAGATCCTTGAAAGCCGGGGGTATAAGAACTACGGACTTATGGGCGGAGGATATTTAGGAGCGGACCACGGCTTCAAGAGAGGTTTCATAAAGTATGCAAGGGTGGGCAATCCGGCTAAGTTTGCCTTTGGAAAACAGGTGAAACAGGCCGAAGAGATCTTAAAATCGATTCCCGAACATCACCCCTATTTCCTTTTTTTGCATACCTACGATATCCATTGTCCGTACGAAACACCTCCGGAATATCATTCGCATTTCCGCTCCGAAGGGGCTGCGCCCATAGATGCGTCAAAGTGCGGCAAAACCTTTTATAATCAACAAAATGTGACCCCCCAACAGGCGCTGCATCTATCCGATCACTATGATGCCAGTATACGCATGGTGGACGACGCTTTCGGTAAGCTGATTGACTATCTGAAAAGCCGCAGCGACTACGACGATACAATAATCATTGTGACATCCGACCACGGCGAAGAGTTTTTGGAACACGGCCGTATAGGACATATTCTTTCGTTAAACCGAGAACTCTTGATGGTTCCCCTAATCATTAAGGCGCCTGGAGCAAAGCCTCGTGCGATCGAGAATACTGTCAGCTTGGTCGACATCACGCCAACGGTGCTTGACCTGCTGAATATAGAAGACCTGCCAAAAATGGATGGGCGGTCACTGGGAAAACTGCTCAAAGGAGAAAACTCCGAGATACGGCCTTTCCAGTTTTCCGAGCTGGAGGTCGATGTCAATTTGAGATCACACTACGATGATCAGTACCATACGATAGTGGATCTTGAATCGGGCTCCGCCTCACTTTTTGATGTTACTGCCGATTCGACAGAGCAGAATAATATAGCGGAAGCTCAGCCCGAAGTGCTGGAAGAGCGGGTTTCGCAGCTGCAAAAGTTCGTCAGCGGACTAATCAGCGGATTAGGCGAATCGAAATCTCACAGTGATAAAGAGCTCGAACAGCTCAGGACACTCGGATATCTGGATTGATAACAGGCGAGCCGGATCCTTGAAAAACACAATGAAAAACCGGACAGCGCCGTCACGGCGTAATTCCGTGACGGCGCGATCCAACACTTTAAAGGACTGCTCTTTTCAATCTTCGTGGTACTGGCAGCCATACTCGATCTGATCGGCTACCGTCGGATCGAGCTTAAAGAGATCTAGCCGTGCCCTTAGATAGGGAAGGGCGTTCTCACGAGCGTACCGCTCGGGATCTCCCATAGGCATGAACCGTAGTCTTGCCAATACAAGGTTGCGGGCAGCTTGATGAACTTGCTCACTTAAACCACCTTGAGACATAGACGCACACTCCTTTCTAGGTTCATTAAGGCATGAACCAAAAACCCTAGCGAATCCGCCTCGCCAGCCTCTAAGGCCCAAAATTCACCACGGCTATTAGCAAGCAGTGGCGGGCCAGAGAAACTGGCGTGCAATAATGAATGCCCCTCTTCCCGAAGAATTTCTTAAATGAGCTGTGAATCCGTTCAATATGACAGAGGGAAAGGTGCTAGTTCAAGAAATATCTGCCGGACTGCTGCTGATCTACTCGACCGTTACGCTTTTCGCGAGGTTACGCGGAAGATCGACATCCGTACCGTTGAAGACGGCCACGTAATAAGCGAGCAGCTGAAGCGGAATCGTGAGCGAAATAGGACTGAGAAGTTCTGACACAAATGGCATCTCTATTACAGAGTCGCAAACCGCTTTCAGCTCCTTGCTGCCGATTACATCGGTCACAGCCAGGATTTTACCCCCTCGGGACTCCACCTCTCTCAAGTTCGAAAGAGTTTTCTCAAACAGCACGTCCGAGCGCTGCATTACCATTACTACCGGCATGCTTTCGTCAATCAACGCAATGGGACCGTGCTTCATTTCTCCTGCGGGATATCCCTCGGCATGAATGTAAGATATCTCCTTGAGTTTTAGTGCTCCCTCGAGAGCAATCGGATAACAGATGCCACGCCCAAGGAACAAAAAGTCGCGGGCGCCGTGAAATTTCCTGGCAACCTTCTCGACCTTATCGGCGGTCTTCAGCGCATCATCAATGAGTGACGGGAGAAACACGAGGTCGTTAATGAGAGAAAAAACTCCCTTTTCGTCGAGGCTTTTGCGCTTTTGACCCATAAAAGCCGCTAAGAGATATAGCGCGGCAAGCTGCGTAGTGAACGCTTTGGTAGATGCGACGCTTATCTCCGGGCCGGCATGAGTGAATATAACGTTAGGCACCTTACGCGCCATCGAGGATCCTAAAACATTGCACACGGCCAATGCCTGCGCACCATGAGACATCGCCATTTCAATAGCAGCTAGGGTATCGGCGGTTTCCCCCGATTGAGAGACGGCGATCACCAGTGTCGAATCGTTGAGAACCGGCGTCCGATAACGAAATTCAGAGGCGTAATCGACTTCACAAGGAATCCCCGTTAGAGCTTGCAGGTAGAACTTACCTACCAAACAGGCGTGCCAAGCAGTGCCGCACGCAACTAATATGACCCGGTTCACCTTGGCAATATCTTCGTCGGTCATGGTTAATTCGGGGAAAAATACCCGCGGCATCTCGATTTCCACCCGCCCACGAAAGGTGTCGGCCAGAACCTGCGGCTGCTCATAGATCTCTTTCAACATGAAATGCTTGAATCCGCCTTTTTGAGCAGTAACCGGATCCCAAGTAATATTCTGCTCGAGCCGCTTCACTTCAACCGAAGCTCCGTCGGGCCCAAGATGTTTAATCCTTACTTGGTCACGATGCACTTCTGCAATATCGCCATCCTCGAGTATAATCACGCGGCGAGTATAATTCAGCAGCGCCGGTATATCGCTTGCTACGAACACCTCTTTATCTCCCAGCCCAATCACGATAGGCGTAGCGTTTTTCGCAACCAGCAGGCGGTCAGGGTTATCGCGATCAATCGCAACGAACGCATAACTGCCTCTTATATCGCGGCAGGTAGTGCGCAGCGCTTCTAAAGAATCCAGCCCTTTTTCAAGATAACGATTAAGCAGGTGCGCGGCGATCTCGGTGTCGGTCTCCGATGAGAAGACCGCCCCCTCATCTTCGAGCTTTTCGCGCAGGTCGATATAGTTCTCTATTATCCCGTTGTGAATAAGACTTACTCTACCGGCAGTGTGAGGATGGGCATTGTTTTCGGAGGGCCTGCCGTGCGTGGCCCACCGTGTGTGGCCGATTCCAAGGTGCGACATCTGCTTGGGCGGCGTTTCGGCCAATATCTTTTTGAGTTCCGAAAGTTTGCCAATTGAACGAGTGACTTCGACCGTTCCATTGACCGACAACGCAACACCGGCCGAATCATAACCCCGGTATTCAAGCTTCTCAAGACCGGAGAGTATAACCTCGAGCGCACTTCGATCTCCGAGGTACCCGACAATTCCGCACATTCTGCTTCCTGTAAATTAATTCCTCGTTGCGGCAAATCCGATACTGCGGCCGCTCCGGCTGTAAAATCTCTTCTGAAACTGGCTAGCACTCCATGTTTATGCTCATTAATTCTTCATCTTTTCGCAGTCGATTACAAGCTCCACTCTATGTTCCAGCGTCGCTGGTAACCGAATCGGGGCGCGCTATAGTGACTATACCTGCGA
Source organism: Deltaproteobacteria bacterium (assembly GCA_024102635.1). Classification (GTDB taxonomy): domain Bacteria; phylum Bdellovibrionota_C; class UBA2361; order UBA2361; family JAGFJO01; genus JAGFJO01. The sequence continues at coordinate 31,690 of JAGFJO010000080.1, forward strand.
ATTTTACGCATACCGGCGCGGCCGTCCAGTTAGCGCTCATTCGCATACAAAATCCTTTTGTCATCAATAGCTTGCCAAGCACTTCCAACTAAGCCAGAAGCAAATTCGCTCTAGAACAAGATCCCTGGCCGGAGTTTATTGAGGTTAAAGAGAGGTTATGGGCGGGAATGTATGCGCCAGCATCTCAACACTTGAACAAGGAGTCATGTCACCTTGGGGCAGCCGGCCATTTTTAGTCGGCAGCGCCCCCGCTGTAATGCAGGTAATCTGCATAGCGATTTTGGTGGCGTCATCCGCCCTATTCCTTTCACAGCACACTACGGTTCGCAATAAAAATAACGGAATGAGTCCCTCACATAAGGAAAATTCCCAACAATCCCCGACAGGGCTCTCACAAATAGAGACCTTTATCGCCCGCAAAATAAAAAAGTTAAATCCCGCAATCAATGCTGATCAGCTCTCACGCCTGATCGTGAACGCCAGCATGACTGAAAATATCGACCCGTTGATACTGGCCTCCATAATCAAGCACGAAAGTACCTTCAAAGGAGAGGTTTTCTCCAATAAGGGCGCGGCAGGGCTGATGCAAATAATGCCCAGTACGGCCCGTTACATCTCACAGAAGTTAGGCCCCGAGCTTAAAAGTGAGCGGGAACTTTTAAAGCCCGATCTGAACATTAGAATGGGCATACGTTATCTGCACTACCTGAAGGAGCGTTTCAACGGAGATACCACTCTGGCGCTGATAGCTTACAATTGGGGCCCGACAAACCTCTCCCGATCTCTCAAAGAGAGATCGCCGGTAAACACTTCAGCGCTACGATACGCTCGAAATATCCTCGCGTTACATGCAAAGTGGGATAGTGAGCTAAAGCTCACGCTGCGGTCATAACCGGCATCCTTGCGCTGCGCGCTAATCATAGCTAACTTAGAACTTCACAATTGATTATCAACCTCGAAGTGGTTTGAATGAGAATCAACGATAAAGATTTAAATCATTACTATGCCTCCCTCAGCGAAATCTACAAGCTCGAAGGGATCAATGCTTTGCTATACTGGGATCAAAAAACATATATGCCGCCTAAAGCGGCGCAGCATCGGGCCTCACAACTTGCGTTAGTGGATCAGCTGATCCACCAACGCAAAACCTCTCCTGAGCTGCAACACAAAGTTCAAGATCTTTTGCAATGCGAGGGGCTCAAGCCGGAAGACCGCATCAATTTGCAGCGCACCAATTACGAGATAACCCGTAATCAAAAACTCAGCGAAGAGTTCGTCGCCACGCGTTCGAGATTACAGGCCGAGTGCTATTCCCTTTGGATCGAAGCTCGCCCTAGCAGCAGCTTCAAAAGCGTAGCTCCTCATCTCGAAAAGCTCGTAGAACTTGCCCGGCAGGAAGCTGACCTAACCGGCTATTCTGAACACCCGTACGATGCGCTGCTCGAGGTATATGAGCCATTCTCAAGATTGTCCAAGATTAAGCCTGTTCTTCTTGAGCTGGGAGGAGGACTCCGCCAATTGATCGATCAGATCCCTGCAAAAGGCCAAGATCTTTCATCAGCTAAGGAGGAAGATTATCTTGCCGAGAACCAGCATCAGCTTAATTTGGCGATTGCGTCCGACCTCGGCTTCGAATCGGATGAAGGTAGATTGGATGTAACCGCACACCCTTTTGCCTCTGATATGGGGCCTTATGATTACAGAATCACTACGCGCTACGATGAAACTGACTTTCTATCAGCAGTTTTTTCTACTCTGCATGAGACGGGACATGCCCTTTATGAAATGGGGCTCCCTAAAGAGTACCTAGGCAGCGCATGCGGCAGAGCAATTTCGCTTGGTATACATGAGTCACAATCCAGGTTCTGGGAGAACTGTGTGGGCCGCAGTAAACCATACGCCCGTTACCTTCACCGTTTACTTGGCCGTTATCTCCCTGAGGCAGCAGAAAATTTCAGCGAAGAGCAGCTATATCGCGCGGCTAATAAAGTGCAGCCGAGCTTAATCAGAGTGGAGGCAGATGAGGTGACTTATTCTCTCCATGTCGTAATTCGCATGCTCCTCGAAGAGCAGTTGATCAGCGGGAATCTTGCGGTAAGCGAGCTTCCCGATGCCTGGAATGATCAGTATAAGAACCATCTTGGATTAGACGTTCCCGCCGATTGCGACGGAGTGCTGCAAGATGTTCATTGGTATACAGGAAGTTTCGGCTATTTCCCAACCTACGCCTTCGGCAATATTTACGGCGCCATGATGCACCGGAAGATGAGAAGCGACATTCCAGAAATGGACAGTTTGATTGAGAACGGAGAGTTCGCGCAGATTCTGAGCTGGCTGCGCGAACGGGTGCATAAGTTCGGAACCCGCTTCGAGGCGGCCGAGCTGGCATCTAGGGCGTCAGGCATGCCGGTCTCGTCGCAGCCTTTCCTGGATTACTTAAGAGAGAAGCATTTGGGGTAAGTTAAAACGCGCCCTGAGGGATTCGAACTCGACTTCGCTTTCAGGGAAGCTACGTCGGAGCAAGCCCCCGACAGAGCGAAGTCGATCCGCCGAAGCCTTGGCGAAGGTGGACCAGTCGCGTCGCGAAAAGCCTCTCCATCTCAAATTGAATAGGAGTGAACGCGCCCTGAGGGATTCGAACCCCCGACCCTCTGGTCCGAAGCCAGATGCTCTATCCAGCTGAGCTAAGGACGCGTATGAAGCTGGCAATTAAGAATCTCACAAAACAGAGAAGCTTTCCACCGGCACAAGAAACTAAAGCCAAAATGTCTGCCCATCCGAACGTGGAAAGCTAAGGCTTGATGAACGTTACACCTTAAAATCTCACAAAACAGCAAGGATTACTACTATCGGCCTAGTTCCTCTTGTACAGCCTATATGAATATCCCTCGTGCTTCTCGTCTTCCGCCAGCTTGAAATCCTCTTCGAAAGAAGGAAAAAAGGCGTCACCGTCATGCCGCCCTTCAACCAGCGTCAGATAGATCTCATCAGTAAGTGGCATCGCCGCCCGATATATCTGCTCTCCGCCGATCACCCACAGCTTTTCACTAGGGAGCGCTATCATTCCTTGCTTACATTGGTTGATAAACTTCTCGGGAGAATCGACGACATCGGTCCCTTCTGCCACCGTTAAGTGTCTGGAAACCACAACGTTCTTTCTCTCCGGCAGCGGCCTATACTTAGGAGGAAGCGACTCGAAGGTCTTGCGTCCCATCAGCACAGTATGCCCCCGGGTGAGCTTCGAGAACCGCTTCATATCGTCGGGTAGATGCCAAGGAAGCGCGTTATCACGTCCAATAACACGCCCTTCATCCATGGCTACAATGGCGGATACAGTCACGGCTCTGCCGGCCATATAACACTCAAACTGCTATATCAAACTTGATGTGCTCCCACGGCTCATAGTCAAGGAGCTTGAAATCCTCAAATCGAAATTCGAAGATATCCTTTACTTCAGGATTGATTAACATTCGTGGGAGCTTTCTTGGCTCGCGTTTCAGCTGCTCCACTGCTCCTTCAACATGATTCGAGTATATATGAACATCTCCAAATGTATGCACGAACTCATGCGGCTTCAGACCACACACCTGCGCCACCATCATCAGCAATAACGAGTAACTGGCGATATTGAACGGAACGCCTAACATCAGATCCGCCGAGCGTTGGTAAAGCTGCAAGCTAAGCTGATCGCCGTTGACATAAAATTGAAACAAGGTGTGGCATGCAGGAGGAGCGACTTCAGGCAGGTCGGCCGGATTGAAAGCGATCACCAAAATGCGCCGGCTGCTAGGATTATTCTTAATCGTCTCAACAGCGCGCTTTATCTGGTCGACGGTTCCCTGCGGCCCCTGCCAATTTCTCCACTGCTTGCCATAGATAGGTCCAAGATCGCCATTTCTATCAGCCCACTCATCCCAAATGGTCACTTTATTCTGGTGCAGATAGCGCACATTTGTTTCACCGCTCAAGAACCAAAGCAGCTCGTGAATAATGGATCTCAAATGAAGCTTTTTGGTAGTCAAAAGCGGGAAGCCTTCTCTGAGATCGAACCGCAGCTGCCGGCCAAAGACCGAATAGGTTCCGACCCCGGTACGATCTTCGCGCCTAGCAACGCGCGGCTGCTCTCCGGAAGAATGGAGAAATCCTGCGGAAGTAAGAATTTCACTAACAAGATCAAGATACTGTCGCATAAATTACTTCAGGTAAGAATGACTTCAAAAAGCGATCATTTCAAAAGAGGTGTTACTTCTAGGCTCGTGAGCCCCTAAATCTATTGACAATTAATTCAACAATCAAGAGCGGTAAGCGGCGGTTCAAATATAACGCACCAGGCGGTATCGGCAATAACTATATTGAGACATTTTCATCACACTGTAATGCGAGAACCAAAAACTTCCCCGATTCAATTGGATCCGTCACCGTCGCTCGCAGCGCGATCAAATCATTGCACGGATACACCCACTTTCGAAAGGCAGCCCGCCTCCATCAACAAGCCTGACCTCCGAGCACAGATACGAAACAGTGAAGCACATGGTGTTGCCCTCCATTCTAATATAGAGCCAGCAGCAAGAGATCATCGAAGCGCACACTCCACCCTTGTGGCTGCGCGCGCAAATGACGCGCTATTGGGGCGCCTAAGTAACAAGTTGGAGATACAACTCATTGCCGGCGATCTCTCCCGCACTCCGGCCGAAGCTCGACTGCACAGCATGGTCCAGAATTGTAAAGTCGAGGAGATGCCTCTCCTCCGGCAATGTTACAAAGAACGGTTCAAAGCGGATTTAGCTCAGGTTATGAGCCGCTCAAGGACAGAATCGCAGAGATCCGGTGATCTATTCAGCGACGATCCAGTGAAGCGTGCTACGGCTGTGGTTAACGAAATTCTCGAAAACCGCGAACTGCATAGAGCATTACCGCGGGTGCTTGGCTCCCTGCACAGAAGCCAGGTCCAAGGCTTGTACCAGTGTTATGCTCAGAGTTTTGACCTCCCGTTAGAGCAAGCCATCAGGTCAGCTCTGGGAGAAGGCGCACTGCTCCACCGCACGCTGCACATAATAAGGGGAGAGCAGGTACTCGCCGATGCATGCTCCATCCGCTCGTTGACCGAGACGCACAGCGATTTAGCCGCTCTTCGCAGGCTGCTGCGCTCGATTAGTTCAGACTCGCTGCCTGCGGTGCTGCATGAGTACAAACAGATCTATGGACAGTCGCTGGAGGAGCTTTTCGATCCCCGAGTGGCCAAGATTGCAGAACTTCCGCTGATAAGGCGGATGGAACTGGCCGAGATACGGGCGGTTATTGAAGCAGGCGGCGCTGATCTCTACGAGACGCTTGGGGCCATAATAGCGGATCTTCCCGATCAGGAAATTTCAAAGCTGCAAAAGCAATACTGTGATGCTTTCGGCAGCGATCTAGCCGCCGACATCAAATCTTCGCAGCTAACTGCGACACAACTTCAGGCCATTACAACACTGCTGGCCGGACACGAATTGACCTCGTCTCAGGCTGTGGCAGGGCCTATCCTTGACGGCCTCTCTCATCATGCGCTGAAACAGGCACTCACCAATGGGCTGGAAGGCGGAAGTTTGATAGAGCTTCAAAAAATCGCCCGCGAGCTTTCATATCAATATGGCATCGATCTGCAGGGTGTAATTGAGAGCCGCCTCTCCGCACCGGATCGCTTCGATATCAAGCTTCTAATGCTGGGAAGTCCCGAGACGTTGCAGCAAGAAAAGCTTGTCATAGACGCCAAGCATAGCTTTGAAATTCCGCAATCCCAGCCGCAGCTTCTCAAACTGATTAATCGCGCTGCAGAGAGATCGATAAACCTCAGCTCCAACTACGAAGACTTAAGGCAAGCATACGATCGGTTGAACCGCAACGAGGTGAACTTCTGTGAGGATGACGAAGTAAGACTTTATGCAATCTTAGAAGATGTCGAGGCCGAGCTGCGGCGATTTCGCGCAATGAGGGCCACCCTAACCCAGCTGTGCTCGAATCTCTGCGCTCTTGCCGGGGGAGCGTTCGGTTTCTTTGTGAGCCATCGCAGCAATTATCCGCTGTCCTACTCTCTAGCCTGCGCCGCGGCATTCGCATCGCTTTCCAAGCTATGCGGTCACTATTACTTCTCTCAACGCTTCGGCGACGAGGGAAAGATACTTAATGAGCTACAGAAGCAGCTGAGGGCGCAGCGCAAGGGTCCCATCAGCCGCCGCAGCAAACTCAAGCGGCGCTTATCTTCAAAGAAACTTCGCAGCGCGCAGAGGTCACTACAGCTACCGCCCAAGTAAACGCTTAGCCTCCTCAAGGTCAACCAGCGGGGATTTGCAAGTTTGATTCTCACAGATGTAGAAAGTAGTTTTGCCGCTTATCGCCTGGCGCCCTTTAAGCAGATCCGGCTGATCCTCCGTTTGTCCGTTAAGTCCCATTGCCACCGTCAAGAGAGGCCGGAACTCCGCACGCAGAAAATTGAGCATCGCCGCAGCGGGAGCAGCGTCAGCGCCCGGCATTATTGCAATCTCTTTGTGGCTGAACGCCTGCATATGTACTCCGATTAGCGCCTTCGGAAAAGCATTCGGATACCTTGAAGCATGACTGACAAAGATCCGGCCCAGCCGCTTGGCCCTCTCCTGATGCACGGAATTATTAAAAAATCCCGTCAGCCTCAATAGGTTAACCAGCGAGGCTGAATTACATGATGGAATGGCTCCATCCAAAAATTCCTTCTTTCTAAACACCACTTCAGGCGCAGCAGTGAAAAAGTATCCACCTTTAGCCTCGTCCCAAAAAATTTCGTCCTGCTGTTGCTGCAGCTTGTTGGCCCAATTTATCCAAGCGGTGTCAAAATCGCTTTCGTAAAGATTTATAAGTCCCTCTATCAGGAACGCGTAATCCTCACAGAAGGCCTCTGTGCGCACCTGATCGTCCCGATAGCTTCGGTACAGCCTGCCGTTTATCTGCATTCTATCTCTTAGAAATGCAGCCGCCTTCTGCGCCGCCCTAAGATAGTTCTCGTCACCAAGAACTTGATAGCCCTTTGCTAGAGCTGAGATCATGAGCCCGTTCCAGGCCGTAAGCACCTTGTCGTCCAATCTGGGCGGTGCACGTCCCTCCCTGCGGGCTGTGAGTTTTTGACGGCACTCCGCGATTACATCACGAGAGCGGGAGTCCCAGGAGAGGTGGGGGCGAAGGAAGAGGATATTAGTATCTCCCTCGAAATTACCCTCCTCTGATACGCTGTAAACTTCTTTAAACGCCTGCAGCTCTGAACGCTCTAGAACGCTCTCAAGCTCGCCTATCTTCCATACGTAGTACTCGCCCTCTTTGCCTACCTCGCCGGCATCCTGCGCCGAATAAAAACCTCCCTCGGGTGATGTCATCTCACGCAGCACGTAATTTAATGTTTCGGAAGCTACTTCTGCATAGCGTTTCTCCGCCGTCACTTGGTAAGCCTCGAGATAACTAACGGATAGTAAGGCATTGTCATAAAGCATCTTCTCGAAGTGCGGAACCACCCAGCGCTGATCGGTCGAGTAGCGGTGAAAACCTCCTCCCAAATGATCATAAATTCCGCCCCAAGCCATTGCATCAAGCGTCTTTTGCACCATGCTAAGGCCCTGAGTGCGATCAATTGAGTATTGAAGACGCAACAGCAACGAGCACTGCACGGCCGGAGGAAATTTAGGAGAACTGCCAAAACCACCGTATGAGGCGTCAAAGGACTGCTCATACGCTCTTAACACCGTGCCTAATAGTGCGCGCAGGTCGCGGGAATCCCCGCTCTGCAATACGCGATTCTGAAGGTGACTGGTAATCTCTGACGAGGTTACTTCGATAGTAGCGCGGTCACTCATCCACGCGTTGCCGAGCTGCTGCAATATCGAAAGAAACTGATTTTTGTAAAAGAAAGTGCCTCCCCAGAATGGCTTCAGGTCAGGGGTTAAGAATACGCTTAGTGGCCAACCTCCCTGCCCTGTGAATTCGACGACGGCCTCCATGTAGATCTGATCTACATCGGGGCGCTCCTCACGATCTACCTTTATGCAGATGAAATTTTTATTTAATAGCTCCGCCACGGCCTCGTTTTCGAACGAGTCCTTCTCCATTACATGACACCAGTAGCAGGTAGAATAGCCGATTGAAAGGAAGATAGGCTTCATCTCCCTTTTTGCTGCGGCAAATGCCTCCTCACCCCAGGCATACCACCAAACGGGATTGTCTTTATGCTGCAATAAATACGGGCTGGTTTCCCCCGAAAGCCTGTTCGTGCCCTGCTGAGTTTGCGTCATGAATTCGATTTGTGCACTGGCGGGAGCCAAATAAATCTATCTGAAACTAATTGATAAAGGGGCCGTTGTAAACGTGCTTGAATCCCTTTACGCCGCTCACCGGTAGAATAGACCAAATCCGCCACGTAGGGAATTAAAGAGAACCGGCATAAGGGCCCAATGGCGCAGTTCATTGACTTCAATCACTAAAGATCCTGGCCGGTTCGTGTTTCGACCATAACGCAGCTTGGTACGGCGAATCCGCACAACCTATCCGGCTATACAGCCGATGTCGCGGAGTCAAGAAGCCGGCCTGAGCATGTTAAGTGCCGAGCCCGCTTTGAACCATTCTATCTGCTCTTGATTGAGCGAATGCTTAAGCACGGCCTTTGTCTCCCCCCCCTCGGGCGTTTTCACGATCATTTGAAGTTCACAGCCCGGCGCAAGCGACGAAAGGCCGACCACCGAAATGCGGTCTAGTTCTCCAATCAAATCATAAGTGGAAGGATCGGCAAAAGTGAGCGGCAGAATCCCTTGCTTCTTAAGGTTGGTCTCGGCAATTCGTGCGAAACTTTTGGCGATTACCGCTTTACAGCCGAGGTAGCGCGGCGACATCGCTGCGTGCTCACGCGAGGAGCCTTCTCCATAATTCTCGTCGGCAATAGTAATCCATGAAACCCCTGCCCTCTTATACTGCTTGGCAATCTCCGGAAACGGCAATCCGCGCTCCCCGGTTATAACATTTACCCCCTTGCCAGGCTCGTTGGTGTAGGCGTTGACCGCGCCAAGATAAGTATTATTAGAGATGTTCGCTAGGTGCCCTCGGTACTTAAGCCATGGGCCAGCCTGCGATATATGATCGGTTGTACACTTACCCAGCGCTTTAAGCAGTACAGGAAGATCGATAAAATCTTTTCCGTCCCATGCCGGAAACGGCTCGATGAATGAAAGGCGATCGCTGCTCGGTGAGATTGCCACCTGCACCTGCTTGCGCTGCTCAAGGTTCCCCGGCTCGACAAACCCCTCACGGCTGAATACGAATCCGTTGGGCGGTAGCTCACTGCCGGAAGGCTCATTCAAGGTAAACTCGCTGCCGCCGGCATCCAGAAGTTTGTCCAACACCGGATTCGCTGAGAGCTTGCCGTAAAATGCCATAGCAGTAACAAGCTCGGGCGAGCCGATAAAGGCCATCGTCTCACTGTTGCCGTCGTTACGTTTCTTGAAATTGCGGTTAAAACTAGTGATGATCGTATTTTGTTCCCCCGGTTTGATATCATCTCTGCTCCACTGTCCGATGCAGGGGCCGCACGCGTTGGCCAGCACAGTCGCGCCGACATCTTCGAAAATTTTCAAGAACCCGTCCCGCTCAATGGTTTTATAGATCTGATCCGATCCGGGCGTTACCAATAGTGGAATCTTGGTCTTAAGGCCTCGCTCACGCGCCTGTTTGGCAACGCTGGCGGCGCGGCTGATGTCTTCGTATGACGAATTGGTGCATGAACCGATCAAGGCATAGCGGATATCATCCGGATACCCCTTCTCCTTCACCGCACTGCGCATCTCTGAAACGCTGCGCAGCAGATCGGGCGTATGTGGGCCAACCCACTGCGGCTCAAGTTTAGAGAGATCAATCTCCAAAACTTCATCGAAGTATCGCGCCGGGTCTTTCTGGACCTCCTCATCTGCCGCAAGAAACGCCGCATGTTTGTCGGCAAGCTCAGCCACGGCCGACCTCTCGGTCTCCTTCAAGTACGCCCCCATCTTTGCATCATATGGGAAAATGGAGGTTGTAGCGCCCAACTCTGCCCCCATATTGGTGATTGTACCCTTACCCGTGCAGCTAATGGTCGCCGTTCCGGGACCGAAGTACTCAACGATCTTTCCTGTGCCACCCTTCACCGTTAAGGCGCCCGCCACTTTCAAGATAACATCTTTTGGTGAGGCCCAGCCTTTGAGACTACCGGTCAAACGCACTCCCACAAGCCGGGGATTAAGAACACTCCACGGCAACCCTGCCATTACGTCGACCGCATCCGCGCCGCCCACACCCACTGCAATCATACCCAAACCTCCTGCGTTCGGAGTATGGGAGTCGGTGCCGATCATCATGCCTCCTGGAAAGGCGTACTGCTCCAACACCACCTGGTGAATTATACCAGAACCAGCTTTCCAAAAACCGATACCGTATCTCTGGGAAGCCGATTGCAGGAACTCGTAAACTTCGTGGTTTTCATCTAGGGCCCTAAGAAGATCTTTCTGTGAACCGACCTTGGCCTGAACAAGGTGATCGCAATGTACAGTTGTCGGAACCGAGACCGTATCCCGTCCTGTCACCATGAACTGTAGAAGCGCCATCTGAGCAGTAGCGTCCTGCATAGCGATTCTATCCGGCTTAAGGGACAGGTGCGTCTTACCACGCTCCAGACTCTCGGCCGGCCAAACAGCTAAGTGAGAAAATAAAATCTTTTCAGTCAGGGTAAGTGGGCGGCCAAGCCGCTTTCTTGCTTCTTCCACCCTCCCCGGCATAGCACTAAAGTGGCGCTGCACCAGCTCCAGATCTTTCTGCTCCATATCAGCCCTCTTAATCTCGAAAATTCACAAATTGTAGGTCAACTTCCGCCATCTCTTTCTTGAGATGTGCAATAGCACTCTGCAAATCATCCCGTTTTTTCCCAGACACGCGCACCTGGTCACCTTGGATTTGGCTGCTGACCTTAACTTTCATGTTCTTGATCAACTTATTAATCTGCTTAAGCTCCTCCTCCTTAAGCCCCTCCTTCACGGCCACCTCCTGGCGAAGCATATCCCCGCCGGCGGCCTGTGCATCCTTGAATTCGACCGATTTCAAGCTCACTCCCCGCTTGGCAAGCTTTTGCCGCACAATCTCCTGCACTGCGTTAAGCTTCATTTGATCGTCTGCCATGATTACTATAAGGGGGCCCGTGAGTTCGACGGAGCACTTGGTATCTTTCAAATCATAGCGAGTGCCTATCTCTCGCCGCGCTTGATCCACCGCGTTCTTCACCTCTTGTGTATCGACCTTCGAAACCACGTCAAACGAGGGCATCTATACAGCCTCCGCTAAGTAAATTGTCTCCGGTCCAATCCGGGCATACATCGCAAACGGAACCCTGAAGGCATCCTCATACACGCACCTGCATATCTCAGCCGAGGGATTTTGAGTATTTTGCACTCCATTATGCAGCCGTTCGCGCAGAAGCAGCTCTTTCTCGGCCGGCAATTGCTGCGGCACTACAATCAAGCAATCTCCTTCGTTAACTGCAATACTGGCAAGTTCAACGGACACCATAGAATTTGAACCGATGTACGACTCCGCCGCTTTCAAAATGCGCGCCTCTTCAAAAAAAGGAAGCAGCTCTCCATTGCGAAATAAGTAGACAACCCCTTCCCCGACTCTTCCGGCAGCAACGGTTTTGTCTTCAAGCACCACTCCGAGAAGCGATGCTGACAACCTGCCGCCAGCCGCCAGCTTGTGACCGAAATTGTAAACCGAGCTATTGGCGTTTCTGAATGCAGCCTCCAGCACTTCCAGGCTGATCTCGCCTCCCTCGCCTTGAGCCGAATCTCCGATTTCAGAATAATATGAAAGCACTCCATCAACAAAATGTTCTAATCCAAGTTTACACGCCACCTGACTGCCGATACTCTCGCGTGCTGCAATGGCGCCCGCTAACACCAAGCTTCCCGGCCTATGACTGGGGTTGAGCGCAACAAAAGAGGATGTGTCGAGACTGGCCCCGCGGCCTCTAAAAACGTGACAATCTATTCGTGTCAGAGACATACTCACTATTTTCACACAGCTAAAAGAGAAGCTACAACTCACTTTGTCCGGGTGCGCACCTGCGGCATCCGATCCGAACTCCGCCCGTGGCCTCTCTATACCATCCAAGAATACCAGCCATAAAGATCTATAAACGCGAACTGCTTGATGCTTGGATTAAAAAAAAGTACCTAACTTGCCATAACCGCGGAACATTTTTCCCGGCAAACGATATTTGGCTTAAGTGGGGAATCAATGAGCCGATACAGGTATTAGCGGCAAGGATGCACACAATAATCAGGAGTACGACATGGATAGTTTACTCGCGTCGACTGGGCAGCCGTCCCAAACTTCACAATTAAAAATAACCTCAATTCAGCTTAAATATCAGCTGGACGTCAGCATCGTTGCCTCAATAAATAACAATGACGGAGATCGCTATTCCGTCGACTTCGGCAGCCCCGAGAAAGCCGTTGCTCTCTCCGCACAAGAGATCGTCAGCAAACTGAATGAACTTTTGGCGCCAGCCTTACCTCAAGGGATCGAAGGGTTGAAGCCTGAGGAGACTACACCGGAAGCAAGCGCCGATCGCATAGTAAAATCGGTAAGCGCTCTTTTCCCGGCATTTGCGGCTCAAAACCCCGAGTTAAGCGATGAAGAGGTTCTTGATAAGTTTATGGAAGAGGTAAAAAAGGGCGTTCAGCAAGGGTATGACGAAGCGTTCCAGATTCTTGAGGGCCTGGGCGCATTTTCATTCGAAGGAGTCCAGTCGGGTGTCGAACAGACCAAGATATTAATCGATCAAAAACTCGACTCCTTTTACCGCTTAATGAGAGAAAGTTTCGGTCTCCCATCGAAGGACAAGGAAGTCCCCTCCGCAGAAGGTAAAGAGAACGGCGGCGCCGGCAGTTCGGCTGCAAGTGCCACCGTTTTGAATAGGGTAGTGTAAGAAGTGTCCGGCAAAACGGCCGGAAGCTCGGCCCTCCAGGATGCAATTCCTGGAGGCCGGCGCTTCCCGCCATGCCACTAATTATTCACCATTTCAGCCGTCAGGTAGACAAAGCGAGTTACCGGAACATTTTTCGGGCCGCCCTAATCGCATCGATCAACGCCTCAAAATCCGAGATGTCACTGTAAAGCCCGATACTGGCGCGAGCCGAAGAGGCGATCCCAAGATGCTTAAGCGCCGGCATGGCGCAGTGATGCCCAGCACGGATCTGAACGTTAAAGTTGTCCGCTATAGTTGAAAGGTCGTGGGCATGAACGCCCTTAAGATTGAAGGAAATGATTGAAACCTGACAGCCGGATTCTGCGCCATGCCGGGTGGCAGGGCCGTAAAGTTCTACCCCTTCCTCCTTAGATAAAAGCTCCCAGGCCTTTACAAAAAGGCTATGCTCGTAGTCCGCTATCGCTTTCAAGCCGAAACCCTCAACAAAGTCCACTGCGCTTTCAAGCGCTATTGCCTCCGCGATTGGGGGAGTCCCCGCTTCCATTCTTTGAGGAAAATCAGCCCAAGCTGATCCTTCCACCGCAACCGAAGAGATCATATCGCCGCCCCCCTGAAACGGCTCCATTAGGTGGTGCACTTTGCTGTTCGCATATAGCACTCCTATACCCGTCGGACCGTAAAATTTGTGGCCCGAAAAGGCAAGAAAGTCAGCGCCGATTCTCGAGCAATCCAGCTCGCAGTGCTGCACTGATTGAGCGGCATCTACCAGTACCAGCGCGCCCGCTTTATGCGCAACGTCGACTATCTTGTCGACCGGAAACAAAGTGCCGAACGAATTAGCAACGTGCGTCATAGCTACAAGCTTCGGCTTCAATTCCTCGACCTTTTTTTTATAATCATCAAGGTCAAATTCTGCCGAAGGAGAGATGTTGCAGAAGCTAAGATTTAAACCTTTGCGGCGGGCGAGCATCTGCCACGGCACAATATTACTGTGATGCTCGATAAGAGAGATGAGAATATTATCTCCTCTGCTAAAGTAGTTTTCCAGCGAGTGTGCTACCAGATTGATTGATTCCGTTGTTCCCTTAGTGAAGATTATCTCTCTCTCACTATCCGCTCCAAGGAACCGCGCCAGACGAAGCTTGCTGTTGTCATAGGCCTTCGTCGCGTTTGCGCTAAGGCTATAAGCGCCGCGATGAATGTTGGCATGTTCATGAGATAAATAGGCCGTGATTCTATCGATCACCGCGGCCGGCTTTTGAGCACTAGCTGCGGTATCAAGATAGTGCAGCTGGGCCTTTTCGCCCTTAGACAAAATAGGGAAAAATTGCCGGGCTGTTAGTCCGGGCAACCGCTTTGACTCTTTTGATTCTATTGCTGCCATGCCCATAATTCGGTGCCGCTCAATATAAGGCACAAGCTTACATTATCAAGTTTTCCGCCCTTTTGCGAGGCGGGGCCACCGAATATCGCATACGATAATTCGCTCAAGGTTTTCGTGCGCCTCTGTCGATATACCATTTAGGTAATAACTGCTCGTAAATTAGGTCTAGGCGATATGAATACTCCTCCGGCTGCGCACTCAAAACCCGGAATTATAGGATGGACCGCAGCAGCGTTCTCGGCCTGTTTGATAGTCTATCTTATCGGGGCGGTACTGCAGGTCGGCGAGTATTGGCGCAAAACAGTTTGCGCCGAGCGCGCCAAACTAGCTTTGGACGGCTCAAATATGGCGCTAGCTCGTTACTACACTGATCGAGCCCTTCGCGCTGAGGGGCTAGCTTGGCTATTTTCGCTAGGTAGCAATATTGATACCAAATTGGGGAATTTGATTGCGCTTAACCTCGACCTTTTGGAGGAGAGTAACGGATACGATTTTCGCGCGGCCCTTAACAGAATCGAAATACTTCGGACCTCCATCAGCGAAGTACAGGTTCTTGACCCCGACGAGCCACGCCTTGTCAAGACGGCTGATGATGCTAAACCGGTTTTGGAATCGTTGGTGTATCTGGACAACAAACGGCGCACCAAACAGGCTGAGCGCGGGCGGCTGGAGGAACAGCGGAGAAAACTAGTTCAGGCTTACTCGATCATCGCTACTGAATTTGGCGAATTCTTTTCTCTCACCCCGGAAAAAGCGGATCCGGAATCGGCTCTTCCTGTGTATGAGAAAGGCGTGCTGAAAGGACTTCCTCGCCTGCAAAACCTTGAGGATGATCTTCCCACACTTACGGCACTTGCAAAGTCCTTGGAGATCGCGAGAGGCAAGGTTCAGCTCGAACCTGGAGCTAATGCCCATCTTCAATTTACCGAGAGAATGAAGTATTTCCGCAACGCTATGCGTCCCTTGAACTTGGGCAACTCCACCGTAACAAAAGCGATCATAGAGATTGACAGTTATCTAGCTGCCAATGAAAGCGAACTGAAAAGGTCCCGCTACGTACTAGACTCGAACCTTAGAGAGATCTTTTTTACCGCGCTAGCGGCGAGCCGCACACCATCACCAAGAGCCCTCGCTGAAATAGGCGATTCCCTGAGAACAGTTATTCTCTAGTTGACAGTCGCTTTCGTTCGAAACCTCGCGCCTCTAAAACAAGTTGCTTAAAAACATTGAGCCACTCGCGAACCTGCTTGTCCCAGATACTCTCGGGGTGGCACTGAACACCAACGCAGTACCACTCCCCCTCTGCCTCGACTGCTTCTATCAAGCCGCCATGCCTGGCTGAGGCGCGCAAACCGGGCGCCAATCTTTTGATGGCCTGGTGATGCCAGGAGTTGACCGCTATGGTCTCACGGCCCAGCTGCGCAGCTAGACGTGAATCTTCGTCGATTGCGATCTCATGGGCCGCCTGAGACTCGGCATCGTAAGCCAGCTTGCTTGAATGCCCTTTGATTGAGCACTGAGTCTCCAAATCTTGGAATAATGTTCCGCCCAGTACTACGTTAATTATCTGCATACCGCGGCAGATTCCTAAAACCGGCTTTTGCTCTTCCTTTGCTGACAGAATCAGGTACTTCTCAATCTCGTCCCTGCTTTCGCATACCGGTCCTATCTTTTCGTGCGGATTCTCCCCATATAACTGAGGCGAAACATCCTCTCCCCCGGTAATGAGAAGGCCGCTACACCTGCTGTAAATCGCAGCTACCGTTTCCAGAGATTGTGTAACTGGGATCAATATAGGCACTCCACCGGCTGCGATAATTGATTCAATGTACTCCCGCGCTACTCCAATTTTGAGTTCATCGTCGGCTGTTCTGTAGCAACAGGTGGAAATGCCTATCGAAGGAGGTTCATTCAGTTGCATAAAGGTATAGTCACTGCCAATGACACTAGTCTGCTATGGCCGCCGCTAATATCTTCTGGCGTGCTGCATGATGCAAGCTGCCATCTACTCCGGTCAGGTGTGTTTGAGCTTTAAAAAATCGGGGTGCACAAAATTTTGCTCACCAAACCCCCATTGACATAGCAGAGCTGAAAAACAGCCCAAATTAAGAAATGGCGTAAATGGCTGATTTCATAAATTTTTTGGGCTTATTTTCATGTTGCTTTCGAGCAATCGTGTGCTATACTTAAAAACTCCTTGGCCTGGTAACAACCACCGACGTGGTTGTGTGTTTGTTTGGGCCGGTATTTCGAAAAAATTGAAACAGGATAGCTGAAGCAGTATAGCTAAAGCGGGCCAGAGTGCCGACGGCAGTTTGAGCTGGACCCATTTATTGGAACTAGCGGTTACAATAATTGTGTCCAGGAATGAGATTTTCGCCCCGAACCGCTTTTTGCAGTATTTCTCGGAGGCGGAATTAGAGATCGGTTACGCAGTACCTGCTTTACTGAACTGTCATGTGCTTCGCGCGGTAAGGTGGCTCGTAAGAGCCGGCTTCCTCTAAGGGGCGATCCCCTTGTGAGTTAATGGTGCCTCATGTTTGTGATAGCTGACCTTTTGTTGCTTGCTTTGCATCAGATATCAGCAATAACACGACAACGGCCTCCGGTAATTCGCGCTTAATCATCACACTTACTGTTTGTAATTGACGGCGGAGATTGAAACTCTCTGGCCGTTTTTTTTGCTTTGCGGGCTGGCTCTCAGACCGACGGGCCGTTTTTGCTTGTGGGAAGTAGGTAAGGTTTTCGTCTGTACCAGCCGGGCGCAATTGCACGGCGAGTTAGCTCATGTAGTTATTGTTATTTATATCGATTTTTACTTTAAAAAGGATGTGTGTCATGAAATTCTGGTCAAACTCTGATATCCCCTCCGTAGGTCCCTATGTGCCGGAGAAGAGGCTTTTGGCTGCTGTATTGCAGCGCGCCATCAGCGATCTTATCGGTGGAGAAGGCGAACTTAGAGAAGGTGCTCGCTCTTGGCTGATGGATGATGAGCCGACTGACGCTCCTCTTACGTTTCGCTTCATTTGTGAAGCTTTGGATCTTGATTGTATGAGCCTTAGGAAGGCTATAACCATCCAAGCTCAGAGCCAGTCCGACGTTGCTGTGGGCGAAGCAGCATACTAGTCGAACAGCACACAGGGTACTGGCACACAGGGTCACCTGGCACACAGGGGCACCTGGCACACAGGGGCACCTGCTTAAGCGGGGTGCCCCGCCCGTGCGACTCTCCCCCGCACGCTTTTTCTTTCCTTCCGCATCCTCGCATCCCCGTTGCCTGTCACCGGCACCGCACTGGGATATCCGGTAACGTTTCAAGTTCTTCATCTATGAACATCGATAGAAGCGAGTGCTAGGAAGCTAAGATTTCGAAAAAGCATAGTCTCTACTAGAGCAACCATTCCATAAAAAATCTGCGCAATATCGCCGCATTTTAAGGCAATCTATTATCTCTTTAATCTAAGTTTTCAGTTTCATGACAGAGATCAGAGGATGATAGTTCTTATGGCATCGACGATCTTGGTCGCAGAAATTCCCTTCCCCGCTACACATCTAACTGTTATATAATAGTTATAGTTGGCGATTCATTATGGGTGATCACGGTAGCAACCAGGGCGGTAAAGGCAACCAACCGGAACGGTGGGAAAAGTTGCTGATGGCGCTAGATGAGAAGTTGCAGCTTGGTCTGCTTGATCGGTTGCGCCGGGTTACACGCTACGAATTTACCAAGGAGTCCGCGGGTGAGGCTTTAATAATAGAGACTGCATCCGCGGAAGACGAAGAGTACCTCTCCAAAGAGCCTTTCTTTCATCAACTCGAACTTCTTGCTCAAGACGCCATCGGCGTTGAACGGGTGCAGATCAATCGCCGAGAAGAATAGATACTTTTAAGCTACTCGCTTTCAAGACCTGGATTATCGCGCTGGGGAGCTTTCAGCAGATTGCCGGGCCACAAGGTGCTTGATGCCTGCAAAGCCTGGATCGGGCATCTTAACCCGAGCCATCCTGCTTCCAACCTGAGCCAGAGCGTTCGCGTTAGAAAAGCTGAATAGTTGAAATTTAATCTTCGGCCAGCGCGATCTAAAAATGCTCACGGAATCAGCGTATGCCAGATCAAAGGCTCTGAATCCATACGTCTCCACCAGCTGCGGTAGAACAGCTAAGCGATGCGGCGTCTTATCCATACGGCTCGGGAGAGCCACTGCGCCAAACTCATCAATAATCGACAGCACATGATCGAAGGGGTGTGAAACGAGATATTTGCGGTTCCCCATGGCTGCAGACGGGACTCCGAGTGCTCGCAGAAAGTCATGAATAGCTTGTGCATTGCTGCTCTCAGGAAATAAGCAGGAAAGTATTACATCGTCGCAATTTTTCAGAGTTACTCTGAGGTCCACTCCGGGAATGACGATAAGAGAGGTATTTCTGGCTGCATCGATGACCCTATCGATGTAGGCGGCGCTGTAAAAGTCCGTTACAGCTATGACATCCAACCCCTTAACCTTGGCCAGCCGGACTAGAGCCGGAGCGGTATCTATCCCCTCGATTCCCAAATACCCGAGCGAGGCGGGGCTATGGATTCTAAGATCCATTAAGTAACTTTTCTTTTTAGCCCTCGACTTTTCGATCGAGGCGGAGAGATTTTTAGGCTGCTCTGCGGCTACATTCTCACTTGAACTTTGTTCTCTCTCTATGCTGGCAGCTAAGGTGGTCTTCTTGTCTTCCATATTGACGTTTCCTTTAAATTGCAAGCCTTAGCTTCCCTCTTCAGACGTGATTATTTCTGTGGCCGAAGGAAGTGAACTGGCTGGGGGAGGCTGTTTGGGCGCCTTGACCTTTTCTCCTCCAGACAGCGCCATGAGGTCCCGAAGTAAGGTTTTTAGTGAGCCGATCTGAACATCGATTCGCTCGAGGTCGCTGCCGGTAGGCATCTGCTGAAACAGATTAAGCACCCTGTCCAGCTTAACTCCCATATTGGTAACGCGGGTGGTGACGAGATCGAGCTTTCCCTCCAGCACTTTCACTTCTGAGGTCGTAGCTACGCCCATCATGCGGGCTATGGCATATGCGCTTACATCAGATGCAGCGCGGGGAGTTTCTGAAGCTTCGGCGGCTGCGCTTTTTTCACTGGAATACTCCGGCGAGCCATTTTTTGCGGCCCCCGTGGCATTAGCGGCGTCGGATGTTGTAGAAGTATCAGTTCCGAGGTCTTTCTCCTGCATGACTTATCTCTCACTAAAATTCTTCGGGAAAAATGGGAGCGGCGAATAGTACTGCTGGCTCGGCCCTCTGCTTACTTTTGATGAGGGAAGGGCGGTTTAAGATTCTGGCTGCGTCACAACACGGCGAATTATTGCAGACGCTAAGCACTTGTAATGACGCAGTTTTAGTCTTAATTGTCTGGTCTATGAGGCGGGGATCGGGCAATAATACCACGAATGGCAGCATTAATTTAAAGGCAGCAGAACGACCATGAATGATCAGATGGTGGCGCACAGAGAGATCCTTTGGAACGTAGGGACACCGGCAAATGTCATCCTGATGTATGCACTATTTGCGCTTGGTCTATTTGTCGCGGCGGTTGGGATCTTTCGGCGAATAGAGATGTGGCAGAGCGGCGCTCCCGACAAAGAGCGAGATATGCCTTGGCATCTGCGGATAGCGGATCTCTTCAAATGGGTGGTATTTCAACGCGGTGTGGTGAGCGACCGGGCAGGCGGCGTTATGCATACCCTGATATACACCGGCTTCCTAGTCCTCCTTTTCACCACCACCATGGTGCTTATCGATCACGACTTCGGCATCAAGATTTATCACGGCGAGTTCTATCTTGCCGTTACGTTAATGAGCGATCTTTTTGGCGCCGGGCTGTTGATCGGGTGCGTTTTAGCCGCATACAGGCGTTACGTTACACATAGCGACCGGCTGCATTCGCGTACGGCGGATATTATTGCTTTGGGGGTACTTGCATTACTAATTCTTCAGGGCTTCGTTCTGGAGGGTCTGCGCATTCACGTTACAGGCGATCCCTGGGCTGCATACTCGCCCATCGGTGCGGCGTTTGCAGGTTTCTTCTGGCCGCTTTCGATCGATGCCAGCCGTATCCTTCATTTTGGTATATGGTGGTTCCATACTGTCACGGTGTTTGTGGCATTGGCTCTTGTCCCATACACGAAATTTTTTCACATCGTCGCAAGCTCCATCAACCTCTATTTAAGCCGCTCAAATAGACCGAAGGGTGCCCTGCGCCCTGTCGGAGATCTTCAAGCGATGCTCGAAAGCGGCGAAGAATTTTCAATCGGTCTTTCGAGCATCAAGGACTACAGCTGGAAGGAACTAATGGATCTGGACGCATGCACCAGTTGCGGTAGATGCCAGGAGGCCTGCCCCGCTTACAATTCCGGTAAACCGCTTTCGCCGAAGTGGCTAATTCTGGACACCCGTAACCATGCGCTGGCTCTCACCGCGGATAACAAACTATTCGAAAGCGCCCTGCCCTCCCGTCTGGAGCGGACAGACTCCTCCTTGTTGGGATCACTATATCTTAAGTCCAGCGGCCTAGAACGCGCGGACGATGGATCATGGACGTACGCATCAGACGGGTCTTTCCGCGCCTCCAACCCGATGGTGCAGCAGGCCGCCTTTACTTTAGGCGGGTCTACAGAGAAAAGGGTTTTGGGCGAAGTGATGGACCCTAATGTTTTCTGGTCGTGCACTACCTGTATGGCATGCGTACAGGCGTGCCCGGTAGGAATCAATCATGTGGACCAAATAGTGGAGAACCGCCGCAATGCGGTTTTGATGCACGGAGAACTCCCTTCGGAAGCCCAGGCCACTCTGCGCGCCCTTGAGAATCGCTCCAACCCTTACGGCCCGCAAGAAGAGCGTACAAAATGGCTTGAGGGGCTGGATGTAAAAGTGCTCCAGCCCGGAGATAGTGTTGATTATCTATACTGGGTCGGGTGCGTATCCTCTTACGACCCCCGCAAGCAGAAAATTGCCCGCGCACTGGTGCAGATAATGAAGCAAGCCGGGCTCTCCTTCGGCATCCTGGGCAAGGCTGAGGGTTGCAGCGGCGACCCTGCGCGCCGGCTGGGAGAAGAGAATTTGTTTCAGACCCTTGCGAAAAGCAATCTAGATATTCTACGTTCCATTTCATTCAAGACCGTGGTAGCCAACTGTCCTCATTGTTTCAATACACTGAAGCATGAGTATCCGCAGCTCGGGAACCTTCAGGACGGGAGAACGCCTGAGATAATACACCACTCGGTACTGCTGAAGCGGCTCATAGCAGAAAAGAAGATTTCGCAAAAAGAAAGTAGAGATACTTTCACATTCCACGATCCATGCTACCTCGGACGCTACAATGACGAGTACAATGCGCCCCGCGACACGCTCAAGGCCGGCTCTCCATTTCCAATCCTAGAGATTGCTCAAAGCCGTGAGAACGCCATGTGCTGCGGAGCCGGCGGCGGACATTTTTGGATGGATCTAAAGATCGGCGAGCGGGTAAATACCATTAGAACCGATCAGCTCGCAGCAAGCGGAGCCGAGAATGTAGCGACTGCCTGCCCATTCTGTATGCAGATGATTGAGGACGGCGTCAAGCTTACTAACCGCGAAGATACGATGGCAGTGCGGGATATAGCGGAAGTGGTGCTGGAGAGAATGGAACCATCAACTGGGAACGGAAAACATTAAGTTCTCTGTCTGCCCCGGGGCGTCGAAAATGGAAGCGGTAGAAAGAACAACAAAAAAAGCCTCAAATAAAAACGGCGAGGAGGGCTATTGCCCTTCCCCGCCGCATCAGAACAGAGGAGTTCCTACTTAAGAACCGCCTCTTTCAGCGCCTTGGCCACCGAGAAACGGACTCGCTTCTTAGCAGGAATCGGCATTACCTCGCCGGTAGCAGGGTTACGGCCCATGCGCGGCTTGGTTTGACGGACGTACATTTTGCCCAGTCCGAAAAGCGGAATCTTGTAGCCCCTCTTGAGGGAATCTTTGACGAAAAGAGCGATATCCTCACAAAGCTCCTTTGCCTGTGAGCGCTTCACCAACCCGCAAAAGCCCTTGATGTTCTCCAGAAACTCCGACTGAGTGTAGCTCAAAGTAGAGCTGTTCTTCGGCCGTGAAGCTGTACGGGTTTTTGGAACCGTAACCGGAGCCGGCTTGGCAGCCTTTGCGCTCATTTTTGACGCCTTTTTAGCAGCGGCCTTTTTTGGCTTGGCTGCTTTCTTTGCTGATTTCTTTGCTGGCTTCTTTGCCATAAAAGCATTCCCTCAAATAAGTCATTATTAAAATCCCGCAAAATTGCATTAAAATGCGGGAAAAACATAGCTGCAGGTTGAACTGCACAGCAATAATAGAGACAAAAAGAGCGAAGAATCAATAAAAAATCTTTACATCAGAGCGACTTTTTTCTGTTCGCTATGCCGTTTCGACCCCAAAAAATAGGCTTAAAGCCGTCCTTGCCACGATCCGCGATCGCGCGCAGGCGAAGCCGGTCACCTTTGAGATGCTTGCCGGCCAGCCAAGCAGTGATACAATCCTCCCGTTATCCTCCCCTAATGATCGCTATGAAAACCCTTATAGCACTTGCCTGCACAGCTTTTATTCCCCTCATCTGCCAGGCCGAGACATTCGTGAACGGTGAGCAGGGCTTTCAGATAGAACTTCCAGGCGGTATGGAGATGGTACAGATGGAGAGTCCGGTGGTAGGGTTGGCTCTAAGGCCAGAAGAGGAAGGTCTAGCCTACCCCACTTTTAATGTTATCCAGCAGTCGGGCACACTTGATCTATCACGAAGCACCCGCGAGATTGCCGATGAGCTATTAAATGACTATCGGTTGGTAGGTTTCTCGGATGTGCAGCTACTCTCATCCTTCATCTGGGACGTTTCGAATGCCAGAAGATTCACCGCTACATTGGAGTATACCTTGGCAGGTAAGAGGTTGTGCTCTGAGGTGACTTTGGTGCCCGCACACGGTAAGCGATTTATCCTGACTTTTATTGATACTTGCGAAAATGGCAAAAAAACCAATGACTTGTCGAAGGCACTTAGAGAGCGCTTCCAAGTGTTGGGCGAGCCGCAGAGTGCTCACAGAGATGGAGTCCCTACCTCAACGTCATCTCCGCTCACAATTCCGTTGATTGCCGGCGCCGCTGCTGCCTTAACCTTGCTCTTCATATTCCTCCGCCGAAAGGCGGCTGGCAGCAAGATTTAGCTCATGATCTCTGATACCATGTAGCCCTATTACGCTTTATACCTGCTCAGCTTACTATGCCGTTAAGGGGAAACGCACGCAGACAATTTATCCTCTCCCAGGTCTATGAAGACGAGACAGGCGAGAAACTGTTTCGAGACTCGGTTCAGGGCCAACGGGGTAATCCATTTGCTGACTGGGTCTACCTCGCAAAAAAGAACGAAAAACGGAGAAGTAGCGCCGCTCCCAAGGCCGAGAAACCTAGTACCTTTTTTGCCGGACTAACCAGAGACCTCAATGATCCGACGATCGCCAAGGTACAGATTACAGATAAACGGCTTGGACGCTCTCTACTTGACAATAGACAACTTGGCCGTGAGATGCGGGATGTTCTTCAGTTCTGCCTTGAGCGGCGTGCCGATACGCTTATTATAGGCCTTCCCGAGAGCGGCATGCCGACTCTATTGGCCAGACGGATAGAAGAGTTTCAAGCAAGTAACGTTACAGTTTTATGCTATCAGAACGGTCAGAACGGAACTCCTGCCGGGTGGATTCTGCCCTCCTATTCGGATGCGGCTGCGATCGCGCGTAAGGCGCTCCTACCCGGCTTTTCGGCCGGCTTTTTTAAGGCTTACACCCGTGCCGGAATCTATGGTGACACAATTTTTGTAGAGCCAGCACCAGAACTTCTTGCCCCCGCCGTTCCTCAAAGAGCACAGCAGGCCTTTCAGAAAGAACTTGGTGAAATGGTTAGTAAATTGACAGAGCCGCAAGTATTGTTCCTCACGGCTTCTATACGCCCTTCCGATGAGATCCTTCGCTCTGCCGTGTATGGAGTTGAGAATAGAGGCGGGCGTGCAGTCATTCTATTACCAAAAGGGACGGCCGATAAGGCACCCCCACTCCTTACCAGCAACTGCCGCGACTCGCTTCCACTGGCGAAGGCCGCCTTAGATACAAAATCCGGCAGCGCCGCTCTTCCTATGCCCTCGCTTGGATGGGGCATATTCAACCGCCCAGTGTTCGTGGAAGAGAGCGCAGCTTTTCATATCGACGGCCTTCAGGATCCTTCTTATCCGAAATATCTGAACGATTTGGAGGTGTTTTTCAAAGGTGATCTGGCCTCATTAAGAACAGCCGGCAAAGGACGGATAGTATTGCACCTGGGCGATACCCCCTGCACTGAGAGTTTCGTTAATGGACTGCATGAGTT
The DNA here is from genome assembly GCA_024102635.1 of Deltaproteobacteria bacterium. Classification (GTDB taxonomy): domain Bacteria; phylum Bdellovibrionota_C; class UBA2361; order UBA2361; family JAGFJO01; genus JAGFJO01. Next base: position 56,486 of record JAGFJO010000080.1, read on the forward strand.
TCTCGCCGCTCCATTGGAGAAAGCTGGTGGCCTCTTGGTGGTACATAGCAAAGATCCTCAATTTGCAATGCATAATTCGGCTATGAATCCACCGATCTTGCAGGCTGATAGCGAAGGAAATATTACCGCCTTACTCCACAGGCACTTTCCTATTGCACCTGCCCGCTACGGTAAATGGATTACAATGACAAGGCCGCAACGGGTCGAAAAGGGGTCAGCTGCAGCCACCTCCTCGCTTGAACAGAAGTTTGTAGAAGCGGTTGCGCGCGCCCCAAATATCTTGCGTTACTGCTCCCCCGAAATGAAGGCGGTTCGGAAATCAGAAGCGCGAGCTCTTATGTTGGAGCTTCCGGGGGATGGCGTGCCGGGAACTTTATCTAACTTCCTGAGAAATACTCAGAATGAGTTTAGATCTGCAAAAAAGGAGCTTTTTATTATAGCCCCCTCTGCACGGCTGCGCCTTACTCTGCGTACCAGTGCCGGGCCACAGCTTCCCCTCCTTCATAAAAATCTGGCGGAAGCCGATCTGGAGTATCAGGATCGGCTCTCTCCCCCGGAGAACGGTTGGGAGTTGTTCCGGCTAGACCGCCTGATGGGCTATGGAAATGTGCTGCGCATTCGACTCGCAGATCCCTCTTTAGGCTGTGATGTGCTGTTCGGCCACCAGCATCATGACAAAGCCGTGTTTTTCACTGAGCTAAGGGCGCTTAAACTTGCAGTTCATGATTATGCCGTTTTCGTATTCCCTCGTTCGTTAGAGGATGATGAAATTCAAAATACATCATTTATCCGATGGGCTGTTGAAGAGCTTTTTCGTTCGGGCAAGACCGTCATCGGCATCCATCCGAACAGAGACCTATTATACGATCTTGGATTCAATCCACAGTGCTCGTTTGAGCGTGTACTCGACGCGGCGAAGCATTACAAGGGTAAATGGCGCTAAAAGAAGGTCGCCTGGACCCCCGGCATAAGCTCTTGAAATACCTCATTCAAGACTGAAATAAGCGCCGCCACTGCCTTTGGCTATCAAACTGTACGGATTGGTTCGTATAGGAATAGCGGTGTCCACGACTTGCATTTCTTGCATAGGAACCCGCTTTCCCATCGCCCTGACAATAAATGCTACGGCTGCGATTCTATTGGGAAGAAATCCATTCTTCTGCTTCCGAGAGCGGGCACGCTCAGTGGCACCGAATTTGAAAAGTGAGGATGCGGGGACGCGGTTCTCATCCTTGAGAGTAACGCCCGTTTCCGCGAAAGAGAGGGGAAGAAAAACAAGTTCGGCGGTTGGAGATCGATCGCCGGGCTCATCTCGTCGATTTAGGTGCTTCAAGAGAATATAGGGGCTAGCATGAAAAGATTACTGCTGTCGATTTCCTTCATCTGCTCGATTGCCTTGCACACGGCCGCCAGTGCGGCGCCCAAGGCGCCTAAAGGGGGTGTCAAGCTGCCCAGCGAAAACATGTTTCTGGTAAACGACGAGAGAGGAAAGTTCCTATGTGGACTCGTAAAGAAGTGGGAGTCCGGCAAGCTGGTCGGGAAAGCGAAAGATTATTTTCTCCCAGTGCGGGTCGAGATTTCGCAGCTTAAGAAAAAGCCAAAAACCGCAGCCGCCACAAAGAAGCTCAAAAAGTTAAAGAATCAGCAAAAGAAGGGTAAAAAGGCGTGTGCAGGAGGACCTCCTAGCACCCCAGTTGCGCCGCCTAATCCGACACCCGTACCTACTCCTGACCACTTAGCGGAGAAAACAACGCCTGTAACACTAGACGACCTGAACCACCTCTACCGCCACGCGGGTCTTGGTGTGCCGCCGCAGGAAGCTCTCTCTTTTGTGGGCGGGCCGGTGGGGCCATTGGTCGACTACTTTATGACGCTTCAGTCTGATGGCGCAGTGGAAGACGAAGCTCGTACCTGGCTTGACCAGAATACAGCTGAGCCGCACTACCCCGCGAGCAACCCCACAACCACTGGTATCAATATGTATGCCCTTCGCATACTAATGAAGAGCCCCAACCAGTTTCATGAGCGCTTAGCGCTGCTCGCGCTACACGACAGGCTTGCCACCTCCAGCCGGGCAGTTGAATCGGTAACGGCGCAACGAAGGCTGATGGTTGATCACTTAACGCTTATTAGACAGGCAGCTTGGGGTAATCTGGACTACGCAAAGCTCGTCGAAGATATCGGCGAGGACGGCGTCATGGTTCGCTGGCTTACCCTGGACAGAAACACGCTAACAGCGCCCAATGAAGACTATGCGCGCGAGCTAATGGAGCTTTTCTCACTGGACACGGTGAATAATGCAGGTGAACCGAACTATACTAACGAGGATATCATCAACATCGCTCGCGCCTTTACCGGCTGGAATCTACTCCAAGTGAACGGTCAGTGGCGCGTAATCTTCACACCGGCAACGTTTGATGCAGATCCGAATAAGACAATCTTTGCAGGCACCGCCTGGCAGGGAACCGTTCAGGGCGGCCGGGATGTAGTAAGACACATCTTCGCTCACCATCCGAACGCTTCAGTCAGTACGGCAAAATGGATAGCTCGTGAGTACCTTAAAGAGGATGCGCCTGAAGCGGTAATTGGTCAGCTCGCGGCTCTGGTAAAAGAAAACAATTTCTTGCTTAAGCCGGTTTTTGCCAAATTGCTTAAGTCTGAAGAGTTTTACAAGGCCGAGTACCAGTTCTCGATTGCAAAAACTCCTGTCGAGCGATTCGTGCATCTTACTCGCATAATGGATCAAGTCGGTATGCCTTACGACTTCGTGACCGTTAGGAACAGCCTTGCAAATATGGGCTGTGTGCTAACTCAAACCGAGACCGTCTTCGGATGCGATAAGCTCGAGGAGCTTCCGGATGGGCAGCGGCTGCTGAATTCGGCCAATTTGATTACTTCACTTTCAAACAATAATAATCTCTTTAACGCGAACGGCTTCGACTATTCGAGGTTCTTCCCGAACCCTGCCCCGAGCGCTGATGAGATGGTAGATCACATGGAGCGTGTATTCGGGCTCAACCTGCCGATCGTACGCAAGGCGGCAATTCGCGACTATATGAACAATGCCATGAACAACAACGGAACCTTGGTATCCGAGCCTTGGAACCCTGCTAATACGGCTATGGTACGCAGAAAGGTGGCCGGACTGTTCAGGCTCTATGCACAGATTCCACTCAGCCATGACTTACGCTAGCGCAGAAGGATGGTGACGGCCTTGAGGGTTATGCGAAAAGGATAACGGAGGACAAAATGAAGAAGCTAAATCGCCGGGACTTTCTTAAAAATCTCACAGCCTGTGCCTGCGGCACGGCTATCGCCAAAGGGCTTGTCCCCTTCAACTCGGTCGCGTTTGCACAAGCTACCTGCGCTACCAGCCGCAAATCACTGGTAACTATCTTCCTAAACGGCGGGCCGCACGGCCCCTCAATCCTAGTGCCCAGAGCAACACAATCGTATTTTGATAAGCATCCCACGCTTGGAATTACGAACTCTCTACCGATAGATACCTACCACGGACTGCATCCTAGCTTGGCTAACATTTACAATCTATACACCCAGGGTAAAGCCGTTTTTCTGAATGGTGCGGGCTATCCGAACCATTCGCGCTCGCATGAAGATTCAACAAATCTGATGGGCAACGGTATAGTGTCAGGCGTCGGCGATGGCTCAGGCTGGGGCGGCCGTTTCGCAAAGACATACTGTGGGCCTAATGAGGTTTTCTCGCTCTTCTCATTCAGAGGCAATATATCCGACATTCAAGCAGCAGGAATAACCGCTCCCACTGCTTCGAGCTTGGGAACCTACGGCTATAGCAATGACAGCCAGGGGACAAATAACAACCGGTTCTTGCGGCAAGTCATGGCGGAGACCCGCCTTAACTCGGGTGTAACCAATCCCCATCAGCAGGCGATGTTAAGCGCATGGGATACAACCGATAACTCTATTTCTACCATCGCTGCGGTTAACTCCGGCTACACAAATGGAGTAGCCTATCCCAACACCGGCTTAGCGCAAAGAATGCGTGACGCTGCCAAGCTCATTGTTTCCAATCAGATTACGGCTAAGGCGATCTTTATTTCGCATGGCGGATTTGACACGCATGGAAGTCAAAATAATAGTCTTCCAAATCTGTTGACCACTCTCGACCAAGCGGTTAGCGCCTTCTGGCAGGATATGGTGAACAGGGGACGGGCCGATGACGTTATGGTTCTCTTCTATGGAGAGTTCGGCCGCACTCATGAGAATGACAACCAGGGAACCGACCACGGAACCGGGACTTTTATGGGCTTGATTGGTAATAACGTCCGTGCGGGAGTAGCCTCACCGGCGTACCAGGAGTCCGACTTTTTACAACGGGCTCCATGGGTACCGGTTAAGTTCGACTACCGCGAGGTAATTGAACAGATTCATTCAAGGCATATGGGAGTAGATCCGGCTCCAATTTTTCCCGAGGCCTTTAACCGCGTAGGACTAAATCTCTTTGCATAATCCTTAAGACAACCTCAATCGACGGCCCTGATCAAGTACGCCAACTGATCAGGGCCTTTTTTCGCAAGTAGCTGTAATTACCCTCCTTTCTGTTGCTTATAGCCTAGAAAGTGCGAAATCACTTGCAGCGTCGTAAGTCACTTTGATGCCCGGCTTCACTATAATAGTAACTGAGAGTTCATATATTGACCGCCTATCTGCCTTGGGGGAGGCGAAATGGATCATTTTAAACAGGACCAAAAACTACAACTAGAGCGGCGCACCTTATTCCTGCCGGTAACAGATGAAACAAAGGCGCATAGCCCGGTTGAGTTTGCACTTCCAAAGGCGCGCATTGCGATCATCGGAGCGGGGGTGCTCGGTCTTACCTGCGCAAGGGAACTGATTGAGACCGGCGGTCAGCGAGTGGTGCTTTTCGACTCGCGAAACGCAGGAGAGTTGCAGAGAACCGAGGAGGCTTTCTCCTTAAGATTGCTCATGAAGCAGTTGGGATTAGAGCTCTCAACCATGGGCGGATACTCAACTGCACACCTCAGTTTTGGCTGCCAGACTGAAGGTAAGAACTTAACTGAAAGGCAGTTTGTCTCTGCCTTAGATCGCTTCATAGTGCGTGTAGAGCACGGGATCGCATCGTTAACCGATGGCTGCGGTTCCTTTTCGGAGTTGCAGGCCATGCCGGCATCGCAGTTTATCCGATCACTGGACCTTCCAAAATGGGCAGTTTCGATGTTGGAGTCGCGCTTGGTGATTGCAGGCGAGGCGAACCGCTCTACCGCTCTCTCGTTGCTACAGCGATTTGCCCATCAAAGGAGCAATGAGATAACCGGCGGAGAACAAGACGAGCCTCTAAAAATCTCGCCGATACGCGACTATGTGGAGCACTTAGCCTCCACTTCTCCCGAAGGCGCCGCGGGCTATCTGCACCTCAACCACACTCTTACGGCTTTGCGTAAAAAGCAGCGTGGATTCGAACTTCAGTTTGATACTGAGGGAGGCGCGGTGTTCCACTATGCGGACTATATAGTGCTGGCCGCCCCTGCCTCCGAGTTAACTAGATCGGACCTCACTCTCTCGGGGCTTACGGACGCCCGCCTAAGGACCCTGGCAGCACTGGAGGGTGAGCCGGAGGTGAGAGCGGTCATCATAGCCGAGGGACCGCCGCATCCTGAATCCGGATTCACTACAGTTCTGATAGAAGATATTCACGGCCTGGAAGCGGACCTGTGGAGCAGCTATAGAAACGGCGGCCGGGCGGTTGAAGGAACTATTCGTACGATTCACTTATCCGAACATGATGTGGCGCCGCATAGCGCCCTATATCTGGACGAAGCACCGCTCGCATTAAACAACGAGGATCATAATCCTGCCGCGCCGCAAGGCCAGCTCGTTGCGGCAGCCATCCTTGGCAACATGCTGAAGCGAAGAGAGGAGTTTCACCCGGCGGGCCAATTCGCCAGCTTCTTGCATACACGTAAAGTAGCTTAGTCTTTACGGAGTAGTCTTAGCTCGGCATCCCGGCAACCGGATAACGCGAGACTTCCCGTAACCTATCCAGATTGCAAGAGCCGTCTTCACAGCCAATTGCAGTGAATTGGCGGCTTGGCTCCAGGCCGGTTCCGGTTAGATGCTCCACTACCCGGGCAACGGCATTCACCGTCATCTCATCAAGCCGCATATCGTTGGCCGAACCGGATCTGAATGGGCGAAGTTTAAGAACAGCTCCGTTCGCTCCTGCCGCCGCAAATTCATAGTTCATTGCATCGCCTGAAAATCCGACGATAATTCTCCCCTTCTCAGGCGGCTCGCTGGCCCGAACGGCCTTTATAACATCGGCGCCGGTGAAATATTCCCTTTCCCTTGCACCGCCATTCTTGGCAGAACAGATATTATAGTCTATTAGCACTGTGTCACACCCGCTCTTTACAATCTCCGATACCAATTCCTTAAGCGGCTGGTCCGTTGGAACAATGAAGGATGTTTTCCCGTTGGTAACAGATTCAAGGAGGGCCGCGTACTCAATGAGCAGCTCCGCCTGATCGTCCAACGCCACTAGATCTCTAGTACCTAAAACCTCCCTCTCAAATACCAGCCTTTCGATAAGATCAAGATACTCTCGAAATGTGAAGTTGAGCGCCGGAGCTCCAAGCTGCCTGAACGCCGCCAAAGTACGTTGACACACTCCAGTGCTGTATCTCTGAAAAGCCTCTTTAACTGTGTCTAAAGATTTTTCGCCGGGCGCTGCTTCAGGCGGAATTGCATCCTGTAATGACTTCTTCGTCTTCTCGAACATGCGCCGTAAGATAACAGGAACCAGCAGAAAAATCATCCTTGAGAGCGCAGATGTGCTTCAAAAGGAATGAGTGCTAACTCCTATGCCTTGCTGAGCCGTGCGGCTCCCTCAGGGATTTTGGTTAACGGTGCCGTTTAGCATTACTGCGCGCCGCCGTCGAGGCGACCTCCTGACCGTCGAATTCAATACCGAATTCAACCCCTTTGACTCCCCCTTTTAGACGAACATTAAGAACGAAGAGATCTTCCGATATTACAAACCTGCCCAGCTCCTTCCGTTTGTTTTTGATCCGGCTCACCAACACTGCTGTCTCGCCTTTGTAGAACGAAGCGCCTTTGGCCGTAATGGTATAAACGCCGCCCTTGTTCCCTCTTTTTTTCTTGGAAGATAATTTTCCGGTAGCGCTTATCTCCCAATTAAGCTCTCCGGGTTTAACATTTACGTCGCTGGCATAAATAATCGCCAAGGAGGCGTCGACTTTGCCGCCGGACCGGGTAGCAGCCGCTAAGAGCTGGCTAGCTTCGGAGCTTTGAACCATCAACGCTTTAAGCTCGTGCGGCAAAAGAGCTTGATTGACTGACAACATTAACGCAGCCACTCCCGCTACTTGAGGCGCTGCCATCGAGGTGCCGGAGAGGTATGCGTATCCGCCGCCAAGATAAGTGCTTACAACCCCCGCTCCAGGCGCCGCGATATCAACCGAGCCAGGGCCGTAGTTTGAGAATCCTGCCAATCTGTCATCTTGTCCGATGGCGGCAACGCTTACAACGTTGCTAAGTTCGAAGGAGGCCGGGTAAAACGGCTTAATATCAAGATTCTGCGAGTTGTTACCCGCTGCTGCAACGAACAAAACTCCCGCATCTCGCGCCCGTACAATAGCCTGTTCGAGCGCCTTTGAATTGCTTCCGGCGCTGCCCCATGATGCGTTTATAACTCTTGCTCCGTTTGCAACAGCGTAGTCGATTGCTTGAATAGCAGCCGTGGTAGTCCCAAATCCGTCGCCGCCGATGAACTTAAGAGTCATGAGCCGTACATTCCATGCAACGCCGGCGATTCCGGCTCCGTTATTTGCCTCAGCGCCGATAATTCCAGCCACATGGGTGCCATGACCCAATTCGTCAGTGGGCGGCAGGCCGGAATCCACGAAGTTAAACCCATGTACGTCATCCACGAATCCGTTGCCGTCATCGTCAATCATGTTACCGGCGATCTCGCCCGGGTTGATCCAGAGGTTTGCCTTCAGATCCTCATGGTCAAGCTCTGCCCCGCTATCAATTACCGCCACTACAATCTCCTCACTTCCGGTAGTTTGGTCCCAAGCAGAAGAGAGCTTCATTGAACCTATCGAGTACATTAAACCGGAGTGAGTATCTGCCGGAAGAGCCGCCGTTTCAAAAATAAAGTTCGGCTCGCACCAATAGTCCTCTCTGCTCAGATTCCTAGAGGCGAGGGCCGAGCCGCACTTCTCCTCCAGTGAGTGAAGCTCCGCCGAATCACCTTTAATTCCATCGAACGCTGCCGACTGTGCTTGAACCTTGATGACTCCTCCCGGAAGTACGCCGGATTGGGAGAGCCGATCAGCTGCGGACTTTGATACAGCCGCCGCCTTTGGAACAAGCAGCAGCTCTCCCGGCACTGCCTTAGGGGCTGCCGATGCTGAGAGTGATTGAAACAGCAAGAGACAGAGGGCGGAAATGAGGGTGTGTAACCCGTTACCCAAAGGAGCGGTTAATTTATCTGTAAATTTCGCTAACTTACCTTTACCCTGCACAGTTATGAAGGTCGGTGGGTAACGGCTTTCCTATGACAGTATAGGACTAAAATGAACTGATAGGGTGTCTTGGACCCGTATATAAACAGTTGGTTATAGTAGGTAATAGTAGGTTTAAGTCAAAAATGGTTGAGATACTTATCGCCCTCTAGTGAGTCTTCTTATCCGATTTAGAGCGGCAAGTCTTCATCTTCCTCATCATCCTCCTCTAACCATCATCCTGCACCTGCACATTACTCTTAGCTTTCGCTTCCTTTCCTTCCTCATTTCTCTCTCCATTCTAGTCAGTTTATACACTTAACTGACTGTCCAGAAAAAGTGGGGAACTCCACAAGATAAAGAGGAAGTGCAGGTACAGTAGGAAGATCCGTCGTCGATTAAGACAATTCCTTAATCAACCTAACGCAGCCGTCAACAGCCCCTGTGCGAAAGCAGCGGTAGCCGGACTCCTCGATGCCGGCAGGCACTTTGGGATCAATAAGAAACTTTAGCGAAGATCTCGGAACGAACTCCACAAGACTAGCAGCCGGATAAACGACAAGAGAGGTTCCAATTACGACAAAGACCTCCGCTTGAGCTGCAACATCAATGGCTGCCTCCATCATAGGCACCGCTTCTCCAAACCACACCACGTGCGGGCGGAGCTGCGAACCCTTTTCGCATTTTTTGCCCATAGGTATCTGCCAGCCCTCGATATCATAGATCAGTCGAGGGTCCAACGAGCTTTGCGCCTTGCGAATCTGGCCGTGTAAATGCAATACGTCCGTAGAACCCGCCCTCTCATGCAGATCATCGATATTTTGAGTGATAATTGTGACCCGGTATCTATCCTCAAGCTGCGCCAGTGCCAGATGGGCTCCGTTCGGCTGCGACTCTATTACAGCCTTACGTCTCTCGTCATAGAAACGTTGCACTAGCTGGGGGTTCCGCCTCCAGGCCTCCGGGGTAGCAACCTCCTCTATGCTGTAGCCTTCCCAAAGTCCGTCGTGATCGCGGAAAGTTTTAAGTCCACTCTCCGCGCTTATCCCTGCCCCTGTAAGAGCTATCAAACGTCTCTTTTTCATTCGGTCATTTTCGGGAAAGAACGGTGAGCTCGCCGACCAGCTGCTCAATGATATCTATTCCCTGCTTCCAAACCGCACTGCTATTCAAGTTCACACCTATATCTTTCAATGCCTCACCGGGGTTTTTACTGGAACCGAGCGAATAGTAGTGACTCAACTTACGGGCAAAGCCGCTGCCTTCTTCTTTGAAGCGCGCGAAAAATATCAACGCAAGAAGCTGCCCATATGAATATGCATATACGTAAAAAGGAGTATGCAGAAAGTGAGGTATATAACTCCAGAGCACTTCGCTTCCTGGAGATAACTTGACCGATGATCCATACAGCTGGCGCTGACGCTTCTGCCAGATCTCGGAGATCGCAGCCGCGGAAAGCTCCCCTTTCTTTCTTCTAAGATCATGAAAATCTTTCTCAAATAGATACATCGAGATCTGCCGGTACACCGTAGCGATGATACTATCAATCTTGAAAGCAAGCAGCGCGGCGAGTTCCCCTTTTGCTGTAGACTCCGAACGCAGCTTGTCAAAAAGCAGCATCTCGCCAAACGTACTGGCGGATTCGCAGATCGTAAGAGGCGCGTCGTAGTTAAGATAGTTCTGCCCTCTCATCAAGCAGGCATGCAGCGCATGCCCCATCTCGTGGGCCAGAGTAAAAACGTCTCTCAGGTTTCCCTGAAAGTTTATGAATATATAAGGATGAAGATCGGGTGTTCCGAATGAACAAAAAGCTCCGCCCCTTTTCCCTGCCCGCTTGGCAGCATCGATCCACCGCTTGGTGAAAAAATTATCGGCCTCTTTTGCAAGCTGCGAAGAGAAATTCCCAAAAGCCGATACCACCATCTTTCTTGCCTGCTCGAATGTGTATCGCTGCTGGCTTCCTTTGAGCGGAGCATACCGGTCATAAAGCTGGAAATCTTTGAGGCCCAAGAGCTTGGCTTTTAGCTTATAGTAACGCTGCACCAGACGGTAACTTTGCTGAAGCGCAGATGAGAGCGCATCAACGCTTTTCTGCTCTACTTCGTTGTCAAGGTGACGCGCGCTTTCCGGCAGAGCAAAATTTCTGCGGCGGTCCATCGTCTGCTTGCTGCCGGCCAGGGTGTTGAATATAAAGGTGAGCCGCCAAAGGTCGCCCTTAAGCCCCTGCACTAAAGAGCTCAAGGCCTCTTTTCTTGTACTCCGCTTCTCATGACTTAAAAGATGCAGCACCTCGGTTTCGCTTACCTTGCGAAACTTTCCACCGGCCTTGATATCGAACTGCTTGTGCGAGAACTCCTGATCAAAAAGCCGCACGAACGCCATCGCCCCGGTCAAACTTAGATCATTGACCAAGGTTTCTTGCTCCTCGGGGAGCTTATGGCGTTTCTGCTGAATGAGCTTCTGAAGATAGTTTCGGTATTGAGAGAGGCTTTTCGCTGACGCCAGAGACTTTATCGTCCTCTGCGGCAGAGCCATTATTTCAAGCTCGAAAAACACCAACTTGTTATATACCTGAGAGGCGAAATGCCTGGTGTCCTGAAGAAATGCGCCGTGCCGCTCATTCGATGCATCCTCGGCAAACAGCAGTCCGGCGTATATCGAAGGTTTTGCGAGTTGGAGCAGAATTGACTCGTACTGAGTCAGCGCCCTTAAAAATCTTTTGGGGCTCCTTGCATGATCCGATATCTTGCCGCGGTTAGTGCGCACAAAGGTTTCGGCTGCGGCAGAGATCAACTCGCGATCACGTTTTAATTTATTGTCACTGGGAGAGCCGTAAAGATCTCTAAGATTCCAAGCCGGAAGCAATATCTCCTCCTATCGTAAAAAACATCAGCCAGGCTAACTTAAGCCAATCGAAGCCGAGCCTGCGCAAAATCATTAATTCTTCTAGGCGGTTATTTGCCGCATGAAGTTTGCGGCAGTATACTACCATCCGGCCATAACAAACATAGGCCTCATCTGGTATGAGAGCCTTTCAGCAAATGCTGAAAGCCCTTATCGAGAGAGAGAAGCGAGAGGGTTTTTTCTCGATTCTTGTGTCTGATCGGTTTGCCGGGGCAGCCTTAAGTTGCAGATTTCCGCTGCATTTTAATGCTTCCCCGGCTGCGCGGCCTCTCAAATGGAACCATGGGTGGTTCCAGCCGCAGGCTGGTCAGATGCACGGAGGGAAAGATGCTCGTGTTAAGTCGCAAGGAGCGGGAACGGATCCAGATTGGCGCTGACATCTCTGTGACCGTTGTACGGTTACGGAATGGAAGCGTTCAGCTTGGAATCGAAGCCCCGCGCGAGGTTCGGGTTTTACGTGGGGAGCTTGATCCTCACAACCCGGACCAGCCGTCTGCTAAGGAAGGTTCTCCGGTGTAATGGCCTGAGAACTCAGCAGATGGGGTAGCGCACGAGCTACCGCCCGCCCCCGGTGCCGGCACGTCAGTTAACACTGATGAGCATGGCGCCGGGGGTTGGGCACTTTAAAGCTTCTCTTTCTCGTCCATTCGATAGACCCTGAGCGGGTGCAACGAGTCGAAGGGTCGACTCGCGCCTTGGACCCTGAGCGAGCGTGCGCGAGTCGAAGGGCGGCGCTCGCTCATAACAATCCATCCCCTCTGCGCCTACTCGCTTCGCTCGTAGTGCTACGGGGGACAAGTTTCAAGGTGTGTAACTTCAATTTTCCAGGAAATGTTCCAAGGGGGAAGGCTACTTCGCTCCCAGAGAAAATTGAGGGCAGAATGAAGAGAACTCACCCTCCTATTCCTCCTCTTAACTCTTAATTCTCATCCTCTTCCTGCACCTGCACCTTCTCCTGCCCCACAGGGCTGAAGGTCAATATATTAATCCTCACCCGCTTACCCATGGCTTACCAACATTACCGGTACCCGATTTTACTATTATTCGACTCATGATCTATTGACACGTCCGCTAATTGTTTGGCATACCATACTTGGCCTTGCCACATAGGTGGCCGTGTTTATGTATGAATCGTATCGTATAGGAGACTAGGATGAGTAAAGTAATTAAAGGCCTAGCGCTTGGGATGATGGCGGTAATGCCCTGCTCCCTCGCACTGGCTGATACGGCAAGTGAGATAGCCGATCTACGTAGACGGCTTGATATGCTTGAGCAGAAGCAAGCCGCGGAGAGCGCCCAGATAGAGGCGAAAACCGACACTCTAGCCAAAGAGATTGATCGCACAAAGCTGGGGCAGATCCTGCCTGAAAAGGCGGAGCTGAAGAGCGAGTGGGGCTTGGGACCTGCAGCCTCCAGTGTTTATGGAGTAAAGCAAGGGCTATCCATCGGCGGATACGGTGAAGGCCAGTACCGAGCATTTGTGGACGACGCTAACGGGAAAAAAGATAATGCCGACCTTCTGCGTGTCATTACCTACCTCGGCTACAAATTCGACGAAAATATCATCTTTAATTCGGAGATCGAATTCGAGCATGCCACTACGGGCGGTATCGGAGGCGACAGCGGAGAGGAAGAGGGCGAGGTCTCAGTTGAGTTTGCTTATCTTGACTTCCTAATGAACGAAGCGGCCAATGCAAGAGTTGGTTTGGTGCTCGTTCCGATGGGCTTCATCAACGAGATTCATGAACCGCCATACTTCCACGGCGTAAGACGCCCCGAAGTGGAGCAGGTAATTATCCCGTCAACTTGGAGAGAGAACGGTTTCGGTCTTTTCGGCGCATTCGATGCTGCAGGAAAGGTTGAATACCGTACCTATCTTGTTAATGGTCTTAGAGCGTCGCGCTTTAAGGCTAGCGGCATTCGAAGCGGCCGGCAGAACGGCAACCGCGCCCTGTTTGAAGATGTTGCTTGGACAACTCGCATCGACTACCTGCCTGAGGCCATCCCCGGCTTCTTAGCAGGCGGTTCTTGGTGGCTTGGAAACTCCGGACAGGATGAAACTTTCGCCGGCGAGGAGCCCAGCGTATTCACAATTCTCGGCGAGGCACATGCTCAGTACCGCCGCGACCTCCTTGAGCTTAGAGTGCTAGGCTCATGGGGTCATATCGATGATGCTGATTTGTTAAGCGCCGCAGCGGGAGAGACGATCGGCGAGGACTTCTACGGCTGGTATGCGGAGGCTGCTTACAACGTGCTCCCGCACTTCATGCCGGAATCAACCCACTACCTTGCGCCGTTCGTTCGCTTCGAGCAGCTCGACACGCAGTCGGGCGTTCCAAGTGGATTCGCAAAAGACGAGTCGCAAGATAAGGACGTTTACACGGTCGGTTTAACTTATAAACCGCACCCCGATGTAGCGCTAAAACTTGACTACCGTAACTTCCAGACCGAAGGGAACCGCAAGACAGCGGATGAGGTTGCGTTAGGATTCGGTTTCGCGTTCTAAATTTCTTATCTCTGAAGCACACAACACACTACTCGCCCATCCGTCTGAGCCGTCAGACGGGTGGGCTTTTTCCTTGTCCGGCAGGGACAAGTCCCCCGAAGCACTCTGCGTGCAGCGTGGAGGCGAAGTGGGATGTTGCAAGGGGGCGAAGCGGGCGGGCTTTTGACCCTTACTAAGTTCCGGTTTATTGTATGAGTTAAAAATAAGAAATTCTGTTGTTATGACGAATAAGTTAAAACTTGCTGCCGCACTGCTTGTTATATTTGCCCCGCATTACTTGATGGCTGATAGATGCATGGCAGAGGTCTTCTATGCGCAAGACGAGGCACTGGAACTTGCATTCCCCGAGCACAATCGCATCGAGAAACAGACCTTTGTAATGACAGGCGCACAGAAAGAAGAGGTCGAGAAAGCAGCAAAAGTCAGGATTGAAAGCAATTTATTCACCTTCTACAAAGGCTACAAAGAAGATCAACTTTTAGGATACGCCGCAATAGATACTCACATGGTTCGCAGCATGACCGAGACCTTTATGGTCGTGCTTACTCCCGAAGGTGCGAGTCTTAAAACTGTGATTCTGGCCTTTAATGAACCCCCCGAGTATATTGCGTCGCAGCGCTGGTTAGATCAGTTTAACGGCAAGAATTTAGATAATAGGCTCTGGCCGGGTCAAGAGATTCATGGAATTGTTGGATCTACCCTGACCGCGAATGCAATGACGGCGGGCGTGCGTAAGATTTTGGCGCTCCACAAAGTACTCATATCCAAGGGCTAATAGATGCGATTCGTTATTTCAGGGGAATGGACAAAAAACTCGCTGTTGCGGCTTATAATGTTCTTTTTCCTTTTTTATATCGCCTTCTTCTGGCTCACCAACCTGCTTCTTTTTCTTAATAAGATGAGCCTCTCCGCTGACTCTATTATTGACTACTATCGCGGTTCCGAGCAGCACTACACCCAGCCCCGGAGTTACCAGGGCCTGCTTGAAATAAGCCATTTTCACCTTTTTGCAATGGGGATACTAATCCTTACTCTCACACACCTATTGCTATTTGCCCCAATCTCTGTCTCTCTTAAAGCCTGGCTTATCATAGCTACCTTCTCAAGCGCCTTCCTTGATGAAGCCGCAAGCTGGCTTGTTAGATTCGCACACCCCTCTTTCGCTTATCTTAAGATAGCGGCATTCATCGGCCTGCAACTCTCGCTTCTGCTGGTAATGATTATCGTACTGCACGCTCTCATTACAAAGCAGCCAAGCGCTTATACCAACTCTAGGAGTTCATGAGAGCCGCAAAGCTGCTGGCGGCATGCTTAATTATAAGCGCCGCCCCTGCCCTGGCCGAAAGCGCGCGCTATCTTCGCGAAGCGCGGCTGGTTATGGGCACCACGTTAGAGATTACTCTCTGTCCCGGGAGCGAAAGGCGGGTAATGAACCGCGCCTTTGAAATAGCTCAGGAGCTCGATGACATGCTGAGCAACTACAAGAGCAGCAGCGAAGTGAGCAAGCTCAATAATGCTGATATGACTGAGGCGGTTCCACTCTCCCTCGACCTCTTGGAGCTTTTAGAACTATCGCTGGAGCTAAACAAACTAACTTTCGGGGCGTTTGATATAACTGTCGGGTCCCTTACCCAACTATGGCGTGAAGCTGAAGTTTCCGGGATGGCGCCTGAGAGCAGCGCGATTAGCGCCGCGAAAAGCAGCATAGGCAGCAAGTGGCTTTCGGTAGATAAGAATGCCCGGACGGCTGCATTCCTTAAACCCGGTATGGCTATCGACACAGGAGGCATCGGCAAAGGCTTTGCGGTCGACCGCATAGTTAAGATGCTTCGTGAAAGCAAGGTAGAGTGCGCTCTTGTAAACTTCGGGCACAGCAGCAGCTACGCCTTCGGATCGCCGAAGGAGTCCGATGCTTGGCGGCTCTCCATAGATTTTCCGAACACTCCGTCCTATGGTGTTTTAGAGCTAAAGAATGCAGCACTATCGGCATCTGATACCTTCGGGCGGCCGGTGAAGGCAGGAGGTGTTATAACCGGCAATATCGTAGATCCTAGAACCGGCAATGAGCTGAATACGCCAAAGCGCTCAGTCGTAACAACCACCAGCGCAGCAGCAGCAGAGGCGCTCAGTAAAGCTCTTCTTATATTAAATGAAGAAGAGATTGCCCGGCTGCGAAGTTCAATTGACTTTGAATACTTGCTAGTGGACCAGCGTGGAGATATGGAGCGCTCGAGGAGTTTCAAGTTCTTCCCCAGCCGCAGCCGGCAATAATTTGCCATACTCAAGTGCAGCGTTTTGTGCTACCAACCAAATATGGTGGTTCCTCGCTACTGGATTAAGGAAAATGCAGAAGAGACTATGCCGCATGCAGATTTATCGAAGAGATCGGCTCTCGTACCGATCCAGCTATAGCCCCACTGATTGAACTGCATGACAGGCTCGGAAAGGCAGCTAGCTCGCTTCCGTTAGCATAAAGAAATTTTCTTTTAGAAAGGCGTAACAAGCCACTCTAGAGAGTGGCGCTCCAGGTGCCAGGTCGGAGCGCCGATGCCGGAAAAATTCCTCAACGATCTACCAAGCATTCTAAACGCTCTAGGCCGGCCTTCGAGGCCGCTCATGGCAGGGACAAGTTGAACTCAGGGCGCGGCTGCGCCTTCATCTGCTCTACGGTTATCTCAAGCGAAGTGGGGTTAACAAAAGATTGCACAGTAACCCTTGCGCTATCATGCAAGGCGGAGGGGAATACTCCCAGAGCCACTACTCCGATGGAGCAGAGAGCGAGAATCCCGGCGATACCTACTCCCAGCTCAGGCTTTTCAACTACCTCGTCCCCTTGCGGCTCAATAAAATACATCGCCACAATGACCCGCAGGTAGTAGTAAGCAGAGATAGCCGAGTTGAGTACACCTATGATTGCAAGCCCCACGAACCCTGCCTGTACGGCTGAACTGAAGATATAAAACTTGCCTAAAAGCCCGGCCATTCCCGGCGGAATCCCCGCTAGGCCGAGCATAAAAAGCGCCATAGTGGCCGCTAAAAAAGGTCGGCTCTGGGCCAAAGCATTAAAACGGGTAATCTCATCCGCATCAGGCTCCCCCGGATTAGCCGAAGCTACCACCAGCACTACTGCAAATGCGCCCAGGCTCATCGCCGTGTAGGCGACCAGGTAGTACAAGATCGCTGCTCCCCCGCCCTGTAGGACTGGGTCTACCTGCATCGCAACCATCATATAGCCGGCATGAGCAATGCTCGAGTACGCCAGCATCCGTTTTACGCTGCGCTGCCGCAGTGCGATCAGATTTCCCACGGTCATTGTAATCACCGCGAGTGTCCACATAGCCCCAGTCCACGATGCCGCCTGCCCCGGCACGGCGCCCCAGATAAATCTAAGCAGCGCTATAACAGCCGAAGCCTTGATGACCGTAGCCATATAGGCTGTGATCGTTGTTGGAGCGCCCTGGTATACGTCCGGCGCCCAAAAATGAAAAGGGACGGCGGAGATCTTGAACAAAAACCCGATCAGGACCAATCCGATAGCGATATATAGAACCGTCGAATCCATTCCGGCGAGCTTCGCGGCCAGCTCTGGAATCAAAGTGGTGCCGGTCAGCCCGTAAAGAAGCGCAATGCCGTATAGCATAAAGGCAGAGCTAAAAGATCCAAGCAGAAAATACTTCAGTGCTGATTCGCTGGATGCTCTTACCGTAAGTGCCGAGCCGCAGAGGCAGTAAAGGGCCATTGACATAGTCTCGAGCCCAAGGAACATAGTTATAAGCTCGCCAGCCGAAGCGAAAATTATCGCGCCAATTGTTGTCATTAAAAGCAGGGAATAGTACTCCCCTGCCGCCTCTACTTTCTCCTGTTTTAGCTTCTCGTGGGCAAGCAGCACTACAAATATCGATGCGCAAAGAAACAGTCCTAATGCAAAGGCCGAGAGCCGGTCCGCGTATAAGAGATTGTGAAAGATTCGCTGCCCGGGAAGAAATTTTTCCCCAAGGAATAGATAATTACTAGTGTACATGGCCGCAACCAGCACAAAGCCGGTAAATAGGCCTCCCGGCCATGCACGTTGGAGGAACACATCTATTAGCAGCACCGCCACGGCTCCCGCTGTTAAAATTAAAAGCGGGCTAACAAGCCAAATCTCATTTATCATACCTAGCTGCGACATCTTATTGCCCTCCGGCGGCGGAACTTGGGAGATAACTTAAGGCGATGCGGCTACTTAAAGCCTGCTCTTCCAATGCAAGAAGCCGCTGGGAGCGCTGATCTACCTGCTCGATGTAAGAGGCCACTGTAGGCTCTATCGCATCGATAAGCGGCTTGGGATAAATTCCGATCCAGAATACGACCACAAAGAGCGGAGCAAAGGCTGCCAGCTCAATCGCATTTACATCTTTGAGTTTTCCGTTCTTCTCAACATCGATCTCACCGAACATGGTGCGCATATAGAGGGTCAACATATACACAGCACCTAAAATAACGCCGCTTAAAGCTGCCAATGTAAGAAGTGGGAATCTTTCAAAGCTGCCCAGAAGAATCAGAAACTCGCCTACAAAGCCGTTAGTGAGCGGGAGCGCTATAGAGCTAAGCGTAAAGACAAGAAAGAGGAAGGCAAAAACCGGCACCTGCGAGGCGAGCCCGCCGTACTCCGATATGGCCCTGGTATGCCTGCGGTCATAAAGCACCCCGACTAGAAGGAAGAGCGCTCCGGTCGATATTCCGTGGTTAATCATCTGCACGATAGAACCGGTAGCTGAGATCGTATTGAAGGCGACAAACCCAAGTACGCAGTAACCGAGATGCGAAACTGAAGAATAAGCCACGAGTTTTTTGATATCTTCCTGAGCCCATGCCACAAGCGCGCCGTATATGATCCCGATAACCGCCAACGCAGCAAGATAAGGAGCGAACTCCTCTGCGCCGCGAGGAAAGAGCGGATATGCAAATCGGATAAATCCGTAAAGCCCCATCTTGAGCAAAACGCCCGCCAGCACCACGGAGCCTCCGGTCGGGGCCTCGACGTGCGCGTCGGGAAGCCAGGTGTGAAAAGGGAAAATAGGCACCTTAATGCCGAATGCCAGGGCGAAAGCGGCAAAGAGCCAAAGCTCCTCGGTCATTGTAAAAGTAGTATTTGAAACGAGGGAGCTTAATAGGAAGGTTAGCTCGCCGGTCTGCTGCTGATGCTGCCAAACAACATAAATTATCGCCACCAACATTAAGAGACTGCCTACTACGGTGTAGAGCACAAACTTAAGCGTAGCGTATATTTTGCGCCGCCCGCCCCAGATGCCGATGATAAAGTACATCGGAGCCAGCATCAGCTCCCAGAACACATAAAATAGGAAAACATCGAGAGCCAGCAAGGTCCCGAGCATCGCTGTCTCCAGCACCAACATATTCGCAAGATAGGCGCGCACCCGGGAGTGTACCGAGTGCGAAGCGAGCACGATAATCGGCATCAAAAATGTGGTGAGAAGCACCAGATAGATGCTAATGCCGTCAACTCCTAGGTTATAGGAGATCCCGTACTGCGCTATCCAGGGAATGTCCTCGATAAACTGCGGATTTACATTCGTTCCATCGAACTCAAAGAGCAGCTTAAGAAGCGAGATAACAAATGTCAGCGTAGTGATTCCGAAAGCAAACCAGCGGGCGATATCGCCATGTCCGTCGCTTTTTGCGCTAAAAAACGGAAGGATATAAAGGAGCACCGCTCCCAAAAGCGGAAGGAAGATTAGTACCGATAAAAGATGCTCGCTCACCCTAGATCACCATGTAAAAAGCAATAATAAACACTGTGGCAAGGAACATGAAAAAGGCGTAGTGACGAATCTGCCCCGTCTGAGTAACACGGGCTATTTCGCCGTTTACATCGACAAACGATGCCGTCCCGTTTACTGTGCCATCAATTACCCCTTGGTCCACTCCCTTCCATAAAAATCTCGCCAGCCCTTCAAGCGGCCGCACGATAATGAACTGATAGATCTCATCGAAGTAGTATTTAGCCGACAGCGTCTTTCCGATGAAAGCTTACGCCGCGTAAATTTTCCCGGGAATCTCCGAAAGCCGGGTATATAGAACCAGCGCCGCCACAACTCCTAGGATGCCCACCCATGAATGCATAATCGCCTCGACCAAGGTCTCGGCGTGATGCTCTCCTACAGGAAGCACTGAAGAGAGGAAGTGCGAAAGGCTATGCCCCGGCCAAAAACCGCCGATGGCGGCAAGACCGGCCAGCACTATGAGCGGCACCACCATCTGCCACGGTGACTCATGAGGGTGCGCATGCCCGCGGTACTTGCCCAAAAATGTCATCACAAATGACCGCATCATGTAAAAGGCGGTGAGAAATGCCGTAAGTGAAGCCGCTGCGCCTACAATACCTATGTAAGGGGTGAGATAGTGATTATGGCTGTGTTCAAGAGCGGCCAAAATCGCGTGTTTCGAATAGTACCCGGATAGCGGCGCAATGCCGGCGATCGCCAGAACAGAAATCAAATATGTAATGGCTGTTATCGGCATCTTCGAGAGCAGCCCACCCATATGGCGCATATCCTGCTCGTGGTGACATCCGTGGATAACAGAGCCAGCTCCCAAGAAGAGGCATGCCTTAAAAAAGGCGTGCGTGACTACGTGGAATATCGAAACCCAGTAAGCACCTGCCGCAGCCGCCATGAACATAAAACCGAGCTGACTTACAGTGGAATATGCCAGCACCTTTTTGATATCGAACTGGGTAAGCGCAGTGGTGGCTGCGACAAATGCCGTAAGCAGCGCAATGACGCACACAATCGCTAAAGCATACGGCGCCAGATCAAAAAGAAAGTTAAGCCGCGCCATCATGTAAACACCAGCCGTTACCATCGTAGCAGCATGGATAAGCGCGGAAACCGGCGTCGGCCCGGCCATAGCGTCCGGAAGCCAAACAAACAGCGGGATCTGCGCAGACTTTCCTGCTGCACCGATAAAGAGGCAAATACCCACTATGTCGTAAAAGGAGGCCGGAAGCTCAGCTCCCGCGATTCCGGACTTAAGAGCTGTAAAATCAAGGGTGCCGAACTGAAAGAATAAGAAGAACATGCCCAAAAGAAACCCGGCATCTCCAATCCGGTTTACGACAAATGCCTTCCTCCCGGCAGCGGCGTAAGAGGAGTTCTTGAACCAAAATCCGATAAGGAGATAAGAACAGAGTCCTACTCCTTCCCACCCGACGAACATGACGGGAAGGTTTCCTCCAAGAACGAGAATTAACATGGAGAACATGAAGAGATTAAGATATGCAAAAAACCGCGGGCTGTGCTCGTCCTCGGCCATATAAGCAATCGAGTAGAGGTGAATAAGGCTTCCAACTCCGGTTACCACCAGGCACATCACTGCCGTCAAAGCATCAAAGTGCAGGAGAAAAGGGAGCTTGAGACCCGCTACGTCTATCCAATTAAGAAGCGGGTAACTTAATGCTCCGTCATGGGGAAGCGCCGTGAACGCCTTGTAAACCATGAAGAACGAAGCTGCGCAAGCGGCTGTAGCCACCCACCCTGCCAGCGGGCGCACTTTCTTGCCGATAAGGTAAGAGGCGGCAGAGCCTATAAGAGGAAATAGAATTATAAAGGCAAGCTCTTTCATAAAACTCTACAAATTAAGCTCCGAGGCATCGGTTGTTTCAACTGAGTGCTTAGAACGGAAAAACGCGATTATTATCGCAAGCCCTACTGCCGCCTCGGCAGCGGCTACTACCATCACGAAAAATACTGCCACCTGTCCGTGCAGATTACCGGTTGAGCGCGAGAGCGCCACAAAGCTCAGATTCACGGCGTTAAGCATTAGCTCAATGCACATAAAAACTACGATTGCGTTGCGGCGAACCATCACTCCGATTGCGCCGATGGTAAAAACCACTGCTGAAAGCGTTAGGTAGAAACTAGTTGGAACCATGGCCTGACCCTTTGGAATAGGAGCGTTTTGCTAGCATCACAGCACCGACTATGGCAGCTAAAATCAGAACGGAGGCGGCTTCGAACGGGAAAACGTATTCCGTGTAGAGAATTCGCCCCATCGCCTTTACGGTGCCCTCCAGCTCATGAACCGGATCCGGGAAAATTCTAAAGGCCTCGTTAAATGCCGGGATGCAGAGCGCCAGGAAAGATACGCCCACGGCAGCTGACAGCACGAAAAGGAACTTGCCCATAGGCTTAGGCTTTTCGGTTTTAATGTTAAGCAGCATCAAAAGGAAGACCACCAGCACCATTATTGCGCCGGCGTATACGATGATCTGTACTGCGGCTAAAAAGTGCGCGTCCAGTGCGGCAAATAGCGCCGCCACCGTTAGTAGGTTAAGTATAAGTGCGAGAGCGCTATGTAAGGGGTTATGCAGCGTCACAACCGCAAGAGCGGAGGCCACCATAACCAGTGCGAGCAAGAGAAATATGTAGGTCATTATCGCTTCTCTATAATACCTTAAGCGCCGCGGCCACTACGAGATTTACCATGCTAAGCGGCAGAAGGATCTTCCATCCCAGATGCATTAGCTGATCGTAGCGGAAGCGCGGCAAAGTCCATCGTAGAACAATTTGTAAAACGCAGAAAAATAGAATCTTACCCATCAGCACCGCATGCCCTATCAGGGCTGAGAGCCAGCTTCCGGCGGGCAGCTCTACAAATGGTATCTTCCACCCGCCGAAAAAGAGCAGCACGATAATGGCGGCAAAAAGCGCTATCTCTGCAAACTCCCCGAGCCAGAAAAGAAGAAACTTCATTCCGGAATACTCGGTAAAATACCCGGCTACCAATTCGGATTCGCTCTCCGGCAGATCAAAAGGGCCGCGCTTCGTTTCTGCCATTCCCACAACAAATAGGATAATAAAGGAGATAGGCTGCGTAATGGTGGCTAATATTCCAAGGCCGTACTGCTGACGCTCAACTATCTCGTAGAGATCCAGCGTGCCGTAGGTAATTATGACTGTAACGAAGGTAACTCCCATTGCAAGCTCGTAGGAGATCATCTGCGCGGCGGCCCGCAGCCCTCCCAGAAGCGAGAATTTGTTGTTGCCTGTCCAGCCGGCCAGTGCCACACCGTAGACGGCCATCGATCCCATCGCGAAAATAAACAAAAGCCCGGCGTCGAGCGGAGCAACCTGTGCTCTTATATGGTATCCGCTCACAGTGAAATCAGGCGCAAAGGGAAGTAATGCGAACGCTACAAAAACGGGAAATACCGCCAAGAACGGCGCAAGGCTGTGCATGAAGTTTGATACACCTTCCGGAACGAAGTCCTCCTTTGTAAGCGCCTTCACTCCGTCATTAACCAAGGTGTTAATAATGCCGAGCATCCCGAGAACTCTCAGCACATAAAAAACTGGCTTAAGAAGAATATTGTCGGTCTCAACGAATGCGCCGGCGCGGTTTGCTCCCACCCGGTCTTGAATCAATGCGGAGCCTTTGCGTTCAATCCAGGTACAGATTGAAGCAAGCCCCATAATGAGGTTAAAAACCACAAAGAGCTTAATAAGCAGTATCAGTAACTCTACCATTCCTTAAACCAAACACTTTGCGGCCCCATAAGCCGCATTCATACACCTTTGTAGCCTACACTCTCGCTTCGGCTGCTGCCTCGCTTTCCGCTGCTTTAGCTGAAATTGCTTCTAAATCAACTCCCCCGTCCTTTATGCGCTTAATGGTAAGGCCGGCAAGCCGGGTATCGCCCTTAATGGTCTCGAAAGTCGCCTCGCGATCCGCAACGGCATCTCCGAGCTTGTTGCCGAATGCCTCCGCAAGCCGTGTCACAATGCGCCACTCAGGGTCGCTGCTCTCGGGGAAGTCCAAAAGCTGCTGCGCGTATTGCAGCCGGTTGCGGCGATTAATAAGCATACCTGATTTTTCAAGAATGCTTCTGCCGGGGAGAATAATCTTCGCAGCCGAAGCAAGAGGAGATTCGGCATCCGTAAAAATTCCGACGCTGCACTGAGCTTTTGAGATTGCGTGCAGCACCTCTGACTTCTGGTCATTAGCGATAATTGACCGGTCTCCGACCATCAAAACTCTACTGAACTTCCCATTTACGAGCCCCTGAAGCGCCTCGTTGTAGCTCTGCTCAAGATTTCCGGCCGCCAAACCTGCAAACACAGCGCCCCTAAAGTTACAAGCATAATCAGGGCTAATAAGTATCGCTTCAACCGGGGTAAGCTTTCGCTCCCTATACGCTACGGCAGAGGTATATGACTTGAATGATTTATCAAGAAACCCTTTTATTCTCACGTAGTCTTCAAGCATGAGATCAGGCGAGAGGAGTACCAATAAGTCATCACCTGCCAGCCCTTTAACTGCCTTGAGCGCCTCCTCTCTGGACACTGCCTTGCCTTCTACTAACGGGGAGAGGATCCGCTTCTCGGGCAAAAAGCGGTGGAAGCCGTAGCGGCCCTCGTCGCACATCCACTCCTTATTGACCTTATCATTCATACGCGCCTTGACCTGCACCACCTGCTGGTCTCGCACGGCTGCTTTGGCGTTGCACCCTGTTGAGCATCCCGGGCAGATAGTATCAACCTGCTTGGTGAACCAGATGCGGGTATTAAATCGCCAATCGCGGTGTGTAAGAGCGCCAACCGGACAGAGGTCCACCACGGTTCCGGATAATGGATTGTTCAGTTCGCGCCCTGGATTAATCGCAATCACCGAACGGTCGCCGCGGTTTAACATTCCTAGCTCTGACGTGCCGGTCACCTCATCACAGAAGCGGATGCACCGTGTGCACATAATGCATCTCTCGCCGTCTAAAATAACTGTCGGCCCGAGCGGCACCGCTTTTACTTTATGAACCTTATCTTCTAGGAATCTGCTGGGCCGGGCGTTGTACTCGTAGTGATAATCTTGCAGCTTACAATGTCCCGCCTGGTCGCAAACGGTGCAATCGAGCGGATGATTTATCAGTATGAACTCAAGGGTTGCGGCCTGAGCATCCTTAGCCTTTGCGCTCGCCTCCTGAGTGAGAACCTCCATTCCCTCTTTCACCACTGTGTTGCAGGCTATCTCCATCTTGGGCGCGCCTTTCACCTCAACCTGGCACATGCGGCAGTTGCCGGCTATTGAAAGATGCGGGTGGTAG
>JAGFJO010000085.1 GCA_024102635.1 Deltaproteobacteria bacterium
TCAACGAGAGAAGCAGCGAGTTGAGACTTTCGGAGAAGGAATCTAGACATGAGGAAACCCGCTCGATTTTTACCCAACAAAAAAGATCGAATTTTAAGAGGCGATATAACGAAGTTGAGAAGAGTTAGGCCGCCGACTAAGCCGGGCGGGGCCAGCGCTCCGGGTGATTACTGGGAGCGCGGCTTAACTTGCTGCGCCACTATAACAACATAAGAGAACCGTTATGCGCCGAAGGTAGTTAGGCCGATTTCCGCTCATAGGACATCCGTGTTGACTTCGGATTGGTCGGCACAGCTTCCCACGCCCTGAGATCTAATAGGATCGATCTGCGCTTTCGCGCGGAAGCGCAGATTCGATATATTTGAAATCCTCCGGGGTGCGTGTAGAAGAAGAGAAGTTCGCCGGAGAACTGGAGAATGATTCTACGCGTTCGCGGCGGTGGGTTTACCAAGTTGTTTCAAGACCGAAACAAAAGCTTCTTTGCTGGCGACCTGCTTTTCTGCGCACTCTTCAGTGATGCGGATTAGGTGAAGGAGGTTTTTAGCGCTCGGTTTGCGCGCGGAGTCGTGCTCGAGAAATCCTGATCTTGAAAGCACAGAGGAGAGTGCAAAAAAGGTGGCGCGGCAGGTGTCGATTAGAGAGGCAGACTCCTCGATGGCCTGAAGCGCAAGGTCGACGTCGGTATAGATCTGCTCCTGCTCGCCTGCATGAGCCTGCTCTTCTTTCACTATTAGATCGACACATTCACACAGCAGGCTTGCGGCAGCCAACTTATCAAAGTCTTCCCGTAACGACCGCAGCGCGGCGCGCGGTTGGAACGATTCAAGCTCCGCCATGGAGCCGCGGCCAATTCGCACCTTCATCTCCCCGCGATCGAAAAGTTCAATGCTGCTGCCAAAGCGCCTTTTGCTGGCGCGGGCACCGCGGGCATAGATCGATATCTTGCCTGCCTCGGCGGTCAGGACCCGCAAAACGGCATCCGATTCGCGGCTTGCGTGCGAACGGATGACTATGCCGTTTATGCGCCCATCAGGGGGTAACGGTGTTTCCACTAGTTAAGCTACCTCACTTGCAATACAAGGGATTAATGATTATAGCTAATTTGTTTCGATTGAGGCAGAGATTGATGCTATTTTTGCTGGATTTCCGGCAGTTAGGGTAGCTTCTAGGCGGCCCCGTTAATTGGGGCCGGGGCATGACAGCCCTCTTTAAAGAGCTTGCCGGGCAGCTGATATACCTTAGGTAGCGGGAGCGTTAATGAGCTTATCTGCTATTGCTCTTGATCTTAGGACAGTACAAAAGGGAAATGACGGAGGATAAAGAAGTGAGTGAAAGTTCCCCCGATACTCCGGCCGAGGCCGGTGAGAAAAACCAGGAAGGTTTGGAAGACGCTGATTTCTCTGCGCTAGAGGGCGAATCTCTTACGGGTGAGGAGAGCACCCCTTCACCTGGAGCCACAAAGCGCGAGCTTGATGAGTACCGCGAAAAATACCTGCGAGCGCTGGCGGAGCTTGAGAACTATAAGAAACGCGCGCTTAAGGACCGCTCTGACCTGCTTAAATATCAGGGAGAGAGGGTTTTATACGATCTTCTCGAGGTGGTTGATAATTTTGAACTTGCTTTGCAGCACACAAAGTCCGACCCGGAGAAGCTGCGCGAGGGGATTGAGATGATCTACAAGCAGTTTGTCGAGATGCTCGGCAAATGGAGCGTCAAGTCGGAGTCCGGAATGGGCAAAGAGTTTGACCCG
Source organism: Deltaproteobacteria bacterium (assembly GCA_024102635.1). Classification (GTDB taxonomy): domain Bacteria; phylum Bdellovibrionota_C; class UBA2361; order UBA2361; family JAGFJO01; genus JAGFJO01. The sequence goes on from JAGFJO010000085.1 coordinate 1,751, forward strand.
GCAAAGTTCAGCGCCATTAGCCGTGTTCCAGTGCATGACGCAGCCCCGGGCACCATAATCAATGAACTTAAGAAGGCATATTTCTATAAAGACAAGCTTCTTAGACCCGGAGAGGTAGTAGTTGCCGAAGCAGCTCCGGCAGAGGCAGCAGGCGACCAGGGGAAGGATGAGAATAAAGAAGAACAGCCGAGCGAGGAGAAATAAATCGCTTACTTCCTGACATTGCTCCTTATTTCATTGGGGGCACAGCCTTGAATAAGTGAATTTAAGTGCTTATTTGTAGGTATTGCGGGCGAGATTCTACATCAGCTCAATATAACCTGCTGGAATTACACGGCGTTATTAAGAGAGACGGGCGTGTTTGGATATAGTAGGAATGTGTTTAAGGTCTCTCGATAACGTTATTTCGAAATCGTAGAGCAGTTTTATTTAAGAGGAATTGTAGGCATGGCAAAGATCATCGGAATTGACCTTGGGACAACTAACTCCTGTGTAGCGGTAATGGAGGGTGGTACTCCGACCGTGATCGCAAATAGCGAGGGCAGCAGAACTACACCCTCTGTTGTAGCCGTGACCGATTCCGGCGAAAGGCTTGTAGGCCAGGTGGCGCGCCGGCAGGCTGTGACCAATCCTAAGAACACAATCTTTGCAGTAAAGCGCCTTATCGGACGTAAGTTTGAGTCGCCCGAGGTTGAAAACGCGCGCAAAGTGCTCCCCTACGAGATAGCAAAAGCTTCAAACGGCGACGCTTGGGTCAAAATGAAGGGCGAGGCTAAGAGTCCGCAAGAGGTCTCGGCGATGATTCTTACCAAGATGAAGCAGACCGCCGAAGATTACCTCGGCGAGAAGATCACCGACGCCGTTATCACCGTCCCCGCATATTTCGATGATGCGCAGCGACAGGCCACTAAGGACGCCGGTAAGATTGCGGGTCTTAATGTTCTAAGAATCATTAATGAGCCGACAGCGGCAGCGCTGGCTTATGGCTTGGATAAGAAAAAAGAGAAGACCATCGCAGTCTTTGACCTAGGCGGTGGTACGTTCGATATTTCGATCCTTGAACTTGGTGACGGAGTATTTGAAGTTAAGTCGACAAACGGCGACACCTATCTGGGTGGTGAGGACTTCGACCTTGCAATCGTTGATTTCTTGGCTGACGAGTTCAGAAAAGATCAAGGAATTGATCTCCGCAAAGACACCCTTGCGCTTCAGCGCCTAAAAGAAGCAGCAGAGAAGGCAAAGCATGAGCTTTCAACCGCGATGGAGACCGATGTAAATCTGCCGTTTATCACGGCTGATGCATCAGGACCAAAACATCTTAATATTCGCATCACCCGCTCAAAGCTGGAGCAGCTTTGCGGTTCGCTTTTGGATAGGCTTACAGAACCTTGTAAGACAGCGCTTAAGGATGCCGGAATCGCCGCGAAGGACGTCGAAGATGTAATCCTTGTAGGCGGAATGACCCGCATGCCGGCTGTTCAGCAGAAGGTAAAGGATATCTTCGGTAAAGAGCCTTCAAAGGGGGTTAACCCGGATGAGGCTGTGGCGATCGGCGCCGCCGTGCAGGCAGGCGTTTTGCAAGGTGATGTGAAAGATGTTCTACTTCTTGATGTTACTCCGCTCAGTCTCGGCATCGAGACTTACGGCGGAGTGTTCACCAAGTTAATTGAGAAGAACACAACCATCCCGACCAAGAAGTCGCAGGTCTTTTCAACTGCTGCCGACAGCCAGCCCGCTGTGTCGATTCATGTACTGCAGGGCGAGCGCGAGATGGCAGGCGACAATAAGACGCTAGGCCGCTTCGAGCTGGTAGGAATTCCCCCTGCTCCTAGAGGAGTGCCGCAAATTGAGGTGACTTTCGATATCGACAGCAACGGTATCGTGCATGTGTCTGCTAAAGATCTTGGAACCGGCAAAGAGCAGTCGATTAAGATTACCGCCAGCTCCGGACTCACAGAGGATGAAGTCAAGCGCATGGTCAAAGAGGCTGAGCTTCACGCCGATGAAGATAAGAAGCGCAAGGGACTCATCGAAGCCCGCAACACTTTGGACGGGCTAATCTACTCGACAGAGAAGTCGATGAAGGATATTGGCGATAAGATGAGCGCGGAAGATCGCGGCCGGCTGGATACGGCGCTGCAAGAGGCCAAGCAGAAGCTCGAGAGCGATGATCTTGATGAGCTTAAGAAAGCGACCGAAGAGCTCACAACGGCCAGCCACAAGCTAGCTGAGGAGATGTATAAGAAGGCCGCTGCATCATCTGAGGCTCAGGCAAAGCCTGAAGCCGATGGCGCACAGGGCGGAGAAAAGGCGGATGACGTTGTGGACGCGGACTTCGAGGAGGTTCGCAACCCCTAGGCCCGCTGAATCTTTTGCTCAGGAGTGCCGGCCCGAGGAGTAAAAAATACTCCGGGGCCGGCATGCGTTTGTGGAACTTTCGTGCTACATTCGAATGAAATCGTCGTTAAATCATTACAACCCATGGTAAGCAGTAAGGGGGTTTTCGTTTGAGCAAGAGAGATTGTTACGAGGTTCTTGGCGTCACCCGTACGGCTTCGCTCGAGGAGATTAAGAAGTCGTATAGAAAGCTCGCTCTAAAGTACCACCCCGATAAAAATCCGGATAATAAAGAAGCCGAAGAGATGTTCAAGGAGGCGGCCGAGGCTTACTCCATCTTGAGCGACGCGGATAACCGCGCCAAGTACGATCAGTTCGGACACGCGGCATTCACTAATGGAGGCGGTCACGGCTTCCAGGGGTTCGACTTTGCCGGATTCGAGGATATCTTCGGCGATATCTTCGGTTCATTTTTCGGCTCAGCAGCCGGCGGCCGCAGAACGCGGGGCAGAACCGGGCGCGACCTGCGCTATGATTTAGAGATTACATTTGAAGAGGCTGCGTTCGGCACCGAGAAGGAGATAACCGTTCCGCGGCGGCGCACTTGCGCAGAGTGTACCGGAAGCGGGGCCGCAAAAGGCTCAAGCGCCGAAAGGTGCCGCGAATGTTCGGGCAGCGGACAGATACGGATGCAGCAAGGATTTTTCACTATCAGTAGGACCTGCGGGCGTTGCAGCGGCAGCGGCGAGATGATTACAAATCCTTGCCGCACCTGTGGAGGGTCTGGGCTTACGACCACCCATGCCAAACTTAATGTCAAAGTCCCGGCCGGAATCGATGAAGGGCAGCGCCTCAAGCTGCGAGGAGAGGGGGAGTCCGGGATGGCCGGCGGTGTAAGCGGCGACCTGTATGTGCAGATAGCCATTAAGCCTCATCCGTTCTTCCAGAGAGAAGAGGCCGAGGTAATAGGGGAGGTTCCGATTTCCTACAGCACGGCCTCGCTGGGCGGCGAGATTATGGTGCCGACCTTGGAGGGAGTAACAAAGCTTAAAGTCCCAGGCGGCACCGAGTCAGGAAAGATCTTTCGCCTCAAAGGAAAAGGGATCCCGGTTTTAGGAAGCCACCGCAGAGGCGATCATCATGTGCGCGTTGTAATCCAGGTTCCAAAAAAGCTCTCTACCGAGCACCGAGAGCTGCTTGAGAAGCTGCGTGACGTAGAGCAGCGCGATTCCGATTCTCCGCTAAAAAACTTTTTCGATAAGGTAAAGTCGGTATTCGGCGCCTAAATGGGTAGCTTTGCACCGCCGTTTGTAAACGCGCAGAGGGGGCCGTATTTCCGAAATTGGCCTTGCAAAAACTCATCTAACAGTTAGAAGTAAAGATAGTTCCGGCATCGCTATTGTTTTTCATGGCCGGGGCTTTAAACGCTCGAAATTTTTGCATCTTTTGCTTTTAAATTTTATTCGTTGGATCAACGCGTGACTAGCAGCTCAAGAACCCAGGCCCATACTTTCATAGAACGTTGTTTACGTTATCTCTGTGTAACGTCTCTCCTCTTTATTACAGCGTGCGGAGTCGAGGAGCCGCGCCCCTCTTATACGCCCGAAGAAAGAAGGACAGACTTTCCGTATTACTCTGATGATTCCCGGCAGGGAAAAAGCGGCTTTCGCTCGATGCCCTGGGAGGTTTGGTCTCCAGGGAAAGATCTCACGGGGCAGGCGATCCTCGATTTTGCGATTTTGAAAGGGGACGAGAAGGCCAAAAGCGGCGACCGTCAGGCGGCTCTCGATGAGTACACAAAGATCGACAAAAACAGACTTTCTGCTTACGAAAAAGAGGCACTCGCGCTTCGTATTGCGAGCATGCAGCTCTCACTTCGCCGCCCGCGTGAGGCGCTAGATACTGTCAGCAATTATTTCACCTCAAGAAGCTTGGGACCTGATGCGGTCACTCCCGAGTTCGGCTTAGTGCTGGCGTTCTCGTACGGGCACAGTAACAACCTCCCTCAAAGCTTGGCGTGGTTCTCAAGAGTAAACTCAATGAGCCCACCTAACAGCTCTTATTCGCAGGTGGCAAGATCGGGCGCAAAGAGTTTTTTGAGGGCAGTTCCGATTGATCAGTTTGAAACGACAGCCTCAGCTTGGGAACGAGACCAATTTGTTCGCACCTTAGTAGCTGAAGAGCGGCAGACGCGCTCTACGCTCGGCACTCAGTACGCAGGAACAACAGCGCCCCCTATTAACGAGATAGATATTACAGGGCAGGGAGCATTGATGCCGCACAATGTTCCGGTAAGCGTCGGACTTTTACTTCCCATGAGCGGGCGTTTCGGAACACTCGGGAAAAGCACCGCTAACGGCATTGAGCTGGCTTTCGCTAACGCCGCCGTCGAGCTTGGAAGGAGCGCAGGGGTGAATTTTGCGACGCGCGATACCACCGGCGATCCGTTTATGACAGTGACTCAGGGACGGGAGCTATATACAACAGTAAGGCCCGCGGTGGTGCTGGGGCCGCTACTTTCCGATCCGGCTAGTGCTATTACCGATATAGCCCGTGAGAGCGGTGTGCCAACGATACTATTTTCAAAAAAGAACATATTCCCGACCGGCGGGGGAGTATTTAGGCTCGGCGCAACTGCCGACAGTCAGGTTGACTCGCTTCTCTCGGCTGCACGTGGAACGTTGGGGCTTAGCCGATTTGGGCTGATATATCCAAGTGATCCAAATGGACTTGAGTTCGCCACCTCGTTCCGTCTAAAGGCGGCAGAAGCAGGCGGCGAGATATTATTCGAACGGATGTACAATAAAGACGATCCGTCACAGATGCTTCTGATAGCTCAAGAGTTAGAGCGTTACAAAGTGCAGGCGGTGTTTTTCCCAGATAGCCTGCTTATGGCCTCGCGTTTTGCCACAAGTCTCTCCGCCCGCTTTAGGCAGGAGACGCGCCTTCTCGGCACCGCAAGCTGGGATGACCCTGTGCAGCTCGCCAGGTTTCAGACATCGCTTGATAACTCGATCTTTGTAAGCCCGTTTTTCACCAAGAGCGAGCGGCCTGCTATCCGGCAGTTTATCGAGTCTTACAAATCTCGCTACAATCAGGAGCCTGATTTCCTTGCAGCGCAAGGGTTCGATGCTGCTACGATGGCGCTTGCTGCTATGAAAAGATCTTTAACCGGAGTGCCTTTCGCGCAGGCGCTTGCCGAGCTTGGTCAGTACGAGGGACTGACAGGGCGCATCGCCGTTTCAAGCAGCGGCGAGATGCAGCGAAGCTTTGCATTGGCAGAGTTTAAGAACGGAGCAGTGCGAGAGATAGTACCCGGAGGCACCCCCTCATATGTCTATCGCGGAGACATGCCGGTAAATAGCGGCGATATCAACGTGAGAGTAGGCGGACCGGCCGCCCCTGGTTCTTATTAGAAAAAATTATGGCAAAGAAAAACAAGAGATCACCCCGCCGCGGTAAAGAAAGCAAAGGTAAAAAATCAAGGCGCCGCGACCACGGCTCACTGCCCGAAGTTTTGCCGGTGATGCCGGGAAAAGATCTGGTGGCATTCCCTTCAGTGATGATGTCGCTTTACGTAGCTAGGCCGGGAAGCATCAAGGCCGTTGAAGACGCCTTCCAAGGAGACAAGCTGATATTTGTTGTGGCGCAAAGCACCGATACCGAGCAGCCGCAGATAAAAGATCTATACAAAATGGGGGTGATCGCCAATGTTGTGCGCACCCTTAAGCTTCCCGATGGGCGCTACAAAGTGCTGCTTCAGGGGCTGGTGCGCGCAATTGCTCAGCGATACACGGAATCAGACGACGTCTTCTCTGCGAAAGTTAAACCTATCGCCCCTAAGCCGGTGCGCGATTCGGGAGGGGAAGAGGAGAGCATCATGAACCGCATACGTGAGAACATGCAGGTTCTGGTAGAGTATGAGCATCTTCCCGAGGAGATGCTGCTTGTAACCGAGGAGGTGCGTGATGCCGGTGAGTTTGCCGATGTGGTGCTTGCGCACTACAAGCTCGAGATCCAGCAGGCGCAGCGCGCGCTGGAAGAGCTTGACCCTATAACCCGCCTTAAGATGACCGACAGTTTTATAACCGACGATCTAAACCGTTTTATCGTGTCCGAAGAGATACGGGACAAAGCGCGCGATGAACTTAGCAAGGGACAGAAAGAGTTCTACCTCCGCGAGCAGATAAAACAGATTCAGCGCGAGCTAGGAGAAGATGAAAGTTCTTCTGAGGATCTTAACGAGCTTAGAAAATCGCTCGAGAGAGCTAAGATGTCGCGCCCTGCGCACGCGGAGGCTCTAAAGCAGCTTAAGCGCTTAAGCCGCATGTCGGTAGAGTCAAGCGAGTACTCGCTTCTTCGCACCTACCTTGAGTGGCTTGCAGACCTTCCTTGGGCCAAACGCACAATTGATAGGCTTGAAATTGAGCTTGCGCGCAAGATTTTAGAGGAAGATCACTACGGCCTTGAGAAAACAAAAGACCGTATACTTGAGTATCTTAGCGTGCGGAAACTCAACAAGAACTCAAAGGGCCCAATTCTTTGCCTTGTCGGGCCTCCCGGAGTGGGCAAAACATCGCTCGGGCAGTCGATTGCGCGCGCGCTTAATAGAAGGTTTTTCAGGCTCTCACTTGGCGGAGTGCGCGATGAGGCGGAGATCCGCGGCCACAGGCGCACCTATGTGGGAGCGCTTCCGGGAAGGATAGTGCAGGGGCTAAAGCAGGTCGGCAGCAAGAACCCAGTCTTTGTTCTTGATGAGCTGGACAAAATAGGCGCCGACTTTAGAGGAGATCCGGCATCGGCGCTTCTTGAAGTTTTAGACCCGAGCCAGAACAAGAACTTTGTTGATCACTACCTTAATCTTGAGTTTGACCTCTCCGAGGTGATGTTCGTAGCTACCGCCAATACGGTAGATACGATCCCTGATGCGCTTCTTGACCGCTTGGAGGTTATCTATATCGCCGGCTACACAACAGAGGAGAAGCTAGCGATAGCGAAGCGGTTCCTTATCCCGCGGCAGCTAGCGGAGAACGGGCTTGGCAAGGTTAAGCTTAATTTCGAAGATAAAGCGCTGCTTTATCTTATTGAAAGATATACCAGGGAAGCAGGCGTTAGAAATCTGGAGCGCGAAATAGGAGCGCTCTGCCGTAAAGTGGCAAGGGAATTCGCCGAGAAGAAAAAAGTTCAGACCAAAATTACCATCGAGAGAATTACCAAACTTCTTGGCACCACTAAGTTTGATCCCGAACCCACTGAATCCAAAGACTCCGTCGGTCTTGTGCGTGGCCTCGCCTGGACTATTTACGGCGGTGAGATGATGCCGGTTGAAGCTTCAATAGCAAAAGGCAGCGGGCAGCTTACCCTTACCGGGCAGCTCGGAAGCGTGATGCAGGAGTCGGCACAGGCAGCGCTTTTTTACGCGCGCGCAAACAATAAAGCGCTAGGCCTAACTCCTGATTTTCGCGACACGGTGGATTTTCATATCCATGTTCCGGCGGGAGCTACCCCTAAAGACGGGCCTTCAGCCGGGATTACCATAGCCACTGCGCTTGTTTCGGCGCTACTTAACCTTAAGGTCTCGCGCGAGATAGCGATGACAGGGGAGATAACGCTGCGAGGAAATATCCTGCCGGTTGGGGGGCTTAAGGAGAAAGCTCTTGCGGCGCTGCGGCATGGGATAAAGAAGATAATTATTCCTTACGATAATATTAAAGACCTTGATGAGATTCCTAAGGAGCAGCGCAGCAAGATTAAGTTTATTCCCGTAAGGCATATAAGCGAAGTCTTAGAGCTTTCGCTGCTTGGAAGGCGCAAAAAGAAGGCCGCCAAAAGCAGTGAAAAGCAGAGCAGCAGATCAAGGAAAAGCTCTGTACGTATCTAATGCTTTGCTTTTGGGCAACAGGTTTTTACATTATGCTTCGGAGCCCGATAAAAATTATCGTAATTCGGGCGCTTTTTACCTGCGCAGCGGCACTGCTTTTCACATCTTCATGGCACTCCCCGGCTTTTGGTTCCGCCAAAGAGATCTGCATTTATACCGATGAAAAAGGGGCGATAAGGCAGGTCAATTCGCGAAGCGCCGTTCCTGTAAACTTTCGCTCAAAGGCGCAATGTTTTGCCGAGACAAGTAAAGGCGCGCACCTTGCGGCCCCAGAAGAGATAAAGCTCGACGGGAATGTGAGGCGCGAGATGATGGTCTCCTCACTTGGCAGGATTAATCTAAGGTGGCCGCGCAAAGTAGAGCTCCTTTTTGGCCGTACTCCCAAGCGCGCCGTCGCCGACGCCGCGACAACCGCCAGCCGCGCCCTTAAAGCTTCGGCATTTCCGGTGCATCTTCAAACTTTCAACCAGGAGTGGAGCATCGTCTTTATGGACGAAGAGCTTCCGGAGACTCAAATTCCGCGCTCTTTAATTAGCAATTGCCATCCTGCATGGATGACCCCTCCAGGAAACATCTATGTCGTAGCGCAAAGGGTTGCCGCCGGCTGCGGCGGCCAAAAGATAACAGCGCGGGAAGCAAACGCCACTCTAACTCACATACTGCTTCATGAAATAGGGCATGCCATTGAGTTTGAGCTTCTGCGCAAACGGCTTATGCCGGACAGAATGAGATCAGAGGGATTTGCCTCCTGGTTCGAGCAATATTCTTCTGATTACTCTTCGATAATTAGAAAAGGAGAGATGCGGCGCCGCTATGTCGGCCTGGCTAAGCAAGCTGTGGCCGCCAGCCCAACCTTCACCTTCTCAGGCTCCGGGCACGATTACGCCCGCGCCTCGCTCTACTTTCATGCGATAGTAGATCGCCGCGGAGTGCGCACCCTTTCGCAGGTGTACGATACGATGGCCACCACCAGGCTTTCTTTCTTCAGCGCGATAGACAAAACGGTGCATTGGAATCGCAAGCGCCTTGAAGATGAAGTGCTGCGCCTTATAAAATAATCGACCGAATTTTTTTGGTGATGTAGTTAGCCCAATGGCACGGAACCACAAAGATTTCCAACCCCGGAGATCTTATTAACTGCAAAGGGCACCGAGTCTCCCCAGCCTTCGGCTTTAAATTCAGCTTTGAGCCTTCCGGAAACCTCTAGTCTCCTCCACGGGAAGAGATAAAGTTCATCAGTTATTGGTGCGGTGATTTAGCCAAAAATTCGTTGAACCGCAGCTTCGATTTTCTCGGCTTTGTGCCGCGCATTATCGACTGCGGCCTGTTCCTTCTCAGCAGCCCGCTGAAGCTTTAGCTCGGTTTGCTTCGCTTGATGATAAGTGGTTATGTGTCGTGCCGAGGAGAAGGCAGCGTCTAATAGCTGCTTGCTGTCTCCTGCCTCTAAAGTGGTATTGAAGTTCAGCGCACGCTCACTCTTGTGCTCAAATTCAATTGACACATCGCCGCGCATCGCAATCCGCTTAATCTCGTCAAAATTCGGTAAATTGAATATCTCACGATACCGGCACTCTTCCCGGTGATCCCTATTCCCATCGGCCGAAATGTAATTATTTATAGTCTCTTTTTCCTTTGTGCGCGTACTCTCCCGCTCATAAAAAGATAGTCTTCGTGCCTTTTCTGTAGCGTCTGGAAAAATCAGTCTAACTTTGCAGTCTTTAAAATCGAATCCCAGTTCATATATACCCGCCATTTCAGATGCATTATTGTCATTCACCCATACCGTATCTTTCCTGACTATGTAATGCATGGCCGCGGGAGTTGAGCGATCGTCACGCTCCGGTGTCAGCCGGAACTCTAGTCGATGGGTGAAAGAGCGGCGCGCTGCGCTTAGGGGCTCCGTGTCTGTGCGCGCCTTTAATTCCTCGACCTCTCCACTTATATTCCCCTTGGTAAAGCTCTTTAGACGATCGCGTAAATCATTAATTATTAAGGCTGTTTTTCTGAGTTCTGCAGCCTCCAATGCTCCAAATGTAGTCCCAGTGATATCGGGAACCATGGTATTTTGTATCGGTCTCATAACTGCCTCCGCTTTGTGTTTGATGATTTTTCTTAGAGTTTAGCAAAAATTCCGCATAGAACCATGAAGAAATTAAATGGCGCTGCGCTATAATTACTCCATGTTTTCCAACCCATCCTTCCAGAATCCGGGTTTTGATGCATACGGACCAAAAAGCCTCGAGCTATCGGCCTTCCCTGAAGTGTGCGAGAAGATGCATTTAACCGAGGACATCTTGTCTATCTGTCTCAGACTATCTCCGTAAGGTTGCATTACTTACAGGGAAAGATTGTCTATTAATCTTACCTTTCCAACTGTTGCCGCTAGCAAGATGCGCGCTCCCGGTGCGGCTTGAGCGATGGGCGTTAAGTCATCTTCTCTGACTAGTTCAACATATTCGGGGGCGATTAGAGGACTTTGTGATAGCTGGCTATGTACTACTGCAGTCAATTTGCTTCCGTTCCTCTCCCCTTTCTGAAACAGAGCGCGCGCCTCAAAAAGCCCTTTGCTAATAAGCAGCGCGGAGCTGCGCTCTTCAGGTGAAAGCCGCACATTGCGCGAACTAAGAGCAAGACCATCATCCTCGCGCACAATCGGGGCGCGAATAATCTCGACTGGGAACTTAAGATCTTTTACTAGCTGCTCGATTACCCGCAGCTGCTGAAAATCTTTCTCGCCGAAAACTGCCGCGTCAGGAGCCACTGCGTTAAAGAGCATGGAGACCACCGTTGCGACCCCTTGAAAATGTCCCGGGCGGTGGGCTCCTTCGAGAGTTTCTGTCAGGCGGGCTACATTAACCCAGCTCTGGAACCCCTCGGCATAGAGCTCATCTTCATGGGGAGCAAAAACTATCTTAAAGTCCTCCTTTTCAAGTAGGTCCAGGTCGCGCTTTAAGTCGCGCGGATAAGTAGCAAGGTCAGCCGGGTTATTAAACTGGGTCGGATTTACAAATATTGAAACTATCACTACATCGCTTGAAGCTGCTGCTAGGCGCGCCAGAGAAAGGTGCCCTTCGTGCAGGTAGCCCATGGTAGGTACAAGCGCCACGCGCCGCTGCTTCATTCGGCATTCATTGCGAAACTCGCGCAGCGCATCTATTCGAGTAAAAAGCTGCAAAGGATATCCCCTGATCTTGCGGATCTAACGCACTCCGGCGTTCTTTAGAAGCTGCCCGAAGGAGTTTGCCGCCGCTTTTTCTTCATAGCGGATCGGCTCTACCTTCTTGCCGCACAAAGTACAGGCATGGTTTCTATCCTCAGGCGGACGCCAGTAGGGTGAGAGCGAAAGAATAAGACTCTCCTGCACCACATCTTCAAGGTCGATGTGCTCGCCGCTAAAATAGTTAACCCCGACGTCGTCGAAATATGTATCCGTCTCACCGCCATATTCGGTATTTTCTTCTAGCGTGCGGTGCTGAAATACAAAATCTGCAGGGAGTTCAATTTCGTGCTCTTTCTCTTCGATGCACCGGGCACACGGCTGTTTTACCCGCGCCTTAATTGTCCCTTTGGTATACGCGCCGCTGACGGTTCGCTGAACGTGGACCGATATCTGCGGATCGGAGATAAAGGTGATGTCGGTGCCTCGCCCCTCGGACATGCGGGCATTTAGATTACCAACCGGAATCGTTCCGCTAGCTTTAAGCCCATCGGGACCGAGATCGCTTATTCTTATCTTCATAGATCACTCTCTCATGGAGACGTTGATAACACCTCTAAGACTATGAGATCTTTACCAATGTGCGGCATTATAAAGCGAAAGGGCGCGCTTGTCACACAGCCATTGTCATTTAATTTTAAGGAAGCGTGAAATAATTCGCCCAGGCCAAGCAACTTTTGCGAAGATTTCTCGATTTAAGTCTATCAGTGTAGTATTTAATCTTTTCATCAGAAATTTTACCGGAGTAGCAATTATGGCAGTAAATAAAGCGATTCTTTTAGGCAACTTGGGGCGCGATCCAGAGCTTCGATACACCGCTAATCAGACCGCAGTCTGCAGATTCAGCATCGCCACTTCCGAGCGGCGCAAAGATTCAAGCGGGAACTGGAATGAGCACACCGAGTGGCACAATATTGTTACTTTCGGAAAGACTGCCGAGAACTGCTCCAATTACCTCAAAAAAGGACGCCAGGTTTTCGTTGAAGGCCGCATTCAGACCAACAAGTGGCAGGATAAAGAGGGGCGCGACCGCTACACCACCGAGATTATCGCAAATACCGTTCAATTTATCGGCAACAGGCAAGGGGCCGGTGCCGGGGGCGGAGTAAGCGTGGAGACCGTTCCCGACCAGTCCTCATCGCCCTTTGAAGGTCTGCAATCCGCTGATGCAATTGCAGCCGGCGGCGGCAGCAGCGCGGGCGGGGATGAAGTATCCTTTGATGATGATGATATTCCTTTCTAGGGAGTAAGTTACTAAGGAGAAGGGGGTAGGATTACGATTTAGGATAATATATCGGTGCAGGAGGATATGAGTTCCTTTTCCTCCTCCTTTTCCTAATCTTAATCCTCTTCCTGCACCTGCACGGTCAATCCCTAAATAGAGTTTACACCCGCTCGACGTCGCTCCAACTTTTCTAAAGTACGCCCCCCCTCCGCGTTCCTTCTTTCCTTCGTGTTAAAAATATTTAATCGCTTAATAAGGAACATC
>JAGFJO010000093.1 GCA_024102635.1 Deltaproteobacteria bacterium
AATGTTCAAACAGAGCGGCGCGTTCTCAGAGCGCCAGGAGGTGGCCGAGCGGGTGATGGACAGCATGGACCTGGAGCGGGAGCGCGGCATCACTATTGCGGCTAAGAACTGCTCCATCAACTGGAACGGGGTGAAGATTAATATCCTTGATACCCCGGGCCACGCTGATTTCGGCGGAGAGGTAGAACGTGCGCTTATGATGGTCGATGGAGCTATACTGCTGGTCGACGCGTCAGAGGGTCCGCTCCCACAGACACGCTTTGTTCTAAGCAAAGCTTTGCAATCGAAAAAGAAGATAATAGTCGTCGTTAATAAAATAGACCGTAAAGATGCCCGTCCGGATGCGGTGCTTAATGAAGTTTATGATCTATTTATCGATCTCGATGCCACTGATGAGCAGATAGAGTTTCCTGTCCTATATGCCGTCGGAAGAGAGGGCGTGGCGCAGGAAAGACTCGACTCTCCGGGCACAGATCTCGCGCCGCTTTTTAGTGCAATTGTGGAACATATCCCCGCCCCCGCTTTCAACCCTGATGAGCCGTTTCAGATGCTGGTGCTCAATCTTGGATACTCCGATTACTTAGGACGGCTTGCTATCGGGCGGGTATTTAACGGAAGCGCGAGTAAGAACGACAAATTATCGGTTATCGGGGCCGGCGGGAAGGAGACCGCACTTAAAGTTACCAAGCTTCAGGCTTATAAAGGGATAGCATACGAGGAGATCGAGCAGGCAGGACCGGGGGAGATAGTAGTACTTTCCGGAGCCGACGAGGTCGAGATTGGTGACACAATTTGTACAAAAGAGAAACCAAAGGCATTAAGGAGGGTAGCAGTTGATGAGCCTACCATCTCAATGCGCTTTAGCACCAACACCTCGCCTCTCTCCGGGCGTGAGGGCAAACATGTTCAGTCTCAGAGAATTCGCGACCGGCTATTAAAAGAGGTTCGCCACAACGTTGCGCTGCGGGTTGAGGAGGGCAGCGATGCTGATTCCTTTATTGTTAAGGGGCGCGGCGAATTCCAGATGGCGATTCTTATAGAAACTATGCGCCGTGAAGGTTTCGAGCTTAGCGTAGGGCGTCCCCAAATCATAATGAAAGAGGAGAACGGTAAGCTCTTGGAGCCGCTTGAACACCTCTGCATCGATTGTGATGAGCAGTTTCTAGGAGTTCTTACAGAGAAGCTTGCCGTGCGGCGTGGCCGGATGACAAATCTTATTAATCACGGAAGCGGGCGAATCCGGGTTGAGTTCTCTATCCCCTCTCGTGGTCTTATCGGCTACCGTAATGAGTTCCTCACCGACACACGCGGCACGGGAATACTCAATTCCTATTTCGATAAGTACGATGAATATCGCGGGGATTTTACCTCACGCAAGACAGGTTCTCTTGTAGCTGATCGTGACGGAGAAGCGGTAGCATATGCGATCTTCCACCTCGAGCCGCGCGGGAGGATGTTTGTAGTGCCGGGCGACCCGGTTTATGAAGGTATGATTGTCGGTGAGCACAACAGGGATAATGATCTTGACGTAAATATCACTAAGGCTAAAAAGCTCACTAATATTCGGGCAGCGGGACGGGATGACAATATCCTTCTTACACCTGTTGCCCCTATGACGCTTGAGAAGGCGATAGAGTTCATCCGCGATGATGAGCTTGTCGAGGTGACTCCAAGCTCAATTCGGTTAAGAAAGACTATTTTAAAGGCGAATCAACGTTGATTTGCCGCCTACGTTGCGCGATCCTCCGCGTCCGCCGTTTCCTCCGCGTTAAAAAATTAATCCTCGCCAATCCAAAAGCTCCCGACTGCAGCCCATCGGTTGGCGCGCAATAGCTTCGGCATGCCAGCTTTTATTTAATCTAACGCGGAGGGGAGAGGCGCTTCAGAGCTTCTACACCTGCACCGCCTGCAAACGGTAAAAAACGTTACAGTTATGACTTCTCGAGTTTGTTATACAAAAATGGGAAAGTCGTAACTGTCACTGATTTCCTTTACACCTGCACCGCCTGCAGCACCTCATTGGGGTCGTAGCTCTCTTCAGCTACGAACTGGTCGAAGTCTCCGCGAAGTAGTTTTAGCGCGAATCTCTCTTCGTCTATTTCACGCTGTGTCCGCACTCCCATGCGCCGGAATACCGGCATCGGAGGGCACCATCCCTGCAGAGCATGCTGCAGAAGAAAAGCGCTTACAACTCCGGGAAGAAAGAGCCAGTTTTTGTTCCTGCTATACGCCGCCATCGAGACACCGAGCAGTATTAGCGTCGATGCGTTGGCCTCTAGAGTACGCTCGATGTCCCACTCTTGATCCAGCTCTGCGAGGCGCTGCTCGATATCCTCCGAAGATAAGCTGCCGTAGTGCGCAACATTCTCCACCATTGTCTCGCGGATCTGGAGGTTTAACTGTTCGGATGTATTTTCAGGAACTCGGTAAGCTGTTGATGGCACGGTATTCTCCCTAATGATTATTGGTGACTAAAAAGTTTTAAGATATGTTTGTAAGAACAGCCATGACGCCGCTCAGGAATGATGCTTTATAGAGTGGAGGGAGAATTTAGATCAAGGCGAGCTTCAAACTATGGAGAAGCCGAGCGCCTTCATCTTACTCCAGAAAGTAGGGAAAGACTTTGTAACCACGTTGGGCTCCTCTATAATGATGCCGTGAATTTTAGCGGCCGCGACGGCAAACGACATCGCCATTCTATGATCCTCGTAGGTTGCAATACTTGCAGCGCCGGGCTGACCGGGGTGAATTACGATGTAGTCATCTCCGATCTCAGTGGTAATTCCCATCTTCTTAAGCTCCACCTGAAGAGCGTTCAGACGGTCTGTCTCTTTAATCCTAAGCGTTGAAAGCCCTGTCAAACGGCTTGGGCTCGATGCAAATGCTGCTATCACCGCTAAGGTCTGCGCCGTATCGGGCATAAGGGACATGTCGGCCGTAATTCCTTTAAGCCTCTCTGAGCCTTGCAGCAATATCCACCCTACACCTTCTTCATAGCCGCTCTCTGCGCTGCACCCCATCTTTTTTAGTAAGAGCGGAAATCTCACATCGCCCTGGGCGGAGTTAGGATTGATATTTCTTACCTTTATGCTTCCGCCCGAAACCGCCGCGAGGCCCCAAAAATAAGAAGCGCCGGATGCGTCACCTTCTATCTGATAGTTACAAGGCGTAAGCGCTCCACTGCCGCTTAGTATGTAACGGCGATAAGACTCGTTTCTCCCCTCTAGGCCGAATGCCTTAAGGCTTGAGAGAGTCATATCGATATAGGACTTAGAGATCTGCTCGCCCTTTACATCGATGGCAAGCTCACCAAAAAGTGATGCCGTGAGCATCAGTGCAGTGAAAAACTGGCTGCTGACAGAACCATTCATCCTGACCTGAGCTTTCTTTGGCGCTTTCACTCCCCGTATCAGAAGAGGCGGGCACCCCTCGCTTCCAAGGTACTCTATATCGGCTCCAAGCGTTTTAAGCGCTTCGGTAAGCTCTTTGATAGGGCGCTTGTGCATCCTCTCGCTCCCCTTAAGCACCAACTCACACCCTGGAACGAACGCACATAAAGCAGCTAGAAAGCGCATGCTGGTGCCTGCAGGCCCTACATCTATCTCTCCTTTGTAGGGGACAAAGTTACCGCCGCTTCCACATACATAAAGCTCGGCTCCCTGCTTTTCAATTCTTATGCCGAGCTTTTTGAGAGCTTCGCATAGAACCACGCTATCATCACTCTCCGAAAAGGAGCGAAGAGAGCTTTTACCATCTGCAAGTGAAGCTAAGATAAGCGCGCGGTTGGTGTAACTTTTCGAGCCCGGTATAAAGACCTCACCACTAAGCGGAGCTGACGGGGGAGAGATGGTGAGATGGCTGCTATGCATCTAAAATATACCTGATCGAGTTTTCAACCTGCTTCTCTGAGAGTTCGATATCATAAACAGCCTCTCCTATCGCCTTCAAAAGAGTCCACTTTGTTTTTCCCCCGACATTTTTCTTATCAGAGCGGGTTTTTTCCAGAAGCGCACTCTCATCAAGCGGCGCACCGAGCTTTATGGGAAGCTTGTATGCTTTAAGCAGCTCCTCCAGCATTTTAAATTCATTTTTGGGAAGAAGCCCCGCCTCAACTGAGAGGTACCCTTCGGCTGCCATCCCTATACTGATAGCCTCACCGTGCAGAAGGGGGGAATCTGTGTGGTGGCTTAAAAGCTCTACCGCATGTCCGATGGTATGCCCGAAGTTAAGGATCTTCCTTAACCCGCTCTCGGTTTCATCAGCCGCAACAACTTCAGCTTTTATCTTGCAAGAACCGGTTACAATCTTTTCAAGCCACTCATTCGATAGGAAGGAGTCAGGCCGGCTTGTTAGGAGGGAGAGATACGCGGAATCTTTTATCAGGCCGTGCTTAATCACTTCGGCAAACCCTGCGATTAGCTCGCGCTCAGGCAGAGTAGAGAGAAATTCGGTGTCAGCTATAACCGCTTTGGGCTGCTCGAAGACCCCAATAAGATTCTTTACTTCACAGAAATTTATCGCAAGCTTGCCTCCAACGCTCGCATCCACCTGCGCCAGAAGAGTAGTAGGCACATTTACAAAGTTCATGCCTCGCATGAACGTGCTTGCTGCAAGGCCGCCAAGGTCGGTGACCGCACCCCCTCCGACGTTAATTACAAGCGACTTACGGTCGAGCATCAATGCATGAAATTTGGTCCAGAGCCCGCTTAGGATCTCGATGGTCTTGCACTCTTCGCCACCGGGGACGGTTATCACTCCCGCGTAGGGCGCTCCAAGTTCGCGCATTACATTATCAATCGGCTCCCGCCAACGTTCTTCTATTCCACCATCAAGGACTACAACGCACTTGGTGTGCTGAGATGCGCGGCTTAGCTTCAGCAGCTTGGCAAGCGCGCCGGCGCCTATTGTGATGTCGTATGCCGGGAGCCGCCCTGATGGGCAGTTCACTCGAACTGTCTGCATGTAACGCCTATATTTTTCCGAGAGCCTGCATCATCTCCTCGAACTGCGGGAATCTGAGTGCCTGGGGCCCATCGCTTAATGCCTTCTCGGGCTCCGGATGAAACTCAACCATTATGCCGTGCGCGCCTACAGCCTTGGCGGCGAGAGCAAGCGGCGGAACCAGCTCTCGCTCCCCTGCTGCGTGCGATGGATCGATAAACACCGGTAGATGGGTTAGCCGCCTGAGAACCGGTGCAGCACTTATGTCCAGCGTGTTACGGGTAGCAGTTTCAAAGGTTCTGATTCCGCGCTCACATAAAATAACCTGCTGATTGCCCTCAGAGAGTATGTATTCAACGGCCATCAGAAGATCCTCGATAGTGGAACTCAAGCCGCGTTTCAGCATAATCGGACGCTGAGTTCGTCCTATCGCTTTGAGGAGCGAGAAGTTCTGCATATTGCGAGCACCGATCTGAATGATATCGCTTTTTGCCGCGACCGGCTCGATATATTCCTCGGACATTACCTCGGTAATAATCGGCATGCCGAAGGTCCGTCCCGCTTCAGCCAAGAAATCAAGCCCCTGAAGCCCCAAGCCCTGGAAGCTGTAAGGAGAAGTGCGGGGCTTAAAGCAGCCTCCTCTTAAAATATGGGCACCAGCCGCTTTGGCCTCCTTAGCACAAAGCATTATCTGGTCGTAGGATTCAACCGAACACGGTCCGGCGATGACGGAGAAGTTATCTCCACCGATTGTAACGCCGCCTACATGAATTAAGGTATCCTCGGGCTTATTGTCACGGCTTGCAAGCTTATAGGCCTTTTTCGTCTTCGGCTTTGCAGGTTCGGCCGGTTTGCTTTCGGAAGGAGCGGCTTTCTTCGCCGCCGGCGCTGCTGCGGCAGCTGCGGCTACCTCCGGCGCGACCGGAGTTCTTACAAGATCGGAGGAGGGGTAAGAACCGAGTACCTTAATGAAGCGCGTGCCTTTTGTCACTTCACTCAATGCACTCTGTACCCTCTCGTCCGCTAAGTTGCCCTCAAAATCGACATAGAACATCTCTTCCCAAGGATTCCCTGGGATCGGACGCGACTCGAGCTTAGTAAGATTTATCCCGTGATCGCGAAACACTGTGAGCGCTTCAACAAGCGAGCCGGCGCGCTGCGCTGTAGCCATTACAAGAGATGTCTTGCACGGGATCCGTACATCTACTTTGATAGGATTTCGCGCCACTATTATGTAGCGGTTAAAGCTCTCTCGATGGTTCGAGATATCGCGCTCCAAAACAGTGAGCCCAAAAAGCTGCGCCGCCTCTTCACTCGCTATCGCCGCCATGCTGGAGTCGTTTGCGTCCTTGATACGTTTTACCGATAGGGCCGAGTCGCTAAGGTACTCTATCTGCCAATCAGGAAATCGGCTTATAAATTTGCCGCACTCACTTATGACGTTGGGGCGACCGAATACGCGCTTAATCTGAGTGAGCGGCACATTTTTCGATGCAATCAGACAGTGAGTAACAGGGATCTTCTCCTCTCCAACCAGCGATATCTGGCTGTGAAGCAAAAGGTCATATACATCGTTTATTCCGCCTGAAGCGGTATTCTCAATCGGCAATATGGCGTAATCGGCATGCCCCTGCTCCACCGCCTTTATCACCTCATCGAATGAGGTTTTTCCGAGGAATACAACTTGTTCTCCGTACCGGGAAAAGTGCTTGCGGGCGGCGATGTGAGAATACGAGCCCTCAATGCCGTGGAAAGCGATCCTTACCACCGCCTGTCCCGGAGCTGTACTGTTGGCTCGTCCTTGCAGGTATTCCTGCTGAAGGCGCACCGAGTCGTCGATTATCTCGTGGAATACCTTGGTTACAAAGTAGGCGTCTAATCCCCGCTCCTTGCCTATTCGAATTCGGTCCACCAGCAGCTCCTGTTCACGCTTTGAATCGCGGAGCGGGCTGCCGTCCCGTGCTTTCCCGGAAGCTATCTCACTTACCAGCTTTCGGCGGCTCGCAAGACACTCAATAATCTTTTCATCGACAGAATTTATCTGTGAGCGCAGCTGGTTGATTTTTTCGTCGGCATTCTCATTTGTTTCGTTTACCTGATCGGTTTCCATCTTTGCCTCTTTTAGCTTTTACGAAACGTATGTAAGCATGTGCTTGTACTCAGGGTTCTTGCCGTAGACCACGTCTAGGTAAGCCTGCTTTATCTTACCCGATATCGGTCCGACTCCTCCTGCTCCGAGCGGCTTATCATTTATAGAACCGATAGGAGTTACCTCTGCCGCCGTACCGGTGAAGAAGGCCTCATCGGCGGTATAGATCTCCTCGGCTTTTATCGGACGTTCGGTCACTTTATACCCGGAAGCTTGTGCTATCTGCATTACAGTATCTCTAGTGATGCCGGCAAGGATCGCCCCAAGCGGTGGAGTGATAAGCTCGTTCCCCTTTATCATAAAGAAGTTCTCGCCCGGACCCTCAGCTACCTCGCCTTTGTAATCCAGAAAGAGAGCTTCATGATACTGGGTGCCGCGAACTTCAAGAGCCGCCATGATGCTGTTGACGTAGTGGCCGCATAGCTTTGCATCGGCAACGGTGGATTGCGGATGGATCCTTATATACTTGCTTATCTTGATGTTGATGCTGTCATGCGGAAGATAAGCGCCCCAAGGCCAGCACGCGATGATGACATTGGTCTCCCCGCCGCGTGGATTTAGTCCCATTACTCCGTAACCGAAGAACGCAAGCGGCCGAATATATCCCTGTTCGAGCCCATTTTCGCGCAGCAGATCCACAACCCCTTTGCAGAGCTCCTCTTTTTTGAAAGGAATATTAAGGCTTAGTACCGAGCTTGAGTAATAGAGCCGCTCAATATGCTCCTTCAATCTAAAGACGGCCGGGCCATCAGGAGTTTTGTATACGCGAATGCCTTCGAAGGCGCCGCTGCCATAATGCAACGCATGGGTGAGCACATGAACGTTGGCTTGCTGCCAATCGGTTAGCTTTCCGTTCATCCATATAAGTTTGGTAGGTTGCATAACAATTTTCCCTATTAAATGTGTGAAAGAACTTTATCAGTAAACTCCGCTGTACTCAGCGCACTCTCCCCCTCCACCGCGATATCGACGGTTCTCGCTGAGCCTGCAATGGCGCGATAAACTGCATCTTCTATGCTCAAAGCTTCCTTTTCGAGACCGAACGAGAAACGGAGTAGTAACGCAGCGGAGAGAATCTGTGCAATCGGGTTGGCGACGCCGCGCCCGGCGATATCGGGAGCCGAGCCTCCCGAAGGTTCATATAGCCCGAAGCGCTCGGCATTAAGGCTTGCAGAGGGTGTCAACCCAAGGGAGCCCGGCAGCACGGCAGCGGCATCCGAGAGGATATCGCCGAACATGTTAGAGGTTACGATCACGTCGAAATCGGATGGCCTTCTTATAATCTGCATAGCGCAGTTATCTACGAGCATATCTTCGTATTCGATCTCCGAAAATTCCTGCGAGATCTCTTTAATTACTCCTCGCCAAAGCTTCGAAGTTGCAAGCACATTGGCCTTATCGACAGATGTGACCTTTTTTCTTCTGCTCCTTGCGGTTTCAAAAGCAACACGCCCTATCGCCGCAATCTGGTTCTCATCATACTCGGCAAGATCGGTTGCGTACCTACAGCCGCTTTTCTCAAAAGTTCGATGCTCGCCGAAATAGATGTCACCGGCCAGCTCGCGCACGATAAGAATATCAATCCCCTCGCCTATTACTTCACCCTTGATGGGCGAGATAGCACGAAGCTCCGGGTAGACCTTTATCGGCCTCAAATTTGCAAAAAGCCCGAGCGCTTTTCTTAGCGCCAATATGGAATTGGACTCGCAGCCGCGCCACTTCTCAAGATGGGCTTCCGAAATAGGCCCCCCCACAGAACCAAATAATATCGCATCGCTCTCGCTGCAAATCTTGCGGGTCTCTTCCGGGAAGTGAGCGCTGTACTTCTCGAAAGCAGCGCCGCCAATTAATGCCTCTTTGAACTCAAAAGAGAGCTTAAAACGCTCATCTACCCGGCGAAGCACCTTTAGGGCAGCGTCCATTACCTCCGGACCAATTCCATCGCCTGCTAGGACTGCAATTCGGCGGATCATACTCCCTCCTTTCCAGCGGAGGTAACAGCCGCAGGCGGCGTGAAAAATAGACGTTCCCTGCGCTCCGCCTTGAACCGTTCCACCGCCTCCCTGTGCGAAAGTATGTAATCCAGATCGTCGAGGCCATTTAGCAGACAGTGTTTTCTAAACGGATCGTAACTGAATTTCTGATGCTCGCCGCCGGGAAGCAGAACCTCTTCGCGCTCCAGGTCAATTTCAACCTCTGCTCCCGTATTGGCAGCCTGAAGCAGCAAACTATCGACTACGGCCTCGGGGAGCTGAATCAAAAGGAGGCCGTTTTTTGCGCTGTTGGCAGAGAAGATATCGGCGAAAGATTTCCCTATAAGCGCCCTAAAGCCGGCTCCAAGGAGCGCCCAAACGGCATGTTCGCGGGAGGAGCCGCAACCGAAATTCGCATCACACACAAGTACGCTGCTCCCCTTATAGCGCTCTAGGTTCAGCGGAAACTCCTTTTCCTGATCGCGAAGGCGGCGAAAAAGGTTCTGTCCGTATCCCTCCCGGCTGATACTGGTTAGATACTGTGCCGGGATTATCATGTCGGTGTCGACATCGCGTCTTGCAATAGGAGTTACCTGAGACCTTAACTTAGTAAACTTCTGCATCATTTCTCCTAAATGAATTTGAGTGGAGAGGCGATACGCCCCTCAATAGCACTTGCAGCCACAGTTGCAGGAGAGGCAAGGTGCGTTATGCTTCCGGGACCCTGCCTGCCGACAAAGTTGCGGTTTGACGAGCTGATGCAACGCTTCCCTTCCGGGACCAGATCATCGTTCATCCCTAAACACATCGAGCACCCAGGCATTCGAAACTGCGCTCCGGCGCTCTCAAATACTTTATCGAGCCCCTCTTGAATCGCCTGCTCGCGCACCGCCTCAGACCCGGGAACGACATACATCGTGACCGAGCTGCTGACCTTCCGGTTCTTTAGAATGGATGCAGCTATGCGGAGATCCTCTATGCGGCCGTTAGTGCAGGATCCGATAAAGGCCCACTCTACCGGGGTGCCTTCAATAAAAGATCCCTCCTCGAGCCCCACATACTGAAGCGCCTTTTCAATACCCTGCCTATCTGCAGGGCCGGCGCCGTTAATTCCAGGCACTGCTTCGCCGAGCTCGACAGCCTGTCCAGGGTTAGTACCCCAGGTTACCATCGGTCTTAGAGCACTTAAGTTAATAGTAACGATTTCGTCATAAGTGGCTCCTTCATCCGAGCGGAGAGATCGCCAATGCTCTACGGCCCTATCCCACCTCGTGCCGCTCGGTGCGCAAGTCCGCCCCTTAATATACTCAAAGGTAATCTCGTCGGGGGCGATAAGTCCCGCGCGCGCGCCGCACTCAATGCTCATGTTACAAACGGTCATGCGCTCTTCCATCGACATGGCGCTCACGGCTTCGCCGGCATATTCAATTATGTGGCCGGTGGCTCCGCCGATGCCGATAGTTGCAATTAATTTCATGATAGCGTCTTTGGCATAGACGCCCTTCGGCAGACGGCCCTCGAACTTAACTAGCATACTCTTTGGCTCTTTCTGCAAAATGCAGCCGCTTGCAAGCACATGACCAACCTCTGATGTTCCGACGCCGAAGGCCAACGCCCCGAAGGCGCCGTGGGTGGATGTGTGGGAGTCTCCGCATACAATTGTAAGGCCGGGCTGGGTTATGCCAAGTTCGGGGCCGATTACATGCACTATTCCCTGGTTGCCGCTGCCGAAATCGAAAAGCGGCACCTCAAACGCCTTGCAATTCTCTCGCAAGGTGGCCACCTGATTGCGGGCGGCTTCATCGTAGATTTCAAGTCGGTTTTTGCGGGTGGGAATACTGTGATCGAGGGTAGCAAGCAGAGCGCTACGATCAAAGATCTTAAGTCCCCGCTCACGCAGCATAGCGAAGGCCTGGGCGGAGGTGACCTCATGCAGCAGCATGAAGTCGATTGCAAAGAGATGCGGGTGTCCTTGCGCGGCAATCGGGAGAGGCACTATGTGGCTCTCCCAGATCTTCTCAATAATGTTACGGCTCGCCATGTCGTTCAATACTAAAAAAAAAGGCCCTGGATACCAGAGCCCTTACAAATTCCAAACTGGGCCCAGCAGCCTTAATTGCTTCCCACAAAAAA
Source organism: Deltaproteobacteria bacterium (assembly GCA_024102635.1). Classification (GTDB taxonomy): domain Bacteria; phylum Bdellovibrionota_C; class UBA2361; order UBA2361; family JAGFJO01; genus JAGFJO01. The sequence goes on from JAGFJO010000093.1 coordinate 11,197, forward strand.
TACGATTTCGCTAATAAGCGAGAGGTGAGCTGCCTCGATAAAGAGAGTATGCGGCATGCTGACGCTGCAAGACATTTAGGCAGTGTATAGATTTTGCCCAAGTTGTTCAACTGGGGCATGGTAGATCGGTTCTAATGGATTCTTAGAAGCGCTTTATAGCAGCCGGGCCTTTAGATTTCTTCCCGCAGCACTTTTTATTACCTTATTTTATGGAACTCGGATAACTATCTGGTTTTATTGCCCTTCATGGGTAGCAAAAGCGCGCTTCGTTTTGAGCCCGCCATTATAAAATGCTCTCGCATTCTGGTAAAAGAAAGCGAGGCTAAACAATCTTCGACTCCCATGGATGATCTTCTCGCCGCCCGCCTTCAGATGGCCTTTACTTTAGGCTTTCATATTATTTTTGCGTCCATAGGAATCGCTATGCCGTTCTTGATGGCGGCATCTCACAGAATCTTTCTGAAACGCGGGAGTGACCTTCACCTGCGTCTGACAAAAGCTTGGTCCAAAGGGGTTGCGATATTTTTTGCAGTTGGAGCGGTGTCAGGGACTGCGCTCTCCTTTGAACTCGGTCTTTTGTGGCCTGAGTTTATGAAATACGCCGGGCCGATTATCGGCATGCCGTTCTCATGGGAAGGAGCAGCATTCTTTCTCGAAGCGATAGCGCTAGGGATCTATCTATATGGATGGGGCCGCGTCCCGCCGAAGATTCACTGGTGGACCGGTATCGTAGTTGGACTCTCCGGTGTGGCTTCCGCTTTCTTTGTTATTTGCGCCAACTCTTGGATGAACAATCCAAGCGGCTTTGATTGGAACGAGGGAAGCCCGATCAATATCGATCCTTGGGCTGCAATGTTCAATGAGGGAGCGTTTCTCCAGGGGCTTCACATGGTCCTGGCAGCTTTTGAAGCGGTAGGGTTCGGAGTAGCCGGCCTGCACGCACTTCTTTACCTCCGCACTAAACATGATCTTCACAGGGAGGCATTAAAGATATCATTTGTAATTGGCGCCGTAGCGGCGATTGCTCAGCCGATTGTAGGTGACTTCACCGCCAAGATGACCGCCCAAAGGCAGCCGCTTAAACTTGCGGCGATGGAGGGGCTTTTTGAAACGCAGCGCGGCGCTCCTCTAGTTATTGGCGGACTTCCTAGCCAGACCGAGCGGCGGGTGGATTATGCTATCGAGATTCCGAAGTTTCTTAGTTTCCTCGCTTACGGTGATTTCAACGCCGAAGTAAAGGGGCTGCTTGATTTTCCGGAGGATGAGTGGCCTCCGGTCTTGATTGTACACCTCGCTTTCCAAATCATGGTCGGCATCGGAATGTTGCTTGCGGCATTAGGCGCCTTGGGACTTCTCTTCCTTTGGCGAGCACCGGCTGCTTTTCTTTCCAAGACATTTCAAAGCGCCTTGATCTTGTGCACTCCGCTTGGCTTTATCGCCATAGAAGCGGGGTGGTGCGTTACCGAGGTAGGGCGCCAGCCGTGGATAATCTACGGCTTACTGAAAACAAGTGAGGCGGTCACGCCGCGGCCTGGTGTTCTCTTCACCTTGATAACTTATGCCGTGCTTTACACTTTCCTTTGGCTAATTGTTATCTTCCTTATGAAGCGGCAGGTGGATCTTCTGCATAGCGATCTTAATATTAGGGAGCGCCCGAAATGACTGAAGCAGTTATTGCGTTTCTTGCTGCATCACTTTTGTTCTATGTACTCTTTGGCGGCGCCGACTTTGGAGCGGGCATCTTGGAACTCTTTTTAGATGAATCAACCCGCCGTGAAAAGCAGAGATTAATTTCAAAGGCGATGGCGCCGGTTTGGGAAGCAAATCATGTCTGGCTAGTACTTGCCGTAGTGATCGTGTTCATGGGCTTTCCCACTGTTTACACAACTATCACAACGGCTCTCCATATTCCTGTCATGGCCCTGCTTATCGGCATTGTGGGCCGCGGCTGTGCTTTTACTTTCCGGCACTACGATGCAGGGCCTACCGACTATTCACGGGTCTATTCAAAAGTCTTTATGGTATCCAGCCTGTGGAGCTCATTTTTCATCGGAATAATCGCAGGAGCTTGCAGTTTAGGACGGATTGAGAACGATGCCTCAACTTTTTATGCCGCGTATATCGTCCCTTGGGCTAATCCTTTCTGTTTTTTTATGGGACTTTTTTGCTGTGCTCTTTTCGCTATGCTCGCAGCTGTTTACCTAATAGGCGAAGCTAAAGATCCGGACACTAAAAGCGTCTTTCGCTTATATGCTCTAAGGGCAAACATCGCTCTTATTATTACGGGGCCGCTTCTTTTTATGTCTGCTGAGCTTGATAACCTTCCATTGGTCACACTATTTTTCGGAAATTCTTGGTGCCTCTTCTGCTTTACGGCTGCCACCATTCTTTTAGTTCCCCTTTGGATCTCTTTGCGTCGTAGCGGCAGCCCGCTTATCAGCCGCATACTTGCCGCCTCGATAGTGACGCTTGTACTTTTCGGCTGGTATGCACTGCAGTATCCTTTGGCAATTCGCTTCAATGAATCGGCAAGAACGGACGGCATTTCATTTTTCACCGCCGCAGCGCCGGAGGCGACCATGAGGGCGCTTTTGGCCGCTTTGGTGGCAGGTTCCCTGCTAATCTTTCCGGCTCTGGCCTACCTCTTTAAGGTATTTAAGTGGGAGACTCTAAACGAGGTGGGTGACTGAATAGATAGGGCCGAAATCTTTCCTTTGGTGCGCTGTGACTGCCGCCATTTTTCATGATAATTTTGAACCTCTCGGCGTTCTTTTAAAAGTATAGCGGGTAGTAGATAGTCCCTTAAGCCTCGCTATTGAATCACGCGGCGTGTTTCAAGAGGGAGGCTCAAGTGGCGCATACTCGTTAGGTTTTGCCCCAAGGAAAGCGGTTCTTCAATGAGCGATCTTTGAAGAACCGCTTTCGCATAGCTGGGCGAGCGGTTTTCGCAGGTACTCAGAGTGAGAGTCCGCGAAAAAATTACCGGCTAAGGAGAACGATCCATGAATCATCAACTACCGACTGCTTGCCCTACCGGCAGCAAGATGGCATCGATCATCGAGTTCGTCGGCAGACAAGGTGTCCTTGAGCCTGAAGGTTACGGGAAGCTTCCGCGCGGTAGATCGCTCAGTGGAAAGCTCATCGGAGCTATCGCCCCGTGTGAGATTAATCAGCACTGTATCGACGGGTTCGAAAGGGCGCTATACGCCGCCGCTACTTCGCTCGAGGATGATTTCCTTTTTGACGGAACCATCGAGCAGAATTGTGACCAGTCCGAGATAGCTGCCATGCGGCGAAAGTCAATAGCTCATTTCGTGGCCCTGCTACAACGAGCCGCAGGCTCGAACCCGACGCCGTTAGTGGCCCAGCACCTTATCGGGACATGCTCGGGCCTTTGCGGAATGGGACTGCATCAGGGAAAGCACTGGGAAGAAATAGTCTCCGGCTACTTCTGGAAACAGTTTCAACCCGGCTCATCCCTAGCTCTTACAGCGGAGGAGGGGCCTGAGCTTACACAGAAGTTCGTGCACGACGGCCGCAGCGTAACTCTGCGCCTTAAGCCGCAGTTCTTCATGGCACAGCATCTGCGGCAGGCAGACTTACGGGCAATGACGGAGCTGATGTGGCTGGCAGCTCTCAGAATTGTTGGAAGGTCGGCCGCGCTTGCGGGAATCTGCAAGAAGCGCAACGGACCGGGCATGACAATAATGACCGGTCTGCGCTTCGAGATAGACGATCCGAAAACTATGCAGCTGTGGACCCAGTTCCACGACGAGGTGGAGCACATCGCTATCACCCGCTTTAACTGGTAGCAGCATCAGCTGCACCGCAACTTACTCTGAGGCAAGGTTAGAAAGGAGAAGCGCTACTTGCCTCATGATTAACCTGATTAAAATATTATTCGAAAAAGGCGGGATTGATGGTATTCTCTATCGGCGGTAACCTTAAGCAAACGATTATACTTGGAGCATAATGATGAAATGTCCGGCATGCAGCGCAGAACTGGAAGAGATTAAGCTTGGGGACTTTGCGCTTGATGTCTGCCGTACCGGCTGCGGCGGAGTGTGGTTTGACAGAGATGAACTTTTTAAGTTCGATGAGCAGCGTGAATTCCCTACAAGCGAAATCCTTAAGCTCGCCCAGGAGAAAGCGGGCATCAAAGTAGATCACAACAAAATAAAGAACTGCCCTGTCTGTTCCAATGAACCGCTTGTACGGCAGTTCCTCGACATCAAAAACGAGGTAGAGATGGATCAGTGCTGGAGCTGCGGCGGAGTATGGCTCGACGTGGGGGAGATAAATACCCTTAGAAGCCAGTATAAAACTGAGCAAGATCGCGCCAAGGCAGTTAACGATTACGTTGAAGGAAAGCTCGCTGAGACCAAAGCACAGCTACAAGAGAACACAGCGAGCCAGCTTCGAACCTATGAGCAAGAAACAGGCAACCGCTTTAAGGGGGCGATTCTCGCATTCAAAAAGCTGCTTGGGGTAGACGACCCATACGAGGGCCTTTAGCATTCAAGGACCCGGTAGTAAAAACTACTATGAAACTCCGGCATAGTTATTGCACCACTCATCTGCGTTTCTCTTAGCGTTGCAAAGTTCCCGGTGGCGGGAACCTAAATAGCCGTACCTCGATGGCGCAAAACAGATATCAAGCTGCTGCTCTGACAGCCATTTCGGCTTTTTCCACCTTTCTATTAACGGTGCTGATTGCAATGCCGTCGGCGTTTTGGACCTCCGCCAGCCCTTCTCCAAAGGAGCCTATGCCTCAAAACATCGCCGCCCCTACCCCGACCGCGCCTGCTGCAACGCCGAAAGAGGAGCGTTTTAAGAGTCTGGAGATAATCTCTTTGAAGCCAGAATTTGAATCAGGCTTCGCGTACGTTGGCACGAACGGATTCCTCGCGGCATCAACTCTTCGTCCCGCCCTAGCTCGATCATGCCGCTGAGCATGCCTGCCGTTGTATAAGCTCCTTCTAGAACATATAGGAGCGCTCATTTTGTTCGATGTCTACACAATATTTCGTACCGTCACCGTGGCGATTGCGGCATATCTCGCGCTAATTGTTGCCCTACGCGCCACAGGAAAACGCACCCTTTCAAAATGGAATGCCTTTGATTTGATTGTCACCGTTGCAATCGGTTCGGCGTTCGCGACAACGATAGTCTCCTCTCAAACGACACTGGCACAGGGAATAACGGCCTTTTTAAGTTTGGCGCTCCTTCAGTTCGCCGTTACATGGCTTTCGGTTAGATCGAGGCCTCTCGAACGATTAGTAAAAGCCAACCCCAGAGCCGTACTTGTAAGCGGACGTATGATTGAAGAAGCTATGACCCAGGAAAGAGTCTCAGAGGCAGAAGTACTTGCTGCCATAAGGCAGAGCGGTTCGGCGTACGTTGAAGATATATATGCAGTAATCCTTGAAACCGACGGCAGCTTTAGCGTGCTTAAGAAAGTTGACGGACGAGTCCTCACGGCACTTAAAGATGTCGGGGGGATGCCAAACTAAGAGATAGTTCGCGCCAACGAAGTAAGATTGCAGGCCATCCCCGGCAAAAGATATACTCCTTATGTGAAGCGCCCAGCACTTTATTGTCTCCTGCCACTTTTACTTTTGGTTATCTCCACCGTTGCTGTAGCTGCTCCAGGGGCAAACCAGGAGATTAGCGCCCGATGCAATGAGTGGCGCAAAGAGGCTTGCTTGGAGAGCTGCGAGCCCGGTTCAAAAGGCATTGTGCGCGAGTGTTACGTCGACCCGAAGTATTACTCTAAAGCCACCTGGCGAAGCTGCTACGCGCTGCATATCGCGGAGACCTGCCCCCCATGTAAAGATCTCTTCGCTACCAATTACGGAGGAGCCTTTCGCCCGGTCAGCTGTGAATATTTTTATGAAGCAATAGAGAAGAAGAATAAGATGTGCGGGAACTGCCTCCAGAAAATGACCCATTTTCAGTACGATCCAAGCGAGATACCCTTCCCTAAGTAATGACATCTGTTCATTTTTAGAGAACGTTCTGAAATATTGGTTAGAACTATGAGCGCAAGATCAGACCCGCTTAGCAAAATTTTTCTGGTGGTAGGCGGGATTTTGCTCCTCTTTGGAGTGCCGTTTACTCTAATCGGTGTAAATACCCTTACTAGCGAGTATCGCTATTCAAATGAAGGGCTCAAAACGACCGCTACGGTTATCGCTAAGCGAATTGAAGAATCAAAAGACTCGAAAAACAATTTCATTAAAAGCTATCTATTTCGTTATTCCTTTAAACCGCTTGAGGGCGCCGCTTTAGAAGCGGAGGACTATATCGATGAGGAGTTCTACGCAGCAACGGAAGACGGGGCTTCTATAGAGGTGCAGTACCTTGCCGACGATCCTGCGGGAACGAGCCGTGTGATTGACGGTAGGGAGGGCGACTATCTTGCCGGCGGACTTTTTCTTGGTATCGGCGCGCTTACTTCAATCGCCGCGCTATGGTTTTTGCGCTCCAGTCTGCGCCGCATATTCCTTCATCGGCGGCTTTTAAGGGAGGGTGCTATAGCTGATGCCGAAGTCATTTCAGTGGAGCAGAGTAGTCTATCTATTAACGATGTCCCTCAGTATGTCATTAAATACACCTATGCCGACTACCGCGGCATGATGCACCAAGGAGTAAGTCATTATATCTCGCCTGAAGAGGCGGAAAGGTGGAACATCGGAGACAAAGGCAGAATCCGCTTTGATAAAAAGAATGGCGCTCTGAATATTTGGATCGGAAACGAAACTAGATGACTTAGCGCTACTTTTCGTTTGTACTTTTCTAACCTTCCCTCACTCTGTTTAGTCGGTAAGGTTTTGCGGTATAAGAGGGCGTCGTCCAACCTCGACAGATTCTGAAAGTGGAGCGCCGACTTCGAAGTCGGCATAAGAGATGCCGCAACAAACGACGTCAAGCCGTTTTAAAGAACGGTGCTCTTTAAGCCCTGCGCGAGCGCATTTGTCCGTATAATTTATCTACTGCGGGAATAATATAATTGGAATAATGACCGCTTTCCAACCGGCGCTCAAGAAACGCGAGCCTCTCTGCAAGAAAATCTCTCTCCATCAGAATTTTAATAACACTGGGTGACTCTACCTGGAATGCTATCGCTACCTGAGCGATCATATAACTTGAGTAGTTCTCAATCATCTCCTCCTTTGAAAGTGAGGGAGGCTCCGCCAAGGACCCCTTAGTCCAGTCCGCAAGGCGGCCTAAAAACTCCGGCCGCGGCTTAGCTTCGAACCAATTAATAATCTGATCGGCGACGGCTTTCTCATGCTTCTCGGAACACTCCGCACGCAAAGCTGCACGCCGCTCCGAAAGAATCTCCTCATTACTACCGAAATGAGCTGCGAGATAATCTGTGCACGCGGCTTCAATGGCCGGACTATCATTCAACACTTGCTCTACTAGATCACGAGGCACGCTCTGGCTGGTGCCCCACAGCAGAAACTGTCCGTGGGCACCCTTAACTGTCGTATAGTCGCCCCTTTGAAGAAGATCTATGCGGTCAATATCCCGCACTAACTGACAAAACTTAAAGGAGGGGGAAGTGCGCTCGAGCGGCACCGTCCGCACTCCGTGATAGAGTACCGCTTCTTCGATAATTGTCCGGTCTTGCGAAGGCAACCCGTCAAGTACACAAAGTAGTTTTAGGAAAGCGAGGCTAAGCTCTCCATGCCAGTGCTGCGCACCTTTGTCATCTCTCCAGCTCTCAGGGCTTTCGCCGGCCGGAAGGTACTCCTTGCGCTCATTAAAGGGAAGCGCGGCTATATGCCTTCCAACGTCATGCCCGCGGAGTATTATTGTCAAAAGCCCGGCTTCATGAGGAGTCATACCTTCAGTCTTAGCAAAGTCGGGGGCCTGATCGGCAAGCTCATTCATATGGTGGAATACCCGCATGCCGAAGCTGTCATTGGGCTTGTGAAGCTCTACCTTCTGGGCAAGGGCGAAAGAGGCTTCATTTATCCTTTCACGTATGTCGGCGTGAAGCTGTGGTATCGCAGGGATATCCTG
>JAGFJO010000102.1 GCA_024102635.1 Deltaproteobacteria bacterium
CTTTCTTTCCAGCATACGATATAGTCCTTGTATTCATTTTATTTCCTCCGATCAGGGTTAAAGTTGTCGCAAACTCAACCTGTTACGATCGGAGGAAATTTTCAACTACGCCTCTCCATAGCAACTGAAATGGGTTGAAAATGACAGCGGATCTTTAGTGAAGGGCCTAAGGTAGTGAATATGCAGATAAGTTACTGTTACCTTGTACTATCTTCTCGAACAGCTACCGCACAAAATAGCAATTGCCGACTTTTTCAAGAACGTTCTCTTGTTCCAAAAGCTCCAATCCCCGAACTCCCTCCTCCCGCGACAAGCAGAAACGGTCCCCGAGTATAATGCCTGTTACTTGTGCACCGCGGCTCCACTTTTCCTGGTTAAGGATAACATCTTTCATAACTGAAAGAGCCGACTCGGCGGTACGATTGCGATCGGCCGTTTCATGAGGCGGCACGGCTGTTGGCCTTGTCATATTCCTTCGGGACATAGGTTACATTATAAAGAAGAGCAGAGATTAAGAAATAAGTCAGGGGGAATAAACCAGAGTCAGTTCACCCGAGAGTTCGGTTCTCAATGAGACCGATCATCGCACAAGAATCGGTTATTTACTGGCATATAGTGACGAAACAAATTATAAGATGGCCCTCGATGCCTAAAGAAGCAAATCTCGTTATCAATAGCAAGGAGGTCCCGCGAATCATATACGGGACTGCTTGGAAGGAGGAACGCACGCAAGAGTGTGTACTTAATGCCTTAGAGGCTGGTTTTCGGGCTATTGATACGGCGAATCAACGAAAGCACTACTACGAGCACGGGGTAGGGGAGGCCCTAATGGCTGCATATGCTAAGGGGATAGTTGAGCGAAAAGACGTCTTTCTCCAGACCAAGTTTACCTTCAAAGCTGGCCAGGACTCCAGGTTGCCATACGATCCCAATGCGGCTCTTCGCACTCAAGTGATGGAGTCGTTTGAGAGCTCCTTATCACATCTCGGAACCGATTACGTCGATTCTTATATTCTTCACGGTCCGTCAAGTTGGGATGCCTTAAATGAGGAGGACTGGCAGGTTTGGCGAGCGATGGAAGAGCTGCACCAGAGTGGGAAAGCGGCCATTTTAGGAGTAAGCAATGTTTCCTTGCCTCAGTTGCGGGAGCTTTATAGTCAGGCAAAAGTTAAGCCGCTTTTTGTGCAGAATAGATGCTACGCCAGCAGGCGATGGGATAAGGAGGTGCGTGACTTTTGCGCGTCACAAGGGATTTACTATCAAGCCTTCTCACTTCTAACTGCCAACGGTTGGATTATTGATCATCCGGAATTCCAACGAGTGAGGAAAGAGGCTAACTCAACGCCGGCCCAACTCGTATTTGCGTTTGCTATGCAGATTGGAATGCTGCCACTAACAGGGACCAGGAATACGGCTCATATGACCGAGGACCTTCGCGCTAATGAAATCTATCTATCAACAAGTCAGATCGACTCGCTTGAATCGTTAGTACAAGCTCGGTAGGTGCAACTGGACCGGGGACAGCAATTACTAAATGAAGCCACAGCCCCAAATCTATATAAGTGCGATCTAAATCTTTCACATCTTTGGGCTGAGGCCACCTCGGGTAATTTTGACCCCAGCTGCCCACTATATAACATTTTTCATAGCTAGGGTTGGCCCAACTTATTGATCCTTCAAGGGCATGCTATTTGCATCTCGCAGAATCAGAATTTGTAGATCGCTTGAGGTTGGGCGATTACGGTGAGGACAATCAGTAGAAAGAAATCCCGCGCATCGGGATTCACTCTCATTGAGCTGCTAGTGGTAGTGAGCATTGTAGGTGTTCTTTCGGCACTTGCAGTGGTCAATTACCAAGCCTATAGAATGCGCGCGAAGGTTGCCCGCACAGCCGCAGAGCTTCGCAGTTTCGGGATCGCCTTTCAGGCATACGAGCTTTCCGAAGGGATGTACCCGGCAGACACGAACAATCTTCTTCCTCCGGGAATGGAGAACTATATCGTGCCGGAGGCTTTTCATCGCGATACTCCGCTTGGGGGGCGATACAACTGGGAGGGGCCGAGTTTCTACCCCTATGCAGGTATTTCCATAAGCAGTCCTACCGTAGAGATTGAACTGATTCAAGCGTTGGATCGATTTCTAGATGATGGCAATTTAGCTGTGGGTCGCTTCAGGATTGAAACCAATGGCAGGCCAACATACATCATTGAGGAGATGAGTTGATAGCGGTGGTGGGAATGGGTTAACGTGCTGAATAAATGGAGAAGTTGCTGCTACCTTGTACCACTACCGCTTTGCTGATGTTCATTCTGTGTGCCGGCCCGCTATACGCTGCCCCGGCGGATGGTTGCGGCAAGTTTTTCGTTGTGCAACATGAACGCGGACCACTAGAAATAGAATACTGTGAGTACCGTCCCCAAAAAGTTGAGCACTTGGTACTCGTTGTTCACGGAAATGGCAGGCAGCACACAGTTAATTTTGAATCCATTAAGCAAGCCGCTAGATCGGCTGGGAAGGAGAGAAGCACTGCCGTAATCGCTCCGCGTTTTCCTAGTCAGGAAGACCTTAAGTCGAACAGCAGACGCAGCACCTTGTTGTATTGGGAGCCGGATGTCGGTTGGAAGGCGGGACACAACTCACTGGCCGCTCCTGAGCTACTTCGAAAGACCCGCATTAGCGCATTTACCGTGATTGATAGCCTCATAACCGATATTCTTGAGCGTCCGGATTACCGGGGCATGAATAAAGTTACGATTGCGGGCCACTCCGCAGGTGGACAATTTGTGAATCGTTATGCTGCTGGAACGCGGCTTGCAGAGCAGCGCTCCAAGAGCTTCCACTTTGTCATTGCGAACTCGTCAAGCTATTTATATTTCAACGACTTACGTCCCCATCAGGGCTCTGATACAAACTTCTTCAAACCTTCACGCCGCGATTGCCCGAAGGTCAATGAATACCATTACGGGCTTGAAGATCTAAATCAGTATATGCGACAGGTGGGTCCTGAGAACATGAAAGCAAATTACCAACGCCGGCAAGTAACAATACTTCTAGGCGATAAGGACACTCTCAGGCAGCCAGGCCTATCAACAACCTGTATGGCAGAGGCTCAAGGGTCCAACAGATTTGAGCGAGGAGTGAATTACTATCATCACATCAAAAACCTCTTTGGCAATTCGATTTCAGTAAGGCATAAGCTCATAATCGTGCCCGGAATTGGGCATGATCAGGATTCGATGTTTAGATCGAAACAAGCACTAAAAGTAATTTTTGAAGAATAGGGCCAACAACAGGCGATGATGCAATATCGCTCCCTTTTTGCGGCCCTCGTCCTGCCACCTCATTTTTTCAGGTCGCTTAAATTCGCTCCGAAGTTGATATGATACGGCTTGCCCCCTATTAATAGTGCCGGAACTGATTTAACGCCTTTTTCCTCGGCCTCCTCCACTCGGGTTCTCTCCTTGCCCAAATGTACTATCTCTACTTCATACTTTGATTTGTCTAGGGCCTCAGCCAATGATTGCTCGGCTTCAACACATACTGGGCAGCCCGCGTGTTAAAAAATCGCTTTGTCTCTCATGTTATCTCCTTGGTATTTTGGCTTTTGAGCCTTGTTTGTTAGAATTTTAGTGTTTCCATAGGTCGTTTTGAAGTCTGCAAAGTTGCTGCTACCTTGTACCACCCACTCTTTTAGTCGCCGAACTATCCGGAATAAACTACTCATAATTGCAGACCCGCTATATCGATTGCCGTAGCAAGAAGTGCAACGGTTTAAAATTTCAATTGCATACTCATCAACAACTCCAGTAGATTGGGCGCGCCCGGACCTTAAGCTGCTGCAGGGCAATTGAATCATCAGATGATGCGGCCGCTTCTAATTAGTGCTTATGGGCGACCTGAAAGTAATCGAAAACTTTAGGGGTGTGCATCAAGGCAAGCGATTGTTCCTGCTTGCCTCGGGTCCTTCCATTTCGGGACTCAACTTCGAACCGCTCCAGAGACGGCTGGTGATGGGGCTTAATCGCTCATTTCTATTATTCCCTGATACACATTATCAGTGCTGTATGGATCAACGTCTCTTCGATCTGTATCCCGAGATGTTGAAGAAGAGCCGTTACTTGTTTACGCTTCGAGGGAGGCCTTGGGGAATACAACTTAACCTACTGGGGGGCGAGGGCTTTAGTTTTGATCTATCCGCCGGGATATACTCCGGTTACACAATTTCATATATGGCTCTCCAAGTGGCGGTTTATATGGGATTCAAGGAGCTAGTTTATCTCGGATTAGATCTAAAGCATGACTCCGGACGAACACATTTCTTCGGAGCGGATTTTCATTCTCGTAACCATGAAGACACTGAGTTTCCAAGAATGCTAAGGATGTTGCAGCGCGGCGCCCAAGAGGCAGCAAAAGAGAATGTTAAGCTATTCAACTGCAGTCCCGTAAGTGTAATTGACGGATTTGAAAACATCACGTACGAAGAAGCTTTGAATCGATAGAAGGGCGGTATTGCGGACCCACTGCTGGGTCCGCAAGCAGATTGTTTATTTCAAGTCATTCAAGTTAGCGCCGAAGTTAATATGATAAGGTTTGCCGCCTATAAGTAAGGCAGGAACGGACTTAATCCCCTTTTTCATAGCTTCTTCCACCCGGCTTTTCTCTTTACCGAGATGCACGACTTCCAGCTCGTATCGTGATTTATCTAGGGCATCCGCAAGTGATTGTTCAGCCTCAACACATACAGGGCAGCCTGCATGGTAAAATATGGCTTTGTCCTTCATATGACCTCCTAACAATTTGGCTTTCAAGCCGCTTTTGCTATTATTCTATTGATTTGAAAGTCATTAACCAGTCTGCACCAAATGGTCAGGTAGGAACTTTCCAGTTCAAATTTATGAAAACACGAAAGAAAAAAGTAGCGAATGGCCCCACAACACACGGTATCTCCCGCGTGATCGAGGATATTTTAGGATGTAAGTGGACGGTGGTGGTGCTGCGCAATATTGCAGGAGGCACTAATCGCCCGGGAGCTTTGACGCGGCGCATTCCCGGACTATCGGCCAAAGTGTTAAACCAACGCCTTCGGAAATTGGGTCGTTACAACATCATACGCCGTAAAATTTTTAATGAACTTCCTCCAAGGGTGGAGTATAGCCTCACCCCTCTTGGACGTAAGATTGCGAAAGTACTATCTCAACTGGAAGGAATTGAGCGGGACCTTGGGGTAAAGTACTGAATCCATGGGAAAGTTGCTGCTACCTTGTACCACTCTATCTACAGGCCGGTGGGATAAGTTTCCGGAATTTCGTCGGTTACAAACGGCTCATCCGCCACAGGCCTGATTGCCGTGGTGTGGTCTATGTGGATGACGGCGTCGAACTGTTCGGCCAGCTTCGCTCTGAAGTAATGGCTAATTTTTTCTGTTTCAGGCCGGTATATCACCCCAATGGCGCGCTGCAGCATCGACCGTGATAGGATTTCGCGCGCGAGAGATTCCGATTCGAATGAGATAACGAATTGTTCATTGCTGGTTCGATGAAAAAGCTCCTCGCAACTTCCCGGTAGAGCTGGCCTGACCGTTTTTGTGCGTGAGCTTTCACCCCAATTCGATGCCGCGGTAACCGTGCCGGAGTAAGTGGTAAATCCTATCAGCCGCGCTTGAGTTCCATAATGCTCTCTTGCAAGCTGTCCGATGTTTAGCTCGCGGCTACCTACCTCAGTTGCTCGCGCATCACCTATATGAGAGTTGTGTGCCCAAACCACCAATTTACCGCGATTTCGACGGTCACTCAGGTGGGACATGATTGCCTGGATTGTTTCGAACATGTGCGAGTCTCTTAGATTCCATGTGTTATGCGGATCACCGAACATGGCCTTGTAGTATGCCTCAGCGCGTTTAATTACCACCGCATTACGTTCAGCGTCGAACTGAGCGTCATACTGCACTAATCCGTGATCCTGCACGTACTGTGCCGCTTTATTTCTGAGATCGATAAGCTGCTGTATCGCTTCACGCTCGCAGTCTTTTGCAATTCCCAAGTAGGCTGCATATCCATATGCTTGAGGGTCGCTCAGGTACATGGCGAAGCATTCGTAGCGCTCCTTGGCGAGCTTCGCAGCCTTCGGATCCACGTGCCTCAAATAGTCCAACACGGCGTATACTGAACCGCATAGACTGTAGAGGTCCATTCCGTAGAATCCCACTCTTTCGCGATCACCCTTTAGCACATTATAGGAGCGGAGCCAGTCGACGAACTCCAGCAACACCTCATTGCGCCACATCCATACCGGGAATCTAATGAAGTCCCTTAGCGCCTGATAAGCGCTGGAGTCCTTCCCCTGCAGCTGAACATAACGGTTCACTCGATAGGCGTCGGGCCAATCCGCCTCCACGGCGACTGCGGCAAATCCTTTCTCCGAAATTAGCCTTTTGGTTATCTCCGCACGGATGGCGTAGAACTCGCGTGTGCCATGAGTGGCTTCGCCGATCAGCACCAATGGGGCGTCCCCTACGATTCTGAGAATACGTTGGCAGATATCCTCGGTAGCATACGAATGCCTGCCCACAATCTCTCTAAGCTCATGTGCTTGAGCGTCCATCTTATCGCGCAGCGGGCTTCAACGAGCCTCCTCGTCAATGACAAATGAAACTTTGCAGTTCACACGGAACGAAATAAGCTGATCGTTCTCAACTTTAGCTTGCATATCCTTGACCCAAATAGACTTTATTCCTCGGATTGTCTTCTTGGCATCCTGTACGCAAAGTCTCGCTGCGTCTTCCCAGCTCTCTGACGATTCCCCGATAAGCTCAATCACTTTCACGACGGACATGCCTTTTCTCCTAAAGTTATATTTTTCTCATACTAGATCGGCAAAAGCGTTATGCTACACGATCCCGGTCGTTACTTTCCTCTTAAGCAATAAGTCTAAACTAGTCTCAACAACCCTTTTCTAAGAATCCATTCTGATGATAGTAGGAGAGCTTCGAGGAGACGCTGTTTATCGAAAT
>JAGFJO010000136.1 GCA_024102635.1 Deltaproteobacteria bacterium
GTGAACGGGAAAAGCCCTTCGACTCAGTCGCTGACGCTCCTTCGCTCAGGACATTCGCCTCGCCGGCGAGTTGGCCTGCCATGAGCGAGCCGCCTTGGCGGCGAGTCGAATGGACCCAAGCGGGATCGAACCGCTGACCTCAACACTGCCAGTGTTGCGCTCTCCCAGCTGAGCTATGGGCCCTTAGGTGACAAACAACGAACTAATGATAGATAGTTAGTCTTATTTTGTAAATAAAGGCCACGCCGGTCGATTGGCTTTAAGGAAATAGTACGATAAAATTCCCGGGTTTACTGGTATAAGTCTGCCTGTATCGCAGACTGGCTTGCCAGCCGTAGTCCCGAAGGGCGAAGGCTGGTAGCGCGTTCCTGAGGGGAGGCATTTTAGCACGAGCGAAGCGAGTGCATGAATGTCCAAGTATTTGCGAGCGAGCAAGCGCTTGTCCTCCGTAGCCTTGGCGAAGGAGGAAGCATCGATTCGTAAGCAGACCCCAAGGGCTAATACCAGAGACTTACAAATTGTCGGGCTGTGGCGCAGACTGGTAGCGCGTTCCCTTGGGGTGGGAGAGGTCGGAGGTTCAAATCCTCTCAGCCCGACCATTTTTCCTAGCATTTTTTACCCTACCGACGAGTCTGTTTGAGAATGTTGCAAGTTTGTTGCAACTTTTTCAACGGACTCGGGTCGTTTCTCCGTTAATCGAATCTAAATAGATGACGATTAAGGAGCTATATGACGATCCGTGAGTACACAAGTAAGAAGACCGGCAAGCCTACCTATACCGCCTACGTTCGTAAGAAGGGGCGAATCTCAACTAGAACTTTCACAAGTGAGAGTAAGGCCAAGGAATGGGCCAGCTCTGAAGGTAAGCGGCTCCTTCGTGAGGCCCTCCTATCGACCGCTGCTCCTGGCGGCGGCGGCCACTACCGCCTCAGCAAGGCTATTGAGGGATTCAGGGCAGAAAAGTTGCCTGAGCTAAGCCAATCCTGGGCGTCCTACTTGAAGTGGTTAAATGAAAATCTGGGTGATATCCGCCTGCGAGATTTGACGTTGGAGGTCATAACCGAGGCGCGTGATGAGTACATGGGGCATCGCGAAGGAAACCCAAAGACGCAGCATCTTCCCACATTAAAGCCAGCCTCGGGGAACAAACTCACTACGGCGATCAAGATGCTAGTCAACTATGCAATGGAGAAGCGTTGGATTACCGACTCACCAATGGGGCGATGGAAACGACTATCCGAAGACCAGTACGCACGGGAGCGATGGTTGGACGACGATGAACGGAATTTGCTTTTAGAAGCGGCAGATAAATCGAAGTCCATCCCTCTTGTGACTGTGATCTTAGTGGCGCTGTATTCCGGTTATCGAAAAGAAGTCATTAGAACTCTGACTTGGAAGAGTATTGATTTCGAGGCAAACGTTATCAATGTACCGCAAAAATACAGTCAAAAAGGAAAGCCAGGTAAGCCGAGAGCTTTTGCCCTTCCGATAGTTCCGGAACTGCGCGAAGTGCTCTTACGACATGAAGCAATGTTAAAGAAGGTTGGCGTACGGCATATAAGCCCCTTCGTCTTTCCGTCTCCAACGGATGCAAACTTGCCCTGGGATTTTAGCAGACCATTCGAGACGGCGGTCAGGAAAGCTGGTTTGGTCGATTTTCACTTCCACGATCTTCGGCATACAGCCGCGACCTACCTGGCAAGAGCAAATGTATCGGTTCACGTAATTCAACGCTTTCTTGGTCACCGCAGCGCAAGGGTTACGCAGCGATATATCAAAATGCCGGAAAAGTTCATGCAGTCTGAGATGTGCAAAGGTTTTGCAGGTATCATTAACAAAGCTCCGCACCTCGACATTACCAAGATATTCGACGAGGAGAACTAGCGATGGCTCAGTTCAGAGAAGACGGATTACTCAAGACTGAAACTTTCATGAAGCGGTTAGACATTCCTGAAAGAACATTCAAAGCCATGATCTACTATCGTCATATCAATGGACTCATCGAATGCGGTGCAGTCGTGCCGGTAGAAATGGCAAACAATGATCTCTTAATCGACGAAGAAAAGTTCAGAACTTGGCTGAAAGACACGGAAAAAACGACTTCAAAAAGGTAATGCTCAGCTCTTACTCAAAAGTCGTAACCTCACAATATGGTCGTAGTATATTTTCCGTGAGTTTTATGACTAACCAACTTGTAACACCAACCCAGTTGGTTGAGAGAAATCCCTGGCTTAAAATTGGTACCCTGAGAAAGTACCTCTCTAAGAGAGATATCAACGGTCTCGCCGAATACGAAGCCGTCATCATGCTCTCAGCGCGAAAGCTGCTGATTGATGAATCAAGATTCATAGAGTGGGTACGAAGCCACACTTAACGTTGATCTGCCAACATCATTCTGATTCGTCGCTTTCGCTTTGACCCTTTTTGCTTGCCTCAGCGATCATCTCCTTGGCAATCATCTTTCCTATATGCTCAAGAAGAGCCACGAATCTTGGGTCGAATTGATGGGACGGATTTTGGTGCGACGCTTCAGTTAATTCTTCTATTTCATCATTGAATTTAGTCACATTATCCTCACGTGCTGATTAAGCCTACTTGTGCTATAATGTAATGGAGTCATCGAGAGAACTCCAATTGGAGTCACCAACCTGTCCGACTTAAGGATAAGGTGGTTGTCCTGAAACGAAGGAATTCGCTTCAGGAGATGTGGGCCGCACGGTCAATTCTTGATGTCTCAATCAATCTTGGAGACGTCATGAAGTGCCATTCTCGATATCCCATAGGCAAAGCAGTAATTGACCTTCTAAATGGCTCGGGCCTATCGCTCGACGAGTTCGTTCGGCAACTCGGCTATAGAAAGGCAAGCAAAGGAAAAGCTGAATTTCGTTTCCTCATCAATCATGGGCTTTGTGAACTTAAGTTTCGTGAGGCGCTAAAGGAACTTATTTCAGACAGAATTAGCCTGGAACTTGCCTGGCAAAGAACCGCGGAGATTCGACGTGCCGAGGATGAAGAGGAATTAATGCGCCTTGAGAAGCACGAACGAAATACGTTCAGGCCGTATCTGCTGCCGCTTTATAGTTTCTCAGCTTCCTCGCACTCTAGTGCATCAAAGCGGTGGAATGAGTGCAGCTCGAAGCCTGTCGAACTACCTCCGGAATTCTTAACTGCCTCCGACGAGCGGCGACTTGCCCTAGTAAAAACCGTCATCCAAAACCATAACCGGCGTGGCGAATCGACGCTTAATAGTCATAGGCTCTCCGGTTACATCCTTTTCTCCGAATATGACGGGGATGCGTACTACTTTAGTGCGAGCGGAGATCCAACCGAGTCAGCTGAATCGGAGGACGATGAACCGACAATCTCGCTGGATGATCTGACACTCGCGAGAATTGACCGAGGAGACTTCGATGAAAAGTAAATTCAACTATCCAGATATTGAAGATCAGATTCCGCAGTTCGGCGTCCGATTTTTCTGCACCGACGGCACATCGTACAGGGAGGAGTTTTGCTTTCCTGATTACGACTTAGCCGCCTCTTTCGCAGAAGTGGAGATGGAGCTTGCAAACTGTTTGCCTTCTGGTTCCGACAGCCCATGTAAACTGATTTTGCGATTTGAAATTTTCCCAGAGGTTGTAGTTCTGAAGCATTGAGGATTTATATGACTGAAACTAGTGATCGGGTCTCTTTCGGCCTCGTGATGGCGGGTCAAACTCGGCAGATAAACAATGTGAGCCTCTTCTACCGAGTTCCTTGCGGCTTTGAGTCACAAGCAAGGGACTTTGCACGGCGCTTCGGGATAGGCTTCCAATTTATTGGTGCTGGATGTGAAGAAAGTGAAAGTGACCCGATTGGCGTACTAGCTCGTTCCTCTGCCCATGACCCAAACGGCCAATTGGTTGGCTTCCTAAGAGCAACTTCGCTGGCTTTTGGACAAGAAGCCGTACTCTATCAGCCGGAACCGTTAGCCTCTTGGCAGATTTTAAGTATCGACACTGCCGCTCGACACAGTTCGGCTACCGGGATCGGCTACTTTGCAGCAGATCGACTAGATACCCTTGTCAGCATACTTCTCAGTCAATCCGAAGCAATGAAGAGTGACGAATGCGAAGTCCCGCCAGCCTTCGATATATCACTTGATAGGATCGCCAATTTGAGTCTGCTCCACCGTTGCGGATGGCTCGGAAGCTGGAGAAGGAGTCTTGATCGTCCCGGCAGATGATTCCGGCTGAGAAGCTGAGTCTGTAGACTCGTTCGGCCCACTTACTTGAGATGAAGGGGGAACATTGCTTATCGCCCTAAGGAGTTCCTGCCGGAGTTCTTCGTCATCGTCAAAGATCTGTTTGTAAAGATTTTTCAGTCGGCGCTCGACGCCAACTCTAGTGGTTGATAGCAATTTCTCATTTCTATTGAACAGGTGAAAGAACAGGGTCTCGATCCAAATCTCCAGCCGCAGAATCCGATCTCTCAGCTCATTTCCTTTATGGGCGCTATTGATACGAAGGAACAGCATCACAGATTTGCGAATTAGCTGTTCGATATCGAGATTCAAACTGGAAGCAACGCCCTGAACCTCATAGCTGCAATATGCACGGACTGCACGGCGAAGTAGACCACCAACCTTGATGCCCTCCCGCTCTGCGAACTTAACAATTTCGTCATGGAATTCTTTGGTCACGGTTGTACTGAGGCTGCACCAATTCTTTTCTTTTTCATCCATAAGGCGTCTCCTTTCTTGAAGGTATTTATAGGTACGAAGGAGCGCCCATCGCGAAATTGCCTGAGAGTTCAGGCGGACGTGCATCTTTGTTCGGGACTGTCGAGAAAATTGAAATATGAAACCTGAAGTTCGTTTTTCAATAATTCGGTAAATTGATAGCGCTGCGAGTTCTTCTGCCGAGAAGTCCAACCACGTGTCGAGAAAGCAACTAGTTACGGACTCGGCACGGGGGTACCCCCTCGAAATCGGCGCTTCTCTCACTAATGGGTCTGCTGAAGCGATCCGGAACGTGAGCACGACGGCCGCGTTTTGTTACCTCAACGCGGAATCGGGGTTAGGTATTAAAATCTGTCGCTAAGGTATTTTGTGGGAAGAGCATCTTTCAGGCTGGCCGGTTCAAGATCGATATCGAACTCGGCAAGCAACCCTCCCATTGAGTTTACTCTTTTAGTCCGCAAGGCGAACATTACCCTCCCAAACAAAAACTGAGCGCACTTCAGGTAATGTGAGAGGCTAGATTCGGCTCGTTATCATAGAGGCATCCCGAGATTTATCATCGAGATGCCGTAATGGTCTTTGAAAACTTTCAAACTGATTTTGCCGAACCTGAGGTTCACATCGAGAAGGCATTAAGGAACCTTGGTATACGACGCCAAATTTCCTTTGTTGAAGCCAGATGTGCCGAGGGGAAAACGTTGATGGCAGTCTGTCAACTTGTCGTAGAGGCAAGCAACGGTGGCCTAGTGGTACTGGCGCAGCCGACCAACGATTTAATCGAGCAGACAGGCAATATTACACTGAACGATCTGGCTTCAAAACATCGGACGCCAGATCTGACCAAGTTGATAGAACGATACGGCAACTGTCGAGTCATAGATCTCCCTTTCGTCAAGATCATCAACTCCAATCAAAAGGAAGGAGGCTCGGTACAGAAATCAATTTTGGATCGTCTGAAAAGATGCCCCGGTGGGCATGGGAGCCTTTTGATCATCACCCATTCGGCACTGTTCTCATTGCCTTTCGGCCATCCCGCATGGCGGCTTGTGATCGATGAAACACACTCATGTTTCAACTATTTCAACCTCCAAGCAAAAAAGACCGGTCAGTTTATCCTTAAAAACGTAGAAGTGGTGGATGACCCATCTATGCCGGAGTATCTCCGTTTAAGAGCAAACGGAGCTACGGGTCGAAGAAATCTCGCCACTATATTTGAAGAAGACGACGCTCTGAAGGTCTTCCAGCAGCTCGTTCGAGAAATCATATCTCCATCATTCCGCTGTTATATCGAGCGGAATGTCTGGGCCAACCTTCAAAACGGAAAGACATGTCGTCTCATTGTTCACTCGATTCTGACTCCCACGATTGTAAGACAATTTTCTGATGTCACTATCATGAGTGCTCGCTTCAATGAGACGCTCCTCTATCAGGTCTGGTCGGGCGATCATTTCAAGGTAAGATTTGAGCGGGACAGCCAGATCTCGCCGTTGCTTTCGGGCGATAGGAAGCACGTAACACGTGAGCCGGTAACAATTGTCCACGCGCTACCGGGAGATAGGTATTCGAGGACACTTTACAACAACAAAGACTCAGTAGGACGTAGCCTGCATGAAATGCTGGATTTTGCTGCATCGGAGTACCTTCAGGGCAAGTCATGCCTTGTTACAGCAAATAACTCCTTCAAGGATAAAGAGCTTGAGTTGATGAGACGCGGCGCAAAGCGCGTTTCGAGCCTTAGTCACGGCATTGATCGATTCAAAGAGATTCACAATTACGTCTTTCTCTCCGCATTAAATCTTCGCAATGAGAGCTACACATTTCTGAAGTGCTTTGGGGTGAGTCCAAAACAGGTGCTGATCGGCATCACTTATCACGCGATATACCAGGGAGCTTGCCGAACCAGCGTCCGACTCGGGAAAGAAAGTGGTCGCATCGTCATCATCGTCCCAACTTATGAGATGGCGATGTGGCTGAGCACCTGTTTTGAACAGTTCATTATTGAAAAGTTACCAGGAGATTTCACTGAGTTCCTAGGTCAGTGGCGAGCACCGATGACTTCGACAGAAAGGTCACGGAAAAAGGAGTGCCTGGCTGCCATAAAGACCGTTCTCGATATGAATGGCATTACTGATCAGAAAGACCTAGTTGAAGGGCTGGTCAATTTGGAGACGCCAGAAGCTGTAGATCAACTCATTAAGATCGCCAACGAAAGATCAATAGTAAGTAGATATTTCGTTGGCAAAACGATCCACTCGATTGCTGAATACTTCAAATGTGAACAGTTCAAAGAGCCATGTTTCTTTGACTCCTACAACTCGGAGAGCCAGATCATTAGTGCGCAGTTCTTCCCGTCGTTATCATCACTACCAATCCCGGAGCTTTCATTTAGCGGTTCGTTCGACGAGCTTCATTCCCTAATGAAGGCTCTGTACAAACGAGAAGGGTTGCCTAAGAGGGCAACTGGAGCCTTATCTCCCGCAGTATTCGGCGATCTAAAGGATGAAAAAGGAATCCGCCGCACCAAGGAAAATTTGAAATTTGCCACTTTGTTAATAATTGATGTCGATGACGGAAAACTCACTCCGCAAATTATTAGAGAGGCATTTCCAGGCACCGACATCATAACCTACGGCACAACAACGCCTGGACGGTTTCGTGCGGTGCTTCGACTATCACTTGTTCTTAACGAATCGATCTACAAGGTGGTTTGGAAACAAGTGGTCAATAGAATCACAAAAGTATGTCCTCACCACGGAATAGATAATTGTCCGAACCCGGTTAGCCTCTTTCATCTTCCGGCCCGTGGGCCGGGTACAAGCTATCCTGTTGAGAGACAATACGGCGAAGCTCTGGATGTCCTTCGGCTATTAAAAGGAATCCATCTTGAGATCATCGAATCGTGTATCGAACGAAAGATCGAAAAATCGTTGAAGCCGAACTTTCAATTCAAAGAGCCAGAACAATGGCGTGAAGAAGCCGCAACAAAGGCTGTTGCAAAATTTGAGGCTGTGCCGAAGGGCCATGGGCAACGACACAAGGCGTTCTACGACCTTGCTGTGCGATTAGCTTATGTGTTTGAAGGGGATGAGCGAGAGGTCTGCCTGCGATTAGAACAGGCGCATTATGACCATATCGAGAAGCCGCGAAAGATTCAGGATTGTATCAATTCACTTCGGAAATCAGGTCTTGTTCGGTGAAGAAGTTAATCGCTTAACTCTTGACTTTCAAAAATCTGGATGTCCGAATCCAACTGGAAATAACCCTGCGATTCGATCGCTTTGATAGCTTCATCAGAAGAGAGAGCTATTCGCCTTTCTCCTTCCTTCAGAACGATAGACTTAAACGGCTTGTCTTCGACCTTCTCTGGAAGTGAAGATGGGAACGAGTCTTCAGGAAGAAAGAAGTAGCGATCCACATTGACCAGAGACTTATAGATATTAACTTTCATTTTTCCGTTCCCCCAAAATTTCCCGAACTCATTCTCTCGCCACCACGGTATCGTACAAACCATAATGAGTGAGATCCGGATGACTCTCGATCCCGGTATAACGGAGAGAGGCATCTTCGTATCGCCGGAATGCAAACACCGCCTGATTCATCTGCTCGGTATTGAACACTTTTAATTGAACCAAGAGATGAAAATCTTTGACTGTAAGGCCCGTTACGGCCAAGAAGAGGTCAGGTTCCAGTTTGGTGATTACATCGCGCAACGTGTTCTCCCGAAAGTCAGTCAGATACATGAACGCGGGAATTCGAGTTGCGAACTTAATCAACTTCTCTTGGACGAGCTTCCTCTTTGACCGATACTCTTTCTCTTCTTCCGTGAGCTGCTTCTGCTGCCGGTCGGTCAGCTCCTTCCCCTTAGCCTTATTACGAAGTTCTTTAACTTTCTCGCTCTTGTTAATAATAGTTTCAATAATGTTGTCGCCAAGCGCTCGCCAACCCTCGATTCGCTCAACAGCGGCCATTGCCTCCGGGTTATCAAGGACACGGCGCAGAGTTTCATTATCAACATTTACCAGTAATGCACTCTCCCATTTTCGGGCCAATAGAGTCGCCGATGTGCCAGCCATCGCGATATCAAGGATTCCTCCCGCATCAATCTGCGTCATGTTCGCGCCATCGTAGGCAAGCACAGGAAGGAAAGATACGAGATCTTTTACTGCGACCTCTGGATTCAATTCCTCCGGCGACAGGCGGATACCGTACTCGGAAAGCTGTCTAAGAGCGCGGGTAGGTGCGAAGTCGAATACGAAACAGACTGGCTTGAGGATTTCCTCTTCATTCGGGTTATCACCGTTCGGATTTTTGATCGACCACGGTGATTGAACTCGGAACGCTGCCTGGAAATATGTCTCAGGCGACTTCAAGTTCCGAAGCATCAAAATACTTGACCACTGCGGTACAGTTACGCCTGTAGTCAA
The DNA here is from genome assembly GCA_024102635.1 of Deltaproteobacteria bacterium. Taxonomy (GTDB): domain Bacteria; phylum Bdellovibrionota_C; class UBA2361; order UBA2361; family JAGFJO01; genus JAGFJO01. The sequence goes on from JAGFJO010000136.1 coordinate 9,142, forward strand.
TTTGCCGCATGAGAGAGTAATCGTCTTGCTCTGAAGGCCATTGCCAATTGCTCTACGTACCGGAGGAAGCGCGTCTAGCCCAATGCCTGCATCCGCCCCGGCAGCCACGATAATTTTGTATTCATGCCAGAAGACATTGTGCTTTTCGGCCAGTAAATTCGCCATCGCGTTACAGGACGCGACGTTTGGCAGAAACCAGAACGAGTGCTGCAAGTACGGCAGTAGCCTCGCATCCGAATAAGGGAAAGGTGGGCGTGTCCCAGTTTTTAGGTTTTCTATATGACTCGGTGCATACTGGCCGCGAATGATGTCGAGCCACTTCTGCACATCACTCTTGTGTTTGAAACGTGCCTTCTTGCCCTCCCCCGTAGCCTCAAAAAAGGCGTTCAGATCGAATTCATTGAATTCACCGCCGCTGGCAATCGCGAGTAATTCATCCGGCATCTGATAGGTTAGTAATCGAAGTTGCGGCAGCGCTCCATAAGGGTTGCGTTTGCTAGGATACTGCTTCGCAAATTCTTCCTTGGCGCGTTGTTCGTCCGTATAAGTCCAATTGAAGATCTGTTCCTCGATGAATTCGCCAGTTGCTAACGCTTTGAACGGCGTACCGGAGAGATATAGATACGCTCGCGTAGAGATGGGGAGAAATTCTGATTCACTTTCCAGTGGTTGCTGTAAGTCTGCGATCTTCTCCTTCAGGCTTTTTTCATCATCGAGTTGGGCTTCAATTCTCGTCAGAGCCTCTTCTTCGCCTTCGAACAGTTCTTTTGCGGTCTCGCGCCACGCACCAAAATGGTACTCGTCGAATACCACCAGATCCCAGTTCACAACGTGAAGCCATTCATTCTTAACCTTGATGTTTCCGGCGCGGTCACGTCCAAGTAAATCCTGAAAGGAACCGAAATAGACCAAAGGTTTCTTGGATGAGATCTTCGTTGGATCATTGCCCGAGTTACGCGAGAGATATTGCCAACCGTCAAAATCGGCGTGACTTTCCAGATCTGTTTGCCAAGCATCCTCGACTGCTGGTTTGAAGGTGACAACCAACACGCGCTTAGCGTTGAACTTTTTCGCAAGTTGGTAAGTGGCGAAAGTCTTGCCGAATCGCATCTTCGCGTTCCAAAGAAAGCGAGGAACTGCGTTCTTGTCCTCTGCCCAAATCGACTGGTAATAGGCCAAAGTCTTTTCCACTGCATCGGCTTGCTCACGCCGCATAGGAAAGGTTTCGTGATGTGTACCGCTTAGAGTTTGGCCGGTACGCAGCTCAGTCAGTACAGTTTGCACATCGGACACACCGCAGCGCACCCATTCCAGTTCCACCTTTTCAAATTTCTTTTTTACCAGTGCAGACCGTACTTCATGGTCGCTAATGAAACTTCCATCATCCCGCGCTGCCGACTCAATGAGTTCGATCCGGTAATTCTTGATGTTCGCGGTTTTTAATTGCTCGGCTACGCGAAGTTTCACATCTCGCGTGGTCTGACCGACCTTAAGTTGTCCTGAGTGCGCCGCGTCGGCTATCGAATAAGCATAGATCTGCGGCTGTACTACCGGCTTTGGTGCAAGGATTTCATCGATCGGCTTACTCATCGTTGCTGTCATCCTCAGCCGCCTCATCGGACGATGAGTCGGTTAGATCCATTGGGCGGACAATCTTCTCAATGAACGCAATCTCCTTGGCGGTGAGGCCATACTTCGCGTAGAGGTCTGCATCCGTCCACTGTCTTGTCCAATCTTGTATTGGGACGAAGGTGTAAACCTTGCGAGTTGTGTTCTGAGATGCCTTATGTAGCTGGATGAGGAAACGCGTAAGCCGACAGGATAGATAGGAAAGCACGCTATTCGCTTCAGCTTCGGAGTCAAACGGGCCGATGCAAAGATAGGTTTCTGAGCATACGCTGCCCGGCTTTCCAATGAATGGAGTGCTGATGACCTTGTGAGGATATGTGTCTTTATTGCCGGTTCCTGGGGCAGCGAAGCCGACAAATACTTTCCACCTATCAATCAAGTCCGCGCCACTTGGCACGTTTTTTCGGGCGACGTAAGCATTGCCACCCTTCTGGAAAATTTCCAAATCGCCCCGTCCCTTGGAAACCTTTCCCCTGAAGGTGGACGCTAGTCCAAATGGTTTACGAACACTAACAAGTCGCTCAAATCGCTTATGTTCGGGTGGTATTAGAAAATAATTTGCCGTCCTGTGCTCAGTATTAGCAACCTTCTTCAAGATGGGTACAGCCTCATTGAAGCGAATAAATACATCAGCACCGTGCTCCAGAAGTGGACGTGAGGCGACGGATACCGGCCAATCCTTGAAATTAGTAGTGACTCGACACTCGCCGGGATTGTCACGCTCCCACAGGAAATAACAAACGCCACCCTTCAGACCGACACCGGGAAAAACATCGGACGCAGTCAGGTAGTCAACTATCGAGCGCAGACGATTATCGCCTAACATTGATTCGCGGAACTCATCCAGTCCCTTGCCACCAGCAAACCAACGAGAGGGAATGATCATTGAGAGATAGCGAGGCTCAAGCTTCTTTGCCTGCTCAACGAACAACTGGTAAATCGGCATCGCCGACGTTCCGCCGCCACCCGCACCATCGTTAAGTTGATAGGGCGGATTCCCAATAATTACATCAAATTGCATATCGCCTCCAAATATCTCTTTAATTCGTTTCTCAATGTTATCTGTATGAATGAACGCATAGGCGTGGGTTTCCAGGCCCTCTTCGCGATCCAATGTCTTCTTACTCGCGCCGCAGTGCAGACACTTCTCGCCGTCCCATTTGTGGTCGAGGCGTTCAAACCAGATATTTCCTGCATCGCTCTCGAAACTCTTCGCTATCGAATGAATTCCTGTTCCATGCTTCGAGCAGTATACGCTACGTCGCGCTAAGAGGCTGGTAAGATGCGTGATCGCGATTCCGTGAACTTGTTTGGTCAGAATGTGATCCACTCTAGCTTGCAGGTCGGGAATCGTGTCTTTCAGGCCGTCTGTCAGCCGTGCGGTAATTTCACGCAGAAACACGCCGCTCTTCGTAAACGGATCAAGAAACTTGACTTTGGGGTTGGCCCAAAGATTTGCGCCCTTGTGGGACAAGGCCCATGCATCTGTGAGCGTATCGAGCATCTGATTAGCGAATGCAGGCGGCGTGAATACTTCATCATTTGAAAGGTTGGCGATGCACGTCAGGACATCAGGGTTACGACCGCGTAATGCGAATCCTGCCTGGGTATTCATTTAGGCTCCTTCCAACCATTCCAAGGAAGGACGGAGGCGAGTTCGCTCACCGTCATTGGCGGCCACGTCTTTGTAGGTCTAAAAATTTCGTGCTTTCCCAAATGTGCGAAAAGCGAACCCTCAGCGCTGAAGGCCGATGACTGCGTGAGTGTGTCCAAGCGGAAATCACGCCTCTGAAACTTACCCTTTCCTAGATAACCCCATTCAGGAAACGTTATCGGTTTGTTTCCATCCGTCTGCATCGTCATTGCATTACCGTGGACGAGATTTTGGGACAGTACATACGAGGCAGCGTGGTAAAGATTATCTGATTCGGCGAGGCCAAGGTATTCGCTCAGCAGCTCCAGAAGATTTGCGCGACACTCCACAATATTGTCGGGCAAAAGCTCAATCCCGTAGATGCACATTAAGGCAAACAACGTATAGTGCCGCTTTTCAAAGTCGGACTTCCCGTATTTGAGTTCGACTGCCACCAGCTTGCGCCGCAGGACTTGCACAAGAAAATTACCACTGCCACACGCTGGCTCCAGGAAACGTGCATCAATCCGTTCGGTCTCGTCTTTAACGAGATCCAGCATAGCCTCCACCATCCACTGAGGTGTGAACACCTCGCCGTGGTCTGCCATGCGTTGTTTGGATTTCACCAGTGTCATCGTTTCTTACAGCCAAAATTCATGGTGATCGTTTCTCATTTCCTTTACGACTCCTCTTTAACTTGTCCGACCGCATCCACTCATCGACCTCAGAGAACTTGAAACGCCAAAGCCTTCCTAGCTTGTGTGCAGGAAGATTTTTCCGAGTAATTAGTTTGTAGAGCGTGTCGCGCTTGACTCCGAGGTACTCGGCCACTTCATCTACTGAGCGCCACCGTTCGTCCGTGACCGCCGTATTCATAAGCATTTGCTCGCACCTAAAATGTCTTGCCCTAATGTTGTCCAATAGAGCATGATTGAGTCGGCTATAGAATTACCCAGAGGGTCAAATAGGTCAATCTGAAAAAGGGAGAGAATAAATGGCGATTCCTGACTATGAAACCATAATGCTGCCTCTCCTTAATCTATTATCAGCGGGTGAACCGATGTCACTTGATGAGGCAACTAACGCCATCGCCGCGCAGTTCAAACTCACTAGTGACGAGCAGGCGCAGCGTATCCCGAGCGGCCAATCAACTTACGTAAAAAATCGCGTGGGATGGGCGAGAACGTATTTGAAGAAAGCCGGACTTCTGCAATCACCGAAGCGGGGCTACGTCCAAATAACTGACCGTGGTAGTGAAGTATTAGGGCAGAGACCTAAACAAATTGATCAAAAGTTTCTACGCCAGTTTCCCGAATTCATGGAGTTCGTTAGTCCATCTGGCGAAGAGGCCGACAAAGCAACAATGCCGTCGCCCGTGTTAAGCGATCAAACTCCGGACGAAGTGATTGCCAGAAGTTATCAAACCGTACGCTCGCAGCTATCCGATGAGCTACTGGATACCATCAAAGGTTGTTCTCCGGCTTTTTTTGAGAAACTCGTGATCGATCTCCTCGTCGCGATGGGATACGGAGGCACTGCCGCCGATGCAGCACGTGCTACTCAGCTTTCAAACGACGAGGGCATCGATGGCGTAATAAAAGAAGACAAACTCGGACTCGATACTATCTACGTCCAAGCGAAACGATGGCAAAACCCAGTTCATCGACCTGAAATTCAAAAGTTTGCTGGTGCTCTTCAAGGAAAGCGTTCGAGAAAAGGTATCTTCATTACAACGTCAACTTTTTCCGATGGAGCAAAAGAATTTGCTTCGACAATCGAAAGCCATATTGTCTTTATTGATGGAATGAAGCTCGCAGAGCTGATGATCGATCACGGAGTTGGAGTCGCCACTCAGAAAGTCTATGAGATGAAGAAGATCGACTCGGATTACTTTTCTGAGGAGTCGTAGTCTTTTCAATTATTCACGATCCTTTGGAGGAAGTTCTCGATACGCTTCGGGGTTACTCGACTCCAGCTCTTTCTCAATCACGTCCAGTAGCTCCCTGTCTGATAGTCCGCTTACTCGTCGAAGCGCAATCAAATCGCGTAGCGTAATCCTGTCTGTGGCCTTAACAAGGCTCTGATACGCTTGGGGGTACTTCCTTAGCTTCACTGCAAATTGCGCCTGGCTCTTTATTTTGAGCCGCTTCCTTATTGTTTCAACAAATTCCATAGGTTACACCGAGCCATGTAATGTTAAGCTCCGGCTGATATCAACCGATATTTCCATATAAGTGGAAATAAATGTTTCCATAACAATGGATAAGATGTCGGAAGTTAAGTCATCGAACCTTAGAAATTACGAACTAGTAACTCAGCGCGTCATTGAGGCGCTAGAGAAAAACGTAGTTCCTTGGAAGCAGCCGTGGCGGTCTGGAGGACTTGGATTTCCCTCTAATCTGCTTACTAAACGGCCTTATAGGGGCATTAACGCCTTCCTTCTAGCCTCTTCAGGGTATCGCTCTCCTTATTGGCTTACGTTCAACCAGGCGAAGGCCAAGGGCGGAACCGTAAGAAAGGGTGAACATGGGACTGCCATCGTCTTTTGGAAGATATTTGAAACTCCTACGACTCCAGACGCAAAGCCAGAAAAGCGACCGTTCTTGAAACGCTCCACGGTATTCAACGTGGAACAATGCGACGGCATCGAGTGCCAAGCTCCAGCCGAGAACCACGAAAACGATCCGATCGACGAGTGTGAGAAAATTCTCTCCGGTTATCGTTCACCGCCGCGAATCGCCGAGGGCGGCGACGCAGCTTTGTATTCCCTGAATGAAGACTTAGTGAGAATGCCAAGGCGCGAGCAATTCCTCTCGGCTGAGGAATGGTACAACACGCTATGGCACGAGCTTGCCCATTCGACGGCGCATCCTACTCGCCTCAATCGAAAACTGGTGTCGCTTCACTCCTCCTTCTTCTCGAAAGCATACGACAGAGAGGAGCTAATCGCGGAGATGGCAGCAAGTTTTCTCTGCGCCACTGCTGGTATTGATTGCACCTTTGATAACTCGGTCTCCTACATCCAAGGATGGCTTTCTGCCTTCAGAGAAAAGCCTAGGATGCTGATCGAAGCAGCGAGCGCGGCACAGAAGGCTGCTGACTACATTCTAAACGCTTCTAGGACGGAAGGCACCTCTGCCGATGAATACGACACTTTCACAAAAGGTAAAGTTGGTGAGGAGGAAGTATGAAAGGCGCTCGTCCATTAAGCACCGCTGAGGTTGACGATGTTTGTCGGCTTTTTGAGGGCAGGTATCGCAAGCGTAACCTTGCCCTCTTCATTCTTGGACTCAAAAGCGGATTCCGTATTTCGGAGCTTCTGAGCCTAAGGATTGGCGACGTTTACGGGCATGGCCGGATGGTCGATCAGGTTACAGTGCGACGCGCCAACATGAAGAAAAAGATCGAGGGGCGAACTATCGTCCTCCATCCATCGGCCAAAGAAGCGGTTGAAGCCTGGATTGCTGAAAGCGGCTTCCCATCTCCGGAAACGTTTCTTTTTAGAAGTCGTAAGGGTGAGAACTCACCACTAACTCGTCAGCAGGCGTGGAGTATTCTCGACGGTGCGTTTAACCGCGCTGAGTTGCAGGGGCAACTGGGATGTCACTCTATGCGAAAGACATTTTGTGCGCGGGTACATGAGGCGCTCGGGAGAGACCTTCTGAAAACGCAACGTGCGCTTGGACATAAATGCGTGTCCAGTACAGCCGCCTATCTCTCATTCAATGAGGCCGAAATTTCAGAGGCCGTGCTCTCTATATAAGTTAGGGAGCGTCTCCCTCTGAGATAACTCGATCTAGTAGTAGTTTAACGCATATTATTGCTCAGATTACTTGGGTGTTGGTATGTGATATACTGTGATACGCTGATCAGCAGATTGTCATTTTTTTCAGCATTTTGGTTAAAACATGAAAAACGAGCTTACCTTTGGACAGGTTGTTGCAGCAGCACGAAAGAAACTCGAATGGAGTCAGAAAGAGCTTGCCGAAAAGGTGCTACGGGAAGACGGCGAGCCGATTTCCCCGCAGTACCTAAACGATATCGAGCGAGATCGCCGTGCTCCTACTTCGGATCACATGATCAAGCAGTTTGCGGATGTGCTTAAACTCGATAAGGACTACCTTCACTACCTCAATGGAAGATTCCCCGAGGATATTAGACGCGCAAAAGTTACGCAGGATGATTTTAAGGCAGCGATGACAGCCTTCCGAAAAAAGGTCGGCTAGAGAAATTCCCGCGAGATGACTATGCGCTATGTTCGAGATACGTCGGGGAGATTTGCTCAGCGGCCACATTATAAGCCGGAGGAGCTTGAAGCCGAGGCCGACGGATTAGTCAGAAGATATCTTGCTCGGAAATACGGAAGCGCAAGTTTTCCGATCAGCACGGATGACCTTTCTACTTTAATAGAGCAGTTCGTCGATCATCTCGATATCTACGCCGACCTTTCCCACTACGGCCCTGAAGTCGAGGGAGTAACAGAATTCTTCGTCGGTCGAAAGCCAAACGTTAAGATCGCACGTCCGTTAGGTGAAGACAGCCGTCTCACGAATCGGCTAAGAGCAACGTTAGCGCATGAACTAGGCCATGTTCATCTTCACGGGTTTCTGTTTGCAACCGACGATCGGCAAGGAGGGCTTTTTAGTGAAAGCGCCAAGGCTGAAGAGAAAGTGATAGTCTGCAAGCGAGAGCAGATCGCAGCTGCCAAGGAGTATGACTGGATGGAGTGGCAGGCTTGGTTCTTTTCAGGAGCGATCTTGATGCCCCAGGACGAAGTCATCGCGGAAGTTCGTAACTTTCGGCAGGAGCGAGGAGTTTCATCTGACATTGTCGCTGCCTCCCCGCAGGCTCAGGAGCTGGCAGGCGCAATTGCAACGCGGTTTGAGATATCGAACGATTTCGCTAAGGTACGCCTAATCAGGCTCAATCTCTTAACCACATCAGGATCGGCTTCACTGTTTTGACCCGCATGGTGACGTCGGAAGACTTGCGCTGATACAAAAAATACGCTAATCTGCGTATCAGCAGATATGCAGTTAGGCGTATGATTCTGGACATGAACGATAAAGTCATTGAAAACGAAGCGTCGCCAATGGAAGGGCGTCTTCAATATATTCTTGGCGAAGTGAACGAGTGGCTTCGTTATGCGGAACAGAAGAACGCAGGAGTGCTAGTCTTCAACTGTACCCTCGCGGCAGCGATCGTAACTATCCTTCCGCAGTGCGCGTCAGCAGATACGTTATGTGCCTGGTGGGTTCGATCCATCCTTTTACTTTTAGCGCTCTCAGCGGTGACGGCACTGTGTTCATTTATACCTCGCATCGACTTAGCGTTTTTGAAGCGGAGAAAAGAACATCACCGTGCTGACAACCTTGTCTTCTTTGGGGAAGCTGCGAACTACGACCCAGAAGCCTACCTTAAGGCGTTATATCTCTCGTGCAATCTGGCTGAATCCGAAAACGCTCCCGCCTTCATGCGCCATTATGCCGAGCAGATTGTTCAAAATTCCCGAATAGCTAAACGAAAATTTGAAGTTTTTAAGGTGGCGGTATGGCTGACGGTCGCGGCCTTCGTAACCATCCCTGTAGCCTTAGTTTTATTTATCTTTTTATGTTGGAAAAAATGCAATGACGATTACTGAAACACAACTTCCGGACATTTATCGGCAGATAATTGACGAGCAACTCGCGACATTCTCGCAGCGAAGATCCATCTCGGACTGGAATAGTATTCCCGACACATCGCAGATCCCGCTGGACAATCAATCACATTGGCTGAAGATTCCAGATGTGATCAGCGTGTTTGTGGACATGAAAGGCTCCACCAAATTGAGCGCAACCACAGCTGACCGAGACACTGCCGGAGCCTATCAACTTTTCACGGGAACTGCGGTGAGGTTGTTTCATGAGTTTGAGGCTTCTTACATCGATGTAAGAGGAGACGGAGTATTCGGACTGTTCAACCGTGACGAGCCGCATCGGGCGCTCGCTGCTGCTGTTTCATTCAAAACTTTCTCAAGCCTCGAATTTGCGGGACGGGTTAAGAAGCTCACCGGCGTAGACGTGGGATGTCATGTCGGCATTGATCAGAAGACCGTGCTAGTGAGAAAGATTGGTCTGCGCAGCGTGGGCGGCAGAACCGATCGCCAAAACGAGGTCTGGGCTGGAAAGCCCATAAACATGTCAGCCAAGCTCGCGTCCCTGTCGGCTGACGACGAGGTGTTGGCCTCCGAGCGCTATTTCAGAAGGCTCACTCATCCATGTGCTACTATGAGTTGCGGATGTCCTGACGGGCAGCGAAAGGCACTCTGGACAGAAAAGACTTTAATAAATGACGATAGATTTGATTTCACCGCAGCTTATTCGTTGAAGAGCAAATGGTGCGCGACTCATGGCGCAGCCTTTTGCGCTACTCTTATGGAGGCGGATACAGTGCCGAGGGGTAAATGCGTAGGCGAGTGACACCATTGAAGACTGAAACAGAATTGAAAATTATCGACGCGAGCACTCAGATTAAACTCGCTATGGCGAATCGCCATGACGAAGGCATTTTTCGCTCATGCCTTAACAGCTTTATCTCGACTGCTCGCAGCATAACGTTTGTAATGGAGTCTGAGAGTTCCGATCCCGAGCTTAAAAGTTGGTACAAGTGCCAGACAGCCGTCTTAGGGGCGACGCCCCTTTTTAAATTTTTTAATCAGCAGCGGGTATACACAGTTCACAAGGGAGTCATTAGCCCCACGAAGTTCGCTCATCCTGTCACCGATGCAAGTTTTCAACAGGTAGCGGACGAAGACGGGAACCTTCGATGGACTGGCACGGTACGAATTCCATTGGGAAAGAACCTAGAGCCAATCTCTGCGAAACCGGAAGATCGGGATTATATTTCCTATTGGCTCTTCGATGATGTCAGTGAATTCCTTCCCGCTCACTCTGGTAATGTGGATTCATTGTGCAAGCAGTATTTCCAAGCGTTAAAAGTCCTCGTTAAGGGATGGCTTGGGAAGAGACGAGAGCTTGGATTGCCTTGTTAGGATCTTGTCCACCGCACTGAGCCACCTTCATTGACAGCAACGCACTAAAGTCGCACACTTCAGAGGTCGCTTAACGCGAGAACCCGGCCAAATTTGTTGCAAGTTTTGTTGCAATGTTTCGGAAGAAACAGCTCGAAAGTGAGCCTTACCGCACAATCCTGAGCAAACAAATTGGCCGGTAAAATATGTGTAAACAGTTGAAATATTCACTGTTTTTAAGGATTCTCAAGGGTTAGCATGTCATTGGGCTGCTAGGCAGTTTGATGCAGAGTTCCCTTGGGGTGGGAGAGGTCGGAGGTTCAAATCCTCTCAGCCCGATACCCTATTTTTGGCATCTTCACCTGACGGTGAAGATCGCAGATCAATTCTTAGCTGAGAGGATTTGAACCCAAAAGATAGGGCAAATCCGAAGGATTGCAAGCGAAGCGTGCAATCCTCTCAGCCCGACCAATTTCTCGATCAATTCTATTATTCAAGACAGCCGTCTCACGCTGGAATTTGCTTGTCCCCCGAAGCCTTGGCGAAGGGGGAAACCCAAAAGATAGGGCAAATCCGAAGGACGCCTTAACTTTTTAATCTTCCAGGAATTGGGGAAGAATTGACCTACTAGTCGAGCGTACGTCAGAAGAATATTCAATCACCGTAGATACCTTCGAAGACGTCCTGATCCCAGTCCCATCCTTCGAGAAAATTAGATATCCTTCTCACTGCATCATGTTTTCCGCGCAAATGTAGCTGCTCAGCCACTTTCCTGGCATATCGAGCTACCGGAGCGTGTAGAAACAGGGATCCCTTCGTCCTGAGAATCAACGCCATCAACTGATTCTCGTTTCCATAGTCAGCGCTGCAGGCCTCAAGTGTAAGTTTTATTACGTCGAATCGGCCTGCTTTCAACAAACGATCGAGCTGCTCATGAAGATTTACAAGTTCACTAGATGGATCGCCGGTCTCCGGGACAGCCCGCAGCGCCGCAATCAGCTCTGAATCAATTTTCGCTTCCGGGATATTGTACGGCTCCACGTCTATCTTCAATTCACCGAGGAGGGGATGCGATCTAACCTCCTTCCAGAGATCCCGAAGTCTTTCTGCCAAGGGCCATGCAACTAAAAAATCTTTTTTAAAGGCCAGTAATCTCGCGTCCTGCTCTTTGGTTAAGTCGGCGCGAGCTTCCGCTATTACATGTGCAGCACGGCGTGGGCTAAGAGGGGCGGGGTGAACAGTTGGGACTTCAATATCAGTAAACGCCTGCAACAGATCCCCGTCACCTCCTAAGTGTCCCTTAATCTCTCTTGCTAAAGCTGAAGCGCGTTCAACAATTGAGCGAGGTTTATCTAATTGATGCATAGTGATACTTAAGTTTGCTTAAATCTTTATAATTATTCAGCGGCAAATTCAATATAAATACCTCTTTCCTGCATCAGGATCGAACCGGCTGTAAGATGATAGAAGGAGGCTTTACACGCGGCGCGATAAGTCAGTTCAATTGCCTTAACTGGCATCACTAGTTGAAACTTAGAGAAGTAATTGATTCATGATTACTTGAATCTCATTAAGAGGTTATCCGGCTGAAATAGGTCATGCCTCGCCTGAAGCCTCTCAAGATGGAGTAAGAATGGTTTTGTTTGTATTATTCCGGGATGAGCCCTTCACAGGATCAAAATGAGCCCAACCGCCCTTCGGAGCGGGCAGTCCCGGCTACATCGCACTTTTACGGCGCTAGTTCCATTTTCATTCCTGGCGCCGAGCGGGTGCCTCTATCTCTGTTGGGCACCTTGCGCGATGGCATGCCCCGTTCTGAGATTCGGCGCGGTGTGATCGACACTTTGGGTGGAAATAAGCTTGTATATACGGAAGTTGCGCTCCGCTTACAGGCCGAAGACATTCACGAAAAAGGAGGGCATAAAATCCTCTCCGACCTCGCTCGAACTAATTACACGCCGCGAACAAAGCAGTTTGTAAGAGGACTGGCATCGATAAGAGGCACCTCCGGCATTGAAACCGAACTTAATCAGAATGAATCGGGAGAGAACACTTCCCTTACACTCCTTCAGCGTATACATGGGGAGGTTTTCGATTGGCACCCGCAGGTAATGATAGCCGCTTTGGCGGAGCTTTACGATCTTGCAGATCAATACTTTCAAGCTAAGCTGCGGCGTGATGCCAGCGAGCTTTTCGGCCTTAAAAATAAAGAAGACCCGTCGCTCGAAGTCCGTACTCAGCATGGAAGCTATTACATTCCACTCGCCGGAACCATACCGCACACGCGCACTCCGTATTCAAAACTTTTACCGCAAGAGGTGCAGGTTAATATTCCAGCTGCGGTGATACATCCGGCTAACGGTGACCGAATACTAAGACAACTTGATATGGAGCCTGAGCATCTGGCAACTCTTCACGCACTTTTCGAGGGACTGCCGCTTTCCTCTCAGGAACAGATCCAAGTGAGAGTCGGCGGACATAGAACCGCTAACAATTATAAGAATGCCTTCCTCAGGATCAGCTTTCATCACTCTGCGTCCTTGGGTGAATTTGATGTTGACAGTGAACGGCGGGCTTTCGCCATGAACGCCGTAGCAACTTCACTACAGTATATTGAGGACAATGTTCCTGGAATGAGCTGGGTTGACCGGCAGGTTCAAAAGATATTGAAGCAGCAGCAAGCCCCCGCGACACTTTCTGACCTGTTCGACACCACGCTTCTCAAGGACAAGTTATACGTTCCGCCAAAGTGGCGTGATTTCGAGAACCCCCGCCCTTTTACCCCGGTTGAAGAGAGCGGATTTCACGGTTGTATTAGAATGTTCCCTGTAAATCATCATCCTGTCTTGAAAGGCGGGGACTCACGCGATTACTTTGTCCGGACACTGAATGACTCGCCGGCTGCCGTTAGTGGAGGGCTTGTTATTACCTTCGTTAATTTTGAAACTCCAACAGACCTGCTCGCCGAAGGATACTGGAGAATTGACGTAGAATGGAACGATGAAGAATCACGACAGCACAATTTTCTAATGCTGCAGCAATTCTTAGAAGATTACTATCTCACGCTTCGAAGCGGACTGCCGGTTGATGAGCTAAATATCCGCAGGGTAGACGATTAAACGCCCGTTTCATGGCCAGCCGTCAGGCGTTGGAAGCACGTGATGAGGTGGTCAGTTTATCTGGTGCAGACCGCACATGTTCCGGCACTCCATGCAGATCCCAAACGAGGCCCAGGTACTGAAGTACTTTAAGTCCATAGTAGGTAAGGTCTATTTCCCACCAGTAAAATCCCTGCCGGGTTGAGCGCTGATAATAGTGGTGATTGTTGTGCCACCCTTCCCCAAGAGAGATAAGCGCGAGCCATAGGCTATTCTTTGACTCATCACCTGTTTTGTATCGCGCGCGGCCGAAGCGGTGCATAAGAGAATTGATTGAAAAGGTAGCATGGTAAAGAATTACAGTGCTGAGAAAGAAACCGATCCATAAGGTGGACCAACCGGCACTAAAGGCTGTGTGTATTGATCCACCGTTCACAACCCCTCCCGTTATTGTCACTAAAGCACCAAGAAGGATGGGAGGAATTAGATAATAGCGGTTCAGCCAAACAAGTTCCGGATACTTTTGCAGGTCCTTAACCAGCTCAAACCGTGTCGGCTCATAATCAGGCACCATTATCCAGCCGACGTGCGAGTACCAGAATCCGAAGCGCTTCATTGAATGAGGGTCCTTTTCAGTATCGCTGTACTTATGGTGGGTGCGGTGATTTGCGCTCCACCAGAGAACGCCCTTTTGAGCGCTTGTCTGTGCCATGAATGCAAGAACGAACTGGAAAAAGCGTGAGGTCTTGTATGTGCGGTGCGCAAAATAGCGGTGATACCCTGCGGTCACGAAGAACATGCGGACCAAGTAGAGTACGCCACAAACGATCCAATCGAAGCGGGTAGCTCCGGTATAGAGCGCGGCAAATGGTAATAAATGCACGAGCAGGAATCCGATCTGGCTCGCTGGCCGCACTTTGCTGGATCTCGAACTAATGGCCATCACTCATCTCAATAGATAATGTCATCTGCTGATAACTGGTTTTTGTGTGACTTGCAACTTTTTCAAGTGGCCTCGCCCAGAATGTATCTTTACTTCGGGTAATCACTCACGCGGGTAAGCCAGTCCGACTTAACGGCATCATTCTGAATATCGGCAAGCGAGGTGTGGCGCGCCCATTCTTCAAACGAACTGCTGACGGCATTCCACCTATGGTGAAGAATACATGGATTGTCAGGATTACATTTGCGCCATCCAAAGATACACTGCTTCACCTCTTTAACAGGCTGTACAGCTTCCAATACATGGCAAAATAAAATCTTCTCGGCTGGCCTAGCGAGCACAAACCCGCCTCCATGGCCCCGCTCGGCTCTAAGCAACCCCGCTGTTACCAACTTCCTAAGGACCTTAGATACGTATGGACTTGGACTGCGAATACTCATTGCTATCTCCTTGGCGCGCACCGGGCGCGCGCCTTGGACAAGAGATATATGGGTCATGATCCGAAGCGCGTACTGCGCAGTTTGTGAGAGAATCATAGTGGGCTGTATTATCCATTGAAATTATTTTTTCATCAATTACCATGTTCGGTTGCAACACAATAAAATCCCTCTGATTCCGTAAACTACGAGTATTTTCCATGCTTTGCAAAGGCACCTAAAACTAAGGCCTTCCGAGTAAATTTTCTCATCTTAATGGACTTGATGGTCGATTAAGTATCTGGCAACATCAACAGACTGACGGTCGTCAATGCTGGAGCTACCTAAGGAGAAGAACGATGAATAAAAAAGTGATTTTCACAATTACAGCGATGGCATTGGGGACCGCCGCCACCTTGGTATCGGCCTCCTTCGGAGCTCGCATCGACATTACGAACTATATTATTTTCGGTGCCGCTTACCAAATCCCGCTGACAAACGGTGCGGGTTCTAAGATTCTCGATTACCGCGTAACAACCGACCTCATTTTCAAGCTTTAATGAGTGTGATGAATATGCGCGTGGTTCGGGTGCTCGTGGGAGTGGTGCTGATGCGCGAGATGCATCATGAAAGATAGCAGTCCTGTAAAAATTAGAATAAGCGCTGTTAACCGCGGGAAGGATGCCGCTAGCCGTCCTGAAAGAAATCGGGTTGCAGCTCCGAGCGCCGCCATTGCAGGCAGTGTGCCGAGCCAAAAACAGACCATTATCAGCAGAGCAGCACTAACATCAGCACTTCCCAGGCATAGCGCTACAAACACATATAACCACCCACACGGGAGCAAAGTAGTGACAAGTCCTATCGCGTACGGCTTTAGCGCTCCTCTGCCTTGCAGGATCGGCTTGGCGAATGAACTTACAAGCGTTGCTGCCCGCTTGTGGACGCCTTCAAAAAAACCGGCGCGTCCTTTCACAAGCTGGAAGATTCCCACGGATACTAAAGATACCGCCACCAGCAAGGAAGAAATATGGGTTGCGCCGGAGATGATATCGAATTTCTGTCCGAGAAGGGCGGCGCTAGCGCCAAGAAACATGTAGGTGGTTAAGCGGCCGAGGTTATAAAGAATATGAGGCATGATAGTACCGGAGGAATTGTGGCTGTAGATAGCGACGAATCCGCCGCACATGCCTATGCAATGCGGGCTTCCGAGCAGGCTGGCCATCAGAACCGGGATGGCAGCGATGGTTTCAGGGGTAATCACAGCCCGATCAGTATGCGCGCCGGTGATGAGGTAGGCAATACGTCCGCCGCAGCTGTTCTGCCGAACGCATGCAAGCACTGCGGGCAGCGGCTTTACACCTCTAAAGAGCTCGATTGCGGGTTCTGCTGCAACGGATGCAGCGCCGCATACTCACTCATTAACGGGCTTGGTTTGGGATACTACTACTGTCTTCGCGATAGTGCGGGCGAGCGCCAGACCATCAGAAAGACCGCTGCTGACTCTCAGTTCAATCACTTCGATGGCGCTGAGTTCAGGGCGCGTTTCGTACGAGAACTCTCCGGCTCTCAGAGCCGCATAGACTTTCAGTGCAACGCTGTACATTGCAGCGCGTGTGTTTGGCTCCTAGAGAAACTGCCTGAGGTACTCCCCGGCGTGGACCAAGTCCGAGTGGACCTGGCGCGGGCAAAGATAGCGGTGTGGTTCGATCCATCGAAGATTGATTTAAGCACTCTCGGCAGAACGCTTGCCGGCCTCGGTTACGATCCGCATCCGATAGCGAGCCGCTCCACGGCCTTTAGTGATCAAGCAGCCGATGTCACCTTTGCCCTACAGATCGGCGTAGCAGCGTTCTGTTCGATGAATGTCATGCTGCTTTTTATCGGAAGATACCAAGGACTTTTCAGTGGGATGGAAGAACAGTACGCCGGTTTCTTCTCTTGGGTCTCGCTGGCCCTGGCAGTTCCTGCTGTTACCTTCTCAGCGCTGCCATTTTATCGCACCTCTATTGGCGCGCTTAGGCTGAAGAGATTTCATATCGATCTTCCGATCTCAATCGCTATCGTGGGCGGATTTCTCTCAAGTGCCGTAAACACCGCGCTCGGCCGCAGTGAGATATATTACGATACTGTTACAGCACTGATATTTCTTCTGCTTCTTGGAAGATGGTTCCAGCGGCGCGGGATGAAGAAAGTTGCTTTGGCTTCAGAGATGCTGTACGCGATTGCGCCGCTCTCGGCGATAAAAATTACACATGAAGGAGCTCAAGAGGTGTTCGTCGAAGCGCTTAGAAGCGGCGATACCATTAAGGTTCCAAATGGAGCGAGAATACCAGCTGACGCGATACTCCTTTCAGGGGATGCGATTATAAACAATGCTCTAATTAGCGGAGAGAGCGCCCCCTGCAAGGTGAGCCGCGGCAACGAAGTATACTGCGGAGCGCTAAACGCCGGTCCGGAGTTCACCGCACAAGTCACCGCCGTTGCGGCACACTCCCGGATCGGGAATATTCTGCAAGGCATTGAGTCCGCTTCAGTAAGAGATAGCAAGACAGCATCATTTACCGACAAGGTTGCGCAGTACTTTGTTGCCGGCGTTCTAGCGCTCTCGGTTCTTACCTTTCTTCTCTTTATCGGTGAAGGGATGGCCCCGGCTCTTGACCGTGTCTTTGCGCTTTTAATTGTTAGCTGCCCGTGCGCACTAGGGATCGCCACTCCCATCGTAATGAGTTTAGCTAACGCCCGCGCCGCAAGGGCGGGTATATTGCTAAAAAGCGGCTCTGCTTTGGAGCGCTGCGCGAATATAGAAAAGATCTACTTCGACAAGACCGGCACCCTGACGCATGGAAAGCCCGCTGTAGTTTTCAGCCACCTGCAAGGCGGTAGCGATGCCTCTCGGCAAAAGATCAATCATATCATTCAAAAGTTGGAGAGCGGGATCGAGCATCCTGCCGCCGAAGCGCTAAGAAATTTTGCCGGCAGCGGGCCAGTAGGACCAGATGAACCGGAGTTGGTCTCCCGCACCGTTATAAATGGTGCGGGTGTAATGGGGGAGTTCTCGGACGGAGTGCGCCGGCGGATCGGCTCTCTTCGCTGGATTAAGAGCGAGGGTGTGAATCTAGAGCACCTGCAACTGATTCCGGACGCTCACACTTCCGGCTCGACAATTGTTGCACTTTCAGAGGACAACCAGCTTAAAGCGCTTTTTGCATTACGCGACAGCGTTAGAGATGAAGCAGCCGAGGCAATAGCCGATCTAGCCCGGCGGGGAGTTACAAGCGGCATTATCTCGGGCGATTCAAGCGGGGTGGTTGGAACGGTCGGAGAGTCGATCGGACTCTCGCAAAGCGATCTTATCTCGGAAGCATCTCCTGAACAAAAAGCTGCAATCTTGACCGAGGCAGGAGAGGGCACAGCCCTGGTCGGCGACGGAGTTAATGACGCGCTCGCCCTAAGCAAGGCCGGGATAGGAATTGGGATCAGCGGAGGAGCGGAGGTCTGCCTTAAAGTTAGTGATGTTTTTCTTCTAAGGCCGGATCTCGGATTGATTACAGAGCTGATAGATGGAGCAAGAAGCGCCCAAAGGCTCGTCAGGCGTCACTTAATCGTATCTCTTGTCTACAACGTATCAGCGGCAGTCCTTGCCATATCCGGATTCATAGGGCCGCTCGCTGCTGCTCTCATTATGCCGGCCAGTTCAATCTCGGTGATTCTCTCATCACTCTGGAATGCGCCGTTTAAAAAGGAGGCCGCATGGAAGTGATCTTTATTCTGCTTCCGCTATCACTGGCGCTAGGAGGCGTATTTCTATTGGCATACTTTTGGGCGGCCCGTTCAGGCCAGTTTGAGGACCTTGAGACTCCTGCCGTGCGAATACTGCCGGATGAGGAACGAGAAACAGATTTGTAATGGAGGGTTTCGTGAACAAGAATCTAGAAAAGTTTGCCTACGACGACAAAATAGTCCGCTACTTTGTCTTGGCTACAGTTTTATGGGGGATTGTCGGCATGCTGGCCGGATTGCTCGCGGCGCTACAGCTTGCCCTGCCCGAACTTAATTTTGGGCTGCCTTGGTTGACGTTCGGAAGACTCCGTCCGCTTCACACTAACGCCGTGATCTTTGCCTTCGCGGGCAACACAATCTTTGCCGGGGTATACTATTCAACTCAGCGCCTCTGCAAAGCCCGGATGTTCAGCGACGCCCTAAGTAAGTTCCACTTTTGGGGATGGCAGCTGATTATCGTCGCCGCAGCCATAACACTGCTGAGCGGGATAACTGTCTCAAAAGAATACGCCGAGCTGGAGTGGCCGATAGACATAGCAATTGCCGTGGTTTGGGTGGCTTTCGGCGTGAACTTTTTCGGCACTCTAATTAGAAGACGGGAGCAGCACATCTATGTGGCTCTATGGTTTTATATCGCTACCATCATAACAGTTGCGCTGCTTCATATCGTAAACTCGCTCGCAATTCCGGTCTCCTTGTTTAAGAGCTACTCTGTCTTTGCAGGAGTCCAAGACGGTTTGGTTCAGTGGTGGTACGGGCACAATGCGGTAGCTTTTTTCCTTACCACCCCGTTTTTGGGCCTAATGTATTACTTTATGCCGAAGGCCGCCGAGCGCCCGGTTTACTCTTACAGGCTCTCTATCATTCATTTCTGGTCATTGATTTTTCTCTACATCTGGGCCGGACCACATCATCTTCTTAATACCTCTCTTCCGGAATGGGCACAGACTGTCGGCATGCTTTTCTCGGTAATGCTTATTGCACCATCCTGGGGTGGGATGATCAACGGCCTTCTAACTCTGCGCGGCGCATGGGATAAACTCCGCACTGATGCGGTTCTTAAGTTCCTAGTGGTCGGAATCACCTTCTACGGCATGGCGACCTTCGAGGGTCCTATGATGTCCATCCGCTCCATCAATGCGCTCTCTCACTACACAGACTACACCATAGGACATGTGCACGGCGGCGCGCTCGGATGGAACGGCTTTATAGCCTTCGGCATGATCTACTACCTTATGCCGCGGCTTTGGAAGGTGCCGATGTATAGCTCGCGGCTCATGATGGTGCATTTTTGGACGGCAACCATCGGCATCGTTCTTTACATTACCTCTATGTGGACCGCCGGAGTCACTCAGGGCCTGATGTGGAGAGAGTTTAACGAACAAGGGATGCTGCAGTACCCAGATTTTATCGAGACCGTAATAAAACTTAAACCTTTCTACTGGGTGCGGGCGCTCGGCGGGGCTCTTTATCTTTTTGGAACGTTGATTGCTGCTTACAACATGGTGAAGACCATTGCCGCCGCTAGAGCTAAAGGTGCGGATCTCTCCGATACCCCGGCAAGTGCAGTGCGCTTCAGTGTTGTCGATGCTACCAAAGCACAAAGCACATGGCATCAGAGGCTGGAGGGGCGGCCCGTAATGTTTTCTGTACTAACCCTCGTGGCAGTTACGATAGGGGGAATGGTTGAGATCGTGCCGATGCTCGCAATAGCTAGCAACATACCTACCATTAAATCCGTTAAGCCATATACGCCGCTGGAGCTGGAAGGGCGGGATATCTATATCCGCGAAGGTTGTTACACCTGTCACTCACAAATGGTGCGCCCATTCAGAGACGAAGTAATTCGGTACGGCGAGTACTCGAAGAGCGGCGAATTCGTGTATGACCATCCATTCCAATTCGGCTCGAAGCGCACAGGGCCCGATCTGCACCGCGTGGGAGGAAAGTATCCGCACCTCTGGCACTACCGCCATATGCTCGACCCTACCACCATTAGCGCCGGCTCAATAATGCCGCCTTATCCATGGCTCTTTACTGGCGAACTCGACACCAGCACAACTGTAAAGAAACTTGAAGTGATGAAACGGCTAGGGGTGCCCTACAGTGAAGAAGAAATTCGCCATGGGAGAGCGCTTGTTGAGGCGCAGGCTACAAAGATCGTAGATGAGCTAATCGCCCAGGGCCTTAGGCGTGAAGAAGGCCTTGAGAAAAAAGAGATTATCGCTCTTATTGCGTATCTTCAACGGCTAGGGAGCGACATCAAAGGAGAGGTAAAATGAGACTTAAGCACTTATTGGGCCCTTTGCCGAATGTTAGTGCTGCCGCCCTGATAACGGCGATATTCTGTCTCTTCTTCATTGTACTGTGCTGGTACGTATTCCGAAGGGACCGCCGCAGCATATACGAGCATCTTGAAAAACTTCCATTTTCGGAGGACGGCAATGAGTGAGAAAGATGAACTGCGAGAGCATGAGTTCGATGGCATTCAGGAGTATGACAATGACTTGCCGCGCTGGTGGGTGTGGCTTTTCTGGATAACGATTATTATCAGCGTAATCTATCCTTTCGTGTACGACTTCGGACCGGGCCAATTCGCTTCAGAGAGTGTTGACGCGGAAGTGGCGGAGCTAATGAAAAGCCGCGCGGCGCTCGTCACGGGGAATGGCAGCGATGAACTCTCGCTGCTTAGACTAGCTTCCGATCAGGAGGCTCTCAGCAGCGGGCGCGAAATTTACGCCACGCGATGTGCGGCCTGCCATGCAGAAGCGGGACAAGGGCTTATAGGGCCGAACCTTACCGACGATAACTGGCTGCACGGCGGCAAGATAACCGATCTTCACCGTGTGGTGGTTAATGGCGTCCTCGAAAAGGGCATGGTGCCGTGGAAGGATCAGCTAAGTCCTGAGCAGCTAAATTCGGTGGTAGCTTTTGTATGGTCTCTGCATGGGACAAATCCTCCTAATCCTAAAGCACCGGAAGGTGACAAGGTAGTAAGAGAGTAAGCAATGGTGACAATGGGTGACTTCAGGGACACCTTATATACAATAGATAAAACCGGGAGGCGCAAGTGGGTATATCCACACTACGCCCCCGGCCGTTACTTTAGAACGCGGACCGTAGTAGCCTACCTGCTGCTGGCTATCTACCTCTCATTACCCTGGATAACAATCAGCGGGACGCAGGGAATTCTCCTTGATATTCCTCACAGGCGCTTCATTTTTTTCGGCGCTGAGTTCTGGGCCACTGACACTATTTTTCTATTTCTCGTACTGGCCGGCCTAGGTATGTCGCTTTTCTTTTTTACCTCTGTATTTGGGCGTATCTGGTGCGGCTGGGCCTGCCCGGAAACGGTATTCCTCGAGTTCCTATTTAGGCCGATCGAAAGACTCATCGAAGGCTCCGACTCCGCTCGCCGCAAACTAGACCGTGCGCCATGGACTTTTGAAAAGATAAGAAAGAAGTTTTTAAAGCACGGTTTTTGCGCGGCAGCAAGCTGGGTTATTGCGAGTACTGCATTAGCCTACTTCATCGGAAGAGAACCGCTGCTTGAGATGATGAGCGATTATCCATGGAGAAACCCTGGCCCGTTTTTTATGACATTGGTACTGATGGGAGTTATGGCTTTCCAGTTCGGCTGGTTCAGAGAGCAGTTCTGCACAATCCTCTGCCCTTATGCCCGTTTCCAATCGGTGCTGATGGATGAGCAATCGCTCCTTGTCGGGTACGATAAAGAACGCGGGGAGCCGCGCGGCAAAGTAAGAGCTCGGGAAACTACCCCGACCGGCGACTGCGTAGATTGCGGTTTATGTGTTCGAGTATGCCCGACCGGAATTGATATCAGAAACGGAACGCAACTTGAATGCATCGCCTGCACCGCCTGCATTGACGCCTGTGACTCCATAATGGACGGTCTGGGACGGCCACGCGGCCTGATAAGATACGATAGTGAGTCAGGCTTGGCAGGAGAGAAGAGAAGCACTCTCCGCCCCCGGGTTTTCGTGTATGGCGCGATACTGGGGGTATTGGCCGCTGTCTTCATTTATAAGATTAACCACCGCTCACCGATCGAGATTGAAATAATGCGGGCTAGCACCTCGCGTTTCGTTGTGGAAACAGAAAGTGGTCATGTCATCAATCAGTTTTCGCTAAGACTCGCAAACAGAAGCTCGTCTGCACGCCACTTCGAGGCGAAAATAAAGGGAGAATCTGCCGCAGAGATCGTTACACCCCTTAAGCACCTCGAGCTCCATCCTGGTGAGAACCTAAAGGTTCCCCTTTTCATAAAGGCTCCGCAGTCGCTTTTCATCGAAGGAAAAGCTGAGGTTGAGGCCGAGATATTAGACAGCACGGGCTTTGCTTTTTCTCGCTCTCTAAGTTTATTCGGACCGGAGAATTAGAACATGAGGAAATTTAAATGACTGCCCACATCCACCGCCGCTCACCATGGCCCTACGCAATTGTCGCCAGCTTTGCAGCCTTGGCAGTATTCGACGCCATTATTATCACCCTCGCTTTAAAAAGTGGTGTCGCCTCCGTTGAAACCCGGCCCTACGATGCTTCGCTTAAGTACGATGAGGTAATTGCTGCCAAAAACGCCGTCAAGCAGGCAGGCATCGAGTACAGCGTCACTTCTAACGGAGACAGGATATTGGTAAAGCTCGCCGGACTCCCTTCAGACTCCCGGCTAGAGGCCACCTTGAACATGATGCGGCCAAGTGATTCGAAACTCGATTCAATAGAACATTTCGAGTTAAGGGAGTCGCGGGAGAATCTTCTTTCAGAGCCACTCAAACCCGGCCTTTGGGTCATGACGATAAAAATAGCGGGCGAGAATGCGCGCTATCAGATCGGGCCGCAAAAGGTGGTCGTGAATAAGGGAGCCTTATAGTGCATCGGACGCTCCAGAGCGGCGCATGGGAGCATTGGCTTGGGAGAGTTCCTAAAGAGGACCTCCCAAGAGCGCTCACTATTAGCCTCTCCTTTTCGATATAGAGGGACCGATGATAACGCTAAGCTGGCTTTAGCGGGTCCATTGCCATACTTCGAATTTTCGGGCATAATTCGAAGTATGGTACCGAGACTTGTCAAACCCTTAAAATCAACCAGCTTTTTCCTATTCGGAGCGCGCGGCACGGGAAAAACCCATTTTCTTAGGCGCTTTTTGGACCCAGAAACCACTCTTTCCATTAACTTACTGGAGGCTTCTGAATTTGAAGAACTGAGCCTAAATCCTGACTCACTGATAAGCCGAGTGCGGGCAGCGAAACAACCCCTGGACTTTGTCTTTATTGACGAAGTGCAAAAAATTCCACAACTACTTGACGTGGTGCATCACCTTATCGAAAGTCAACAGATCAAATTTGCCCTCTCCGGCTCAAGTGCACGCAAGCTGCGGCGGGGCGGTGCAAATCTATTAGCAGGTCGCGCGTTTCAATACTATCTCTTTCCACTTACCCAAATGGAACTTCAAGAGCGATTCTCTCTTGAAGAGGCTCTTAACTTTGGAACACTTCCTCAGCTTCTTCAATACACACAACACGAGGAGAAAGAGCAGTACCTTCGAACTTACGTCGACACCTATTTAAAAGAGGAGATTCTCGTTGAGCAGCTAGTGCGCGACCTTGTGCCGTTTCGAAAATTCCTCGACGTTGCTGCACAGTCGTCGGGCAAAATAATTAACTACAGCGCTATTGCTCGCGACATAGGTTCAACCGATCAAACCGTAAAATCGTACTTTCAGATACTTGAGGACACTCTACTTGGCCGATTCATAGAGCCGTATCATCGATCGATCCGCAAAAGACAGCGGGGAAACCCAAAATTCTACTTTTTCGATATCGGAGTTAAACGCGCAGTTACGAAGATGCTCACCGTACCTCTGCGACCGGGAACGTATATGTACGGAGAAGCCTTCGAACACTTCATCATTCAAGAGATCAATGCTCGTCACCAATATCTTAAGCCGGACTACGAACTTTTTTATTTGAAATCCGCCGACCATGCGGAGATTGATTTAATCATCGACAGACCCGGCCTACCCTCTATCTTGTTAGAGATAAAATCCACCGACAGAATTACCGAACATGACCTTCGCCACCTCTATTCACTCGGAAAAGATCTTCCGAATGCCCAAAGCCTCTGCTTGTCGCGAGACCCACATCCAAAAGAGATAATCGGCATTCGCTGTTTACCCTGGCAGCAAGCACTAGACGAGATCGGGTGGTGATATTAATGATCGTATGCAGCCATTCCCTAAGCTGAGCGCCACTCTAGTCGTCATCGCCATCTCAGGGAGAGAGGGGGAGATTCAGTACTGTGAAGTAGAGCGCCTAAGTTAAACGCATTATAGCGCGATAATCGAATATCTACGGATATTATCTAGAAGCTCATCTTTCTTCGAGACGCTAACGGTGCAAGCACCTGCGTGAGGGTGACAAGCGTCGGAAAAGCCGCCAGCCTGAGCTGCGGCTTTTGGAAGAATCTCCGCAACACTAGGCCTCTCGCCGCGCTTAATTGAAGAGAGGAGCTTCGCATCAACCCGAACCGATACTTTAAGATCATCAAGCTTTATAGGCCCAAGTCCGGGAATCATGGGCGAAATGGGTTGGAATCCGACCAGATATTTTCCGCCCGGAGCGAGGCCCTCGCTTATAAGCCGCTCACATATAAGGCCGACGGTCTTGACGCCGTAGCCTATAAATCGATCCTCTGTCTCGAAAGCAGCTATGTTGCCAGATTCTGTAAAAGTCACATCTTTGCTGAAAGCCTGATAGTCTTTTTCGAACTGGTCAAGATACTGCCGGGCGGCAAAGACAAAGGGCTCCGAAAACCCCTGCTGAATACCTTTGATGGCAATATCAGGTCCGCCCTTCAGATACCCGAAAGAGCCGAGCGCATCGACGAACCGGGTGACAAGCTGCGCTTCCTTCCGTCCGCCGGTTTCAATCCAGTAATTACTGTCGTACCCGAAAGCGCCTAGCCCTTTGTACTTTTCAAATACTGCGCCGTTTACTCCATAAAGGAGCCCGCGCCGGTCAAACATCTTGTCTCCCAAGGCACCGAGCAGCGCGGCGCTGCTTAGGTCGGTATTATAGTCGTGAAGCGCCATGCTGAATATAAAGCAGATTACACTGGATGAGCACTCGCCTCCCTCTAGGCCGCTCGAAGTACAATTTAGCAGATGAATGTTTGTATCATTTGATGGCGTTATTGAGTGATGATCCAAGACAAAGACAGGGGAACCGTTCACATTGAGGCGGCTAATCTCAGGGAGCATTCCCGAGGCAAAATCAGCAAACAGGAATAGAGAGGTTGCATCAAGCTCCTTGAAAAGCCTATCCAGCACTGCCGGATAAGGCTTTTCCAGGGCATACCCTGAGTACGGCACCTGCGCTCGCTCGAACGTTTTAAACAGTATGGCTGCCGAGCTTAGCCCGTCGCAGTCGTTGTGATGCAGTACCACCACCCGGCTTTGTCGCGCATCCAAAAAAGTCCGAGTGACGCGCGCAACCTGCTCTTCAAACCGCCTAATTGCGCTCACGGCGTCACTACCTCCAATCCGCTTACGTCCCCTCTCAGCACCCGCTCTCTCAGATGGAGCCATTTCTTATACCGCTCGCTAACATTTTCCCGAGGTAAAAACATGGCCTCTACCTCGTCTCTAGTCAGTTTCAGCGGCTCCCCGCCCCTCTCTATTGCGGAGATCGCCGCCAATCCCGCTCCGATCGCCGTAGTCTCACTCTGCGAAGCCCTCCTTACCGGTACCTCAAGCAAGTTTGATATATATTGCAATAGATAGTCACTACCTGAAACTCCGCCCGACACAAGAAGGCCTTCGGTACCGCTTGCAACCTCATTGCGAATAGCAAGGTCGAAGAATGGCGTTAAGAGAAAGTGCGCTATGTTCTCAACTAACGCCCGCGCCTTAGCAGCCGCCGGGACTTCACCGTCACTAAATGCGCATTGAGCCGGTCCGGTCCAATCAGGGCTTGCAACTCCGCCGAGTGGAAAAAACGCTGTCGCCTCCGTTGGTGCAGCGGATGCGCAGAGCTGGTCAATTTCCTTTAAGCTGGAAACGCTGAAAGTTTTCATAATGTAATCTATAACCGCTTTGCATGAGTTACTAATGCCCTCGATCATGAATTTGCGAATACGGGCGCTTGCATTCTCTTGCGAATAAAACACGCTGCTTGCGTAGCCCTTTTTATGATTAAGTTTGGCACCGGTCATTAGAGTCAGAGATGCAATTGTGCCCAAATTCAGAAGTGTCCTCTCGCATTGAGAGTAAGCTGCATAAAGCGCGGACTGCTGATCTCCGAGCATAGCGGCAATGGGCACTCCTTCAAACGTGAAGTGCGTCCCTAAACTAGGCGTAATCTGCGGCAGCCTGCTCAAGTTCACTTTGAATAGAGAGCATAGCTCGTCGCTCCATCCCCCCTCCTTGAGAGAGTAAAGCATGGTGCGCGCCGCCATAGTGTCTTCGCTCAGAAATACCTGCCCAGAAGAAGCGTGGTAGGCAAAAAACGCATCGAGCGTTCCCACTATAGCATCGGGAAAAGCGGACTGCAGATAAGCTATCTTCGGGGCGGCATAATGGGGTGAAACTGGAATTTTACACTTATCTCCAATTAGGTCATGGTGATCCTTAAGGCGCATGATTTCGCCCGCAAACCTTTTATCGGCCCAGCTTATCACGGGATGCACCGGTTTGGCGGTTCCCCGCTCCCAAGCACAAACACTGCTGCGCTGAGTCGCAAACCCTGCCCCTTTGATGCAGTATCCGTTTTTGCCGGCCCAATCGGCAGCCTGATGCCATACGGCCTTGACAGAGCTCCACAATTCTTCGGCATCCTGCTCGACTACATCACTATCAACTCTTGGAGGAGTTATTCTTTCTGCAAACAGCTTAAGCAGTTCACCAGATCGGGTAACAAGCGCTCCTTTGGTACCTGAACTACCCTGATCAATTCCTAAATAGACCTTCTCTGCCATGCCGCTATATAAATGTCGGGTTTACGGGCCGGCTGATTGCGCCGCACTCAAAGCCCCGCTCTAGAAGAAAACGGATTGCTTCCCGTCCGTCCTCTCCAAGCGATACGCTGCGATCATTTACATACCATGAAACAAAGCGGTCCAGGTGCTCGGCGGAAAGTCCCCTTCTGAATTCGGAGGCAAAACGCAGGGCCTCTGGGCGATGTTCAAGACCGTATTGTATGCTTCGAGCGACCAGCTCTTTCACGCCACCTAAGGTTTCACTGCCGAGGGCCAGGCTGGCGGCATTTAGCCCCAGGGGAAGAAGCCGTCCGTACTGTTTGAACCACCACTCCCCCAGGTTCACTTCACATATCATACCGTGTTCTTTGTGGGTAAGCTGGCCCTCATGAATAAGTATCCCGCCATCTACCTTGCCTTCTAAAATGAACTTTTGGACATCGTCGAAGTTAACAGGGACCAGTTCGGATTCCGCGCCGATATCATGCAGAAAGATCTGAAGAGCCAAGGCTGCTGTAGTCAGCGCACCCGGAACCGCAATGCGCGGAGTTTTGCTCCAGATAATCGGGCGCGAGGCGGCGAGCACCGGGCCATAGTCGGAACCGGCAAAGGAGCTTCCCGCATCCAGTACACAATAGCGATCGTCAAGGTAAGCAATGGCGTGCGCAGAGATTGCGGTAACGTCAAGCTGCTCGTTGCGCGCGCGATTATTCAAGGACTCTACATCGCTAGTATGCAGCGATATTTTATACCGCACATCCTTCACATGCCCCTCTGCAATTGCAAAGAACATAAAGGCATCGTCAGCGTCCGGAGAGTGGTAAATACTTATCGCTCTAGGGTGCATTGGATCACGTATTAAAAAAGCATTGTGAAGGTCAAAGTATTTCTATTCGCGCAGGATAGCAAGCGCCGCCGGAACCTTTCAGCCGTAGTCATCAGCGCATACAGCTGCTATATTTCCGAATGCAAATCCGGTTTTTACATGACTGAACTGTTTAGATTAATCGCCTGCTCGGCCATCATAGTACTGGTCCATCATATTCTCTCACCAATAGAAGTGTCATCCGAACCGATTGAAGGTGTTCTTCAAGAGAGGGGGCTTTTATATAGTGAACCGGAAGCCCCTGCCCTGGAAGAGATATACTATGAGAGAGGAATTACTTGGCGATATCCCTCTGCCGGGGTCAGTGCAAATCTTAATCTCCTATTACAAAATGGATACTTTTATTACGACCATGACAGTGTGGATCAAAAAAGTGACCAATCGAGCTTTGATCTTCATGAAGCGCGCTTGATATTCTCCGGCACATCTCAGTATGAAGAGTTCCGCTACCTGCTTGAAGCGAATTTAGCGCCGAGTGATGGTGCAAGCCAAGCCCCGCTCTTGGAAGATGCATATATTATATGGGGTCCGTGCCTATGCTCATTTGCAAAGCTTGGCCAGTTCCAGACTCCCTATGGCCGGGAGAGGCAGAGTCCAGAGGTAGGGCTGCAATTCGTTGAATATGCAATCGCCTCCGATATTTTCAATCGTGGTCCGCAGGCAGGCCTTTACGGGCAATATAACTTCCTTGACGATCGTATCATCACCAGTGCATCTTTATTCAACGGCGATAGCACAGGCGAGGGGCATAACTTATCAGCCACCGATACCAAGCACCTAGCATTATGTGCGATCAGGACCGCTCCTCTCGGACGCATCAATCCATTTGAGGAGGGCGACCTTCACCACTCGGAGAACACCTCCCTTTCTTTTGCGCTGACTTATGGCTATGAACAATCAGAGAACTCTGTGACCGGCCTGGATTTCAAATCTCACCTTGCAAACCTTGATGTTACCTTTAAACTGCGGGGAGTGAGCCTTAGCGGTGAAGTTATGGTAGAGAAGCAAGACACCGCTTTGGATTCTCATAATCCATACGGCTTCTACTTGCAGGGAGGTATTTTCGTAGTACCTACGCGCCTTGAGGCTGCAGGACGATTTAGCCAGGTCGAGTGTGACGGTTCTTTCCTTGATGGGTGCGGCGGAAGCGACAGAGTGCGCCAGGCCACTGCGGGAATTAACTACTATTTCTGGGAGCACAACGTGAAGCTGCTACTTAACTTCGAGCGGCGCACAAGTGATATGACTGAAGGAGGTTCGCTTGATTCGAATCGAATCATGTTTTTGAGCAGCATTTATCTTTAGAGGAGGCCTTTACCGGCAGACTATCATTGAAGTTGTTTAGATATAAAAGGAGCGGCGCCACTTCTCCCGGCATCATGATTGAAGGCAGGCACTTTGATGTTTCGGATAGCGGCTTTGATTATGATCCGGATTTTTTCTCTGCTGGGGGAAGCGCGCTGCTTAAGGAGTGGTTTCAAAAGAATCGCTCGAGTTGCCGTGAAATTACCGGCTCAATTCACTTCGACTCCTGTATTACAAGGCCGGGTAAAATAGTTTGTATCGGGCTTAACTTCCGCGATCATGCTCTTGAGACCGGCGCTAAGATCCCCGCGGAGCCGGTTATATTTATGAAAGCACCTTCAGCGCTTTGCGGCGTCTCGGATGATCTTGTGCTGCCCAGAAATTCTGAGAAGACCGATTGGGAGGTGGAGTTTTCATTTGTAATAGGGACAAAGGGAGCTTACGTGGCCGCTGATTCCGCACTTGATCACGTAGCGGGATTCGCTCTCTTTAATGACTATAGTGAAAGGCACTTCCAGAAGGAGCGAGGCGGGCAGTGGACCAAAGGAAAGAGTTGTGACACCTTCGCGCCTATCGGCCCTTACCTTGTAACGGCAGAAGAGCTTCGGTACCCTCGGCCACTTTCAATGTGGCTTAAAGTCAACGGAGAGACTATGCAGAGCTCGAGTACGGCGGAGATGATATTCGACGTGCCTTATCTCATCAGCTACATAACTCAGTTTATGTCACTTCTCCCTGGGGATATCGTCACGACCGGGACACCGGCAGGTGTAGGGCTTGCACGTGACCGATTTTTACGCGACGGCGATAAAGTTGAGTATGGTATTGAAGGATTAGGCGAAGCGAGCCAGGTTGTTAGATCAACAGAACGTTAGATTAACTGGGCGTAAGATCAACAGGGCGTTACGTCGGCTAACGTGTGGGAGTAGAAAGAAGAGAACTTGACAATCGAGGTAAATAATATCGCGAGGTCTCCCTCGCGATATTATTTCTCAGATGATGGATCCACGCCGTCTATTCGATAGCCTAATAAACTATCAACCTTACAACGGAGAAGGACGGCGATTCTTACGCTAGGCTATATCGCGACCCATCACGGTCTTGCGGCCCGACTTTCTGGCGCTCTCGATACCGCCATTGATAGCTTCCACTACCTTACGTGTAAGAGCATCAATGCAGCACTGGCTGGTATTTAGACCTGCCCGTGATCGAACCAGTTTCTTGACCTTAGACACAACCACCAATGTCTCCGCGTCGGACGTGTCAGTTACGACCGATGAAGCGACAGCAGTCTCTGCTGACTGGATTTCACTACTGTTATCCATAGGCACCTCCAAAAGGTTTTGTTCGAGGCTTTGGGGAGCAATGGCAAAACCATCGCTCCTTTAGACGTTCGAGACGATATCATTAAATATATCGATAGCAACCACATTACAAACTATTTCGGGCCACAATCGAGCGAAAGGCTATCAGTTTGATATCACTTTGATAATTGCATACTTGAACAGCTCTATATTGATTCTAATAGGCAAATTAAGAGGGTCTATAAGAAATCTTAACCGTTGGGCATATGCCGGCAATCTAATTATGTATTAGGTTTAGACTATGAAAAAAGCACTTCTACAGCTCTTAGTGATCCTTGGCCTTGCAGCTATTGACTGTGAGGGAGCGCACGCCGCCCGTCAGTATCGCTGTAACGGTATGATTCAATATCGCCCCTGTCTTGCCGAGTCAGCTACTCCCCGGGCCGGCTTTCGCGCTCTTGAACAGGCTCAAAGAAAGGCCATAATTTCGGCTAGACACGGAAGCGCTGTCCCTGCCACGGCAAGTAATTTCACATTCGCAAAAATTGTTAAAGCATCCTACAAGCGCTTGTCGAGCGTTTCCGGGCAGTGGCGCGGAATAGTGGAAGGAAACGGGAATATCAAGCTGACGCTTCACATCATAAGAAACGGCGCTATTGAATCGACACGGTTTATGGGGCAGATTGCGCTCCGCAATAAGAAGACCTCCTTCAATTTTGTAAGTGCTCCGCCTGCGGGAAAAGGTTGGACATATACAATTATCGCCGCAGCATCTTAGCCGGCTAAACTACTCCCATAATTATCACTTTCTAGCTCTCCTGCCTCCGGATGTAAGACCGATACGGCTATGCCACATAGGAACCTAGAGCGGTAATAACATTTGGTGACATTTTGAAAAGTCACCGTTCTATCGCACTTAGGGGGTTTTATGAAGAGATTACCGGTTCTTGCACTATTATTTGCAGTTCTCGCCTTTCCGCTAAACGCAACCGCTCAATTTGGCGGAGGCTTCGGCGGTGGAGGATTCGGCCAACACAATACACCAGATAAGTTAGCCGAAGGCGCTAGCCTTGGCGGCTGGGTCCGCATGGATCAGGTATACAATCGCGTCTGGGCGGATAGCTGCGATTTCCGATTCGAACTGGAAAGTCAATCCCCAGACGAGGGAGTCCTCACCTACATTACTCCGACTTTCATCCAATTTAGTAATGCTAACGCAGACGCTATCGCCATGAGTGCCTCCTTAGGTGCCGGTGATATAGACAGATTGGCCTCCAAACATTTAATAGATCCGAGAAAACTGCAGTATGCTAAGGGTGTCTACGCATCGCCTATCCTGAACGGAAAGCTTACCGTTGAAATTGCAGGTGATGGCTTTCATCGCGCTGTTAGTTCTTATACGTACAGTGACGGGAAATCGTGGAAACAGAACGAATTTGACATTAGCAAATTCGTCACCGTCCTTGTGCGTTGCTCAAATGGAATTGCACCCCGAATAAAAGTGGCTGAGGAGTCGTTACAAAAGCACTCTGAAAATCTTGTGCGGGTCGAGGACTCGATTTCAAGAATTTATCAGATGCTTAGACAAGCCATCATCACGATGAGGCGTAGCTCCAGATAATCTAAAATTGTTATCGATAGTGTGCCGGCTGAGGAGTTAGTACCGGCGGCTGAGAAGCTCTCCGCCGTTTTTATCTAAAAACTTTATTGAGTACCTGACAGGACTACCGAGCTTTATAGTCAGAAGCCCGAAGTTATGCTGACTATAAATAGTGGCGGTGCTGAAGGGCTCTTCGGCGCGAGCTCCTTTGCCCGCTGGCCAGGCCGTGAGTGGTGAGGAGGTAAACTCTAAAAGGCGCTTGCCGCTATGCTTTCTTTCTAAGATCTGCAGATAGTGTTTATCGCCCGACAAAATAACCGGCGTAATCGGAGACATCGACAAAACATCCAATACCTTTTCTCTTTCCGCCGGGAAGAGACTGGCACTTTCTCCGGAACGGCCACCATTCAGAATTTGTCCGGCACTTGCGATAACGGCTGCCTTTAGCCCCGGTGCTGAGAGCTGCCGCTGAATCCAATCAAGCTGCTCTTGACCGAATAGCACACCGGCGCGGCCGGAAGCCGGATTCAATCGATATGTGCGATCGTCGGTTAGCAGAATGAGAAGCTCTCCGATTCGAATTGAGTGAGCTATGCCGAGGCCGGGAGAAGTTCCCGGCAGCTTTGATGAACGCCAAAAACGGTCGAAGGCATCTCGTGAAGCTTTTGAGTGAGCGAACGAACTGTCGCTGTTATCGGGCCCAAAATCGTGATCGCTCCAGATCGAAAAAGTCGGTATCGAACTTAACAGCCGCCGTACGGAAGGCGAACTGAACTGCCCTTTATAACGGTTATATATAGCTGTAGCGTTTCCGAACTCAGCTTCGCCCAAATAGACATTATCTCCTAAAAAAATCATAAGGTCGGGTCTCTCAGCGAGTATGGCGCTCCAGATAGATTGGTCCTGGCCTGAAATACATGAACCAAAAGCGATTTTAAGAGTCTCTCTCCCCTCAAGGCCGGAGATCTCTGTAACTATCTTCGAAGTATCCGCGTGCGCCGGCAAACTATGCCACGCTAAGGCGAAATAAATGAACACCATCGCTAAACGCATTAAGTGGTCTCTCTTCGTGAATCAGCGCCAAGCCCCATCGCTCCGCCCCCTCTCCGGTTAGCACTCGCTTGCTTGACTACTAGATCCATTCGATTAGAATAAATGTTAGTTGTATCTTTAGCGAGCTGGCGCGAATTTGCTTTTTTTGCCGAACCTCGACTCTCACCCCTCCACTAACCTGCTATCCTGTGCTATGCTGGCCCGATGGTTGTAAGTGCTGCTTCCCATAATCAGAAGCTATTTCTCTTTCTCCGAAGGTTCGCTCCTCCCTCCATAGTAGAGAAAGGAATATCTCTTGCCCAACTGGGGTGTGTCACCGAGACAAGCAAATCCGGAAGCATTGTATCAGGATGTGTCCGCGATCAGGAAGAGCTCGTTTATAATCCATCCTTGGAGTTTATTTCGCAGAAAGACGTCCTTGCAGCATGCAGTTGCTGCAGCCGTGAGGAGATGCATGAACAGTGGTGTAGTCACGCCGTGGCTC
Organism: Deltaproteobacteria bacterium; assembly: GCA_024102635.1. Lineage (GTDB taxonomy): Bacteria > Bdellovibrionota_C > UBA2361 > UBA2361 > JAGFJO01 > JAGFJO01. Next base: position 43,279 of record JAGFJO010000136.1, read on the forward strand.
TCCTGTGGCGCGCTACCGATCTCGGATTTTTCGAAAGCAACAGCGGGTTCGCAGCCCAAGAGTCCACGTTTCGCTTCAACATAAGTTCTCCCCAAGAGGTTGCAAACGTACTGGCCGAGTTGGGCCGCCAGGAAAATGAAGCTCCCGCACTCTCGCTGATAACTCCAGAAGTTTCGATTTATCTTGATCTGAACAGCGACAGACTCGGTGTTAGGCTGCTTTTTGACGGCGAAAGCCAAGGTCCGGCTCTGTTTGAATCGATCAGCCAGGCGTCCAGCCGCGCTTTAGATAACTTACTCTTACAGCTTCTAGATGAGCACGGAAGTTGGGACGATATTCAGCAGCTATGGTATGTGAACTCCAGCTCGGGAATTGAGAAGATACTGGGCCTCATTCAAGAGTATGAACACGCTTACCTGCAATCGAGCGGCGGTAAAATCCGATTTGACCACCGGCCAATAGGCGCCCGAGTCATATTGAACTGGAGCTCGAGCGGCCTGGAACTCAGCATGGAGTGGCTCCTTCCTGATGGGAAGGCGCTGCCTAAAGAACAAGAGCTATTGGGTACTGGCCCTTATTGGACCTGTATCGACTCTACGGTATATAGGCTCTCTCCGGTCGCAAGCCGTATCGCCGCACTTTTTGGATATGCGCCTAGAATTACTTTTTCACGCGCACAGTCAGGGCCGGTGTTGGAGGCTTTGCAGTCCATCACTTCGGACGTCGGGACCGTTATCGTGAAGAATCCCGCCTTGCAGCCGGAAACCCAGGTCTGTGCGCCACTCCCGGTGCTGGATCTTCAGCTCAGAGACACCGCACCGGAGCATTTCGATTCATCACAGACCATATACCTTAACGCCAAGCTGGAATTCGACTATCCCTCACCGCCTGCCAAGCGTAATTTGGTTTATCTGCCTGACCGCGGCATGGAGCGGGAATATGTGGGCGAGCTGCATAAATTGGGGTTTCAAACGACCGCCGAACGAAACGTGTATCAGGTGTCTGGAGATGCCGCTCTAGATCTTATCGAGGCCGGTGAAAAGGCATTTTCCCGCAATTGGACGGTTAATGGGCTCGACACTTTGCGCAGCAGCATCCGCTTTTCGGATCTCTCAATCAACCTTTCCGTGGGCAGAGGCGCCAATGCGGATAAGAAGAGTAAATCGGCCGGAGCCCTCGACTGGTTCGATTGTCATGTTTCCCTTATACGTAATAACGCCAATATTCCAATCAGCACTCTATTCAAAAGCGCGAGAGGCGACAACGATCGCTGGATCTGCCTCGATAATGGTTCTTACGCGCGAGTTCCCGGTGGAGGCCTTAGCTACCTTAAAACCACACTGGGTGTAATTGATCCTAACTTCCGCCTTAGCAACACCATTAAAGCCCGGCTTAACGTAGCTCAAACGGTGAGTTTGAGCCGGATAGAGGAGTCCGGTTTTAACCTGACAATCGGATCCGATGTTGAAGCTCTAGCTGATAAGTTCAAGAACTTTAAGAGTATAAAAAGCGTTAAGGCGCCCAAATCGTTTCACGGTAAGTTGCGTCACTACCAAGAAGACGGTGTCAGCTGGCTGAACTTTTTGATGGAGTTCGAGTTGGGCGGGATTTTAGCCGATGAAATGGGGTTGGGCAAAACCGTTCAAGCGCTAGCTTTTCTACAATTTCTAAAAGGAAGCGCAAAAGGCTCAAAGGGCAAGCCTGCATTGATAATTGCGCCTACATCAGTCATCACCAACTGGTGCTACGAAGCGAAGCGCTTTACACCTGAACTTAAAGTGCTGCTGCTTCACGGCCCGGAGCGCAAGTCGCAGTTTCAGTCGATCCCGGAATATGACGTCGTCATAACTTCTTATGCACTGCTGCGGATTGACCGTTACGACTTGGAAAAATACGAGTTTTTATACTGCATATTGGACGAGGCTCAGAACATAAAAAACGCACAGGCTGCGACCACCAAAGCAGCGAAGGCTATTCGTGCCCGCCACCGCTTAGCCATGACGGGCACTCCGACCGAGAATCGTCCGATGGAGCTTTGGTCTATAATGGATTTCTTGATGCCCGGCTACCTCGGATCTCTTGAGTTTTTCAGACAGTATATCGAGAAGCCCATTTTGGAAGGCGGCCCCGGAGTACAAGTGGCGCGCTTTCTCAACGCGAAAACACGTCCATTCATTTTAAGGCGCACAAAAGCCGAGGTTGAAAGAGATCTTCCGCCGAAGATCGAGTCCGTACTGCACGTGGAGATGACTCCTTCGCAGCGCCAGCTTTACGGGCAGATTTTGGCTGAAGTGCGGCCAAAAGTTTTTGAAGCCGTTAGCAAAAAAGGGATTCGCGGAGCCAGTGTTTCAATACTAGCCGCTCTGCTGCGCTTGCGTCAGGTTTGCAACCATCCGAATTCCATCGAGTCGCTTAGAGAACTTCCCGGCTTTGACTCGGGCAAATTCAATCTTTTACAGGAGCTTTTAGAAGAGGCTTTAGACAGCGGTAGAAAAATTCTTCTGTTCAGCCAGTTCAAGGATATGCTGGCGTTGATACGCCAGTGGCTAGCAAGCAAACAGGTAGAGTACCTCTACCTCGATGGAGGAACAAAGGAGCGTCAACCTCTAATAGACCGGTTCAACGGCGACGAGTCGATACGGCTTTTTCTCATCAGCCTGAAGGCTGGCGGTACCGGTTTAAATCTCGCCTCGGCTGATACCGTTATAATATACGACCCATGGTGGAATCCCGCTGTTGAAAGCCAAGCTGTCGATAGGGCCCATAGAATCGGTCAAAAGCGCACAGTCAACGTCTATCGGCTTGTGACTGAAAATTCCGTAGAGCAGAAAATAATGGAGCTTAAGAGCAAAAAATCAAAGATCGTAGACGCTCTGATTAATGAGAACGGATTATCAACGGCCAAGCTTACTCAATCCGACCTGGAGAGTTTGTTTAGCGCATTCCCGGAATCGGGTGGTTTGTAGAAAATAACTTTCGGCATCAGCGAAGCGCACGCCTCCAACCGTTCGAATAAGCTGCGGCGCGTCCGCCGAAGCCATAAGGCGCAGGCGGATAACGAAGTATGGGGCAGTTTTCTACAAAGCAATACTAGATCAGCCAGCCCCACCCATGCCCCCGGCGAATCACAACCTTCGCTATATCAAGTAATTCATTTTTGCGCTCGGCCGAGTCAATGGAGAGAGCATTCCAAAAACGTTCATCAACTTTGTCGGCACGCCCCATACGGATCTCTTCGCAAATAGTGAGCGCCGCCAACCACTTGAGTTGCTGATTGTTCTCTGCAATATCTCCTTTATTGGCGTATGCATAACTGACCGTCCCGAAAGAGGCGTCACGACCGCATCCGGCTGCTGAAAGCATCATAGCGCTAACTTGTAAGGGATCACATTTATAGATCGAATGGCCCACTGAACCGATTTCGCGGCCCGTTGCAAGCGCTTCCAACGCAGTCCGGGCTTGTTCAAGTTCCCCATTCGCAAGAAGGATCGCCAATCCTGCGCGGCTTGCGAATCCAGCGAGCATGCCTCGGCCGCGGCCAAACTCCTTGTCATACTGCCCCACGTGAGAGCCTATATGACAGCGCAAAATCGCATCCTCAAGAATCGGCCTCCAAATGCGCTCGAACTGGCGTGAGGCCAAACGCCTGCAAACTGCATGTATTACACTGACGGCGGCGACCAAATTCGGCGGAACCACATTAAGGGCTTTGCGAAGATCGTTGATTTTTTCTCCCGAGCCAAGGACGGGATCACTGGCGGCTGCAAATATTAAACGTCTAAGGCCAAGCACAAAGCCCTCAGGTAATTTAACCTCCTTTGCGGAACTAGCGAATACGAAGTTCGACAATCTCCAGATGAACCATGGGACTGGCTTGAATCTTGCCACAATTCTTCCAGCCTCTCGCCAAGCCTCGGCCTCTTCAGGGTCAGTTGCCCCGTCGGTTAGACTTAGGACTTGGGCCTCTGTCTCCCGCAGCGTGCGCTCAAGTTCGACCTCAAAGCTGTCTTTTTCGGGTGCTGCTTCAGGCTCGACTACGAGACCAGCGCGAGAGCTCTTGCCATCCCCCTGGATCACCATTTCATTAATAAGGGTGCCTGGTCCTGAAGTATCCTTCTTCATACTAGTCTATAAACTACTAATTATTTGAATAAGTTACAAGATAACCAGCGAATCTTAAATCCGCCACCCCACGGCCAGCGTCCTAATAGCGGAGCATTTATTGAAGCAATGTAAATGCTTGTCTTAACTCGAATACTAGGTTAGTAGAAAGAGTAAGTTTTTTGATTACCAACATGCAAGCTATTAACGCTATTTTTTAGGCTTGGGAGTTCTAATGACTAATTCACGTTACTGTCTCACTAAGGCGGACCTGGCAGACTCCATTTATGAGGCGCTGCCGATCGACAAGCAGAAAGCTGCGCAGATCGTAGAGGACTATATCGAGATCATTAAGGAAGCCCTTGAGAAGTACGGCAAAGTTATGCTCTCCGGATTCGGCTCTTACGAGGTTAAGTCGAAGCCTCCTCGCCGCGGCCGCAACCCTCAAACTGGTGATTCTATAATTCTCCGCGCACGGCGAGTTGTTAAATTCAAGCCCAGTCAGTTACTTAGAAAGGCAATCAACGGCCAGGCCATCAGTGAGGGCGACGAGGACGACGTCGGCTAGAAAAACTGGTTCGAAACTGTAAACGGTGCCCCGGCAGTAAGCGGCTCTATGCCTAGCGGCCCTGTTCCTAGCAGCCCTGTTCCTAGCAGCCATGCTCCCTCAAGCACTCAACTTGGAACTCCTGCTCACTAACTTTTGCTTAAAAGCACACCCTTTGGAGATCTCTGCTCTTCGAAAGTGGCCGTATAAAGATTAGATAAAATTGTAATGACTACGAGCGGGGCGCAACCGTCGAAGTCTCCAGGCCTTCATCGCTTCCAAACAACATGGCCGGATTGCGGGCTTGGAATCCAGCTTGCTTAATCCTCAGCCAAATATCTCGCGCTACCTCCTTGTTCTCGTTGTTAAGGAGAGTAAAAATGTCCGGTGTAGTTAGGATCTGATTCATCACCGCAAAAGCGTATACAGGGGGCGCTGTTTCCTCCGCCATCTTATCGCGTACATTTTGCAGAAAAGCCTTTAGATCCGCTTCGTTATTAATCTCGCCCAAAAATTGAGCCGGAGGAGCAGCTGCTGCTTTATTATTTTTACTCTTTCCATCTCTTTTCTGTTTCATTTTACCGGCTCCGATTTTAATTGCTTCCAGCTCTCTTAACTATTGATGCTCAATTGAGGCCTTCCTATTCGCAGTAAGGAAGCCATAGAACATGATTAACATTCAGCTATTGATCCCCTTAGGGATGAATATGCGCAGCTGAACGTTTACAACATAAACGAAACACACATACCAGCACAATATCACGGAATATTAATCGTTCCTAATGTGCAGATCATGAGGCAGATCGCTGCTACGCTATCGATCGATAGGCGTAAACTCAATAGCCTGGCTATAGCGCGATGGATAATCGGCGGGGTCAATCAGCACCGGAGAATCCACTACCATCGCTTTTGTCTCAATCCTTCTTGGCTCTATTCCGGCGCGAATCAGGAAATTTCCCAGGATCTTAGCTCGCTCGGTGGAGAGGTGCCGTGCATACTCGGACTCAGAGCTTGCAGCCTTTGTGTATACTGCTATTTGAAAGCGTGACCATGGATAACGCTGCTTATTCATAGCAGCAAGTTCCTGAATCAATGGCCAAGCGCACGAGCGAAGCTTCACCTGATCGCTGTAGAAGAAAATATCCGCCGGATAAATGTCGCGCGTCGGATGGAGTTCGAGCCTGCGCTTATAATGTTCATTCAGAATTTCATGGGCTAAAGCTCTCTGTCTCTCGGCATCCGTCTCTCTTGCAAGTGACATCAGGCTAATCTCGACCTGATCCTTGAAAAACCCCTGGATACCGCCGGCCACAGCACCGACGCCGGCTCCTACGGCAGCGCCTGGTCCGCTCGCAGCCGCAACCTGAAAGCCGGTTACTGCACCGGCGCCTGCGCCTACGAGAGCTCCGCCCAGCTCTCCCTCGAACTGCTTATCCGGGCCCGGAGTAGGGCCAGCGCATGCAGTGAGCAACAAAGCGCACAACAACGGGGTTGCCAGCGTTTTAAGTTTTTGGCGCATTCCAGCCCTCTTTATGTAAAAACTACGAACAGCTGCGAAGCCGCTGATCAAAGGTACACCGCTTTAGCCCTCCCATGGGATACTTGTCTGGACGGGCGAGAATGTCTTCTTTCAGCGCATTATACGCTGTTTCATTCCCCACGACAACAGCAACCATCTTGTCAGGATGCCAGCGCGACTGTGCCACGGCTTTAATCTCTTCAGGTGTCATAGCCGAAACCTTCCCGAGGTAGGTAAGATCATAGTCTTTGGGATACTTCAGAAGCTTCAAAAGTACAGTCCGCCGCACCAGATCGTCTGGAGTATCGAGCCTAAATATAAAGGAATTTTTAATGCTTTTCCTAGCTTGTTCCAGCTCGGCCTGGTCAAGCACTCCATCTTTCATATCCGACAACACGTCGAGCGATTCGACGATGGCGGGAGCTGTGGACTCCGATTTCGTTTGTAAGACCATCACCGCCTGTCCAACCGGAAAGCCGGGAATGACTCCGCCAAAAATCGCATAAACCAGTCCTAGCTCGGTGCGAATCCGCTTCATTAGTCTCGAGCCGAAATCTCCCCCACCGAATATCGTATTAAATCCTTCGATGGCGATGTGGTCCGATGAAAGCCGCTGCGGCCCTAAATGCCCGAGGTATACTGTAGACTGGGAAAAAGGAAGTTGAATAAAGTATACTCCAGGCTCAGCCTTCATGTTTATCTCCGGCAGCTCTCCCAAAGCAGGAGATACGCCGCCCCAGCCGCTGAAGTTTTTTTCCAATATTTCCTCAAGCTCTCTGCGCGAGATCTTACCTGTTATAGCAAGAGCGCTCCCAGCCGGCTTCACAAACTGCCGGTGCAGTCTCAAGAGATCAATACGATCAATGCGTCGAACATCCTCTGCAACCAACACCTGGCCAAGCGGAGTGTCTCCATATACAAGCTGCTTGAACGCCAAACTAGCAACCGTGTTCGGATCGTCACGCCGCCTCTTAATCGACTCGAAAGCTTGCCCCTTCCAAAGCTCTAGCCGATCCTGCTGAAAACGCGGATTCCTCACCACATCTGCCACCAGTGACAAGACGCGCGGCGCGTCCGAGCTTAGGCAGGAGAAGGAAATCGTGCCGAACTCACTACCATACTCGGTGCCGATAGCTGCTGCCAATTTCTCAAGCTCTAGATCAAGCTCATCAGCGCTTAGTTCTCCAGCGCCTCCCTGACGCATCTGCTGCCCCATTACCTGCAATGCGCCTGGAAGCTCTTGCGGCTCCCATAAAGTTCCTCCGGGAATATAAAAGGTCCCTCTAAGGATCGGAATCTCCTCATCATAGAGGAAGTACACAGTCATGCCGTTGGCGAGCTGCCAGCTCTGCGGCGCTTGTTGCTCGTACTCATCTAGATCTACCTCAGGAGGTGGCGGAATTACCGCGCTGCGGCCGGCGGCACCGGAAGAACATCCGCTCAGCATTAACAAAGTGGCGATGACGACAGCAAGAAATGCCGCGACCGAAGATTTGGAACCCTTTTCCCCGACCATAGTTGCCTAACTCTCTCCGCTGGAACTCAAGCCTGAAGCACCTGCCCGATCACTGCTCTTTGCACTTGAATTTACATTTGAAATGGTACCGATAACCCGGTGATTAGGTCTTAAATACTGATCCGCCACACGCTCGACATCCTTTACAGTTACTTTCATCGCCTCATCATACCAATCAAGTGAGGCGTCCCACTTACTGTAAAGAAGCTCTGAAGAAGCAAAATCCCGCGCCAACGACATGTTGGATTGAAGGTGCCCCAGATAATCCATTGCTATTGAGCGCTTCGCAATCGCTAGCTCTTGATCGCTCACCACGCGGCGCCGGAACTTTTCAATGACTTTATCAAACTCGTTCAGGACTTCCTCGTTAGAATGTGGCCTGTTCGGCGTAATTGAAAAAAACATCAGGTTCGGATATGACACTCCCGGCCCCTCCGAGTAATCGACCTGGGAGGCTACCTTTCTCTTCTTAACTAGCTCCGTATAAACAGGTGAAACCCTGCTTCCAACTAGTATCTCTCCCATCATTGAGATGGGAGCGTCGTCCGGATGTGGATAATTCGGCTTGGGATACGCAATAGTTATTACCGGTGAGGCCTCTCTTTCTAAATTGATTCTCCTTTCACCATGCAGATCTCCCTCTACTATGGAGGGTCTAGGCGGCACAGGTCCGACGGGGATCCGTCCGAAGTACCGTTCGACAAACGGCAGATCCCGCTCGGGGATGACATCTCCTACCAAACTGATGACCATGTTGGCCGGGACGTAATATTTGCGGTGAAATTTCTCGGTCATCGTGGCGGTGAGCCTCTGAAGATCTTCGGGGTAGCCGATTACGGGATTTCGATAAGGATGTTTAAGATAGGCCACTCCCAACATCATTTCGTAGAGTTTGCCCTCCGGATCGTCCTCTGAGCGCATCCGGCGCTCTTCCATTACGACATCACGCTCCTGGTAAAACTGTCTCATGACGGGATTAAGTAATCGCTCGGATTCAGCCCAACACCAAAATTCAAATGCCGATCGCGGCAGATTCACAAAGTAGTTAGTTATTTCCTTAGAGGTAGTGGCATTCATGCCGCTTGCGCCGCGCCGTTCATACTGAACACTGTAGTCCCCGACTATCCAAACCTTCTTCAGTTCATCGTAAATGGCGGACAGCCGTTCTTTCTCCTCTTCACTGAGCTTGATCCCGTTGCTCTCTTTCTGAGCAAGTGATTCCAACTCGTCGAGCAGCGGCGCCTCCTTGCTGTAATTTTTTGTACCGATCTGCGGGGTGCCCTTGAAAGCCATATGTTCTAACATATGAGATATGCCGGTCTCCCCCGGAGTTTCGTCAACTCCTCCAACGCGTACGGCTATTAGTCCTGCAAACACAGGTGCGATGCCGCGGCGATGCATTATCACTCGCAAGCCGTTGCTTAGAGTGAATGTCCGGACATTTTCGCGGAGCTGCCGGAGCGCGCTTTCCGAACCGGCCTTATCATCTGCAATGGTTGGGGCCGGACGAGCAAACTGCAAGATGGTGAAAAAAACACCGGCCATCAGGGCTGCGATAAAGCCGTATCGGGTTTTGACTGCACTTATGGAGATCGCCATAGTACTGCATTAGACAATCTCCCTTTTGGTTGCGCAAGTATCCGCGAGCCCGGAAAATAGGCGGCTCCGGCAATAACAAACGGCTGTATCCCGCCGCTTGCCAAATTTGCTGAAAGGAAATTATTTCATCGAAAGAGGAAGCGCCAGACTGACGATTGAGCCGCCCCCGGGGCGCTTGTCAAACTCTAACCGTCCCTTATTAATCGAGGCATAACGGGTGGCAATGGCTAGTCCCAATCCGCCGCCCTGCTGCTCAAGTTTATCGCGGTTTAGCTGTCCGAAGATATCTATGGCTTCTTTGATCTGCTGCGGATCGATTCCCACTCCCCTATCCCGGACCTCGAGAATCATATCCTCAGACTGAAGATAAAGTACGATCTCTATCAGAGTCTCTTTCTCGCGGAATTTCATGCTATTGCTGATTAACCGCCAGACAATGTCTCGAATGTGGGGTTCATAGACCTTGCACTTTCGCCCTTCGCTGCGATCGGTCACCTTTACTTCGAATCCTTCCTGCTGAATTACCTCGCTGTGACTCTCCAAAATCTCCCATACCAGCGCTGCTATGGCTTTGTTTTCAGCGCGCGTATCATACAGCCTCTGGGCAATACCGGCCTCTATCTGTTGCAGCAGCATAAAGTCGGTTACCAGCCTTTCAAGCCGCTGCCCTCCACGCCTAATCGCCTCAAGCAGGTGGTGCATTTTAGATTCATCTATCGACTGTTTCTGCTCTAGCAGCAGCTCCGTGCCGGTATTGATTGCTACCAATGGAGTCCTGAACTCATGCGACAACGTATGGATAATCCGTCGCCGAAACGAATCATACTTCTCTTCTCCGGCATATTTTAGGTTTTTCGAACGAATGACCTTTCCACGCACAATAGAGAGCAGCTCGCGGGGATCAAACGGCTTGACAATATAATCGTCGGCGCCTGCCTCACGCCCCTTGCTTACCTCGCCCGAGTCCGATAGAGCGGTGAGAAAAATGAATGGGATGTGACTCAGTTCCGGCTTCTTACGCACTGATTCATGAAGCTGGTAACCGTCCATGCGAGGCATCATCACATCGCAAATTATCAGGTCGATGCCCTTACTATTGAGAACATCCATCGCTTCGGCGCCGTTATTGGAGACATATACGTGATACTTCTCTGAGACAAGCAGGCTGCGGAGAACATTTACTATGAGAGGGTTGTCATCCACCACCAGAACTGCGGCCTGGTTCTCGACATTGGGCTGGCTCACCTTTTCCTCCGTGTTGTATGCTCGCTCCCTCAAGTGGGCCGATTCAGGTAAATTGCTGAACCTAGGTGCGAAAGCAAGTCGGTATACGGCTAATCATCGGTAGATTCCTCGCTGTTCTAAAGGAAAGAAAGGTGTGCATAGCTTGTTGATTTGACTGACAAGATCTGGCAAAAAAGTCGGCATGGCCGGGAGCTTTTTTATAGGCGGCTGGGCAGTATTTATTGAGGAGCGTGGGATGAATGAAGGAGTGCGCTACATTGGATTGTTTCCGGGGCAAGGTTCGCAGAAGCTCGGCATGGGGAAAGAGCTGCTACACTCAGAGCTTGCTCGCGATCTCTTCTCGCGCGCAGACTCAGCGCTCGGACTTCCACTTTCCACCATCTGCTTTGAAGGGCCCGAGGAGAGACTGACCGCCACAGAGATCGCCCAACCCGCCATTCTGACTGTTAGCTCCATTCTTTTTGCAATGTTTATGCAGAAGCAGGGCGGTCTTCTGCCCGTAGCCGCTGCCGGACATAGCTTAGGGGAGTATTCTGCGCTTGTAGCCGCAGGCGCCATTGAATTTGATGATGCTGTGTTACTTGTGCACAAGCGCGGGCGCTACATGCAGGAAGCTGTGGCCGCCGGAGAAGGAGCGATGTATGCAGTACTAGGAAAGGAGATCGGGGAGGTGGAGGAGGCTCTCGCTAAGCTTGCGGGGGTTGCCGAAATAGCTAATGTCAATGCACCAGGGCAGATTGTCGTTTCTGGTCAAAAAAGCTCCTTTAATAATCTCAAGGAGGTGTTGCCTGGCACCCGTATAATAGAGCTGCAAGTTAGCGCTCCCTTCCACTGTTCGCTCATGAAACCTGCTCAGGACTCGTTAGAGAAAGATCTCGCAGCTCTTTCCATAAAGCCCCCGAAATTCCCTATATATGCCAATTATTCCGCTAAAGAGGTCTCCTCACCGGAAGATATCAGGCGCTCGCTTGCGCTTCAGGTTTGCGGCAGAGTGCGGTGGACCGAGAGTATTCAAGCCGCTCTATCTAAATATGCGCTTGAGCGCGTGTTAGAGTTTGGACACGGTAACGTGCTGACGGGACTGATGAAGCGCATAGACCCGAAAATCGGCCGGATTAATATAGACTCACAGCAGTCGATAGATTCCTTTTCCTAAACAACCGACTGGAAGCTGCGTTTAAGCCGCGGCTTAGGGAAAGAATGCCACGTTAACCGCCGTAATTTTGTAGTTCGTTAACCCGGCGAACTGCTGTAAATTAGTTCTAGTGTTCAGGCCTGCCAAAACGCTACAGATTCCTATTCTAGCGGCTTCGCTTACATTGCCGCTTTCTCAGGGGTGTACCAGCACCACTGCGCATTCTGCGCGCAACCTTTCGGCTACTCCGGCGGTTGTATATTTTCCGGCGCGTCCACCGGGCGAGCATTCGGTTTCCCTTCGCTGCGAACTCGCCGCGCAGCCTGAGTGGGCGAACTGCTGCGGTCAAGTAGCGGTAACTACGGTCTTGAACGCTTTAGGCGATTAGGTTAACCCTGAGGCAGTGTGCAAAGAGATGAATCCGGCAGGGATATTTACAACTCCAAACGGTATCGTTTCCTACCTTAAAAGGCGCGGAGTAGCCTCGCTTGCCGTCAATAAATCGTCGCTGGAAGACATAGCTGAGTGCATCGATTCGGGAAGGCCGGTCATAGCGTTAGTGCGAAGCGGCACATCTCCGCACTGGGTAACACTTCCAGGATATACCAGGCAGGTGGAGTTCGAGGGTAGTTCTATTAAAAAGGGGGCTATCTTGAGCGTCGATGTCATGGATCATTGCATCGCAGATGGATGTGAAGGGGGCCGTAAGGAGCTCAAAGCTGAAGAGTTCATGCGAATATGGAGCGATCCTTACGGGGGCTCAAGAGTTTCCGGCTTACTTAGCCATTCACGTTTTATAGTGGAGCTGATGCCCCCTGAGGGAAGAAATAACCGTCATCCCTCTACGGTTTCCAACTTGCTTGCCGACACCACATTTGAAACGGTGACGGCCGTTCACCGCCTGAATCCTTCATGGGCCAAAGGGCTGAAGAACCTTTTTGACAAATAGAGAATTTTCGCGAGATCGTTACTTATTCAGCAAGAAGAGTGCTGGGGAGTTATGAATTAAGAGGTGTTCTTCTCAAAGCAGCACTTATTTCTACAAAGAGGACGGCGAGATCAGCGAGAGGGAAGTATTCTTGTCCACCTCACCGCACTCGCAGTTTTAATCTCTTTTCCCGCTGAAGATTCTACGCGCCGCTTTGCAGACCTTTTGCGGCTTTGCGCTGCAGATGGTACGCGCAGTTCTTCGAGCAGGAGTTGCGGTGCGATTCAGCGTGGCACGACGCACAAATCATAGTTCCAGCACCACATTCCTCGCAATCAAGAGGTGTGTTAGCAGGGTTTCCGCAGTGCGGACAAAGCTTGAACTTCTTTGAAGGCGCCAGCTCCTGATCCACCGCTACCCGATGGTCAAAAACGAAACATTCTCCATTGAATTTCTGCTTCGGATACTGCTCAAGATACTTAAGTATTCCTCCTTCAAGCTGGTAAACTTTCGAGTAGCCTGCACTTTGCATTGACAGGATGGCCTTCTCGCACCTTATTCCGCCGGTACAGTACATAAGCACTTTGCGATCCTTCTCTATTCCGAGCTTCTCGACCGCCTCAGGAAAGTCACTGAACTTCTCGAGTTTAAGATCGACCGCCCCATGGAACATTCCCAGTTCGGTCTCATAGAAGTTTCGGGTGTCAATCAGAACAAAGTCCTCTTCGGCCTCAAGTATTCTCTGCCACTCGTCCGGGCTTAGATGATTATTTTGACTAGACGCGGGCTTGCATCCGTCCGCTTTAAGAGTGACTATCTCAGGGCGGACATCAATCTTAAACCTCCGAAAGGGAGCCTGTTCACTTGCACTGTCCTTAAAAATTAACCCCGAGAACTCGGGTACTTCAAGCAGCCTGCTCTTAAAGATCTGTAGCTTGCCGGCTGGAACGGCGAGAGTTGCATTGCAGCCTTCGGGGGCCAGAAGTAAAAGCCCCCTGACATCCAGCTCGCTCGCAACTCCGTTAAGCAGACACTTGATCTGTTCTATGCGGTCGGAACTAAGGTCGATAAACTTATAGAAAGTAGTGACGGCAAACATCCTAATAAGCCTTTGCAAAAATTGCGTCTACTGTTGCCTCGCGGCCGGTCACGATGCATTTGCCGCTTGTTCCGCTCTGTTGCAGTGGCAGGCAGCGGATTGTTATCTTAAGATCATTCAGCCGCTTCTCCTCTGCTTGATCATTGCACCATTTCCCGAGTACGAAACCACCGTGGATTTCGGGCTTTTCAAGTTTTTTAGGAGTAAAGTAACTCTTCAGTTCATCGAAGTTGCGAATTTCGGTTGATGTATGCTGCTTCAAATATTGCCGCGCAGTATCCAGATAATTTGCTTGTATCTCGCTGAGAACTCCTGCTATACGATTTTTAAGTTCATTTAAGTTAACACTCGCCTTGTCCTTGTGACCCTTGTCACGCCTATAGAGCATGGCAGACTCGGACTTAATATCGCGCGGGCCTACTTCAAGGCGAATAGGAGCTCCCTTTTTTATCCATTCCCAATTCTTCTCGCCGCCGCGCATATCACGGTTGTCTATGTGAACACTAAGCCGCTCGCCGTCAAAACTGCTTTCACGCAGCATCTCGCGTAGCTTCTCCGCATATTCGCGAACCTCACCCGCTGCTTCCGGCTTTGGAATGACCGGCAGTATTACCACATGGTAGGGAGCCACCTTGGGAGGTACTTTTAACCCATCGTCATCTCCGTGAGTCATGATCACCCCGCCTATCAGCCGAGTGGAGACTCCCCATGAAGTCGTATGCACGAAATCAAAGTCACCTGCCTCGTTCACAAACTTGATATCTGAAGACTTGGCGAAGTTCTGTCCAAGATAATGAGAAGTTCCGGCTTGCAAAGCTTTGCGGTCCTGCATCATAGCCTCGACACTGAAAGTGCTGACCGCACCTGGAAACCTCTCTCCGGCTGTTTTCTCTCCCGGGATAACGGGCATTGCGAGAACCTCTTCCATGAATTCGCGATACACCTCATGCATCAGCATCGTCTCTCGCAGGGCCTCCTCTCGGGTAGCGTGCGCTGTGTGCCCTTCCTGCCAAAGAAATTCCGCCGTTCTTAGAAACACCCGCGGCCTCATCTCCCAGCGAACGACATTGGCCCACTGATTTATAAGAAGTGGAAGGTCACGGTAGGATTGAATCCATTTCGCAAAAGAGGCCCCGATAATAGTTTCGGAGGTGGGGCGGACTACAAGCGGCTCTTCGAGCGGAGCAGCCGGAATAAGCCGCCCCTCCTTTTGTTCGAGCCTGTGATGGGTTACAACGGCGCACTCTTTGGCGAACCCTTCAACATGCTCGGCTTCCTTTTCAAAAAAACTAAGCGGTATGAAGAGTGGAAAGTAGGCGTTCTGGTGCCCCGTTTCCTTGATGCGGTTGTCCAGCTTGCGTTGAATATTCTCCCAGATGCCGTAGCCCCATGGCTTTATCACCATGCATCCGCGTACGGCCGAAGTCTCAGCCAGGTCTGCTGCTCGCACAACCTGCTGGTACCACTCTGGATAGTCCTCGCTACGGGTCGGGGAGATTGCATTTTCGCTCGCCATATCGCGGGATTATACACTTTCGCGGCGGCCAAACAAGTAAGTGGAGCTGGCTGCTTATAAGCTGCGCGGCAAGAGCTGCTGGTTTGCTTGTACCACGATGAGCGAATTCGACGACCGGTAATATCATCTAACTGCGGAAGGAAATGACATAGGACGGACAGATTTTAGAGCTTTTAGGTGATAGGACAGGAGCGCAATCACAAAAAACACTCCGCTCATCATTGCCATTGCAGCTGATATCGACGCCTCAAAATATGAAGCGAGGAAAAAGCCTGTGACAGCAGAGAGCAATGCCAGAAAGATCGCCCAACTCAACATTCCGACCAGACTGCGGGCGAAAAGATATGCTGTGTTGGCCGGCACCACCAGCATGGCCACTACCAAGATCGCACCGACGGATTCAAAAGAAGCAACTGTAGTGAGAGAGACAAAGCTCATGAGGAGATAGTGCCAAAGCGCTACATTGATTCCAAGCGACGAGGCGAGCACCGGATCGAATGATATCGCCTTTAGGTTTCTATACCCCATAAGAATGAATATTAAATTAGCGAGAGTTACAAATCCGAGCATCCATACGGCACGGGGACCGGCATCTTTGCCAAGGATCTCGATTGTATCAAGAGGTGCGAAGGCGATCTCTCCATAAAGAACGCATTCCTGATCCAGATCCACACGGTCAGCAAAGGCAGAGATCAGTATTACGCCTAACGCAAACAGCCACGTAAACGTGACGCCTATACTAGCGTCCTCCTGCAGCTTGCCGTAGCGATTCAATGCGCTTGCTAGGTAAGCTGTAAGTAATCCGACGGCGCCAGCGCCTATTAGCATTACTGCAGTAGATCGGCTGGAGGTTAAAAGGAATGCCGCTGCAATCCCGAAAAGCACTGAATGACTTATGGCATCCCCCAGCATAGACATTTTGCGCAAAACAAGAAACACGCCTATCGATGCGCAGGAGATCGCCACCAGGGACGCAATGATTAATATCCAGATCTCGCTTTCTATCACTTGTGCTCTCCCTCCGCTGCGGCAGCCTTGGGTATTACCCTGCCATGAGGGTCTTCTATTGGAGACCCAAGCTCTTGCAGCAAAAGCGCTTCCAGGTCGGGAGTTAGGATGTGTTCTATCTCCTCAGCTTCATCATGCACATGATCGGGCGCTATCTGAATTCTCTTACTAAGGTAAAGCTCCCACAAACGGTGGAATCGAGTTACTTCCTTTGCCCGCTCGAGCCCTGATGCAGTTAGGGTGAAACGGCCCTCGCTTATTTCGACGAGACCTTTTCTTCGGAGCCGCCTTAACGCTGCCTCCATCTGCTGGAGCGCCATATTGCGGTAGCTAAGCAGGGTGCCGGTATCTACCGGTATTGAAAAATCGCCGGCATTCTCTCCAATCTTGTACATTGTGCGAAGTATGTTCTCCTCATGGACCTTTCGAGAAAGACGGTTTTGCCTCTTAATCCTCGCCAATAATCCGCGGTCTGGCGCAAAAAGCAATGAAATCAAAAAGACTGCACTCACTCCCATCACCATCCACGGGCCGGTCGGCATTCGCGGCGCGAGGTAGGAAACATTCGCTCCGAAAGCTCCGGCGAGACCACCAAAAATCCCCGAAATGAGCACCATTGCCGCCAAATTGTTAGTCCAATAACGTGCAGCGGCCGCGGGTGTCAGGAGAACGGCTGCCATCAGTACTACGCCGACCAGCTGAAGCCCTATGACAACAGAAAGCACAAGAGAAAGCGCCAGCAACATCTCAAAAAAAGCTACCGGCAGACCGGTTGTCTGGGAAAACTGACGGTCAAATGAGATGCTCTTAAGCTGCCTGAACGATAGAATAACAAATAATAGGAGCCCCAAAGCTACAGCACCGAGAATCTTAACGTCATCCCGCACCATGCCGGCCGCCTGCCCGAAAAGCATCTTGTCCAAACCGGCTTGGGAAGCAATCCCAGTTTTCTGTATTCGGGTTAGCTGAAAAATGCCGACGGCAAAGAAAAGTGAGAGGACTATCGCAAATGCCGAATCTTCTTTGACAATCGTTCGTTTGATAAGGTGCTCAATAACGAAATACCCGATAAAACAGCTAACTAGCGCCCCCGCTCCTAATACGAGAGGATCGCGCGAATGGAACAGAAGAAAGGCAGTAGTCACGCCCGGCAGAGCCGCATGCGCCAGCGCGTCTCCTGTAAGAGATCTCTTTCTAAGAAACGCAAAACATCCAATTGCTCCGGCGCTCGAGCCCAACAAGACCGAACCAGTTAGCACCCACACTACATTGGGATCATTAAGCCGCCAAAATTCAAAAAAAAGCTCCAGCATCACTCGGCTCGTCTCTTCCACTCGCTTTGGCGCAGCCGCTCAGTAATCTCAGCCAGCAGCCCTAGTCTTCCCCCATAAGTTGTATTTAAATTATCGGCATTGAAAACCTCTTCTGTAGGCCCGCACGCTACAAGGCGAAGATTTATCAATATCGTCCAATCAAAGTATTCAATTACTGTATTCAAATCATGATGCACGCAGATAACCGTTTTACCTTGCGACTTGAGCGACTCGAATAGCGTGACGATTGCTTTCTCTGTGGCCGCATCCACTCCGGCAAAGGGTTCATCCATAAGATATACGGTGGCCTGCTGCGCTAAGGCCCTTGCGATGAACACGCGCTGCTGTTGCCCCCCGGACAGCTGACTAATCTGACGGTTTTGAAGCTCAAGCATCCCCACCTGGTTCAAAGCGTCCTTTGCCAAGGCAGTATCTTCTTCCCGCAGCCTGCGGTAAAAAGGGAGCCTGCCATAGCGGCCCATGAGTACTACATCAAGCACATTAATAGGAAAATCCCAGTCCACCTCCTCGCGCTGGGGAACATATGCGACGATTGATCGTTTCTTCTGTAAAGGCTCGCCGTAGATCTTGACGTATCCGCTGGAGAGCGGCAGCAGCCCCATGACCGCCTTTAGCAGCGTCGACTTCCCCGCGCCGTTCGGGCCTACGATGGAGATGATCTTTCCCTCGGGGATTGTAAAATCAACGCCCCATAACACCGGACGGTGATGATAGCTGACAGTTAGATCATGAACTTCTAAGGGAGATGGATTATTCGGCATCTGTTAAGATTTCAAATCAACAGTAAAGAAGGCGGGTTATCGTGGGTCATACAATAAGCCGCGAGTTTCAATAAACTGACAAATATGCTATTATTTGTCGTAAATTTAAAGAGCCGCCGCCGAACGCGGAGGCTTCTCTCCGTTTTAAACCCCCTACAACCTAGTTTTTTATTTAGGAACTGAAAGTCATGTGCAAAGGCTTTTTGATCGACATGGATGGCGTAATTTACAAGGCAGGACGGATAATACCCGGCGCGGATGCCTTTGTGGGCGACTTGATACGCTTCAGCGTGCCCTTTCTATTTTTGACCAACAATAGCCGCCACACACAGCTTGACGTCGTTACCCGCCTCAACCGTATCGGCATAAAGGTATCGACCGAGCATATCTATACCAGTGCGATGGCTACAGCACAGTTTCTGGCTTCTCAGAAGCCGCGCGGAACGGCGTATGTTTTGGGCGAAGGGGGTCTGCTGAACAGCCTTCATGAAGTCGGATATTCGGTTGTCGATAATGATCCAGATTACGTAATTGTGGGAGAGGGGCGCACTCTCAATCTGGAGATGGTCGAGAAAGCTATCGACTTCATCATTGACGGAGCAAAGCTGATCGCCACCAATCTTGATCCCTCGCCTAAGATTAAGGGTTGGATGAAGCCGGGTACCGGTGCAATCGTAGCCATGCTTGAAGAGGCTGCCGGGAAGAAAGCATTCAGCGTTGGTAAACCTAGTCCTGTAATGATGCGTGCGGCACGGAAGGCTTTGAACTTGAACACCGCCGACACTGTTATAATCGGCGACACCATGGAGACCGATATTCTTGGCGGTGTCCATATGGGTTACAAAAGCATTCTTGTTCTTACCGGATGGTCTACAAGGGCAGACTTGGCAAATTATGCTTTTAGGCCCGACGTCATTGTCGATTCGATCGCCGATTTATCGGTTAAAGAGCTGCTCGATTCCAGGACCAGCCCGGTATCAAAAGCGTCGAAAGCGGCTTAAGAGAGCCGGTAACTTACTCGTCGCTCCATTTGATCTGAAACTCGATCTCCTCCGATGCTCCTTCGCGCTCGTGCTCAATAGTATATTCCGCCCTCGAAGGGACATAGATCCGCTCGCCGGCAATCTGTATCTCGAACTTCTCGCCGCTCTCAAGCGAGTCGGCAAGCCTTCTCAATTTAGATATGAACTCAGGAAGCGAATAAACTTTCTCTATATCTCTACTCTTTTTCGCCGACATTTCTGTTTCTCCCCCGGCCCTGCTACTACTTCATTTTTACAAACTGAACCGACCCCAGCTCCTCGGTTTTAAGTCCATCTTCAGTCTTTTCCATCATTATCAGATATTGATAATCTTCGCCAAGGGGGAGAACTATTCGCCCCCCGATCTTCAGTTGGCGCACCAAGTCCCGCGGAATCTCTTCGCATGCGGCAGAAACAACGATTGCATCGAAAGGAGCGGCCTCGCGCCATCCGCGCTTGCCGTCGCCCGAGCGTAGGTGAATCTCTGAATAGCCGAGCAGACGGAGCAGCTTGCCGCTTCGTCTGCTTAGTGCCGGATCGATCTCAATGGAGTAGACCTCGGCTCCAAGCTCGGCCAGCAATGCCGTCTGATAGCCGGAACCTGTTCCAACGTCGAGCACCTTATCGCCCGCCTGAATCTCGACACTCTGGAGCATTAGCGCCACTACGTATGGCTGAGAGATGGACTGACCAGGCCCGAGAGAGATCGCCTGGTCGTTGTAAGCCTTGTCCTGAACGTCCGAGGGCACGAAGCGGTGGCGCGGCATCTTTCCCATAGCGCGCAGTACCTCACTATCCGTAATACCGCGGGCAGCAAGCTGGTTGCTTACCATGTCGGCGCGAAGCGCTGAGAAGCGATCAGAATCACCCATCTCTTATCGTAAAGCTTGCACGATTGTTGATACATTGTGCCGAAGCATGCCGGTATATCTTCCTTCCGGAGTTCCCTTCTCTCCCATTGCATCCGAAAACAGTTCTCCACCCAGAGCAACCTCGGCGCCGCGAGCCTGTACACCCTCTTTTAATGCCAGAATGAATTTCTGAGGCACGCTGGATTCTACAAAGACGGCCTTGATACGCCTATCGATTATCACGTCCACCAGCCGCTTAAGATCGTGCAACCCGAACTCGGATGCGGTGCTTAGTCCTTGTAGTCCCATTACCTCGATATCATATGCTTTGCCGAAATACCCGAATGCATCATGCGCGGTTATCAACACCCGCTGGGCTTTAGGAATACTGGCGATCTGTTCACGGATCCATTCGTCAAGCCGAAGCAGCTCCGCCATATATGCGGCAGCATTAGATTCAAAAAATTGTTTATCTTCAGGTCGCTGTTCACTCAAACTGAGTGTGACCGCCTCCATTGCCTTAATCCAGAGCTTAATGTCGAACCAGACGTGCGGGTCGTACTGCCCCTCATATTCAGGAGGCTGAAGTAACAAATTAGTATCGATGCCCGAAGCTACGGCTACGCTCGGCTTTTTCTTGGCGAGTTTCTCGAGTACCTCGGCCATTTTGCCCTCTAGATGCAACCCGTTGTATAAGATCAGGTCTGCTCGCTGAAGCTGCTGAAGATCGCTTAAGGTGGCTTTATAAAGATGCGGATCTACTCCAGGACCCATCAATGCGGCGACATCAACGCGGTCCCCTCCTACCTCTTCAGCTAGATCGGCAATCATTCCGGTAGTCGCAACGACCTTCAGCGGAGCTTTCGAAGGATCCGCCGCCGCAATTGACGCCGTGAAAGCTGCCGTGAGCACAGCGATGAATGAGAACCAGCTTAAGAAGAGATGAGGCGTCTTAATCTTCAGCATCCATTAATGAAGATAGAGCTGCGCCCGCCGTTCAGATCGTACGGCAACACGCCCTTCTGAAAACGAATCAACCCAAACTACTGTGCAGTGGCTGCTTGAGCTTGAGGCTCAAAAACATCTGACCAAAGACAAACTACGTCCTCGGACGGCACGGTATATACACCCAGCTCGTCGCCATTGCGATGAAAGCCGTATCGAACCGCCCCACCGTTATCGCGCAACAGGTCCCTGCAAGCCTTATCCTGACCACTGAACCAAAGCTGTTGATACTTCTCGAGGAGACTGCTGTCGTCGAGCAGCTCGCGGTCAACCATGGCGAGACAACGGGTGTCGATGAAGACATGGCCCGCTTCGCTGGTCGCCCGCTCCGCAATTCCATCAGTCTCCACCTGAATCTCCTCCGGGTGAATTATTATCGATTGGGCAAATGGATCCCTCTCGATCCTATATGTTCCGGGAGTCAGATTTACCACCAGTCCACCGTAATAGTTGACGAGTTCATCCTTCTTAGTTGGCTCGTCATCTATAATCTCAAGCAGCTTTGCAATGAACTGAGGGTTGGCAAGCATGAACTGGTCGATCAAAACAAGATGTCCGCTTTCGACCGCTATGCGCTCTCTTTGGTTGCCGCTCTCTGCTGCCTGTCTTGGATTCGGCTTACGCCGTCCACCTCGACGACCGCCGCCTCCGCCGCCGCCGCGCTGGGGGCGGCCTCCGCCGGGTTTACCCCTGCGTCCGGAGGACTTTCGGCCTGATCTGCCTCTATAAAATCTATCGTTTCTCATGACGTGAGAGACTAGCATAAGGGATACAGCAAAGCCAGGGAGGGCACCCTTCAGAATACCTGAGAACGTTGGATATTTTGCTGTTTCTATGCCGTAAAGCTTCCAAGGCGACCAGACGATATTAGAGATAATGCCGTAGAGAGATAGCGGATATTAACCTCAGCTAATATGCAGCACGAGAATTCAGAGCCACAACCAATCGAATTGACACGGGAAATTTCGGATTTCCACGGGGTACGTTTCGACGCCACCAGAGTCTGCTTAACCGGCACCTATGCCGACGAGCTCTCGTTATTCAGAGCTAAACGCTCCTGGAGTGAGATTCTGGAGGACAATTTCCTGCTAGAGAAGAACTACGACTATGAGTTCACCTATCACTGCGATACGGAAAGATTAAATTTTATCCTAAATTGTGAGTTTGTTACCTCCTGCGGCCGCTATGCATTTTGGCGGCTGACCAACAATCAGGCCCCGGAAGCTCAGTATCTGATCGAAACTGCCCATATTCCCAATGCCGAGTTGAGGCATGATGAGTTCCTATCTGCCCCTGACTTAGAGCCTGTATGCGGAACGATAAACCCGGAAGAGTCCGCCGTATTGAACGAAAATAGCGGCAGCAGGTCTTTTCTTGATGTCATCGTACGGCTATTCCGAGGCCGTTGAACCGGCGATGCGCTCAGTAACGTACCTACCCGGGGAAAATGCATAAATCCCTGCCAGTCCAGCCAGTTAAGGACATCCGAGACTATGCGCGTTTACGCCGTAACAGCTCCATACCATCTATATGAGTAATAACGGGTTAGTTCCACCCCTAGCTTCTTCTACTTCTGTTAGGTGACTTAGTTTTATGGCAACCAAGAATCGCGATGGGAAATTCATTCTGGCGGCGGGCGAAATCGGAAGCTTCGCTGTATGTCCCGAAGCGTGGCGGCTTAGGACAGTTGAAAAGGTACAGGGCGCCAAGAGCAGCGAATCTGAACTCGGGGAAACGCTCCATAATGAATGGGCTTCACATCACGATGAAGCCTACTTCTTTGCCCGTGGCATACGAGTGGTGCTTTTTATGATCGCTGCATCGATAGTAATTGGCGCATTGATGATGATGCAGCAGCAATAGTGATAAAAGCATGAGAGACGCCGCAGCGAATTATATTCTGGGCCTGATACATGAAATTGTTGCCGTCGACTCTACGTTGATTTTGCTGGCTGTGCTGGTGGTGATGTGTGTCATGGTACTAGACAGTATAGCAAGCCACGCCCGCAGAGTTCGGGAAGCTGCCGGATTATCGCGGCGATCAAGCACAATCAGCGTGGATGGGGCTCGCTCGCTGCCATTGCGAAACTATGTCTCCGATATGCAGGGACTTGCAGGGCGGCCGGATGCATTAGTAATCGAGAACGGCTATTTAATTCCTATTGAAAGAAAGCCTACCTCAAACAAAGTAAGAGACCGTTATGTCGCTCAGTTGCTAGTGTATATGCGATTAATAGAGGAGTTTGAGGGCAAAAAGCCCCCTTATGGTTACCTCATACTCGGGGCTAACTGCCGGCGTATTAAAATAGAGAACTCCGAGGAACGTCAGGCATGGCTGCAATCCCTTATCGACGAAATGAACTCGATACTGAAAGGGGCAGCTGCAAAAGCTTCGCCCCACCCTAGAAAGTGCTCCAAGTGCCCGGTAAAAGAGCACTGTTCCTTTAAAGCTTTGCCGGCGCCGCGCGGCGCATCCTCTTCAGCCGCTAAGCGCAAGGCGGCATTACCGGTTTTATAGCGAGCTACTACCTCCATATTATACTAGGAAGATTTCGTATTTTTTATCTTTGAAGCAACCTTTTGCTTTATTCAGACCATAACAGTGAGAACCAGGGCCCGCTGTCACCTGTGTATCTGCTTTGGAGCGGTTGGACAAAAGTAAGGATTTGTACGGAGGCATTATGAGGAAGGTTATCGTTCAATTGATTGGCGGAGCCGCCGTTTTATCAACTGTGGGCTGCGCGAGCCTATCTGATCTAGATGTCAACTCTTTGTCGTCCGCCCTTGACGGCAATTTACCTTCAACTGAGGCTGCATCGGGTACTGGAGATGTAGCCAATGTTCTCACCATAGCCCAAGGATTTTCGGTGAGCGATGAAGAGATCTTTCGCACGGCCCAGGAAGCGGCAATGGAAAGCGACAGTGAGAACAAGATCGCGCCCGCCAACAATCCATATGCTGTGCGTCTCAATAAACTTGTCAAAAAGCACTTTAGGGAGGATGGATTGAAGCTCGACTTCAAAGTCTACCTGTCTCCCGAAGTAAACGCATTCGCATTGGCCAATGGGAGCATCAGAGTTTACAGCGGCCTTATGGATAGACTGAAGGACGACGAGCTTCTGAGCGTAATAGGTCATGAAATCGGGCATGTAAAGCTGGGGCATAGCAAGAATCAGATTAGCGCCGCCTTAAGAACTGAAGGCGGTGTTAACATGCTAACCAATTACGCTGGCGACAAGGCAGCGGCCAAAGCCGGGGGTCTTGGGAAAGCCGGTGTCGCTCTCGCCGGAGAAGGCGCCAAAAAGATAATAAACTCTAAATTTTCACGCGACGATGAACGTTCCGCCGATGATTACGGGCTGCAGTTTTTGAAGAGACACAGTTACGATCCACAGGCTTCGGTGCGCGCTCTTCAAAAGCTGGCGAAGATGGGAGGCGGAGAGAAAGGCACATTGGCATTTCTGACTTCATCGCACCCAGACCCGGAATCAAGGGCAGAGCGATTGGCTCAGCAGTTGGGCGCGCCGATGGAAGCGCAAGGATCAGCGACGATGAAGGCCTCAGCTGATATTACGAAAACGGAGGTCTCCGCAAACACAGCAAAAGATCGATCTACCTCGTCCCCTCAGGCAAAAGCTGTTAAGGCTCCTGCGGTCGCCGAGACCAACTCTCTTGGATGGGCGATACAAGTTGCCGCGGAAGAGGAAGAAGTGATTGCCCGTGAGAAAATCAGCGCTTTGGCAGAGGATGGAGTCAAGGCAAGCCTGCAACCAACTATCGTCAAAGGGAAAACCTATTATCGCGTGTTAGTCGGACCGTACCGAAGCAAGTCAAGCGCGAAAGAGGACCTTGAGAGGATTACAAATTTCGATATACATCACGGCACGCCGTTTATCCGGGAACTCAAGGAATAGTTGCTGCCGTCAAGCAGTCAGATTAGCACCGGTTTTCCAAGCAATCGCCGCACGACTACGAATTGGCCGCTGTGATTTAGTTGATGCACGCCCTGCATTATGAAAACATGGCCTGCGGTCGGCGCGTAAGATCGCATTTTCTCGGGGCCAGGGTCGCTTAATCTGTCCTCGTCATACGACTGCAGGATTCCCAGGGTCGCTTCCCGCTGTGCCTCTCCAAGCTCGACATACTCGTTCTTTTGGTAGAATAGCTCAGAGCTGCTGCTCCCTTGATTCTCCTTGGCATGAGCAGAGATAAACTCTTCCGAAAGCGCCGGCGATAGCCCCGGCGCCAAGCACTGCATGGAGTTGTACTCCGATACGATGAGG
Source organism: Deltaproteobacteria bacterium (assembly GCA_024102635.1). Classification (GTDB taxonomy): domain Bacteria; phylum Bdellovibrionota_C; class UBA2361; order UBA2361; family JAGFJO01; genus JAGFJO01. Next base: position 68,748 of record JAGFJO010000136.1, read on the forward strand.
TGTCCCAACTGATACGCGATATGGCTCGCTGAGGGAGCGGGACGGACTAATATCTCGCTCTCTTCCAGGTCGCTTATATACTTCGATACCAGAAAACTCCCGTACGAAAGGACGGCTTTAATAGCGGCCTTGGTTTGCATAAAATACTCCATCTTCAACAAATAAGCAGAACCAGCTTAACCATGCCTGGGGCCGCTCCGCCAGCACCTCACAACAATATGCTGCCATGAATCATAGGAGGCTTGGCAGGCGAGAGCTAGAAGTGATGGAGAAATGTATTGATAACTGCTACCCTTTTTGATGGAGACCGATGACAAATGTTTTTCCCGGTAGGCGATGATAATACGCGGCGGCTGACGACACCATTTGTCGTGTGGCTGATCTTCGGCTTGAATGCATTCGTTTGGATACTGCAGCTCGGCTTACGTGAACAGTTCACGTACGCCTTTGCAGCCACTCCCTACGAAATTGTGAACAACATAGACCTCGATGGCCCGCTGCTGCTTCGCATTAATGGGCAATCCCTGCCGTTGAACCACTCGCAAGGCCCTTCTCCGATTCAGCTTACGCTCTTTAGTGCAATGTTTATGCACGGCTCGTGGGCCCACATTATCGGGAACATGGTGTACCTGCTGATATTTGCCGACCAAATCGAAGATTCGCTTGGGCATCTCCGCTTTCTACTCTTTTATGTCATCTGCGGTCTTGCTGCCGGACTAGCCCATGTAGTTTTTGCTCCGGCCAGCATGATCCCATCGCTCGGAGCATCCGGCGCAATCGCAGGGGTTTTGGGCGCCTATCTGGTAGCGCATCCCACTAATACAGTGAGAGTTATGTATTGGCACCAGATCATTCATGTACCCGCCTTTATAGTGCTCGGAGGATGGATATTCTTGCAGATGATCTCACAAATCTCGGCGGTGGGAGTGGAGACCGGAGTAGCTTACATGGCTCACATAGGTGGCTTTATGGCCGGAGTACCGCTATATTTTATTATGAGACGGAGGCAAAGAGGAGTATATGCTCGCTAAAGGGGGAGATTAATGGCAGAGGACCAGCTAGAGAAGTATTTTCGAGGAGTGCTTTCAGAGATCGGTGAAGACCCGGCCCGCCCGGGATTGTCGTCAACCCCTGAACGGGCTGCTCGCGCCTTCAAATTCATGACCAGCGGCTATAAGCAGAATCTTGATGAAATTGTCAACAACGCCGTTTTCCCCACAAACAACACCGAGATGATTGTCGTCAAGGACATCGAGTTGTACTCGTTATGCGAACATCATCTCCTCCCCTTTTTCGGCAGATGTCACGTTGGATATCTTCCCGACAAGAAGATAATCGGTCTTTCTAAGATCGCCCGTATAGTGGACGCGTTCGCCAGGCGTTTACAGGTGCAAGAGAATTTAACACAGCAAATTGCAGAAGCTATTATTCACTACACGGGCGGACTCGGCGCTGGAGTGGTCATAGAAGCGAGGCATCTTTGCATGATGATGCGGGGTGTTGAAAAGCAGCGTTCTTCGATGAAAACCTCTTGCATGCTGGGACACTTCCGTAGCGACCCCAAAACGCGCAGCGAATTCCTGGCGCTTGTTGCTGACAAGGAGGCCGTCATATGAGCAGCGACACCTGCCTTATCACACGCCGAATCGAGATCGATATGGGACACCGCGTGCCAAATCATAAAAGCAAGTGCCGTAACTTGCACGGCCACCGCTACGGAATAGAAGTTGGCGTAAAAGGTCCGGTGCAAAGTGCTAGTAACAGCAGCGACGAGGGCATGGTGATGGACTTTGGTGACCTCAAAGATATCTTACGGCGAGAGATCGACGCAAAGTATGATCACGGCTTCATGATGTATGAGGGAGACCCGTTGGCTGATACTTTCAAGCAGCTCACCGGCCAGAAGATCATCTATGTACCGTTTATTCCGACAGCCGAAAATTTTGCGCGCTTTCTATACGAATCCCTGGATGCGGAGATAGCCGCCCTTGGCTTGTCTCTGGCTTTCGTAAAAATTTGGGAAACGCCTAATAGCGTTGCTTATTATGAAGGTGGCACGCGCTAAGCAGCTGCCGCGCCCTTTGCACTCCGCTCACCCAGTTTGTATTGGATGGCATGGCCGAAGATATAGACACATATCGGCACGCCTAGGACAAGCCCCCATACATTGAACATCTTTCCGCCGATGGTAAGGATAATTAGCACCACTACTGGATTAAGATGGAGGTGATGCCCGTATATCCTTGGATTGAGGATGTAAGCCTCAATCATGTGAATAACGGTGATCATTATTACCGAAAGGAACATCAAGCCAAAGCCGGACTCTTGCAACGCAACCAGGCAGATCGGAAGAGAACTTATGAAAACGCCGGCAACCGGAATAAAACTGCAAAGAAAAACTATTAATGAGAGAAACGCAATCTTTTCATTGAGTCCCAGCAGCATAAGCCCCAGCGCTGTTAGAACAGTATTCAGGATCGCTATAAAAAGCTGCGCCTCAAGCGCTCGCCCAAGCACCGTGCCAAAGTCGCGCACACTGGGAGCCACCTCTTCATAGACAAACCCTAACTTAGTAGTCGCCAAACTTTTCACACTTTTTGTCAACGCCGGAAGGTCAAGCACTATAAGGAACGAGAAAAGAAGAGATAGCAGGAATGCCGACCCGAGCGTGAACAGATATGCCCCGATATTTCTGAATGCCCCGATCACTTCGCGCACCCCGTCTTGGCCCTCGCCGTCACCGAAGCCGAGCGAAAGCTGAATAAGTTCTGAGGCAAGTGAGCGTCTCGGCTCGCCGGCCACTCTAGGCGCACCGTTTCGTTCGAGGTGTTCCGGAAAATGAAGCTGTAGGAACTCGCGCACCGCCGGATAGTTATCGGCCAGATTCAAGATCTCGCCATCAAGATTTTGTAGATAACCCGGATAGCGATCCGCGAAAATCTGAGCCTGCTCCTTCACATGGGGGACAAGGAAAGCACCTACAGAGAGTAGCAGCGTTAATAGGACCAGAGCCGCGAGCACCACTCTTGCTGTTCTGTTCTTTATCCTGCTCTCAAGCCGCATCACTCCGTTCGCTTGAACGTATGAGAACACGAAGGTAAGAAAAATGAGTAGAAAAAAGGAGCGCAGCAGATATACAATCCCGAAAATCAAACCCCAAACGAGCACACGATACAGAGTAGGCACAAACTTGCCCCAGTTGATTTCGCTATCCATTATTGCAGTGCCCGCAAATTAAAACTAAAAGTACTCCCTTTGCCCGGCTGGCTGTTTACATCCAGCCGGCAGCCATGTGCCGCCAAAATCGATTTGCAAGTGGCAAGTCCGAGCCCCAAACCTCCCGACATGAACTCCAGTTCTCCGGAGCTATGCTGCATGGCATCTCCTACTTCGTAAAACTTCTCAAAGATCACCTGCAGCTCCGATTCCTTTATGCCGATGCCCGTGTCAGCTATCGAAAATTTAACGAACCCGGCTTGCTTCACCGCGCCGATCTTCACTTTTCCGCCATCGGGGGTGAAGCGAATCGCATTAGAAATCAGATTATTGAGCACAACAAGAATAAGCGAAAGGTCTCCCTTAACTTTTGAAACCCCCTTGCCAATCTCTTGAGAGATTAAAACTTGCCTTTCTCCAGCCTGTTCGCTGTACTTCTTGGTCAGTGTAGCGAGCAATTCGTTTACGTCAATCTCGTCCATCTCAACCTCGAGCTTGCCTTGACTGACAAGAGAGACGTTGCGTATTTGTGACATGAGCTTTGTAAGCCGCTCAACACCGCGCTCAAGGGTAGAGCTAATCTCTTTTACCGCCTCTTCGCTCTTCAAATAACCTGAGGCAATTAGATCACTAGATGTTTGTATAACGTTGAGTGGCGTGCGAAACTCGTGGGCAATAACTTGAATCATTTCGTTTTTGCGGCGATCCAACGTTTCAAGTTTAAGATTACGCTCTTTGACAGCTTCAAAGAGTCTGGAATTGTCTATTGCAAGCGCCACCTGATGCGAGAACTGTTCTACAAATAGATGATCATCTTCGGTAAAATCGGCGTTCTCGTGCTTATTGAGCACCTGAATCGCGCCGATGCGCACATTTCCCCTCACCGTTAGCGGCACACACACCAGATTACGAGTCTTGAATGCTCCGCCCTCTTTGTCGATGTCAGAGAAGAAACGCTGGTCGTTGCTCACATCATTAACTAGTACTGAGTCCTGGTGCTCTATTACCCAGCCGACTATACCCTTGTCTGAGGGCATTTTGATTCCTTCCAGGCGGCTGTTGTCACCGCCTTTTAGCGCCCAGAAGGTGAGTTCTTTAGTCTCTTCTTCCAAAATGAAGACAGTGGCGGCTTCTGCAGAAAGTCTCGTTCGAAGATGTTCAAGAGAGATCTCCACGACTTTGCGGGTCTCAAGCGAGGAATTGAGCAGCAGGGGGAGTTTGCTGAGAAAGATCAGCCTCTCGATTCCTACTTCAAGTTTCGCCGGATCGCTCTCTACTTGGTCGGTCCCATCAATCATGCTTTTGAGGCGCGCAATGTTCTCGGCCTTTTGATTCTGTCTTAGCTTAATAGCGGCATTGGTAAGCCAGCGGTGGTTATTTATTAACTCGAAGGTCTTCCTGAGAAACAATCCACGGTCATAGCCTAGCTCCTTGCGCTGTAGCTCTCCTCTCTCGAAGAAATCTTCGCGTCCAAAATTGCTAAGGTCCGCGTCCAAAAGATAACGGGATAGATCGGTAGTTGGCACCTGCTTAAGCCCACCCGATGTCTCCACCAGCCGGGTATCTAAGATCATTTGCGCAACCAGCTCGACCTCTTGCCGAGAGAAGCTGCCGTGACGTTCCATGGCTGCGCGGGCCATGTTCGCTCCGATGCGCTCATTGTCTACCGGGCTCTCTATGAATCCGGCATCATGGAAAGCGGCCGCTACTGCGAGAAGTCTCATGTGCGAACTGGGAAGTCCGTCGACCAGCCCGAAAAGAACCGCTTCGCGCAGCACATCATCGGTGTGGATTTTTGAATGGTAATAAAGATTCTTGGGGAGGCGCTTATCAAGTGTGTCAAGTATCTCCGCAATAATGGGCAGGCTATCGATGCTCTGAGTAACCAATAGCCGGCTTTGGCGCTGAACCTCCTCCGTCAGCCCCTGCGGCGCCTCACTGCCGCGCACTATCTCACCGTCATCCGCCATTTAGTGCTGCTCCCCAGGTACTATTTTTCGCTCAAGTTCCAGACGTGAGTCCAGCTATCATTGACACCCTTAGCTATATCCCTCTCTATGCGGGACATATAGACTCGCGCTACAGGATCTTGTGGTATCTCGCGAAATGCGGCCAAAGCCCTCTCAAGGCTCCCTGACTCATAAAGGTTTAAAGCGCTGCCAAACACTTCCAGACTGCTCATCTGCTCATCGCTCACTGTGTTATATGGCTCGTAAATCGCTATAACTTCGCTCTTCCCAACAACTGTGATTTCGGCAACTTTACGGGAAAATATTAGGCCGTTCAAAGCGTTATGGGTGGTACCTGACATAAGTACCTTCGTTCCGAAATACTTGTTGGCGCCCTCCAGTCTGGACGCCAAGTTAGCCGCATCGCCTACAACAGTGTAATTAAAACGGTCTTTTGAACCAAAATTACCGACACTTACCACCCCCGTATTCAAGCCAATTCGCATATTAACGGTAACCCCGAAGTCGCGCTCCAGAATCGGCTGCAGCTCCCGGATCTTCTCCTGGCAGTGCAGCGCCGCCCTGACTGCCTTGTAGGCATGGTCTGATACGATCAAAGGTGCATTCCAAAAGGCGACGATTGCATCTCCCACGTACTTGTCGACGGTCCCCTCATCTTGAAGAATTACCGTAGTCATTTCGGTTAAGAACACATTGAGCAGCTGCACAAGTTTATTCGCCTCGAGACGCTCCGAGATCGAGGTAAAGCCGGCGATGTCGCTGAAAAATATAGATAGCTCCCGCTTTTCTCCGCCCAGTGAGAGCATCTGTGGATTAATCACTATCTGATCGATGACACTCGGACTGACATAGAACTTGAATGCGTCCTTAATGAACTTATGTTGCCGCCCCTCTAACTGATACTGCACCCCGAGCGCCAGAAGCATCGATATTACAGTGCAGCTAAGAGGAATAGCGAGAAGGATCCAATACCCGTTCAATGCCAAGAAATAAGCAATGGCTAATTGCGAAACAAGCGCCAGAATTAAGGTGAAAGCCTGCCCTAGAAGGTTAGGAATAAAAAGCAGGCCGCCTGCAGCCAGGCCCGCAAACATCATGGTGTACAGAAGGTTATGTAGCGGCGACGTTTTTCGAACGAAATCGTCGTTGATAAGATTATCGAAAACTGTGGCGTTATATTCTACCCCTTTGTACTTCTCGTCCAATGGAGTTGGCCGCAGGTCCAAAAGCCCCGGAGCGCTGACACCAACAAAAACCCACTTGTCCTTAAAAGAGGCCGGATCCAATTGCGGCTGCTCGCCGCTTTGCAGCTGGACCACACTATTTAGAACTGCATCAATATCAACCGGATCGTAGGAGCCTTGCGCCTCCTGAAAATGAACCGCCAACCTGCCTTCGCCATCGATATATTCGCGAAGAGCAAAGCTTCTGTCATCGGAAAGATCATGCACAAGATTGTAGAGCGCAAAAGGAAGATTCAGAACCGGTGTGCCATTAACAGTACCGCCCGGCGCAAAGTGCCTGAAAACTCCATCGCTGTCGGGGGCTGCGTTGACGTTGCCTATAGCGTCAGCCGCCGAAAGCAGCTGGAGGATCGGCAGAGCGACCGATCTATAGTTCGCCAGTTTTGGATAGTCCAAATAAATCCGTTCAAAGGCGCTCCGTTGATTCTCACGCTGTTGTCCGGCGACGAATACCTTCAATTCCTGCTCGTCCACGTACTGCACTGCATCGGTAAGCACAGCAGCCAGCACAACCGGTAGAGGCCCTTTTATGGCTTCCTCGAAGTCCTTATCGTCGTTCGGTCCCCAGCTGGAACCCTCAGTGAATAGTATGTCGAAGGCCACCCCTTTGGCGCCTGCTTGCTCTAAAAACCTGATAACGGCGGCGTACATCGCCCGAGGCCAAGGCCATGTAATGCCGTCTTTCTCTCTTGCATCGAGAGAGGCTTGCGTGACCTCTATTATTCGTACATTCTTATCGGCTTTTCCGGGCACGACGCTGAGCCTCGCCCTCCAGTCCCACATGCGATACTCAAACTCTTGCATAATGCCCAGATTGGGCAGCAGCAGTGCGTACAATAAAGAAAAGAGCAATATTATAAGAAATGCTAAGCGCTTTTTCTCAACTTGAGTGTGCCCGAACCTTGAAAAGAGTGACGATAGCATTTAGCAAACCCATTTATGCGCCGGGAACTGTGTCGGCCGCAGTGTAGTCTAAATTACTTGAAAATGCCTAACTTTTCCAGGTATCCTAATTGAACTCACCGAACCTATATGTCATTTAGAGTTCTATTCGTAGAGGACGATTTATCGTTCAAAAAGTTGGCGGAGATAAAGCTCCGTTCAATCTTCAGCACCATCGAGGTAACACACTTTGCGTCGATCAAAAGCGCCCGCGAGTATTTAGCTCAGCAAGAGAGCATTTATTTTGATCTTGTAATGCTGGATGAGCACCTTCCAGACGGCAGAGGGCTCGATCTGCTGCGGGAGCGGTGGTTCGAAGAACTTGCGGTTCTCTCAGTCAGTTCCGACACAGCGCCTGAAATTCCCGGTGAGGCGCTAAAGGCCGGCGCCGCGTACTTTCTAAGTAAGAACCACCTCTCGGCCCCATTGTTTGAGCCGTTAGTGCGCGGGGTGATCGACCGCAATCGCCTGCAGCGGGAACTCAGCAAAGCTAAGCTTGACTCGGCCATAATTGATACCGTGAAGACTTTAGTAGCAACCCTGCGCCATGAGATTAATAATCCGCTCGGAGCTGTACTGGGAGCCGCATACATTCTAAGAAATAACGAGAATGCCAATGCTGAGCAGATACAAGCGGCAGAGCTTGTAGAGTCGAGCGGTAAACGAATCAAGCATGTCCTGGACCAGCTCTCACAAGCGATGTCGATTGAGAGGGTTAGCAAAGCTCACCAATCCGTTTTTCACATTCCCGGCGATTCTCCGTGGGAAGCGCCCCATGATAAGGGTGATGGCAAGAGGAAGAAGTAAGGGTGCCGAAGCTACGAGAGAAATTGTCTGTAGGGTCGAAAGCGCCCTCCTTCAGGCTAAAAGATAAAAATGGTAATCAGCATACTCTCGCAAGCATCAAGGGCCGCTATACAGTCATCTACTTTTATCCGAGAGACAACACGCCCGGTTGTACGGTCGAATCAAAAAGCTTTAGCGATGCTCTAGCAAAATTCGATAAGCTCGGCGCTTCAATAGTGGGGATTTCCGGCGGAGACGAAAAGAGCAAGCAAAAGTTCTGCGATAGACATAAGCTTAATGTTCTATTGCTATCTGATCCCGAGTTTCAAGTCGCCACCTGCTATGGGAGCTTTGGAGAGAAGCACTTCATGGGGAGAAAGTTCAAGGGGATATTAAGAAAGACCTTTGTAACTGATTCCAATCTTAAAATTATTAAGATTTACGAAAAGGTAACTCCCGCTTCCCATGCCGCAGAGATTTTAGGGCTACTCAATGCACTCGAAAGCAAGGAGTGAGCAGCCCCGGATTTAAGCGTTTTCGCCATGGTTAACAGGCTGCGGCTACAAAGGCTAGATTGTCTCCTTAATTCTGTACAGGCACTAACCTTCGGCGGGTCTCTTACTTGCGCCGCCTGTGAGGGGGCTTTGCGCTCTCGAATGCATCCGAGATCGCCCTCTTACACCAATCCGGGGTAAGGAAGCTATGCATCTTCTCGCTCAACTGAGCCCTGACATTGGGTGAGGTTCTCTCATGGCCTGCAATAGGACTGCTAACCCGGAAACCTCGCATGCTCCATACCGCTGTATGGATTCATAACCGAAGGCCTCCCGTCTGACCCAAAATACTCCTTCGCGTCAGGCTTTCAAGGAAAACCCTCGCCCTTCAGCAAATTGAAATAGAAAAACTTTTACGGGGAAAACCGTCTGCCGCTAACTCTGCCTCGAAAGGCCAAAAGGCAAGGAGACAAAGTGCAAAGAGAACTGCAGCTAAACGCTTGAAAACGGAATTAAGCCGAGGTTCTGTGCGCGCTTGATAGCTTTCGCAACCTTCCTCTGATTATAAGCAGTAAGCCCAGTTAAACGACGCGAAAGAATGCGCCCCCTTTCACTCAGAAAGCGGGATAAAAGGGCAACATCTTTGTAATCAATTGTACGATTGGGATCCTGGATAAAGGGATCAAGCTTCTTTCTCCTTTTAAACAGCTGCATCCGCTGAATCGGCGGAAGCGGCTCATACTTGCGTCCCTCTGAACGTCCCTCGGCGCCGCCCTCACGAGAGCCGCCCCCTTTGCCGCGATCCTCAACAACCTTCATCGGCCGACCATTGATGACCTTGTTATTCAGACCTTCAATCGCCTTTTGGGCATCGGCTTCACTCTCCATTTCAATAAATGCAAAGCCCTTGGATCGCTTGGTCTCACGGTCTGTCGCGATCACAACACTTACAGTCGGACCAGTCTCCTGAAACATCTCCCGAAGCTGATCGTTGGTTACTTCAAAATCCAAATTACTGATAAAAAGCTTCTTGCCCATTTAATTAATTACCAAAATCAAAAATCTCCCCCGCGGAACCGCCCACAAGGATGGCGGCTAGAAACAAACATGGTTGAAGAACCGCTAAGGCGAACCGTAAGAATATAGAAAGCTTAAATTAATGTCAAACACCCCATCTCTTCAGATAGCAATGGGACGGAAGGGCGAAATGCCGCGTTTTTAGAGGTAACTATGCGAGAAAAAGTGGTTCGTTATTACGGTGCCGGCATCCAAACCGGGCCCGATTAATGGAGAGAAATGGACGGAGCGGCTAGAACCTTGAAAAACCTGAAAACCAAGAAAGTATGCCAAAATAACTATGAAATACCTTCAAATCAATGAGCAACAAAGCCGCTCCAACAGTGTAATCGGCTGATCCCAATTTGAACTTTATACTTTAACGCTAGAGCAAAAAGATGTTCGCAAAGCTAGAACAAAACCCCTATTCCAGAGGCAAAATGCCAACCTTTGGACGCCGAAAACTAAATTTAACGTATTCATAAAATTACTATATTGACGCTCTCACTTTAAGCAGCTAAAAGCTTTAGGTGTGTTAAAGTAACGCTGGTTTTCTCTGATTTTTGCGTTGTTTAACTGTATAAGTGGAGGATTTTTCAAATGAGCAATTCGAACGCGGCCAACAAATTTTCCCCGGAAAGAGAAGACGAGTTTGAAGCAAATTCTCCGGTTAAACCAGAAAGAAACCTATTGGCTGCGGTGTTGGCGCGAGCAATCTGTGACGCCTTTGGGACAGCTCACTGCGAAAGACATATTGTTCGTAGTGCCCGGCAGTGGCTCTTTGGAAAACTAACTCCGAAGAAGCCTTTTAGCTTTGCATGGGTAGCGCTACATCTTGATCTTGATCCAATCTCTCTTCAGGACAGTCTCCGAGGATATGAGAATAATCCGGAAGAGATTCAGGAGAGGCTCACGCTGCTGCGATAGCATTTCAGGCAGACTGACGCATTGTCTTAATCGACTCTCTTCATAAGGCTCTTCTGCCGCGATTCTGCCGGGAACCGGCATCCAGCGCTTGCATGTAGTTAGCTTTTCTTGATCGACCAGGCCGGCGCGCGCTTCTCCATAGTCGCTCTTACACCTTCAAGGAACTCCGTTGAAGCGTATGAAATTGCTTGGCATTGCGCCTCACGCTCCAACGCACTATCGAGTGTCGGCGCTCCCTTACGCAGCGATTCGACCAGCATTCTTACCGATTCTGGGCCGCAATGAGCTATTTCCCGAGCTACTTCAAGAGCACACTCTATCAGAGCATCCTGAGATACCACCTGTGATACAAGACCGATCTCATGAGCTTGCGCGGCATCGATCATCCGGCCCGAAATAAGTAACTCTGCAGCCAGTGCCGGCCCGACGATCCGCGGCAGAAAGAATGTGGCTCCCATTCCAGGATGAAGCCCTAATTTCCCGAAAGTGAATCCGAGCTTAGCGCCGCTGCTGCACACCCTAAGATCACACGCCGAGGCTAAGCATAAACCGGCCCCTACGGCGTGCCCATTGATAGCAGCTACCAGAGGGACATTGAGCGCAAGAATAGAAAGGAACGAATTATAAAAATCCAGCATCAGAAGCCGGTTCTTCTCGGGCGTTATGTTGCTTTTCGCCTCGAGCATCTTTAGGTTTCCCCCTGCGGAGAAGGCACGGCCCGCCCCAGTTAAGATAATACAACAAGGCAATTTCGAGGATGCGGAGATCGCCTTTACCAGCGCAGAAAATTCAGCCGCCATCTCCTCACCCATGGCGTTAAGATTATCCGGATCATTAAGAGTGATCTTGAGCGCCGTCGGCCCTCCTTTGCGGCCTAAATCGATAGTTTCGGACAATACCAGCGACATATAGACGAGTTTTAGTTTGCCAGCGGAAGTGACATCTGCGCCTGAAATATATGCAAAAAGCCGAGAACGCTTTCAATCTCTGAAACAACCTCGGGCGGCCAGGTTTTGATATCTGCCCGCATCATCGTCACATCCGTAAGCAGTAGATGACATGCTAGCGTTTTATCTTCGCGCGGGTGGTGAATATTGATGCTGCGCTGGCTCGAATCCATCGAAAACAGAACGTATTCCCGCTTCTGCATCTCAGCCTGTACCAGCAATGAGCGGGTGATGTAGTCTCGGCCGCCTGCAACCAACAGCACTTCTGGCGAGAAGTGATTCAAGAAGCGCCGGGTCGCGAGGCACATGCGCGCTGCCGATAGTAGCATACGCCTAGTCATAGGCTCGTGCTTGCGGTTGTTCAGGTCGGGAGTCTCGGTCCCGAATCTGGCGGCGAAAGAACCTCGGCAGAGATTATACAAACTAATCCCGCGCAAAGATAAGCTCTCAAGCTGCTCACGCGGAGTAGACAAGAGCCAGCGGCGGCTGTCTACAATCTCCCCCGGGGTAAGAAATGAAGAGAGGTCCTTGACGGCGATTTCGCCCCAGCTCGCCAGCGAGCGTTGCTCAGAGGAGCATTTTAGGCAGCTGTCTAATGACCTCTTCCAGCTTGTTTCTCCGTCCCGATCACAAAGTGAGAAAGTCCCGTTGCATCGCAGCTGCGCCACCTCATGCCCCGAGCCGCGCAGATAATTAGCGATCAGGTACATCAGACCGCCTTCAAGGTTCAGGGAGCCGAAGGGTGCATGAAGAGCGATTTTCATAATGCAACTACTGAAACTATCCGTTTTGCCACACTCTCTCTAAATAATCCGAAAAACGATACGGCCGGCTGATCACTTCGTTCAAATAGTAGCACTCGCGATCGTACAAGACCCCAACTGCATTCATCAGGAGAGCGAGCTTGGATCAGTTGATCCGGGACCTGCACCTCGGCTACGCTACCGGGCTGCACCTCCGGAGAACCAATCGTGTCCATTTTTCCGCCCTCTATTAGAGGCCCCGTTTCAATTGGCCCCATTGAAATTGGCGAGGACAATCTGGTGCCGACGGGCCGATCGCTACCGTTGACTATGAGCAGCGAACTAAAACCATAGGCATCCTGCATTAAAGGGAAAGCCGAGAGCCGACGAGCTTCGCCGTCCGGCTGTACGCTTTTGCTGCGAACCGAGCTGGGCTGCGGAGAGAATTTAACACTCTGGGCCGTTGAAACGAACTCAATGATGCAGCATGAAGGTGACAGGTCTATGCGCGGTTGAGGGGTAGAAAGCTCTACCTGCAAACCGACAAAGCCCGGTAACGCTTCCGCTAAGCTGGGAATAGCTTCTTCCAGACGAAAGCCGTCAGGCTGTCCGAGCCGCCCGCCCTCAATAGTTAAACTCTTTCGCGGGAACTCGTTGGAGAATACCGATAAAGTCACCGAGACAGGATAAGGGGCACTCGTACTGACGGCAGACGGGAAAAAATGCAGCACCGTCTTTGTGATGGCTGATGATAACCCGAAAGCCGTCCACCTTACTTGCTGCATATACTATCCAATTGTGGTGAAAAGGCTCGATTCCTTAGCCCCTTCCAACCGCTCAAAAAGTTGTACCCCTATTTGATCGTCAGAGCGTGTACTTAAGCGCAGATAACCTTGCACTGCCCTAGAGACCGTCAAATCCGCATATTCCGGAAACTCCGATTCCAGGCTCAACATGCGGGTGCCGCCCGCTGGAACATCTACTTGTGTTTCAGGGCTTCGCTTCCCAACGATCAATTTACATTTGATGGACGAAGGCGAGGCGCTAAAATTGCTTAGAATGAGTATAGAGGACTTGCCCTCGCTTAACGTGACGGGGATGAAAGCCCTCTGCTGAGTGTTAAGAGGCAAAAGTTCTCCCATAAAAACAGCGCTGTCGCGGCCCTGTATCCGGCTCATGGGCTGGGCCGGAGCACTGCACGTGATAACTGCACGGCCATGTTTCATGCCCCCTTCATACTTGCAAACTTCCAGCAGTGGCTCGATCTCCAGAATGCCTACCCGATCGATAGGGTACGTGGTGGCAACCTCATTAATCAACTCGCCATCAGCATCGAAAATTTTAATGTCGGTGGTATAGCTTTTCTGCTCACTGCTTAGTTCTTCCATGCCGGCCTGGAATCTGGTGCCGTCTGGAACAAAAAACAGAGCCGTTTGAAATAGTGGGGTGGAAGCCACCCAAAAATGACTTGTCAAACTTTCGCCGAACATCTCGTCCTTCTCTTTTGAAAGATTAGCAGAAAATGTGTGTGAAGCACTAGAAATTGTTTCGTTTTTGGGAGTGGCTGCTGTGCGCCTTCAGCTGCGGGTGGGGATGTTTGATCAGAGGCGGTCCGCAGGCGCAGCCACATGGCTAAAAATGCCGAATTTTTAAGATATTTAGAATATTCTGTTTTGATCCGACTTTAGTAGTTAAGTTCTCGTTTAGCCCTGTGCAAATTAGCGACAAGTTGCTGATTTTACATTATATGTCAATGACAACAGCTTCGGCGGGAAAGGATAGGTTAGAGCAATTTAAGGCCGAACTGCGCAAGGCGCGGCTGCGTACTCTTCTGTCCTTAACATTGGTGTTCTTCTCTACCCTGTTATTGATAATGCTGACCTCAGGTGACCGCTTTGATCATATTCTGCACTATCTTGGATTGCGCGGAGTATGGAATGAGGAGGGCGGAGTATACGCCGACTGCTCGAAACCGCAAAACAGATCTATCCCTTACTGCCAACCCAAGTCTAACGATACTCAGAAGACTTGGAACGGCATCGAGAAAAGCGGTGGGCGGTATAATCCCTTCACTCTTTATACCCTTGACGAAGGTAAGTAGAGTTTTAGGACTTTGGCCAGATCGGATGAAGTTAGAGCAATGAGATTTACTTCAACCCTTTTTTACCTTTATCGGGAACCTGCAGTGGCTCTTGCAGCCGCGGGGCAATCGGATCAAGCCAGTTGCTGTTAGATGGTGCCGGATCTTCAAGTTCGTGCATACGGGAACCACCACCGAATACGTTTAACGGATAGCTTGAGAAACCGATATGCTTCACCGGGATTCTTTCAAGAGTCGCTACGATTGAACCACCGCGAAGAAGCCTAGCAATCTCATTTGTCTTCGCCATCTCGACTGATCCAACGGTAAGAATGCGTGAGGATGTCGGATCGAGCAGACGTGCATTGACGTAAACACGCAGCGGAGATGCAACATAGGTTCCGACAACTACCCCTCCAAGTTCACGCTCGCGGCGCACAAACCCGAGATCGCGGGATAGAGCAAATTCACCCGCTGCAGAGAGGAACTGTAAGGCATCCGCGTGCCGCAGCTCAATTACATCAAAGCCTCTCATCGTAAGCTCGCTCATGACCTGCTCGGAGAGCATCCGGCCAAAGCTCGACGTGGTATAAAGGTCATCTAGATTAACGAATGTAGTAACACCGATAGGGCCGGGAGAGGTGCCGCGGTAATAGTTATCGAACTGTTCAACGAGATAGCTGGTTTTAAAGCGACCGACCGACTCGTTCTCGTAATCCTTAAATGGGATAGGAGAGAATACGGGGAGGTCGTTATACCTCTTGCTGCACGCTGAAACGAGGACCAACATAGAGAGTAGTAGAACCGCTGCCGCAGAGTGGCACAGGAATTGAACTCTACTACGCCTTGAGGAACCTGATATTGCGAATTCTTGCGACATTGGCTTGCATCCTCGCTGAATCAAAGAGTTACGTTATGGCAAAAAACCTTTTTCGCCCGGCGCGCGTCATCGTTTTGACACTTGCTGCCACTTTGCTAACGACCGGCTGCTCATACGTAAGGAGCCGCTATGGAGAGCAATGCAATTCCCGTGCTTATCTTAATAGCTCGCTTGCCGACTTCATAAACTCCAGATTTCATTCAAACTCACAGGTGAGGATGGCGGTAATTCCTTTCTCCACGGAGGCAAATCTTTCCCCCAGGGGCAGTGAATTCCCAGGGCTGGGCGACCAACTCGCCTGGAAGGTTCACGCCGAGCTGCTGCAAGCTGAAGCGATGCCGATTATCGAGGTCTTTAACCGTCAAGATTGGCCCGGCAAGAAAGAGGAGTTCTTTACCGGGAACTTCGGCGCCCTCTCAATGGCTCGTGAAGCGGGATATGATCTGGTGCTGGTCGGACTTGTGGAGCGGCAAAAGGGAATTCAGTCCATGTCGGCATTTACAAAGGTGATGGACGTAGATTCCGGAATAACAGTCTGGTATGGGAAGACCACTGCCTCCTCTAATCAACGCACGATGGACAGAGTAGAAGACTTTTTCTGGCTCAAAGATCGCGATCCTTCAGAGCTATATCTTGATGAACTAATCGGCAAAACAGCAAAGTGCATCGTGAAGGCTGCAACAGCGGAGCCGGAGGTTTAAGTCGTATCACTTCCATTGCACTGCCGGCTTGCACCGCCTTTATACGGCCGGCGCTCGAGGCTGTCGTCTAAATGACTCCTCCGCGCACCCCCGTTCCTCAGTGTTAAAAAGCTTGCGGCAGTCCTGGGGGTGCGAGTTTCTATTAATTTAACACAAAGGGCGCAGAGGAACGCGAAGGGGGGCAATCATTGCTATCCAGCGCTTGAGTTTGTGAGGATCCAGCCGATGTTCCACTAGTCGTCGTAGCGGCTATCGCAAATACTACTTAGGCCAAGATCTTATACCTTGAGCGTCACAAATCTAAACGTGCTCCCGTCAAAAAGCCCTTTATCGCTGAGCTTAAGTTGTGGGATAACAAGCAGCGCTAGAAAAGAGAGCGTCATAAAAGGCGCGCTTAAGGTGCTGCCAGCTTCCTTGACCATTCGATCGATCTTTTCGTAATCGCTTGCCACTTTCTCACCCTCATCTAAGCTCATGAGACCGGCAATCGGCAGCCCGACCACAAGCGATCCATCGGCGCTGCTAAAGGAGATCCCTCCTCTATTCTCAATAACAAGATTTATAGCCCTTGCTATGTCAGAATCATCCGCTCCTACCGCTATTATGTTGTGAGAATCATGAGCAACACTCGAAGCGATCGCTCCGCGCTTTAGCCCGAAGTTACGCACAAATGCCACCGCGGGAGGAGCGTCGCTATACCTATTGATAACCGTAATCTTTAAAATATCTCTTTCAGGATCGCTTTGCAGCACGCCTGCCAACGATTTCAAGGGAAGATGCAGCTCTTTTGTAATTAGCTGCCCGTCAAGCGCCTCTATAACTCTGTAAGCACCCCCCTCTCCGGTGCATGCAAGTGCACTAGGGGTGATTGGCGATGCTGCGAATCGGTTAATCGGCTCGCAATGTAGACGCGGGAGGAGCGTGCGTCCCTCCTCGGCAACTGTTCTCCCTTTTATTACGGTTCTTAGGACATTAAAGCTTTCAAGCGCGTCTACTAGAATAAAATCGGCGCGATCGCCGGGCTGAAGGAGGCCGACATCAAGCCCGTAGTGTTGCACCGGATTTAACGTGGCAGCTTTCAATACGCTAAGCGGAGAATAGCCCTGGGACACAGCACGCCGTACCAGTTCATTAATATGTCCTCTTAGAAGATCGTTAGGGTGCTTATCATCGGAGCAGAACATCACCTTCTCAGGGTGATCTTTAATCAAAGGAATAAGCGCATCGAAATTTTTTGCCGCGCTTCCCTCACGGATTATTATCTTCATTCCGTAAGAGATCTTCTCAAGTGCCTCTTCATAAGTGAAACACTCGTGGTCAGTCGTTATCCCATGTTCGATGTATGCTTTGGCATCAGCGCCGCGAAGCCCCGGCGCATGTCCATCTACAGGTTTGCCACGGGAGCGGGCTGCTTCGATTTTGCTAAGCACGTCTTTATTACCGCTTAAAACACCGGGGAAATTCATCATCTCGGAGAGATACCGAACTTCATCTCTGGCCAGCAAAGCTCTTACATCCTCTACACCGATCACAGCCCCCGCGCTCTCGAATAGTGTTGCCGGCACACATGAGGGACATCCGAAGGCGGTTATCAAGGGTGTTCGCAACCCGTCCGCTATCATGTAGTCAACGCCCTCGACCCCGAGCACATTTGCAATCTCATGCGGGTCAGACACGGTTGCCACTGTGCCGTGTACTACTGCAAGCCGCGCAAACTCAGAAGGTGGAAGCATTGAGCTTTCAATGTGCACATGAGCGTCAACCAGACCGGGTAAGATAAAAGGACCGCCTGAAGCGCCGCCGTTCCGACCAATTGAATCAATTCGGCCCTGAGAAACGCGCACAGTGCCGGGAAATATCTCACCCCTAACCAGGTCTACTATCTGCCCGGACACTTCAAATTGACTGCTGCTGTCCACTTTATTTAACCGAGAGGGTTTGACTGCAACTAAATGTCTCCCCGCCCCCTAGGCTCACGGAGGGAACGATGTTGCCGCTTTCGACACAAACCATGCGTTTGTAATCGGCTGGTTCCATATCGGTGAGTGACTTGCACTTTTCAATCCACGGGTTCCATACGACCGCATCCGGCATATTCCGCCTATCGATCACGAATGTTCTCGTCTTATCTGAGATCTCGAGTCTGTCAGGCGCTTGCAGAAAGATCCGGTCGTATTCCCCGCTGAATTTCACGTCGCTCTCTTCGTTCAGTCCCTCTTCTCTATTCTTGACGTTGTCCAGATATTTAAGCCCCTTTAGACCTTTCACAGCCACATTTTCAATGGCACTCACATTGAAATAAGTATGAAGCGCAAGCTGAAAAGAGAGCGGCTGAGTGCCCTGATTTAGAATCTCGATGTCAGTGCGTAGCCTCTCGGAGAGTACAACCGAGTATGTAAACCTGAAACGGTGCGGCCAGAGCTCCTTTACGGATGATTGAGATATCTCCTGATCGCTAACATAGAGCTTAAGCACCACATCACCATTCTCCTGAACGTGACTTGAATCTACCTTCCATAAGGCTGTCCTTGCAAACCCGTGAGTCGGAAGATTCCCCAGCCCCGAAAACTGCGGAAATATTACCGGAATACCGCCCCGAATCGCCTTGCCCCCTCCATATACCGCCTTGTTGCTTAGAAAGAGAAGCTCCCCTTGAGCAGGACTCCTCCACGCCGTGACATGCGCTCCATACAGATACACTTCTGCTTCTGCGCCGGAGACGTGGCGCAGCAGTGCCTTAACAAGCCCGCCCGCTCCGCTCTGAAAGGTAAGCGCCTCGGATATGCCGAACTTCATATTTAATTCTGACACCATTTAACTCCTCACTTTCTCGCTATTTTGTAGCGGTCGCTCTTTTTGATTTCAATACAGGTACGGCTCGCTTTGAAGAATAGCCGAAACCGGAGAATAACTTAAGAGATAAATTAGAATCGGATGCGATTGAGACGGAAAACCGTCATTTCACCCTGGTGCGGCTATAGTGATCTTAAAAACTCGATTAGCTTTCGCCTATCGTCTTTACTGAGATCTTTAAATCTTCGGCGCGAGGCATCCCCCTCGCCGCCGTGCCACAGTATCGCCTCTTCCAGTGTGCGGGCACGACCGTCATGTAAAAACCCTATCTTCTTTTTGTTGGAAGCAAGTACTTCAGTTAAGCCTATGCCCCAAAGAGGGGTAGTCCTCCATTCGCGGCCGCTAGCCGAGAACTCAGCGCGCTTGTCGGCAAGCTCCCGTCCCATATCATGGAGCAGAAGGTCGGTGAAGGGATGAAATTCCTGATTGGCAACTTCAGTGACTTCGCTATCTCCAGTCGTAAGGGTCATTTTATGACAATCGCTGCACCCTATCTCCGCAAAAAGAGATTTTCCTGCAATTATATCCGGATGTGTTTGGTTGCGTGCTGGAGTTATCCCAGCTGCCTGAAGGTAGAAAACGCTGCGGTCCAATATGAAAGGTGATATTTCGAGAACCGACTCACTCGAGTCACTAAAAATCTCGTTAGTAAGCCCCATATCAAAGAAAAATGCCGCCCCTGTCTGCTGTCTCAAGTTTGGGTGGCTCGCGCGAAAGCCGAACCGGCCGATCTCTTTTTGTCCGCTTTCACGGTTCAGCACATAATTGACTTTGCCGGATATGCCGTCACCATCCTTATCATCAGGGTCGCTCATGGCTTCAATGGTCTCGCCCGGGACAGCCTCTAAAAGGCCCATACCGATAATGGGAGGAGTCATACGCAGCGAATGAACTGCTTTCTTTCGGAATTTGCTGGGGAGATCGAATGAAAGCGAGGGACGCCGCAGAACGTATTTTGTGCCATCCGGATATTTTCCCCTGACCTTCTGCCATTTGAGCTTGATGTTGAACTGGCGCTTGCCGCTAGCAGTACGATCGCGAAGCTGCTCGCCTATACCGGGAATATCTTTTGGAGAGCCGTCCTCGTTCAATCCGCGTAGACTTACCTTTATGAGCATCGGCGTCCCCGTACCTCGCCGGGGAAACTCAACTGCCCCGCGTCCGTTTCTAACGTGACATCCTCCGCAAGACACATGGTTGAACTCAGGTCCCAGGAGCCGCTTGCCCGCTTCAAATGTAAACTCAAAGGAACCGTGAAAATCACCGTGGCCATCCAGATGATACTGCACCAATTCCGGGCGAACATTAGGAGCCGGAAGCTCCAGCGCGATAGCAGGATCAGACGGCGAAGTAAGCTCTCCCCCTAGACGGGTGACGTCTTCGCTATAAGCCGAACCAAAAGCAAAAAGGTTGAAGATGGCTGCAACCAATAAGGATCGATATGAAAACATCCTATCGCTCGATAAATTGCGTAAGCCTTCTGTCAGGCTACTATCTGTTTATTATTATTCAGTATATTGACGGACTTGTCCGTCCCCCCAATGGCTTGGCATTGCGCTTTGCCGAATGACACCTTCTTTTTAGCACATCGGGCGGCCTTAATAAAATTTGAATGACCCTGTATTTCAGGCTCGTTCTCCACGCTGCAAACCTCCCCGCTATATGCAAGAATGCGTTGCACCCGCCTGCATGGCAGGCAGGTTAAACACCTTGAGGAGACGCGATGAAACGGGTACCGACGTTTATAATCCTCTGTATCTTATGCTTATCTTGTCGCGGTGTGCTCTTTGCACAAGAGCCCGCTACCGTGAAGATCGGCGCCTTACTTCACTTAACCGGAGAGTTTGCAATGCAGGGGCAGGCATTCCGTGAGGGCGTTGAGCTTGCAATTGACTCGCTTAACAGCGAGGGCAGCGCGAGCAGCTTGCAGTTTGCCGCGCAGTTTGAAGATAGCCAATACAAGCCGCTGCAATCGCATTCAGGAGCAAAGCATCTGGCAAATAACCCGGAAGTAATAGGAGCAGTTGTCACCACCATGTTGGAAGCTAAAGCAGGGGGAAAAATATTTGAGCAAGGAAAACTGCCCACAATTGTGCTGTGGGACTCATCTCCTGAACTTGAACAGATCGGTGATTACCTTTTCGGTATCGGCCCCTGGGCACCTAGCAGCGGAACGGTTGCCGCCGATTTCGCCAAAAGCAAGCTCGGCGCAAAGAGCGCTGTTATTATAAACACCAACACAGAGTGGTCGGTCTATGTAGCCGATTGGTTTGAGCGCGAGTTTAAAAAGAGCGGCGGGAACCTGCTAGCCCACTATGCTATAGATCCCTCAGAGACGGACTTTAAAACTATTCTTTTGAAGGCCCGCGCTTTAGATCCGGACGTCCTCTACGTACCGATAGATAGCAACATTCTTCCGTTCTTTAAGCAGGCAAAACAGCTTAATATCACAAAGCCGCTTCTTACGTCGGATATTCTTGATATCGAGCTTTTTAACGAGGGTGGAGACCTATTTGAGGGCGTATACCAAACTATGAGCGGTGACCCCGACTCTCCGCAGACGAAAGCCATGATTGAAGAGTACAAAAAGAAGTTCGGGCGCTCACCGGATTTTATAATGTTTACGGCATGGGCCTACGATGCGGTTAGATTGATCGGATTGGCTGCAAGAAACGGCGAAGCTTCTCGGGAGAATGTAAAGAAAGGCCTCTACGCCGTCTCAGGCTATTCCGGCGCAAGCGGCGCCATTACATTCAATTCCGCCGGGTCTGCGCCGAGGCCTGTAACTATGTATATTGTGCGCAGCCGCGCATTGGTTCCGGTCGAGAGATAATGCCAAAGATAGTCTTAGCTACACTTAACGCCAAATATGTCCACGCCTCCTTCGGGCTGCGTTATTTGCTTGCGCATATGGGCGAGCTGGCCCCGGAAACCAAAATCCTAGAGTTCCACATCAATCAGCGAATTCTGGATGTAGCAGAAAGAATCCTGCAGGAACGTCCCTCTATTATTGGGCTTGGAATATACATATGGAACGCTGCGCAGTCTTTAGTGCTCGTCAGATTGCTTAGAAAACTTGCTCCGGATGCAATAATAGTTTTAGGCGGGCCCGAGGTGAGCTACGAAAGCCGGGAGCAAGAGATCGTAGAACTTGCCGACTACGTAATCACAGGAGAGGCGGACTTTGCGTTCGCCGAGCTTTGCCGCACCCTTGGCGGGGATCAACGACCGGCGGATAAGATTATCCGCGCCGCTCTACCGAAAGCTGAGGAGCTTAATTACCCGTATCACTTGTACAATTCAGACGACATTCAAAACCGCCTCATATATGTCGAAGCATCGCGTGGGTGCCCCTTTACCTGTGAGTTCTGTTTGTCTTCATTGGATGTTCCGGTGCGTCAATTTCCGGTTGATACTTTTTTAGCGCAGATGCAAAGCCTTTATGATCGCGGCGCCAGGAGCTTCAAGTTCGTTGATCGCACATTTAATCTCAATATCCGTATAAGCAAAGCGATTTTGCAGTTTTTTCTGGAGCGGTATGTACCGGGGCTTTTCGTCCATTTCGAGATGGTGCCTGACCGTCTGCCTGACGCTTTAAAAGAGATAGTAAAATTGTTTCCGGCAGGATGCCTGCAATTTGAAGTGGGAATTCAGAGTTTCAATCCCGATGTGGGCGCGTTAATCAGCCGCCGCCAAGATATCGGCAAACTATGCGAGAATATCAAGTTCCTTCGCCGTGAAACGAATGTGTTTATCCACGCCGACTTAATAGCGGGCCTCCCCGGTGAGACCATCGAAAGTTTCGGCGAGGGCTTTAACCGGCTGGTCGAGCTTGGACCACAGGAGATACAGGTTGGAATCTTGAAGCGTCTGCGCGGCACTCCTATTGTGCGCCACGATGACACATGGCAGATGGTTTACAACCCCAACCCGCCCTATGAACTTCTATCAAACAAGCTAGTGAGCTTTGCAACCATGCAAAGGATCGGAAGATTCGCCCGGTTTTGGGAGCTGCTTGGAAATAGTGAGCTTTTCCGCTCGGCGCTACCGCTTCTCTGGGAGGAAAGCCACGACCCTTTCAATGAGTTTTTGAGCTTTAGCGATTGGCTCTACGGCACGGCTAAGAGGAGGCACGAGATAGCTCTTTCTAAACTTACCTCCTACCTCTCGGAATATCTCACAGTTGTGAAACATGTCTCCCAAGAGAAAGTATCCGGATCCATTAGCGATAGCTTTAAGTGCGCAGGCCGCTCTGACCTTATTCCGCTTGTACCGAGATTTACGCAGCCTTCAGTTCAGCCAAAAGCAGCAAATCAATAGATCGCCTCTAAGCATGGTTATCTATTGTTTTGATTAAGAGCGCTCTATTTATTAGAATCCCCAGGGAGGAACCGGGGCGCCATGTCCGCTAGATACAGAACTGCCGCATATTTGAGCTTGTTGCTGCTATTTGTGCTGGGGGCAGTATATAATCCTTATAGGGTCCTCGATTCTCAAGTGTTGCGGTATTATCCAAATAACCTCTCGAAGCTTGAGGCACAACCATATCCCTTTCGGGATCTCATTGAAAAGTTAACCGGAGCTACATCGCAGGAGAACGCCGCTGGAATTATGCGCTCTCTTGCTGCAAGTCTGAATAGGGATGCGCTTCACGCCCGGAAAGTTATTGTAAAGTTTTTAAGAAGCGGCGCGGATGCACCTACAGGACTTCCCTTTGCTATATCAAATAACGGCAAACTTGAGAGTGCCTCTACCCTTCGAGTATTCATGCTGGATCAGCTTGTCCGGGTGGACAGCAAGGCCGCGGCAGAAAATGCAAAGGAGATATTTAACAGCAGTAGATCGGTAGAAGAGTGGACAATTGCCCTTAGAAACTACGCGTGGGGCACAGATGATTCGCGAGGCGACCCT
>JAGFJO010000140.1 GCA_024102635.1 Deltaproteobacteria bacterium
TTCTCGAGAAGGCGCGTACGTGCATGGAACGCATCGCTACGATGCCGGATCGTGTGCGGTCGTATTTCAGCCATGAGTACGTTCGCTACGCTCAGTAATTTAGCTATTTGATTGCCGGGTTAATAGCCCGATAAGTTCCATAAGTCGATTCTCTTGAAGACCGATAAGGAATTCCTGATCAATTGACGTTCTGAGCACGCTCACCAATGCCAGCTGGCTCCACTGACTCCGATGATCGACTTCTCCGTTTCTATCGCTGTTCTTCGTAAGTTAAGCGTAACTTATAACGTACGGGGACATCTACCCACGGGGTCAAGTCTTTCTTATGCACATTCATCACTGGCTGGACTCAACCCGTTCCTGCCGTTGAGATTTGAGGAAACCTGTCACTAAACCCAAAGCGCCGCCCTGCACCGTCAAGCTGAGCACGTGATTGGTCGGCGGCACTTATCGCCGACATTCAGTGTTCGACATTACAAGCGGGGAGCTCAAACTACACAGCCACCAGCCGGCTCCCAAATTGCTTCTATAAGCGAACGTTGTATGAAAACCCTTTCGCGACAGGCAATATTTCATCCATTCGAATGTTTTTAGCCTACTAATCTGACACTTAATTTTCAATTTACTCCCAAACCTCTAGACTTTCAATTCGAACCCATTCCGAAGCCGGAAGGTTGTAATATTCACGATGCGACGGATCATGTTGAATTAACGCCAAAGGCGGCTTGATTTCAATAATCAAGCCATAGCGCACTTTATCTCCTATTCTTGGATTTTTCCTAAGTTTCTCATTCTTAGACTGCAACTCTCGACTCTCCTTCGCAGACCGCTCGCTCCACGCATTCTGCGTGGCGTCACGCTCTTCTTTATACTTACTTACAAGTACATCTTTCTCTTTATCAATGACTAAGGCCAACACCGTCTCCTGTGCATCTTTACTAGAACGCCCGGCCTGAGCAATTGCCAAGAAGCTAAGAATTTCTTGCGATTTTTCATCGATGCAATATTTATTCTCAAATGGAATAATCTCGCCAAGTGAGTATTTCTTGTCTATTCTCTGATGCCAGCTATTAAATGCCTCAGGATGGATAGAGAACTTGTGTACGTATCGAGATTTCCAAAGCGGAAGGATCTTTCCATTATAGGAGGTACAAACTGATGCAAAGCTCCTTTTAATTTTCTTTGCATCTTCGGAGTTAGCGTGAAATTTTCCAACAACTGCGCGACTCAGGCCGTCAATAGCGACTGGTCGCACCTCATATTTAATGGACACTCCCTGCCAGAACTGCTCCCAAGACTCAAGGGCCTCAATGTTTGAATTGCTTATTCCAGCACACCCAGAGATAGCTCCAAGAGCGGCCAAAACGAGGGGTGTTGCGCAAGCATTCTTGACTGCCATATAGATTCTCACTCTAAGAAATGTTCAAGCTCAACCCACGTCGGAAGCGGGCAAAGCGCGCTTTAGTCGGTCAGCGGTAACGCAGTTTTAGGGCATACGATCACAGTTTCACCTTTGGACCTGTGGCCGAACCGCCCACGATTATCACGACAGCAGCGAATGCCAAGACGGCCGACAGCGCCTGAGCAGTCCAGTGTCCGTGGTGGCCTGTGATCGCGGCAAGTAAGAGAAGGATTACACCTGAACTCATGAGTAGCAGCGGTAGAGCAAACTGAAAAGAGAAGGTAGGCGTGTCTTGTCTGTAGAGGTTGGTAATGCAGTTAAAGCCGGCACCGCTCATGACGAAAGAGGCGACAACTGCCAGGTACTCATGCCAGTCGCCGAGCTTCGCCACCTGGACAAGAAACCAAGCGTAACTGCCCAGCGCAAACGACCACCATGAAATGACAGCGAGCTTAAGCCAGAAGCCTTTGAGTAAGAGTAAGCGAAACCCCGACATTTTCATGCTCGATATGTTCTGCAAGTTTATGTTTAGATAGAGAAACGGCGCGCGAGGCAAAATCACAAGACTGGGAAAGCAGCGCCTGACGACATTTTGCGGTGATGTGATCCATGTGACGCATAGGCGTATAGCATACCTTCTTGCCCAGATGACCGTAAGCGCTCCACGAACCCCATCCTTCCGGGGCTCGCTACGCTGTGATCAACTGCTCAGCCTTGAGACTCCAGGGCAGGAGGGCCTCGAAGTGTTCGACGGTGGTCGCGGTAGGCAAGGCGCGC
>JAGFJO010000141.1 GCA_024102635.1 Deltaproteobacteria bacterium
CCCTCGATGCGTGCGCGGTGCGCCCTTACTCGGGACAGGTCGCTCGCTCAGGGCAGGACCTTCGACTCGCTTCCCTCGATGCGTGCGCGGTGCGCCCTTACTCGGGACAGGTTGCTCGCTCAGGGCAGGACCTTCGACTCGCTTCCCTCGATGCGTGCGCGGTGCGCCCTTACTCGGGACAGGTCGCTCGCTCAGGGCTCTACGGCGCTCCACTGATAGCACTGCCAATTAGCGATGAAAGTCGCGCAGCAGTGAAGGTCAAGTGGAGCGCTGGCCTCTGGCCGGCTTTAAGGTTAAGTGAAATGTTCGTTCGAGTGGCTCAGGATGTCGTACTGTAAGTTCATCATCAAAACGCTCTGAGACGAGGCGTGAGACTAAGGGCGCGACGAGGCAATACGTTGGTATGCCGCAGGAGCGGCCTTAGGCTCGCAACGAAGTATCAGAGCGCTTTTCATGATGAACTGGTGTGCTTCCACGCGTGATACGAACTCCTCACAAGAGGGCCGGATTCAACAAATTTGAACCCGCGCTGTAGGCCCTCTTGTTCGTAAACTTTGAACTGCTCCGGTGTGATGAATTCACTAACTGGGCGCTGTCTCTCCGACGGCCTTAAATATTGGCCTATAGTCATTATGTCTATATGACTTGCACGCATGTCGTCCATGACTTTAAGAACTTCGTCGCTCGTTTCTCCGAGTCCGACCATTATCCCTGATTTGGTGAGGGTAGAGGGGGAGATCTCTTTTGCCCTCTTAAGTATAGTAAGCGACCGGATATAGCCGGCTCCCGGCCGGACCTTCTTGTATAGCCGGGGAACGGTCTCGATGTTGTGATTAAGTACATCGATACCGCTATTCATGATCTTCTCAAGGTCATCAAGACACCCCTGAAGGTCCGGGATGAGCAGCTCCACCTTACATTGGGGGGCGTGCTTCCTTATGGCACGCACGGTCTTCACAAAGTGATTTGCGCCGTTGTCGCTGACATCGTCGCGGTCGACCGAGGTGATTACCGCATGCTTAAGACCAAGCTCCGCCACTGCTCTGCCGACCCTCTCCGGCTCCATCGGATCTAGAGGTTGAAGAGTGTCGCTAGTGCCCTTTTTCACGGAACAGAAATGGCACTTCCTAGTGCAAAGGTCGCCCATTATCATAAAGGTGGCGGTGTGGTGCGACCAACATTCGCCGATATTAGGGCAGCGCGCCTCTTCACAAACAGTGTGAAGTTTCAGGCTTTTTACCACCTCTTTGGTTTCAAGGTATTGAGGCGAGCCTGGGGCGCGGGCCTTAATCCAGGAAGGTTTTACTAGCGAGCCGTCTCTTCGGGATGGAACTGTAGACACTTTCTTATCTTACACCATTAATAGCGCAGGAGTCTCGAGCGCCTCCTTGAAATATTTAAGGAAATTTCCCGCCATCACACCATCGATGATGCGATGGTCAACCGAGATAGTAACTTTCATTATAGGAGCTATCAGCACTTGTCCGTTAACCGCCACCGGCTGCTCCTTTATGGAACTGACAGCCAGTACTGAGCCCTGCCCGGGGTTTATGATAGCTGTAAAACTCTCCACATCGAACATCCCCATATTAGAGATGCTGAATGTGCCGCCGGTGAGATCGCTGGCATTCGGCCTTCCGGCCCGTGCCCGCTCGACTGCGGCGCGGGCTTCGAAGACCACGTCCTTAAGCGAAAGAGTGTTTGCTTCCTTGATAACCGGGATTAGGAGACCGTCCTCTATCGCGGTAATGACTCCGATATTGATCTGAGCAGGCTCAAAGAGCTGATTTTCTTTGACAGCATTATTGACCCTTGGCTCTTTTTCGATTCCGTAGGCGACAGCTTTAATAACTAAGTGATTGATACTTATTCCTTTATACTCGGAGCGCTCTTTCAGTGCTTCACGAAGCTTCTTTGCCTGTGTCATGTCTACGGAGGTAGAGACATAGAAGTGGGGTGATTGGGTCACGCTTTCCTGCATCCGCCGAGCAATGGTTTCCCTCATCTTTGATAACGGCGTTAGACTTCCGGCAGATCCACCTGCGGCTGGGCTTGGGGCGGCACGGGGCGGAGAGGGCGTGTACGATGGCTCTGCCTCACCCGCAGGGGCAGCTGCTCTATCAAGATCCTTTTTGATGATACGGCCGTTAGGCCCCGAGCCCTGAACGTTCGAAAGCTCGATATTTCTCTGTTCCGCTATCTTGCGGGCCAGTGGCGACGCCTTGACCCGGTCCGAGTGAGAAGCCGGAGGTGCCGGTTGAGCCGCTTTTGGTGGGACAAGCTGCAGGTTGCCTGTGGAGGCCTCAGTTCTAGGCTGAATCTGCGTTTGCGAAGCTTGTGCGGGGGCTTCCGATTTATCCTCCGCGGCCGGTTTTGCTCCGTTTGATGCCTCAACCTTTTCACCTGGAGCACCTACAACCGCTATCACATCACCCACATTGGCCGATGTGCCGGCTGGAATCTTAATCTGAAGAAGGGTGCCTTGCTGAAATGATTCTATCTCCAGGTTAGCTTTATCTGTTTCGACCTCAGCCAAAATATCGCCGCGGCTTATCTGGTCGCCCTCTTTCTTGTGCCATGTCAGGATCTTTCCTGAGTACATGGTGTCGCTAAGCTGAGGCATTTTTATCTCTGCGGCCATAACTCTCTCTCGTTTGAAACAATCCGTCTGTTATAAATCAAAACCTGTGCAAATTCAATTCCTTGGAATTCTGAAGTAACCGTTCAGCTGAGGGGATAAGTGCTGAATTAATTGTGCATAGTTGAACGGTAACAAAGCCAAATGCCTACTTGTAAATGTTTGCTAAGAAGGTATTAATTAGGACTAAATCGTAGTTGATCGTGCTCTGTAAAAAACTTCCCCATACTTCGTTACGCGTCGCTCGGCAACCCTGCGACTTATCATTGTAATGTCTCGGGTTGCCTCGCTCGCGATGCCTCGTCTGGGTTTGTTTTCTACAGAGCATAGTGCGGTATATCACCCCACATTTTGTAACCCCTTTTGTAGACAACTGCCATTATGGATGTTGCCGAGCAGATCCCAGAGGACACTCTTCCCCATAAAGACAAAACTCAGCTCGTTTTGGCAAAGAAAACGAGACCGCACGCGTTCGATCTACATCCGTTCGACGACTCTTCACAGGAGCGTCTATTCATATCTGAAATGGGCGAACGGATCATGCGCCTTCGTCATGTTCCCCTTACAAAGCGTGAGCTTGCGTTCGAAGTTATCGACTTCGTTGAAAGGCTGGTTAGGTTCGAGACTAAGCTTTACAGTGTGCGCTTCGGCATTGATATATTCCTTGAGAAACTCCACGCCTCCAGCGCCATATCGCAGATACTTCAGCAGCTCTACCGTTGGGCGCGTCTTCAAGTGCGTGGATTGGAGGATCCGGATCATAAACTGATTATCTCGGAGAGTTTAATTATTGGGCATCTTGAGGACCTGCTGCACTGGTATAGCGTGCGCAGCGTTAGTCTGTATAAGCTCTCTTCCCATCTATTGGGGGACTCCGTCTTTCCACTACATATCATCCATGACCGTGAGAGAGTTGGAGTGGTGGGGTTCGAGATCCAAACCGGCCTAGCGCTCTTCGGCCGCGCATTTGAGCAGCTATGGCTCAAGGTGTTCTTGAAGGAAGGCGACCGCTATATCGGGACCCGCAAAGGCTGGGAATCTTGGGTGGACGACAACGACCTTTTCGCCCGTTCAAGCCAGGAAGAGGCGGCGCCATTTGCAGCTTTGCTGCCCGTTGTGCCACAGGGGCAGCGGCTAATTGTAGATAAGTTAGAGTTATTCATCCCGTATGCCGCGCTTGACCTAAGCGCCGGTAAACAAGAGGTCACCATTGAAGCGATTCTCTTTGATGAAAAGGGAGAGAAGGTAGCGGCGGCAGAGGCTCAAGACCTGCTAAACATGCCGGTATACGGAAGCGGCGCGCGTAAGATTCTCTCCAATCAGGCGCTCGGGATGTGGCCGGCAGATGTTGTCAGGGGCGATGCCATCCGTGATCTCAAAGTGCGTGCCGGGGTAATGCCGCTGGCGCATAACGCGGTCGAGGTGGTTAAAGTATCCTTTGATCTAACCCTCTTTGATCACCAAAACGACAAGGTAGTAGTAGAGCTGCGTTTCCTTTCCGAGGGCGGCGATATTATAGAGTCGCGTGGCGATGGCGAGGGCCGGCACGATTACGTACTGCGCCAT
Organism: Deltaproteobacteria bacterium; assembly: GCA_024102635.1. Lineage (GTDB taxonomy): Bacteria > Bdellovibrionota_C > UBA2361 > UBA2361 > JAGFJO01 > JAGFJO01. The sequence goes on from JAGFJO010000141.1 coordinate 4,205, forward strand.
GAAATATTTGTTTCGGATGTTTTAAGTGACCTCACCGCAGTGGAGCTTTGCGTACCGCTTAACGACCTCAATTGGGAGGACGTCGAGTATGGGTGCATGGCGGAGGTAAGCATTTTAGGCAAGCAAGATAAGGTGCTATGCGGGGCGGTTGCTGCTTTTGATCTTCCGGAGCATTTCCGCTCTCAGCCGGAGCTTTTGGGTGACGACGAAGAGCGGAGCCTTGCGCGTCCGCGCCGGCAAAAGCTCATAGTGTCGCAAGACCGCGCTATAAGTGTGGATGTAACGCCGCAATGGCAGACGCCACGCGGCACGGCTATGCGGTTTGCAGTATATATCAATGACAATTCGATTCTGGAACGGCGCGGTTCCGTCGTGCTTTCCCTGCGCGATGAAAAGGAGAAGCCACTTCTAGCCGCGAACACTCCATCACCGGTCATGCGAGCCCAAAGACTCCCCGTGGCGCGGCCGATAGATGGTCCCGAGGCGGTGTTTTTGGTTCACCACGATGATGTATTCTCAGAAGGCGAAGTCTCGCTTTACGATCGCGAGGTGAGCTGGGGCATAGCAGTGAGGGGAGTAGATGACGTTGTTATGGGCGAGCGCTTCGGTCAGGTGGCCGTAGGATATAAGCCGTCGAAACTGCCGTTACCGGCGCGCGGCGAGCCGAATATTTTCATCGAGGACGTAGAGCCGAGCGATGTACGGCATTTCCCTCCTCTTCGTTTTCGCGTTTACATCAATTTTAACCGTTTGGCATACGAGTCCTCCCAGTACATGCTGCTTGCTGATCTCACTCCTTCCGCCGGGAATCTTAAGAACGGAGATCACGAGCCTACAGGTATGGTAATCCCATGCGATATATCGCCTGTCTTCGACGGAGAAGGACATCATTCAGACAGGTTTCAAACCGTGCATGTGATTGATTGCACCGACATAGCCCGAGAAAAAGGCCTGCCGCCGGGAGACGCGGTGCTCAAGGTGAAACTCTACGCTGCCAATGGAAGTTTGATTGATTCTTACGCACGGCCTCTTTCACCTGAGAAGAGTGAAGATGGGACAGGTATGATCAAACGCGGAATCCGCAGGTTATTCGGTTAAGAAGACCTATTTATATTATGTTCCGCTTCCTGTTGAATACCTGCTACAACTGTATGACCGCTTCAAAGTAGGTTACAGCGCGGCCTCCAAGGGTAACCCTTCCGTTCTTATGTTCACAGAAAAGCTCGCCGCCGCGCTCGGAGAGTTGAAGAGCGTGAAGTTTTGTTTTTTTCAGCCGCTGAGACCAGTAAGGCACAAGTGTACAGTGCGCTGAGCCGGTGACCGGATCCTCCGGCACGCCGACGCTTGGGGCGAAAAAGCGCGAGACAAAATCAGCTTTCTTTGAAGGAGCTGTAACCACTACTCCCAAGCAATCAAGTTTTTTAATGGCTTCAAAATTAGGAACAATATTCCTAACAGTGTCTTCGCTTTCAACTACCGCCATCAGATCACGCGACTTATAAAGCTCTAAAGGCGTTACGCCAAGTGCCTCTTTGATTCCTGCTTCAATCGCTATTTTTTCTCCTGGGCGAGAAGGAAAGTTCATTTCAAGGAGCTGTCCTTCCCGGATGACGGTTAGAAGCCCGCTTTTAGTTTGAAACTCTACTCCGTCCCGTCCCGGCTCCAAGTGGTTAAGTATCACGTGCGCAGTTGCAAGAGTCGCGTGGCCGCAAAGGTCAACCTCCGACTCAGGCGTATACCAGCGGAGATCGAAGAGACCGCCACGCTTTACGAAAAAAGCGGTTTCAGGCAGCCCGTGTTCGCGGGCCATGAGTTGCAAGGTCTCATCAGGAAGCCAGCTTTCTAAAGCAGCAACTCCTGCTGGGTTTCCTCGAAAAGCCTGATGCGTGAAAGCATCTACATGAAAATACCGAATCTTCATTTACTACATCCTAACGTCGTAAAAAGCGAAATATAGAACGTAATCATTACAATCATGCAATTCAAGTACAACCTGACGATTGCTAAATTTTTCTCGTGGCGAAACTGCACGAACGGCACATCTTGAGATCGTGTGATTCACGGGGATAGTGCCGCGCGCATCTGAAGCAGATCATGAAAAAGTCTTCTTTTCTAGGCGCACTATTCTGCAATGAGGCGGCTGCAATCAGGTAGAGAGTGAGTGATGTCAGCATGTTTGAGCCGGTCGAGAGTAGTAGCGCCGCAATAAAAGCTGCTGATCGCAGAATTAGAGCGGGTAGAAGAGAAAGGTAAAAGTTCTCAACATTGTGGAGATCTTGCGCAAGCTGCTTATCTTTCGAAAGTTTATCGCTCCATGATTTCATCTCAAAGTACGATTTAGCGCATGCAATAACAATGACCAGCACTGCAACCGCAGCCAGTCCCATCCCTTTCCAGGAAAAGTGTAGAAGCCGGGCAAGCAGATCTAACGCAACAACGGCGACCACAGAGGTGGCCACGAGCCGCCTTTTCATTTGCTGCCCATCGTCGGCAAGAGCGCGCTTCATTCGTCTTAGAAACGATATTGCGCCGTGCATTGCTGAACGCTCGTTTATCAGCAGCGCAAAGATAACTAGTCCAGAGGCCACCAATCCAAGATCATCTAGGCGAGGTAAGGTACTAGTAATACTTCGTAAGGATAGTAAGAGCGCAAGATCAATCGGAAGGGTGATCAGAAGTAAGTTGAATAGATGAGATGAGCGCCCGTAGAGCTCAAACGCCGTGGCCTGATGCATGGGCGTTCGCGAACGGGCGGAAAGGGAGAGAGAATTCATAGTACTTTTTAACGCTAAGGAATTAGGCCGTTTGATTTTCGGTCTTTCTTAGTATTATGGGTAAATATAAGCGGCTCGTATATTATGCTTCAATTTGCAACTACCAAATATCTCTCGGTTTCCGAGCTTAGTAAGTCACTTAACCTAACTCTTGAGCGAAGTTTTCCTGAAGTCTTTTTTCAGGGCGAAATCTCCCAGATAGCACGGCCTGCCAGCGGACACCTTTACTTCACACTGAAGGACGACAAGAGCCAGCTTGCCGCCGTTATGTGGAAGGGGATGCTGACCTCGCTTAAATTTCGGCCCGAGGCCGGCATGCAGGTGCAGTGCCATGGCAGGCCCAACATATTTCACGTAAACGGTAAGCTTCAGATAGTCGTTCACTTCATGGCGTTGGCGGGAGAGGGACTGCTGCAAAAGAAGTTCCTGGAACTTAAGGCGAAGCTCGAAAAAGAAGGAGTTTTCGACGAGCAGCGCAAAAGAAAATTGCCATTCTTGCCCAGGGCGATAGGAATAGTGACATCTCCAACCGGAGCTGTAATCCACGACATAATGGTGCGGTTAAGTGAGAGAATGCCGATAGTCAAAACCTTTCTGCTCGGTGTCAGGGTGCAGGGAGAAGGAGCATCGCAAGAGATCGCCGATGCGATTCAGCACTTCAATGAACTCAAAAATGTAGATGTCATCATAGTGGCTAGGGGAGGCGGTTCCCTCGAAGATCTCTGGGCCTTCAACGAAGAGAAGACAGTTCGCGCAATTTTTGGCTCGAGAATTCCGGTTATCTGCGGCGTGGGGCATGAGGTCGACACGACCCTTTCAGATCTAGCTGCCGATGTGCGGGCTCCCACTCCCACAGCGGCTGCTGAGATGGTAGTGCCTCGGCTAAAAGACCTTCTGAAAGAGCTGGATGGACTTGAAAGACGGCTCACCGATTATCAGAGGTGGCATGCGCCGCTTGTCCAGCGCGTAGATGAGGTTTCAATCAGGCTCGATAATGCAGCTCGCAGCGCAATGCAGCAGGCCAGATTGAAGATCGATACACTTGAAGCGAAAATTCATCGCTTTGAGCCGGCGCGACTTGTAACTCTTTTTCACTCAAAGACAGATCTCCTCAGTGAGCGGCTCAACGCATCCGCTCGCCATACTTTCCAAAAGCTTGCGGCAAGGATCGAATCGTTCGAGCAGCGCCTTTTGTCGGCAGGCACTGCGCGTTTACAACATTGCGCGCATCGCCTTGAAAGCACGGCGGCTCGATTGGCAGCGATCAATCCTGCATCAGTTCTAGAGCGGGGATATTCGATTGTTGAACATGAAGGAAAGGTGGTTACCGCCAGCAGCGAGGTTAAGGTAGACGACTCTCTTAAAGTCACGCTTAACAGGGGATCGCTCCATACCAAAGTTAAAGAAATCGTTGCCTAGAGCCGCTTCTTTGACTTCTGTCGAGGAAAGGCCTTATGCTACCGTGCTCATAACCCAAGATCTCCTTGATGAGAATCAATAGGTGACCTTGTACTCAAAACGCTATTCGATTGCAGGGGTATGTCCGATTATATTGAGATAGAAGGGGAAAAGCCTCTTAACGGAGTGGTTAAAATTAGCGGGGCGAAGAATGCCGCTCTTCCGCAGCTGATAGCCACCCTCCTTACGGCGGAACAGTGCGAATTCGAGAACGTTCCCGCCCTGGAAGATGTGTCTTTAACACTCCATCTCCTCGAGCATTTCGGCGGCCAGGCCGCTAGAACATCGGATAAAGTAAAGATCTCCGTGCCGCACCTGCTAGCCAGCGAGGCAAGTTATTCACTCGTTAAAGCACTGCGCGCCTCATTCTGGGTGCTCGCGCCGCTTTTGGCGCGTGGCCGTGCTGCGCGCGTTGCGCTGCCCGGAGGGGATAAAATAGGCGCCCGCCCCGTGGATATGCATCTTGAGGGGCTTGCGCAGATGGGTGCAGATATCAAGGTCAAGCATGGTGTGGTGCTTGCGACGGCTGTCGATGGCCTCCGCCCGGCTGATATTCAGCTCCGTTTCCCGTCGGTAGGGGCCACCCACCAACTGCTGATGGCAGCGGCTTTGGTTCCGGGCACATCTATTATCCGCGGCGCTGCGCGTGAGCCGGAGGTGGAAGCGCTGGCCTCGATGCTCATGCAAATGGGAGCCGATATTGAAGGCACCGGCACAGCCACAATAATAATCAGAGGTAAGGAGGAGCTGGGAGGCGCAAAAGTCAGACTTATCGGGGATCGCATAGAGGCGGGAACGTATCTTCTAGCGGGCGCTGCAGCCGGCGGGTCAGTAAGAGTCAATGGCGTTAATCCGCTTCATTTCGGCGAATTCTTGGATTTGTTATCGAAAATGAACCTCGACCTTGAGTACGGCGATGACTATGTACAAGTCACTCGCGCAGGTGATCTAAAGCCGGTTGATGCCATAACAGGCCCGTTTCCAAGATTCGCAACCGATCTGCAAGCGCCTCTTATGGCGGCGCTATGCTTTGCATCCGGCATTAGCACTATTGAAGAGACGGTATACGAGGGACGTTTCGGCCATGTATCCGAGCTCTGCCGAATGGGGGCAAAGATTCAGGTTGATCAACAGTTCGCTACCATCCACGGACAAAGCAAGATGAGCGGAGCCGAAGTCGATGGGCATGATATTCGAGCAGCTGCATCACTTGTGGTTGCCGCACTAGGTTCAAACGGCACCAGTGTTATATATGAACCACACCATCTTCGGCGCGGTTACGAAGCTTTGGAAGCAAAGTTTTCAAACATTGGAGCGCGTATCGGATATAAAATAACCGATCCAGAGGATTTTGTATTTACGGGCTGTTAGGTGGATCAATTGTCACTCAAGATGGTATCGTGCCTGCCCTACGGGGCGGAAAACTTCCTCCTTCACCAAGGAGTTAAAAGCGCCTTTGAAACTACTTTAGCGCTGACGGCATCGAGAAGTTACTCGATTGTTTGGCTCAGCGGTGCTCTTCGCTCAGGGAAAACACACTTTTCAATTAAGCTCTACGAAGAGCTAATCAAACACAATCTCTTCCCGCACCTTATAGAGGGGCGCGATATCGCCGGCTTTTTAACGGATCGCGGCACTCGTGGCCCGTTCAACGGTGATGAGGTCTTCGTTTTTGATGACGTTCAGATTTATATGGAAGACGGCGAGCTCGAGGACTCGGGACCTCTGGTTGCCTTCCTAGAGTTGGCGCGGATGTCACGCGTACCTGTACTTTTCATCTCTACTCTTGCCCGAAATTCCCTCAAGTGTGACGAGCATATTATGAGTAGACTCCGCTCTGGACATCTGGTTTCGCTTCTCAACCCATCGGATGGGGATATGCCCTCCCTCATTCAGGCAATGGGGCGGCAACGTGGAATCTTACTGACCGATAAGCGGGTGCGGTTCATTGCAAGGCGTCTGCGCCGCGACATTCCCTCGGTGGAGGAGTATCTTAATAAGGTGACGCACCTCTCGACTGTACTCAACAAGGCGGTCAAACTACCGCTCCTTTCGGACGCTTTGTAGCTTCGGAGCGGAAGCCGCCGATAGGGGGCGGAAAAGCCCGGAATTGGACCGGAAAAAGCCCCCTAAAGCCATCTTTTCATTGCAATTTTAACATCGATATGCGATTTTTCCTTTTCGCATAAATCTCTGCTAAAATGGGCATTTGCATATTATTTAGAACACCCAAACCACCGCTATTTTTCAAGGCTTAGTGAGCGCTACAGGGAGTACAATGATCAAGAGGCGAGTCGTAATTACAGGACTTGGAACGGTATCACCTATAGGTAATTCCGTTGATGCCGCCTGGAAAGCGGCAATTGAAGGCCAGTCCGGCATCGGCCCCATCACCCGTTTCGAAGCCGCACCATTCCCGACACGCATAGCAGGTGAAGTGAAAAACTTCGACGTGCTTCAGTATCTTGACCAAAAAGAGGTTAAGAAACACGACTTCTTCTCGCAATTCGCCATCGCGGCCTCACAAGAGGCTTGGGATGATGCAAAGCTGGCCCAGGCGCCATACGAGAAATCTCGCATGGGATGCATCTTGGGCGTCGGAATCGGCGGACTTAACATTCTAGAGAAGTACTACGATCTCTACCTGCAGGGAGGGGTGCGGAAGATCTCGCCTTTCATGATCCCGGCGATGATCAGCAACCTCGGTCCCGGCAATGTAGCCATCCGTTTCGGATTGAAAGGGGTAAACTATACCGTTACAAGCGCCTGCACCTCCGCCACTCACGCAATCGGAGAGTCCTACCGCATGATAGCCGAAGGGCTTCAGGATATAGTGCTCACGGGAGGCTCGGAGGCGGCGATCACACCTATGGGGATCGGCGGCTTCTGCGCTATGAAAGCTCTTTCAACCAGAAATGAAGAGCCGGAGAAAGCATCGCGCCCGTTCGACAAGGACCGCGACGGGTTCATTATGGGCGAGGGCGCAGCCGTGCTTGTGCTTGAGGAGTACGAAGCGGCTAAAAAGCGGAATGCCAAGATTTATGGTGAAGTGGTCGGATACGGATTCTCCTGTGACGCTTACCACATCACCGCTCCGTGCGTTGACGGCGAAGGGGCGGTTGCATGCATGAAGAATGCGTTGGCTGATGCCCGTATGCGCGCCGAGGAGATTGATTATGTGAACGCTCACGGCACTTCCACCCCGGCCAACGATTCCACGGAGACGCTCGCTATCAAGAATGTTTTCGGTAATAAAGCCAGCAACGGACTTTTAGTCAGCTCCACAAAATCGATGACGGGACACCTTCTTGGGGCAGCAGGCGCGATAGAGGCGATATTCTCAGTTTTGGCAGTGGCAAATGACGTAGTTCCTCCAACAATCAATCTGGATAATCCGGGTGAGGGCTGCGATCTTGATTATGTTCCGCACAAGGCTCGCCAAGCGCGGGTGCGAGCCGCGATGTCGAACTCTTTCGGGTTCGGCGGAACTAACGCTTCTGTCATATTCGGGAAGGTGTGAGCCTGCCGCTTGCGGGCATGCAGTGAGCCAGCTGCGGTAATGCTCATGCGCCGGGAGTTCTAGCGCTAACGTTGCAGGAAATTGCAGCGCGCGCAGGTGAGCCCGGCGCTGATTGCACGCTTTTTGGTTTTCGCCATCGGGGCGTGTTGTTTTGTTGTTCACTGGTTCTATATATGAAGGAAGAGATCCTTACTGAACGTATCCGCGCAGAAGACATTCTACTTGGCTCCCTCGGTTTCGCAGAGGACGCCTCAATCGTAACAGTTGAATTAACTCCGGCGGGCTACCGCGGCACCGGCAAGTGGCAGGACGGCGAGCAGTTCAATTTCGTTTGTGAAGACGATGTTGATGAACTGCAGCGCTGGGCGCTGAAGGTGTTGATAGGAAGTTGACTCCTCCTCATAGGCAGCTTTTTTTAACCGGTTCGAGGCGGGCGTTTCTGATATCGCATGCGTGTCATAATGACCCGCCGAGGTGAAGTCTTGTTTAAGTAAGAAGTAATATTAACACGAAGGAAAGGAGGGACACGGAGGAGGGGGCTATCCAAGATTCTCCCTCTCGGCCTTTAGCAGAATTGGAATGACGATCGAGCCATGCGGCGCCAAGCTGACCGGACGTCGGCGTTCCAGCCAATCTAGACTCCAGCGTTTCAATCTTCGACAAAAATTAGATACGACGGGCAGATCTCCGCGAGCGAACACTCCCGGCAGAGCGGTCTCGGCGCCTTACAAACTCGCCTGCCGTGTAGAATCAACCAGTGATGAAGATTGTGCCAATACTTTGCATCGAACTCCTGCATTAACTCCTCTTCGACCTCCTGCACAGTTTTGCCTGAAGCAAGTCCGAGCCTCCTTGATACTCTGAATACATGAGTGTCTACCGGAAATGTTTTTGCATGTCCAAGTTCCCCCAGCACTACATTTGCAGTCTTCTGTCCGATACCGGGGCATTTCATTAACGCCTCTCTGGTTTCAGGAATTTTCCCGCCGAACTGTTCCGTGATCACCTTGGCGGCAGCGATAAGGTGTTTAGATTTTGTGAGATAGTAGTTGATAGGCTTTATGAGCGTTTGCAGTTCGGAGAGTTTAGCCTTGGCGAGCGATTGGAAATCAGGATACCTCTTGAATAGCGCCGGAGTAACCTGGTTTACCTTCTTGTCTGTGCACTGTGCCGAGAGCATTACGGCCACTACCAGCTCGTAAGGCGAAGTAAAAAGCAGCTCTGTGGACGGATTGGGATACGCCTTAGCCAGTCGATTCAGTAGTTTGCGTTTATTTTGAATTACCATCTATAATATAAAGGTGCAGCGCAACGTTCTTGAGCTCTATCTAACCAAAGTTTCCAGCGGCGACAAGCAATACGTCGAAAAGCTCTGCCAACGATTGGCGGAAAGGCTGCTTTGGGTGCCGGTCCTTACTATCGACGAGGTTTCCAAAGACGGCGCCCCGGTCCAGCGCGTCGAGCTTGTGACTGTAAGGATCGAGGGAACTCCTTTTGTGCCGATCTTCACTACCGAAGCCAAGCTAACACAGTGGCTCAGTTTACATCACCCCTCTGCATCCGCACTTTCGATAATGGGGCGAGACCTCTGCAAACAGTTGGATCCTGACCTGAGTTTGCTTATCAATGAGGGCTCACAAAATATGGTCGAGCTTCCTCCTGTCAATGTAAGTGAAATAGCAAAAGTTCCTTCCTTAGCAACCTTCGACGAGGGGGAAGATGAGGATGCGGAGTTCGGCCCTCAAACCATGAGACGCGCTCCGGCACCGACGCACGCCTCAGATGACTCAGCCGAGAAACAGCTTGAAGCATTGATGCGAGACCCGGAAGCGAGCGGAAAAACTATAGAGATAGTTGTCGACCTTAAAAAGATTCAGGAGCTTGTACGAAAACAGATCCTCGAGCAGAGCCAAGAGGTGGTCAACGTCCAATCCGCAGCCCCGCACTCTGACCTGACCCAACCTAGAGACCCTTCCACCAAGGAGCGGCCGGTGATTACGCTTTACGATGTAGTAGCCGACGACGAATTGTAGAAACGAAGAAATTGCCGGTTCGATATCTGTAGAGCCCGCATTTACGCGGCAGAGCTTCTCGGAAATCAACCAGGCCGGGCTAGAGCCCCTTCGATAGAACTCAGGGCGGGCCAGCGCTCCACTTACTAAGCTCGGCGGTCCGTGTGCTCATACTTCCGTAGAAACGACTCTCTTAGACAACCGTAATAGTCGAAGCTAGAGCAGCGTGCTTTTCGAAAGTCGAGGCTTCAAGCTTTTTAGGCAAATGCCTTTTCACGGAAGCAAATAACGCTTCCATTCTTTTGCTCGACTCTTCCAGGGTCTGCTTATTTATAAGGCCCTTTTTTGCCGCCTGCTGCATGTATTCACAAAGCGCAATGGGAGTGAGATCGGCATCCGCATCGGGATAGCGCCCAACAATAAACATGTCCACACCAGCCGAGAGGGCTTGAGTGACTCCTGCCGGTGACTGAAATTTATCGGCGACCGCCTTCATATTTACGTCGTCGGCTATTACTACACCATTAAATCCGAGGTCGCGGCGAAGAATATCGGAGATTATATGATGCGATAAAGTGGCGGGGTTTTTACCGTCAATTTTAGGAAAGTGCACATGCGCCGTCATTATGGTTGGCACGCCCGCTTCGACAAGAGCTTGAAACGGTACAAGTTCGCGCGAACGGAGTGTGATCTCATCTGTCTCTACCGTCGGAAGTTCGAGGTGAGAATCGCTCCAAGTATCTCCGTGGCCCGGAAAATGCTTAGCGCAGGTAAGAATTCCTTGCTTCATCAATGCTTCATGGAATGCGGACGCGGCGGCTGCCACAATCTGAGGAGTGTTGCCGAACGAGCGGCCCAGCTTTCCGATGATAGGATTCTCCGCGTTGGTGTTAATGTCACAAAGCGGCGCCCAGGAAAGGTTTATACCAAGCGAGGCGAGCTCCAGCGCCATAGCGCGTCCTACCGCCGCCGCTTCTTTAACATAAGCGCAAGGCGCACCGAAGTTAGTTATCGGGGCCGGGGTGCGCTGCACCTTGCCGCCTTCATGGTCGATTGACACTATCAAGTCTTCACGGCCCGTGTGGCTGTAAAGTTCAGCTATCAGATCCTTGAACGTTGCAAACCAGCTCTCATACGGCTGGTCTTGAACCAAGTTCCTTTTAAGAAGCAAAATCCCACCTGGGCGCACGCTCTCAAGCAAACGCTTATCGGTGTCATTAAGCTGTGGGCCGGAGACCCCGATGATCAACCTCTTTCCAAACTCGCCTAAACTCTCGCTATTCATAAATACGTATCCGTTTACCGGATATACTCTCGCCCCATTTTCGTTATCTGCCAAGCCGCATTGCAAGATCTTGGTTTTAAAGGGTTTTTGCTTGTAGAGCGATCACTTCAATATGGTGAAACTTTTGCCGATAGTGCTTATAATAAAAGGACTTTCGGACTTAGATGTTAAGCCCTTTGGGCAGGCAATCTTAAAATAGCCGAAGGTACATCACTTTAAGTTTGTAGAGCATTTACTGTAAAACAGGAGTGACTCAGTATGAAAGAAGCAGCTTTACCCACACGGGTCAAAGTTCCAGACATCCGCTCGCTTAAGCCTACACGCAACAAAGAGCAACCTCGAATCTCGGCGCTTACCGCCTACGATTACACCTTTGCCTCACTTTTAGACGAGGCGGGGGTAGAAATTATTTTGGTAGGCGACTCGCTCGCCTCGACGGTTCAAGGCCTCTCTTCAACGCTTCCTGTGACGCTCGATGAGATGGTCTACCACTGCCGCTGCGTATCGGCGGGCGTAAAGCGTGCGCTTGTTGTCGGCGATCTTCCGTTTATGAGCTACCAAGTATCGCCAGAGGCAGCGCTTGCTTCAGCCGGAAGGCTTATAAAAGATGGAAACGTGGCAGCCGTAAAGTTAGAAGGCGGCGTTTACATGGAAGACACTATCGCCCGCCTTGTGCAGGTAGATATCCCCGTGATGGGGCATGTCGGACTCACGCCACAGTCGTTTCACCGCATGGGAGGGCATAAAATTCAGGGACGTGCCCCGAGCCGCGGGGCGGAAGCTCCCGGAGGGGCTCCGGTGGCAGGCTCACGTGAGAGGGTCATCGAGGATGCTCTGGCCGTTGAACGCGCCGGCGCATTTGCAATCGTACTTGAGGGCATCCCCGCAGAGCTCGCTAAAGAGATCACTGAGATGGTTGAAATACCGACCATCGGAATCGGTGCGGGACCGGATTGCGACGGCCAGATTCTTGTCTCTTATGACATGCTGGGTCTTTCCGGATCCGGTACACCCTCCTTTGTTAAGCGTTACGCCGAGCTTGGGGAGCTGGTGCGTCAGAGCGCGGCAGCCTTCAAAGCCGAGGTGCAGGGGGAGAAATTTCCAGCTGCTAAGCCTGCATTTAAGGATCAGCGGCGTCTTCGTCCAGTTAAGGTTGGTTAGTTCCAGGAGAGGGGAAAGTGTTTAGAAAACTTTTGCAGAGTAAAATCCACCGCGCAACAATCACACATGCCGATGTGAACTATGAAGGCAGCATCACCATTCCGCCGCATCTCCTTGAAGCTGCCAAGATGGCAGAGTACCAGGCAGTAAATATCTGGAATGTGACAAACGGTAACCGCTTCGAAACCTATACTATCCTAGGTAAGGTAGGCTCGAGCGATATTGCGGTTAACGGAGCAGCTGCCCGTCTAGTGACGCCCGGAGACCTTATCATTATTGCCGCATTCGCATATGTGCGTGAAGAAGATGTCGCATCGCACAAGCCGGTACTTGTCTTTGTCGACTCCAATAATAACATCTCCGAAATCCGTCCTGAGATAGCGGGGCCTAGGAGAGCCATTGCTGTGTGAGGAAGCTGCCGCTGTCCTCCAAGTAACGATTTCAGAAAGCCGGTTCTAGAAAAATTACTTAAATCCATCGGCCGGTTGCCGCCGGGCAGCGAGGCTAATACGCCGGAAAAAGCCGCTTTTTTTTAATTATTTCCGCTGCCTGAATCATTTCGACTACCTCTTACGATGAGAGGTTGGAGGTTTGTCTTCCCTTGACCGACGTTCAGCAGCAAAAAAGTAGAGGAGCATCAGCATCGGCAATTCCGGCTGCAGGGCTCGATAACGCCTCTTCTCCTAAGCATAGAGCAGATGCTCTTGATACCTTGCGTGAGGAGGGCCAAGGGAATCACGTCAAGCCGGAGAGAAGCTATACAGTGCAGGCCGGAGACACTCTTTACTCCATTGCTAAGCGCGCAAACCTCGCTCTTGAAGCGATTCTTGAATCGAACCCGCACCTCTCCATAGAAACGCCTCTAAAAATCGGCAGGAATATCACACTTCCGGGAGAAGCAAAGCTTTATCACCGCATCGAGCAGGGTGAGACTCTTTATGGGATTGCACAGAAGTACGAGGTTTCGCTTGCGCTTCTTCAGCAAGCAAACCGCTCGCTTGATCCGGCGATGCTTAAGATAGGGGACCAAGTGCTTATCCCCTTGCCGGCCGGGGCAGCGCCCCCGGTGAACGCTCCAAGTCACGCCCCTTCACAGCTGCGCCACACAGTAAGTCCAGGTGATACCTTCTATGCCATCTCGCGCCAGTATGGCCTCAAGGTAGAGCAGCTAATAAATGCGAATCCGGAGATCGATCCCGAGAAGCTCGCCGTTGGAGCTACACTTAGTATTCCGCCCGGAGGGAAACCGGCTGCAAGAGAGAGCGCACCCGCGGTAAACAAGGATTGCAACGATTCTCGCAGAGAAGAGAGGGAGCGCCCGAGAACCTCGCAAGCAGATTCTAAACTTACCCCTCAGGAGCTACGCGATATAGAAAAGCTGCGCTCATTTATAGGAGAGCCTTACGGGGTGCAGATGGATTGCATGTCGATGGTGATGCGATTTGCGCGCGAAAACTATGGCGTGAAGCTGCCTGGGTACCGCTCGGACTTCTGGGTGCCGCACCTTGACGCCGTTACTACCATCACTAAAGATAGTAAAGACCTCAGCAGCGTGCGGCCCGGCGATATCGTGAGCATCGGGCACCCCTATAGAGGCAGCATCTCCGTTTTTCACAACGTGGTGGTGACAGAACCTATCTATGATCACTCTGGCAAGATCATTGATTTCAAAGCGGTGGACCCGCACGGTAACTATAGAAACGGTGATCGCTCCAAACCTTGGGGAAAGGTCAGAGAGGTCCCTAGCCTGCTGGAATACCTAAAGCAGTACGAGAACAGTGAACGCAAAAGTCACGGTTTTGTGATGCGGATTCCGAGAAGGGATGGAACGACTGGCTGATTTGTCACTGGCCGGACGGGATGATCGAAATTGCTCGATAAACCACTTAAAGTTGACCTGTAAACCCTGTTAGCATAGCCTTTTAAACCGATGAACAAAGGCGAACCCGGCGCGCCCGTAAAAGTGGTAGCACAAAATAAGAAGGCGCGCTTTGACTACCATATTATCGAGACTTTCGAGGCCGGCATCGTCTTAACTGGAGCGGAGATAAAGTCCATTCGCGCTAATGGAATAAGTCTTGCCGAGAGCTACATCCGCCCCGAGCGTGACGAAGTTTATCTTTTGAATGCTCACATCAAGCCATATTCCTTCAGTTCAGATAAAGAGTTCGATCCTGTACGAAAGCGCAAGCTGCTACTGAAGAAGCGCGAGATAGATAAACTCCGCGGGCGAGTCGAGCAAAAAGGGCTTACAATTGTGCCGCTCTCGCTCTATCTGAAGCGCGGACTGGCGAAACTTGAGATAGGACTCGCCAAAGGAAAGGCAGCGCCTGATAAACGCCAGACAATGAAAGAGCGCGAATCAAAGCGTGAACTCGATAGAGCATTGAAAAGGGGAAAATAGCGATCTTTTGGAGCCCCCAACCTTCGGCCATTAGAATGTGACGGCAAAAAAAGAGCCGGCACGTGGCCGGCTCCTGCGAATTATAAGCAGAGTGCGCTCTGGCCACTAGGAGCAAACGCTGCTCTCAAGAGGCAGTCTTGTGAGTGCTGCCTGCGCAGCATCCGACAGTGCCTGAGCTCGTTTCAGTAGTCTCTTAGCTGCCCGCTTTCCTATCTTGCGGCGGACTTTCTTGGTGCTGCTGTTGGCTGTAGAGCCAAGAGCAGTAAGGCCGTCGCCGAGTGAGTCAACCGATGCAACGTTGCTGCTCTGCACACAGAATGCAGCGTTGGTGCAGCTGGTTACGTTAGTAGGCAGCGCGAGCGCCTGATCAACAGCGCTTTGGTACTGTGACCTGGCATTCTTACGAATCTTGCGTGCTTGTGAGAATGAACCATCTCTATGCAGCCGCTTAGCATTACGAAGAGCGATTCCTCTTAAGCGAAGCGCATTATTGACGAACTCGGATATATCGGCCGAGCTGTCAAACTGCTTGCAGCCAAGACATGAATTTCCATCCCCTTCGCACACTCCGCAGCGGTCGAGCTGCGAGATGCCCCCGAGCGCTCCGTTACAATCTACCGAGCAGTCTACGACGGTGACAGGAGCGGAACAGGTGGCCTGTGAGAAGGCATTCTGCACCTGTAGCGATACATCACACGAGACAGGCGCGTTGTTCGCATCGGCCGTGTTAAATGTGACCGATGTTGAAGCAGCGGCCGCATCAGTAAACACTGCATTTGGGCAGCTTGAAGACCAAGCATAAGTTACCGGGTTTCCAGGCACCGCGAAGCCAAAGCCTGACAGTGACAACGTGGCGTCTCCGGTGCCGCATGCAACATTCGTATATGCACCTCCCGCGCTGCAGCCGCTTACTCCAGTGAGTGGACCAACTACGGTCAATGCACCGTCAACATTGTTGGAGTTGTCGTTATCAGCCGTAGAAGAGCTTACAAAGGCGTTGTTGCTAAGCACGGTACCGACACTTAGATCGAGATCGGTTACGACGTCGAACTCAATCTTTGCCGAGCTTCCTGCACCCTCTGAAGGATCAACAAGTTTGCCGAGATTACAGGTCATTTTATCATCCGAGCTGCCGGGAGTGCCGAACTGGCAGCTTCCAGATGCGCCGGTTATGCTGAGCGAGCCTGGTACAACCTGGACGTTGGGCGGAAGCCTATCGGTGACCACTACATTAGAGGCGTCCGATGGGCCGGTATTCTCGACATCTAGTGTATAACGGATGCGCCGCCCGGCGGTTACAGCTATGTTCGAATCCGAAAAGTTAGGCGCCTCAGGGAAAGGGGCACCGCTTAATACGTCATAGGGCAGGGCCTGCGTATCAGGCAGCTGCAGCTCTCCTACTGCTGTTTTTTCTATTGAAAGGTCGGCGATAGCGGCCACCTCGGTAAGCTGCGAGGCCTGGTTGTTGCTAAGGTCGGAGTCAGGGGTCAAAGTTGAAACCCGCGCGATTAGCGTTAGATCAACTGCTTCGCTAGCTACTATTCTCAATGCAGCCCTTACACGGCCGGCCGGACCATCGATGCCGGCGGCATTAGAACGCACAAAATTAGTTCCTAAATCGCTAAGCACGATAGGGAACTGGCCTCCTGTGATGGGCCCAGTAGTGCATTTGAACTCCGAGATTGAACCTCCGCTAACAGATACGGAAAGTGCACAGCTCTGCACAGTCAGAATATCGTCAAGGCCCGGAGCGGCTGAAATATCAATAGCAACGTTGCGGGCGCTCGAGGGACCAAAGTTATCAACCAGCAACGTATAGACGAAAGTCTCTCCAGCCTGCGGCTGAAGAGTTGTGACGAAGTGCGAGAGCTGAAGGTCCGCAAGCTCCCCGACGCTTACATCTAACGATGCGACCGGGCTTGCAGGTGTCGAGTTGCCGTCAGCTTGTCCGGTGATGGTGACAAATCCTGCTCCGCCGGTGGTGGCCACAAAGTCGTCACTTACATTTACCGCTATGCGAACTGACCGGGTTTGCTGTGCGGGGATGGTGCCGAGCTGGCATGTAATCTGAGGGAGCGATGTCGTATCGCAGTTCCCGTTATCGGAGAGGAAAGCCGCTCCAGAGGGAAGAGTTGTAGTTACAAAAGCATTAGTAACAGTTGTTATTATGAAAGTATTCCGTACATCGAACTGAAGCTCTAAGTTCGTGCCCGCAATGACCGTATTCTTGTTTGCTGAAATATCTACAGCCAAATCAGCTCGTGCCGGCGCGGTCACCAGCAACGTCAAGCTCAAACATCCTATGCAATAAGCAGATAGGTTTTTAATCTCTCGCAAGAGCGCATTCAATTTCATGGTAACATCCCCCCAACCAGTCGTCGTTAATAGCTCTGCACGCTAACAGAAGTAGGCAGCGTTTTCCACACTCAATGGGAGAGAAGATTTGTTAGAAATTGGTTCGCATGCAATCAGTGAGATCAAGAGATTACAAATGATAGTGCTGAATTCAATTTTAAATAAGTTAAAATAAAGTCCTTCTGCTGCTTTGCTTTCATATCGGCACTGACAAATCGGGGGCAGGTGTTTGCAGCGCTCGTGCTTGCGAAATTAATTGTGAAAAGCATGGCGAAAACTTCGCAGTTTCTACCATCAATTCAAATTAAAATTAAACTTAGGTTAGCATTTCTTTTGCTGATAACGTTATCAAGTCTCACGAAGTCGGCTCAATTAGTAACTACTTTTTGCTGTGCCCTCTAGGAGATATTTATGGCCCAGCCTGCACAGGTTACAACGCCTACGTCGAGCGAAGCTTTAGCTGCTGCTCCAAGCGTGCTTCTCGAAAAGCTAGGCAGACGTGTTAAAAACTTCCAAAGTCTAATATCACCCTCTCATTCCTTTCAGGAAACTACAGAAGCTCAAGTGGAGCACCGCCCCGATCGCGCGGACCTTATCGGGCTTATTCGCAGCTCAAGCCGTTCGCTCTGTGCGGCGGTAGACGTAGCGGAAGCTCTGAGCGAGATGGGCCGCCCGGGTCAAGAGAGAACGCATGAGGAGGGAGCAGCCCTAATTGCTCCCGCAATCGAACATATACATAAAAGGACACAGGCCGGCGATGTGATAAATCCGGCGGAAACGCGGCTCCTTAGGGTGTATGCCAAGGCTAACGGCGGCAAGCTAAATTTTCCAGCTTGGTTCACGGCGACAAAGAACGCCTTTTCCTTAGTCGGTAAAATGGAGGATCTGCCGGGGCCCGAAGCATACTTAGCCGCCTCGCCCTCGGCAGGCCAAAGCACTGCTGAGATGAGAGAGGATCTAGCAGCCCTAAAGACGGAGATCTTAAGGCTTCGCCAAAGTCCAAAGGAGGATGAGGGGCCAAGCGGCGACACCACAGAGCGCACAATGCGCGAGCGCGATAAGATCGTTTCTCAGATGGATCGCATTCTTAGCGACCTATCGGACGTTCAGCCAGAGCAGGTGACAGCGTGCTGTGAAAGGGTCAAGGTGGAAGCTTTGGTGATGCCGGAGCTTACTGAGGCGATGTTGGACCTTCGCCGCGGGATTGCGCGCGCACTGGAGCGCCTTACGTTGGGCTCAGGCGAGAAAGAACCTATTACCATTCAGTGCACAGAGCTAATCGGACAGGGCGGGGCATTTAAGGAAGCTGCACAGTACTCTCTAAGCCCCGATTCAATCTTGGGTGAGGATAACAAGAGTGAAAATGTCGCGGTCCTGCTAGAGGAGTACCAGCGGCTTCACGCCGCGCTAGTTAAGGTCTATCAGCAGTGGACCGGGCATCCCCCCGACCGAAGGGAGCAAGAGAGACGCAAAACTATGCTCCGGCTTGAAAGGGGGATAGGCCAGGTTTTTCTGGAAGATCCGGAGAAGTCGCGCGCAATGCTTATAGCTCTCTCCGATTACAGGTCTCCAAATATAGAGCATTGTATGGCGAAACTACTAACCGCGCCCACCCTTGAAAGCGGCGCCCGTGGGAGCCAAACTTTAAGACCATATCTAAATAAGCTGGAGAACATCGAGCTATTGGGCCAGGCACTCTCACTTCTTATCCGGGGCAGCAGTGAATCTGCAGATATAATAACTGACGCGCTAAAGCCGACCGAGCTCAGGCCGGTTTGTGACCTGGGACACGCGGTAAGAACGCGCCTTGCTGCAAGCGACACCCGCGTGCTGGTGCGTCTTTTTGATGATGAGCTTATAAGTATTCAGCGTGCGGCTCATACAACTCCGGCAAGGAAGGCCGTAGCGCTGCATGCCCTGGCACTAGCGGCGGACGATGAATCGGTTCGGAGAGGTCTAAAAGGACGGCTTAAGGCGCTAGAGTATGTTGATAAGCTGGCCAGCTCCCTTAACGAGAATGCTCGCGAGAGGTCTCCCCATGCGCAGTTTATCGAAAAAGTCCGCGCGCGAATTTCACGGCGCTTCTCATCCGATCTTAGCGACTATTGGGGACAGCGCGAGCTAGTAAGAGATTGGCGGAGCCTCCTAGAAGATCACCTAACGCTGCTCGCCCATCCCGATGCGTGGAACGGCTTAGTGCCGAACCAGGTCTTCTACAACGGCTATCTACTATATGGCGAACCGGGAGCGGGCAAAAGTTTTCTAGTGCTCTGTATGGCGAACGATCTTGAGATCCCGCTGCATACTATCTCGCGTGAAGAGATGGCGCAGGCATACCAAGAGGCAGACAGGCGTCAGCGCGGCTACGATCGGGGCGCAAAGGAGCAAGATAGCAGATCGCAGGGAAACGAGATTGAGGATACCTTATCCAAGTTCCTAGAGAGCAAGATTGAGCAAGCCAACACAGATAAGCGAAAGAGCGGCGCCCGCGCTTGTATGCTTTTCATCGACGAGATGGAGGCTGAGTTTTTAAAACGCGACCCGGAGACAAGCCCGCGGGAGGAGCTAACTCGAACCAACATAATGCTGCGGGTAATAGAGCGCCTGATTAAAAAACATCCCGATATAATTTTCGTTGCTGCTACAAATCATATCGACCTTGTGGATGAAGCTGCTTTGCGGCTCGGACGCTACGGGTGCCACCTGGAGGTTAAGCTTCCACAAGAGGCCGATGTGAAGGATATATTGGACGGTTGTTTTGACCGGCTGGGATTTACAATTAACAATCAAATTAAACAGAGTGATGGGTACCAACAGCTCGTAAACTCCTGCATCCGAATGAGCCCCCTTGATATTCAGCTTGCTATAAATAACGCCGCCACCTTGGAGCGCATAAGACGAGAGGAGAGCTTCCCGGATCTGGATGAAGGTCTTTTGAAGCTATTCATTTCTAAGATTGAAGCTACTAAGAAGTTGGATGGAAGGAGGCGAATTCTGAAGGGGAGTTCGTCTGAAACTGAAACCCATGACCAGGGTCAACCGGCCGTCCATTAAGAACATAGTCTCATTAAATACCAAACAATCTGCTTTTAAGCTCAATGGTTAGCGGCTCGAAGTGGCATTTTTTGAGATCACTCCTTATAATAAGAGATTAGTTCAGCTCGCTGCGCTCGCTTAGTTGAATAGACATTTTCCTTCTCAACTAAGGGGGTGCATCCCCCTTCGCCCTGATGGCCATTGAAGTTTTGTAGGGAATGCTGAAGGCTACGGGGGACAAGGATGCTTGTTGTAGCATTCTGAGACTAGGAACTTCCATCGTGTCGAGGACAGTATTTCCATTAGGGGGTGCACTGGTTTCGACGGGATTCAGTATTCCCGTTCGGCACTATGCCCAGCTCGCTGCGCTCGCTTAGTTGAATAGACATTTTGCTTCTCAACTAAGGGGGTGCACTGGTTTCGACGGGATTCAGTGCGACCTTGGAAAAGCACGCCCAGGGGCCGAGGCCTGGTAAAAAACGGCAAAAAGTAATTGCAAACTTCACAATTGCAAATGGTGACGTAGCTGAGCCAATGGCTTTGGCTGCCTAACCAATAGACCCGCAGCATAGCTCCGGGTCGGTTCCTAGACTGAGTGCCTGCGGCTTTTTAGGGGCTTAATATTAGTGGGCTAGCAACGCTGTGGTGTCTAACGCAGCGAAGCGAACTTAGCTGACTGGCCATGTAGCATCTCGTGACTTAGAGACTGCGTGGTGAGATTAAATATGTCACTAAGCGTGTAGAAAGCCAGGGTCAAGGCTTCTCGGACGCGGGTTCGATTCCCGCCACCTCCACCAGCCTACGCTTTTTTGTTCGACCGCAGGTCGAACTCAAAAAGACTACGGCTGGTGTCCGCCGGAGTCGGCGAAGCCGCGTAGGCGGACTGTTCACTCTCGGTACGAATTGGTTCCTTCCACCTCCACACTCCGCCCGTGCCATAGCTCTCCGAGTAAGCCCGAATTTTGTCGCGGGGCGGCGTGGGACTATTCGGTTCGAATTGGTTTTCCCGCCGCTAAGGCGGCTCGCTTATGGCAGGCCACGTCATCGGCAATGAGATTTGTCAGCTTGACCTCGCGGATATCGTTGAAAAGAAATCATGAAACTGAGGATAAGCGTTTCAAACGTGCCGCTAGTCGAAGGTGGGATCTGACAACTAGGCCAATCTGTATGAGCCAGAGATTGCAAAAGAAGGCATAGAAAACATCGACTACGGCATCGATTTCTCTCCCTTGCTCGACCCAGCCGTTAATCCCTGGATGACACAGAAGTAAATGTGTCACTTCTGGGATGCAAAACTCCCTTAAAATGTGGTTTAATCTCCGAAGATTACGCGGATTTCCGCTTTTGATGGCAGCACGTATGTGTGTCACCTTGATTTTACGGATGGATGACCAAGAACGAAGCGCAGACCAGGCAGGAGTTAATCGACAAGCATCTAGCTCTTGCTGGTTGGGACGTTAATGATGTCTCGCAGTGCAGCCAAGAATTAGACATTGATCTTGTCGCTGCTGGTAATCCACGCGTTCCAGAATCAAAGACAAAATACGACAATCATCAATTTGCAGACTATGCCCTGCTGCACCGTGGCAAGCCGATAGCAGTTGTTGAAGCCAAGAAAACTTCAAAAGATGCAAGGGTCGGCAAAGAGCAAGCACTGCAATACTCACAGAATCTTCAGAAGATCTACGGCGGTGATTATCCATTTATCTTCTTTACGAACGGCTATGATAATTGGTTTTGGGAGTACAACGTTTATCCGCCGTTTAAGGTTCACGGATATCCGACCAAAGATGATCTTGAGTGGATGCAGCAGCGGAGAGAAAGCAGAAAGCCTTTATCCGTTGAACTAATCAACACCAGCATTGCGGGACGTGATTACCAAATAGCAGGAATTCGCAGCATCCTTGAAGGGATAGAAGAGAAAAAGCAGAAATTCCTGATGGTGATGGCCACGGGCACGGGGAAAACCCGAACAGCAGCAGCTCTATTTGATGTTTTAATTCGAGCACGATGGGCAAAAAGAATCCTTTTTCTTGTCGATAGAGTTGCCTTACTCAATCAGGCATTAGAAGCATTCAAAGAACACATTCCAGCCGAACCAGTTTATCCAAAAGATGGTGATAAAGGGTTGCCGCGTGATCGCAGGATTTATGTTGAAACCTACCCCACGATGCTTAATCTGCTTCAATCAGTAGACAGCCAAAAGAACTATATTTCCCCGTTTTTCTTTGATGTAATCATCGCAGATGAGAGCCATCGCAGCATTTACAACACCTATCGCCAAGTCCTGGACTATTTTCACGGAATAAAAATAGGTCTTACTGCAACACCCACCGACCGAATTGATCACGATACCTTTTCTCTGTTTGACTGTGAGCAGGGACAGCCAACCTTTGCCTACACCTATGAAGAGGCAACGCAGCATGTGCCGCCCTATCTTTGCGATTTTGAGGTTCTAAATGTTCGATCAAAATTTCAGGTTGAGGGTATTCGCGGCGAAACTTTGACCGAAGA
>JAGFJO010000145.1 GCA_024102635.1 Deltaproteobacteria bacterium
TCTCGGAGTGAATCTGTGCTTCCGCATAAATCACCGGGAGCAGGAATATAATGAGGAACGAACACGTTTCCTTCACAGGCGCCTCAATACTTGCGTGTAAAGGTTTGAGTTACTAGAACGAATTCAACGGTGCTCTTTAACTCTTGCGGGGTCCTTCGGCCGGGGTAAGGGGGCATTGCTACCCCGTCAGGAGGGCTATGTACGTAGTTCTCAAGCTCAGACGGAGAGAGCCGGAATTTGTATCCGGCAAGATTCGGCCCCACACCGGATCCCCTCTCCCCAAGTGGGTGGCAGTTGATACAGCCAAACTGTGTAAACAGCACGTGGCCCTTCGACGTACCGGCAGTCAGCTGCGTTCCCTTGGGAAGCGCTGCTAGCTCGCCTCGCGGCCATGACATCCACGGAGAGCTAATTCGGATTCCCGTAAGCCATACAAGGGAAACTATCACCGCCACCACAGATGCCACCGCCAGCGGTCTGCGGCGCGCCCCGCGATTGCCCTTCTCATCCAGAAAAGGAAGCAGAATAAGGAGCGACACCACGCAGAGCGGCATCAGTACATAAAAAGCGGGGGCAATGGAGGGAGGAAGGTAGGCGATAAGCGCGCTGTACCAATACAACCACCACTCCTCTTGGGGAATGGAATCTTCAGTAAAATTGGCAGGAGGATAGAGTTCGGGCGGTCCGAGGAAAATTGTTAGAAGTAGGGCAGTCAGAAATGCACCTAACCCAAATGTTGTTACTTTGACGGCTTGATACGGAAAAAAATCTTGCCCGGTTTTCTCGCTTTCGGTAAGCCTTTCATGCAGTTTTATCTGTTCATGAGCCGTGTCAATGTCGTCGCGCTTTCGCTCCTCGTAGGTAGTAACTCCGTGCAGTACGACAAGGTAAATGTGATAGAAGATTGCGCCGCAGAGAAACAAGGGAATAAAAAGTACGTGCAGGGCGTAAAGTCTCCGCAGTGTAAGGTCGTTGAAGGCCTCGCCCCCTAAAACGATTCGGACCAGCTCATCCCCGATAACAGGAATATAGTTCAGCATGGTTAACGCAACGGTGAGCCCATACAGTGCCCGCTCATCCCAGCGAAGCGTATACCCTATAACGGATGTAATAATAGTCAGGCAGAACAGCAACACTCCCACCAACCACGTCCCCTCTTTCGGCGGCTGATAGCCTCCTACGAGTACCTGACGTAGCATATGGTAAACGATTAGCACCACCATAAGCCCGGCAGACCAATAATGAAGCCCTCTTATGTACCAGCCGAGTTTCTGCTCTAAAGTGATGGATTCTACGGAGCGGTGGCTATCTTCCGGCGTCGGAGCATATCCCAGAGCGAGAAAGATACCTGTTCCAAGAAGCACAAAAAAGAGAAGGAGAAGCGCTTCGCCCGCGCTGAAGTACCAAGGCACCCTCTTCGGCACACGGTGAAAGATGAAATGCTCCAGTATCGGACCGAGTCCGAATCTCAACTTGACCCAGCCCCACGGGTTATGGAGCGGAGAATCCTTGCGCATGCGCGCGGTATCTGAAGCGGCTTGCGGCTCAGCAGGGGGCATCTGGTCATCAATCTTGCCGTCATTACTCATGCCTCTACCTAAGCTCGATCTGATCTATGCCATGGGGGGAACTGATCGGAGATCTATTTCTAGGGCGCCGTCCAATGTGCGAGTGGCATAGCGCCAAAGCGGCCGGTTGGGCGGACCGGCCATCCGCTCACCTTCTTTGCTGAAGATTCCTCCGTGACAGGGGCAATAGAAACACTGACTGCTTTCATCCCAATTAATGGGGCATCCGAGATCGGTGCATGCTCTCGAAAAAACCACTACCTCTGAGTCGGTCGGCCGCCAAACAAAAACCAGTTTTTGCCGCGGGTTCCACCCCGCAGGCAGCTCGACAATCCGCTCATGCATCACGTTAAGCCGGTACTCGTCGAGAGAGCCGATGGCGTTCCAGAGAGGTGACTCGTCTTTCCGCAATGCCGGATGAATTGCGTAAATGCAGGCTGGAACTAATACAGCGCCGGTGATCGCCGCTCCCACGGCGTTAACCGAAAGTGAAAGAAAAGAACGGCGCTTTAAAGGACACATATTCAAACTAATATGCTCGAAACAAGAGCGGCTTAATTTTCCGCCTGAGGCCCTTGAAACTATAGGAACGTGTTACCAGGTGAGATATGACCACTATCATGTAATGGGACAGTGCTAAGCTGTATGCCGGAAGACAGAGAGGATCACTTTGAGGCACAAATTATTTTCATATTCCTTCCTCTGGGTGATTGGCGTCTGCGGAGCGCTCCTATTAGCAGGCATCGTAGGAAATTTTTCGCTGCTCGGATTGCAGAGGCATCCCGCTCCGCCGCGCTGGAGTTTGCCGGGAGCCGATCCTAAAATGGGACGGCTGGCTGTGAAGAAGCACGGTTGCGGAGGATGTCATATTATACCGGGTGTGAATCAGGCAAGTGGGAGAGTAGGTCCGAGTCTCGAGGATTTTGCGGCTCAGATTTACGTTGCCGGCATTCTTCCTAATACTCCGGAAAATCTGGTGGAGTGGATTGCAAATCCGCAGCATATAGCACCGGGGAGCGCAATGCCGGATCTTGAGGTGAGTAAAGATGAGGCGCGCGACATCGCAGCATTTTTATACGAGAGTAGTTAGAAGTACCATAAAACAGGCGAACCATCCCGCGGATAGTGAGAGCTGAATTTAGTTTGATGCGCCGATCTTTATAAACTTGCCTGCCTCGACTCTTTTCAAAGCTGCGGGCAGTAAAAACCTGTTGTCACCTGAAGCCGAATATGTGCCTGCTGCCCCGCCATAGTCTTTAACGGTAGCGAGAAAATCTCTGACTTTATCTCTGTTCGGGCCAGCATGAGCGACGGCATCAGCCAATAGCGATACGCTATCGCACGCGTTGGCTGCTGCCCAACCCGGCTGCAAACCATATTTAGCGGCAAACTCGGCCGCAAATTGATCGCTGGGGTCTGATGCATTTACGTACCACGCGTTCTCCATAGCTCCGCCCGCTGCCTTTACTTCCGCCTCATCCTCGAATGTCTCCATGCCGGTAATCTCAGCCTCAAGCTTCAGTTGGCGAGCCTGCTTAAAAAAAGAGGAGAGGGCTCCCGGAAAAAGTACTAGAACCACCGCATCGGCTTTCTTTGCCTTAATAGCGGCAATGGCGGTGCGATAGTCGGTTTGGTCGGAAAGGAATGTCTGGTTGTAGACGATGCGGTCTCCCGCACCGGCCTCTTTAAGCGCCTCTACCGCCGCTGATGTATCTGCCAAGGTTCCGCTTGCTTCTGCTGTAACGAAGTGTAGGCAAAATGGCACCGATAGATACTTAACACTTTTGCAATTTTGGGTAAAACTGATTGTTCCAGAGGCTTTTCTGACATAGTGTGTGGAGCGGCTGCAGATGAGCTGTGGTTAAAAAGACATTGAATAAGTTAGGAGCGGCGGTGACTAAGAGATTTGACGTTTGCGGTATAGGCAATGGAATCATGGATATTCTGGTGCGCGTCAGCGATGAGGAATTTGCCCAGACGGGTTTCCAGAAAGGTGGGGCTGATCTTGTGAACGTTGCGCAGCAGCGCGCGCTACTTGAGCAGTTCAAGGATCATAATCCGACGTTGGCAAGCGGAGGATCCGTCGCTAATTCAATCTTCGCTGTGGCGCAGCTGGGCGGAAAAGCCGCGCTGGCCACCTCTCTAGGGGATGATCGTTACGGGATGTATTTCGATCAGGAATGCGAAGCGATCGGCATCGAGCTTGGGAATCCCTTAACCGTCGGCGAAACGACAGGAACATGCTTGGTAATGATTACGCCGGATTCAGAGCGTACCATGAGGACATGCCTGGCTGTATCTGCGGCGCTTTCTGCGCGGCACATCGACGAAGAAGTCATCTCAGCGTCCAAGTGGATCTTTGTCGAGGGGTATCTATTTGCAAACCAAGAGAACGGACATGCAGCGATCCGTAGAGCTCTCGAGCTGGCAAGGCGTCATGATTGCCGTGTGGCTGTAACCTTGTCGGATGAGTGGATCGTCAATCTGCACCCTGATTTTCTTGCCTCGGTGCTGGACGCTTCCGACCTTATATTCGCCAATGAAAACGAAGCCTGTTCGCTTACCGGGACATCATCCCGGGAGCAGGCATTCGAAGCTGCTTGCAAAAGGTATAAAAATTTCCTGATGACAGCGGGGGAGCAGGGAGCCCAGATGTATTTCGACGGACGGAGCGCCAATATACCGGCGTTTGCATGTAAGCCGGTAGACCTTACGGGTGCTGGAGATATATTTGCGGGAGCGTTCCTATATGGCATTACCCAGGGCATCGCCCCCGAATCCGCAGTGCGGGGAGGGTGCTTCCTTGCATCTAAAGTAATTAGCAGGATAGGCGCGCGGCTTCATACCGGTACACGGGAGCATTGGGATGAGGCTTTGAAGAACTAAAGTTGCCGTGACCGCGCGCCTCAATAGCGCAGGCCGATGAAACAGGTTTTCACAAAAGAGACAGAAACATTTTCCGTTACCGGAAAGCTCTCCGATGATCGGCAGAAGCTTTTTATAGATGTTGAACCGCTCGCAAAGGGCGCCATATCCCACCAGCAGCTTGAGAGCGTGTTGAAGGAAGCTGCACCGGGGGCCGACCTCCATCAGGGGGTGCTGGATGATATTGTCCGCTGCTTAAATAACGGAGAAAAAGTCAAGGAGAGGCGTGTCGCCAAAGGAGTGCCGCCCGAGGATGGCGCCGACGGCAAAGTACTTTTCCTTATAAAGAAGATGTCGGCTGACGCTGAATTGAAGGTTGATGAGCGCGGATATGCCGATTACACGGAGATTCACTTATTCGACAACGTCACGAAGGGCCAGATTGTTGGCAGAGTCTATCCCCCCAAACTGGGTACTTCGGGAAAAGACGCGTTGGGAGGAACGCTTCCCCCTAAACCAGGCAAACCGATCAAGCTCAGTATAGATAAAACAGTAATATTGAATCCGCCGGGTGCCGGTGACGACTTCGAGACTCTGGTGGCCGATGAAAACGGATTTTTAACGGACCAGGACGGTAAGGTAGCCATCAAGACCGAACTTGTAATAAAAAACGACCTCGACTACCGCTATGGCAGCATTGATTTTATCGGAGCTGTTAAAGTAACCGGCGACGTACTGCCGGGGTTTAATATAAAGGCACAAGGGGGAATTGAAGTTTCTGGCTCGGTGCGGGGCGGCAGTTTAATATGTCCCAACGGCGATATAGTAGTTAAGGGATATGTTTATGGCGGGCACAATTCGCGAATAATATGCGGCAAAAGCTTCACGGCTACTGTGGTTCAGGAGATCAATGCCGAGATAATAGGCAATATCACGATCTTGAAAGAGTCGCTCAACTCTAATCTTAGAACAGAGTCCTCGCTTTTTGTGCCGGGGGGTCAGCTAGTTGGAGGGAATTGCTTCGCCGTATGCGGTGTAGAGGCAAAATATTTAGGTAACGAGGCATTTCAGCCGACTACAATATATCTCTGCAGTGACATAGAAACTCATACCGAGTTTACGAAATTATCAGCAATGATTGAGAGTTACGAGCAGGCTAAGAAACTTCTCGAGGTGCATCTCGGACCCTATGCAAAGAATCCGGAAAGAGTGCAGCTTTTAAAAAGCCCATATAAGGAAAAGGTGTCGCGCCTCTGGTCGAAATTGCAGGAGGTGGAGCAGGCCCGTGAAAGATTGTTGCAGAAGAAGAAGGTCATGCTTGAAAGTGCTAAAACTAACGACGTGCTTCGTGTAAACTATCTATCAAAATGTTACGAAGGAGTAATCGTTAAAGCGGGCGATCAGGAGTTTACGCCGAAGGAAATACTGCAAGGCCCGGGTTCCATAGATTACATAGTAAACGAGAATAAGTTTTCTACTGGGGAATTGAAACCGCTGCAGTGCTCAATTCATCCAGAGAGTCAGGGCAGTGAGCAGAACACTGGCGGGAAGCAGGCCGCCGCTTCAAAACCGCCGAATGATAAAGGGAAGGGAGATGGACCAAAGTAACGAAAACAAGCAGATCAACGCGGCAATACGACTGGCCTGTCAGAGCAAGTTCGGGGTTTTGGATTCCAACTTCCTATGCCAGAGCGTTGGTGTGCTCAGCCTGCCGGCACCAATGACGGCAAAGATCGGAGATTCTGTAGAGCAGGTTGTGCGCATGATCGCATCCAATAGGACTGGATGCGTAGTGATAGTGAACGAGAGCGGCAAGTTAGCGGGGATCCTAAGCGAGAGAGACTGCGTAATGAAGCTGCTCGATTGGGAAAAAGCCCATGCTAAAGAACCGATAGAAAAATATATGACGCGCGATCCGGTTGCTCAGCAGCCGGACTGCACGATAGCATTTGCTCTTCATCTCATGTCTCAAGGGGGGTTTCGCCACCTGCCTATAGTGGACGCTCATAATCATCCGATCGCGCTTCTCTCGGTCAAAGATGTAATGGATCACATTGTCCAGTGTTTCACAGACGATCTGCTTAACTTTGACCCGGAGGTTCTGCTGCCGGATACGCTTTAATCACCTCCGAGGAATCGAGGGATCTCCTCATTTAAACATCACCTCAAATCAAAAATTTTCCCGGGGTTCATAATCCCCGCCGGGTCAAAAATTCTTTTTATCCCCCGCATAGCTTCAATTTCACTTGCCGATCGTGACATGCCAAGAAACGGTTTCTTAAGCAGTCCTACTCCGTGTTCTGCCGATATGCTGCCGCCAAAGCGGGAAACCAGTTCAAAGACCCGGACGTCGGCCTTTTTGCAGTATTCGTTAAAATCTTGGCGTTCGATATTGTCCGGCTTTAATATGTTAATGTGCATATTGCCGTCTCCCAAGTGACCGAAGACTACCGTTTTGAACTCGGGATACTCTTTAGTCAGCAAAGTTTTTAATTCGGCAATAAACTGTGCGGTCATCGAAACCGGCACACTGACATCGTTCTTGTGAGGAAAATAGTCGGCTGAGATTGTTTCCGGAATAAGCTCACGGTAACGAAGAATTTCGTCCCCCTGTCCCGGACCAGCAGCAACTAATGCGTTAAGCACATCACCGCTCTCCATCGTTGCCGCAAGATGAGCCAGAAGTCTTTCCCGGCAGTCCTCAGCGTCTTCCTCGACCTCAATCATCACATAATGATCGTACGGCTCGCCAAGCGGCCGCTTCAGCTTGTGGCGCACACATACCAGCTCGAGAGAATCGCGGTCAAAATATTCAAAGGCGCTAAGAGTCGGGAATGCGCCGTTAAGTGGTGCCATAATAGCAAGGGCCGCTTCGAGAGAAGCCACTCCACACAGTGCGCGTATGCACTCGGAGGGCTTTCCTGACAGCTTGAGAGTCGCCTCTACAATAACGCCTAAAGTTCCTTCCGAGCCGATAAAGAGTGAACGCAGATCATAGCCGGTTTGGTTCTTTACCAGCTTACCGTTGAGATCAAGAAGGTCGCCGCTCCCGGTAACCACTTTTAACCCGAGAACCCAATCACGAATATTGCCATAGCGAACTACATGTATTCCCCCCGCATTAGTTGCAATATTGCCACCGATCTGGCTCGAGCCGGTGCTGGCAAAATCGATTGGAAAATAGAGGTCCTTTTCCCGTACGGCTTCCTGAAGTTTCTGGGTTACTACCCCGGCCTCGCATGTGGCAGTGCGAGCAATGAGATCAATCTCTAGTATTTTGTTGAGCCGTTCAAGTGAGAGTATTACTTCACCGTTTATGGCTGTTGCTCCGCCGCTCAAACCGCTTCTACCGCCGCTTGGGACAAGCGGAATTTTCGAGTTATTGCATTCGAGTACAATCTGCCGGACCTGCTCAGCAGTGCGCGGGAATAGTACTAGCGAGGCCTGACCAGGGAACTCCTTTGACCAGTCCCGACCGTAGCGTTCGAGGTCCGGGGCCGAGTCAGAAACCCCATCATTACCAAGTAATTGGACGAAGCGCTCTTTTGCCACCACTCCTCGTCATATAAGCCGTTGTAATAAATAAATAATCTAAGCTGAAGCAGAGAGCCCAAGCTGGTGGATATTATTATATCGGGAATGCCTTAACAAGCAGAAGGAGATCGCGCCGCCCGAACAGGCGGCCGCAAGGCAGTACAAAAGGATAGGTCATGCTAAGGAGTCTAACGTTATATTATCGCTGGTGGAAAACATGGGGGAAGCTGCCCGTTTTATCGTGGATGAAAGCAGCTTCATTTTATCGCCTAAAGAACTACGAAAGAGCGCAGCAGTTCTATAAGCAGGGCTTGCGTTCAAACCCGGATCATCCGGCCTGCAATTCGGCGCGCTTGGATCTTGCTTATTGCCTTTTCAAACTCCGCCGGTTCGACGAAGCACAGGAGCAGCTCAGAATTATAATTTCAAAATCGCCGAGCACTAAGGATCCTCACTTGCGCCTCACAAAAATTCAGATGTGGATAGGACACACCCTGGATGCAGCCTGGAGCGCACGGCGCGCAGTACAATGTGCCGGCCCGGATCCGGAAATGACCGCTCTGTTTCTAATGAATGTGCTTGAACATGATGGTACGAGCTATCTTTTACAGGAGGCGCTGAAACAGGCAGAGGAGATAGAATCCATAAAGCGCGAGCATCCGCTTTTGCAAGCGGCGCTTGCTAAGCTTTCCATCAGGAAGGGAGAACGGGAGCAGGGGAGAAAATCACTGCTTCAAGTGTGTTCTCAGCCGAACAGTCCTTTCGAGGCTCATTTGATCCTCGCAGAGTTGCTTCTTGAAGAAGGTAATATAGCGCAGGCAAGGCAGGAGCTTAAGAGGGCAATGACGGTGGTGGCAGACCACCCGCGCATACTATCACTTTTTGCCGAGACGTATCTGCGCAGCGGCCCTTTTTATAATCCGGATTATGCCCGCCAGCTTGCCACTTCGGCGTGTCAAAACTCTAATTGGTCAAGTCCAAGAGAACTGCACATCCTTGCAGAGTCCTTTTACCACGTGGGGGACAAGATCTCTGCCTTGGTTTCCGCCAGTAAGGCCAAGGATGCGGGGAACCGCGTGCTTGGGTCGTACCGCGACGTGAAGAACCTGGATAAGCTGATTGAAACCTTATCGACTGGGACGCAGGCGTAGTTAGACCGGTAACTAGCCCGGGTTCTCTTATTCGCTCAGGGCAGGCAGGCGCAGGAAGAAGTACTGCTCCGAAATTTCCAGCTAGCTTGCAAAACCCCCTAATTTTGATAAATGATTCATAACTACTGATTGCCCCTAATTTATGATCCATCTTTTAACCGTCATCCCCTCGATGTCCGCCGCCGAACTTCGCAAGCTCGCACGCAGGTATGCGATGACAGGAGGATATGAACTCGCTCTGCCGGAAACGCTCGAGGAGTCCGAGGTCAATCAATTGATCGAGAGATACCGTGAAGATATGAAGCGATACGTATCAGAACCCGTCAAGCTTCGAACATGCAATGCATATCGTGTGCTCAAGATGCTTTATGATCACCCGCAGGTAAGTGCTGAGAAAAAGGGAGAGTTGCGTCTTGCGCTCGGCCTGGCCCGCGCTTGTTGAGGAAAAACCTCAACTATGTCAGAATAGGTGTAATTCTTCGATATCTTAAGCGATATGTCTTTAGACGAATTATACCAGGACGTAATCTTAGACCACTACAAGAAGCCGCGTTGTCACGGGAGTATATTGAATCCTGACTGCCGGAGTTCTCTGCACAATCCTCTCTGCGGAGATACCATAGATCTTATGGTGAGTATCCAGGATGGCAAAGTTAATGATATAGCTTTTTCAGGGCATGGGTGCTCTATTAGCCAGGCAGGCGCCTCGATGATGACAGAGCTTTGCAAAGGCAAGTCTGTTCAAGAGGTAAAAGATCTTTGTAAAGTTTTTCGTTCCATGATGCGCGGAGAGAAGTCTTCGCAGGAGATTCAGGTGCTTGGAGATGCGGTAGCGCTAGAAGGCGTGCGCCGCTTTTCGGCGCGCATCAAATGCGCCCTTCTTGCCTGGGATGCTCTCGAAAAGTGTATGGAGCAAGCCGAAGATCTCTCTTGCCCCACCGAGAGCAAGATTCCTGCCTGAAGTGGTTAGAGGAGCGTGCCAGAAAGAACAACCGACGCAACTGAGAAATATATAACTACACCGGTGACGTCCACCAAGGTAGCCACAAATGGAGTCGATGACGCTGCCGGATCAGCCCCTAGTCGCTGCATAATGAATGGTAGCATTGCTCCAGTAACGGCACCCCAAAGGACTACCGTCAATAGTGTGAATCCGACGACAAAGCCGACTAGCGGCCAGTGATCGCCATAGTGGCCAGCAAATGCCGCCCACAGAGCAATGCGTAAGAACCCTAGGGTGCCGAGCAGCAGTCCGAGCAGAGCGCCTGCGCCGAACTCACGCCGCAGTACCCTACGCCAATCACTAAGTTCAATCTCTCCTATTGATAAGGAGCGGATGATTAGCGTTGCGGCTTGAGAGCCCGAATTTCCGCCGCTCGAAATAACGAGCGGAATAAACAAAGCTAATACAATTGCTTGTTCGATCTCTTTTTCGAAGTATCCCATCGCCGTGGCGGTCAGAAGCTCACCAACAAAGAGAACCACAAGCCAGCGCGCCCGGTTATGCACTAATTCTGAGAGGGGGATTGAGATGTAAGGCTCCTCGAGTGCCTCAACAGCGCCGAGCTTTTGGATATCTTCAGTCGCTTCTTCCTCCGCAATGTCGAGCATATCGTCGGCAGTCACGATGCCCATCATTACTCCTTGGGAATCGACAACCGGGAGTGTATTACGATCGTACTTTTTGAAAACTTCAACCGCTTCTTCCTGATCTTGCGTTGCGCGCAGCGCCACGACTTGCCGGCCTATCAGATCTTTGACGGCCAGATCGGGCGGCGCAAGCAGTACTTCTCGGATACGGATATCGGCAACTAAGCGGCCCTGTTCATCCAAGACGTAAATCGTATTGATAACATCCACCTCTTCTCCGTGGGCGCGGATGTGCTCGAGCACCCGGGTCATGCTCCAGTCTTGTTTAACGGCAAGATACTCGGGATTCATCAGTCTTCCTACGCTGTTCTCGGGGAAGCCGAGCAGCGTGATTGCTACCTGTCGCTGCTCTTTTGAAAGCAGCTTAATAAGCTGTTTCGCGGCCGCAGCGGGGATCTCCTCCAGCAGCGCCGTACGGTCGTCCGGGTCCATCTCGTTCAAAATCAGAGCAACACGATAGTCCCCAAGCGCAGCCAGCAGGCAAGTTTGGTGCTCTAATTCCAGGTATTCGAAGATGTCGGCAGCGAGCTCTCTTGGGAGTATGCGGAAAACAATGGCTTGGTCCGTTGGCGAGAATTGGCCGATAATTTCAGCGATGTCTGCGGGAAAAAGTGGACCTAAAAGGTCGCGCAGCTCCCGAAAGCTGCGATCTTCTAAGAGCGCTTGCGCTTTGTTTGTTAACTCTTCAACTACGGTCATATAGCCTTGCCCCTAGTGGCTAATAGCAGATTCTAACCGCAATTGAAATGTTTAGGACTGTAAAGAGAGAGGCCTTTCCGCTGATTGAACGGGAACTTAAGACAGCTTATCCCTTCTTAAGTGCCCGCCAGCAAGCGTCCGCCAATTGGTCCGCTACTTTGCTTGGCGGTTCCGGGTTATATCCGTCGAGCCAGTCACGAACATACGCCATCGGAATTCCGAAAAGGATGGTCCAGATGATATTAGCATTTAGCGGCAAGATCTTACCCTCTCTAATTCCACCTTTGATGCTCTTTGTAAGGGACTTACCCAGTTTGTCGAATCCGACCATCGTTGGACTTTTAATTACACCGCTCATGAACTCGTTATGCCGCGAAAGCCAAAGGTACTTGGAGAACTGATAGTTCACTTCAGAGAATTCGAGAAAGGATCGCACGACGACATGTACAACTTGCGAGACTTCAGACACGCCGTTCAATGCGTTTTCGAGCGCGCGGCGGAAAGACTTGATCCCCTCTTCGTAGAGAGCAACCGCAACCTCTTCTTTATTTTTGAAGTTATGATAAATGGAGCCGACGCTGCATTTACTTTCACGGCTCAGGTCGGGAATGTTGGTGTTGAAATAACCCTGCTCTACGAACAACTTGAGAGCTGCAGCAAGGATGCGCTCCCTGGCAGAATAAGCCGAGAGGTCATTTTCCTTGACGACCCCAGCTAATCCAACCGATTTTTCCATGCGTTCCGCTCGTTCTGCCATAGCAATAGGATATATCTTATTTTAACCGTGTTATCATTCCAAGCATCTTCTCACATCCAGCAAAAATGTGAAACTTTGCCCTTCTATGGGCATAATGCACTAAATCTGGCCGCGAGCTTATGAACGCAATCACCTGCCGGCGCCATAAAGGACGCTCTGGCCCGTAATGCCATGAAACACTGTGAGTTTTTCTAATAAATGACTAAGATCAACGGCGAGCCGCCGAGCCTATACCGAGATCAGCCCGGATGAGATGGCAAGCTTCACTAGCTCAGCATTAGTCTTAACATTTAACTTCTTCAGGATGTTGCTTCTGTGGGTGTCGACCGTACGGGTACTGATATGCAGCAGTTTACCGATCACGCGGTTCGGCTTCCCATCGGCTAGATGAGTGAGAATCTCAATTTCGCGTTTGGTTAGAACGCCGAGGGGATTGTTGGCAGCGGCCTCCACTTGTCCATCATGCATCAGCGATGCGGTTACAGAAGGGCTGAGATATGTTTTACCGTCCAGGATTGCTTCTATTGCGAACTCGAGCTCTTCGAGTCCCGCATTCTTGGGCATGAAACCGGCTGCTCCAGCGCGCATGACTTCGCGAACGTTCTTTTGCCCATCATCGGCTGAAAGTACCAAGACCGGGCACTTATCGGCTCCCTCTGCTTTGAGCCGCTCCAGGGTCTGAACGCCATCTAGCTTCGGCATTGCTACGTCCATTATGACCAGATCGGGCGAGTTGTTTTTCAGGATCTCTACCAGCTGTAGGCCATCGGAGGCCTGTGCAACGATTTCATAGTTGCCGCGGCTCTGCAGCATTTCACACAAACCCTGACGCAGAACGACGTGATCGTCCACAATAATGAGCTTGACCATATTATTATGCTCCCTAATTTGAGCGATACCCGGCGCGAGGTACCTGTAGCCTAATGGTATCGCTTACCCTCATCATGTAACTACGACAATTTCGTAGAAAACCTTTAGGGTTTTGTGATGCGGTTATGCGATTTGGCAGCCGCCATAAGTGGCTGGGACTGCAAGATGTTTGCGCTGATTATGCCGGCCTGGAATGACATTCAGTCGCCAAAGGTCTCCGCGGTACTAGCTCCCGCGGCCGCACCGCTTCCTAGAGTTCTAATGCTATGCTGCCGCAGTTCCTCCACCAGCATTGCTAACTGCCGCGGCGCTCTTACACCTTCGATAAAAACCTCGAATGTATCTTGTGCTGCAGTATCGAGCTTGATATCGCCATAATTGAATATTCTTCCCATTACATCTTGGACCACCTCAATTGCCCTAATGTCTACGTATCGGATGTTCGGCATAGTGTATGTAAGAGAGAGTAGTCCGCTCTGACAAGTGACCGTATAAAGGTAGAAGGTATAAAGATCGTCGTGATATTTTCTGGCGATTTCAAGAAGGATACCGAAGGGAATAAGATAGAGCCACTCTCCGGGAACATACCACGAGCGAGAGATTAGCCCTAAAAGGTTAAGATCAGGTTTAAACCGGTTGATGATGAAAACAACCACCAGCGCTGCTAGAAACGCTAACGTGTTCGACATAATCGAGAGCAGTGATCGGTGCACAGTAAACAGTTCGACATTTTTTCCGCCGTCCTGTGCAGACTTTTCAAGCAAAGTGCCGATGTTGGGATATCTTGCCATCGCTCTATCACGAATTTGTGAGTGTCAGATCCATTCGCAGGGCTTCATTAAAACCTGCAACAGCCGGGACTCTTCGCTGCCCGAAGGAGGGGCGTAGTTGTAACTCCAGCGGACTAGCGGCGGCATGGACATCAAGATTGATTCCGTGCGGCCCCCTGTTTTCAAACCAAAGAGCGTTCCCCGGTCATAGAGCAGATTGAACTCGACATATCGGCCGCGCCGCAAGAGCTGAAACTCCTTTTGTTGCTCGCTATACCGCAATCCTTTGCGGCGCTCTACTATCGGGATATAGGCTTTAGTAAAAGATTGCCCTGAATCAGCAACAAAGTTAAGGATAGATTCCTTTTTGACGTCTTGCTTTTCATTGAGCTCCTTGCCCAGATAATCGAAAAAGATGCCGCCAATTCCGCGCGTCTCCCCGCGATGCGGTAAATAAAAGTATTCATCGCACCATTTCTTAAAGGCAGGGTAGTATTGAGAATCATGGCGGTCACACGCCTCTTTGGCAACGCGGTGAAAGTGGCGGGCATCTTCCTCAAACAAATAGTAGGGAGTGAGATCCATCCCGCCGCCAAACCACGATAGGTTGTCGACCTCGAGGTAGCGAAAGTTAGCATGGGTTGTTGGAACCATCGGCGAGTATGGATGGATTACCAAGGAAACTCCGGTCGCGAAAAACGGCAGCTTCTCTCTTCGGCCCGTCAGCTTCTCACTCATGTCATCCGGCAGGTAACCGTATACTTCACTAAAGTTCACCCCGGCTTGTTCAAATACGGCTCCCGCGGTCAGAACGCGGGAGTCTCCGCCGCCACCGTGGGCGCCGGAAAGGTCGCTTCGATCCCACCGGTCACTTGTAAACTTCGCCTTTCCATCGGATTGCTCAAGTGCGCCGCAAATTTCGGCCTGCAGCTTTTTAAACAGAGCAACGGCTTTATCTCTCACTGGCACGCTCCTTAAGATAACCCTCGAACGCTGCTGCGGCGCTGCCGGCCTGGAACTCGCAGCCGAGATGAAGCAGCGCCTCTTCCAGCGCAGCTAATCCGTTTCGCAGATCATCCGCCGATACAAACCCCATATGCCCAATTCGGATGATTCGTCCTTTCAGCTCGTCCTGACCACCTGCAATTCGGACAGAAGCGGCTTGAAGCATACGGGAGCGAACTTTGTCGCCGTCAATCCCGTCGGGCATGCGGAGCGATGTCACTCCAGGTGCGGGATGCTTGGCGAATATCTCGAGCCCCATCTCTCGCGCGGCGGCGCGGCATGCTTCGGCAAAAGCGACATGCCTCTCGAAGACCTGGCCCAGCCCTTCGCTCCCAATCATAGCCAGGGCCGCGTTAAGGCCGAGGATGTGATTCATCGCCGGAGTCCAGGAGGTGGAGTCTTTAGCGTGAGCTTTGCGTTCTAAAAGTAGATTGAAATAGAGAGTGCGAATCTTATTAGACTCGGCCGCTCTCCATGCGCTTGAGCTGAGAGCAAGCAGGGCCAGCCCGGGAGGCAGCATCAGCCCTTTATGGGCGGCGGCTACCAACACATCTATCTGCATTCTGTCGGGATATAGCGGCATGGTGGCGATGCTCGATACTGCATCCACCACAGTAAGAATATCGGGACTCACTTTTTTTGCTGCTTTGCAGATCTCTTCCACCGGGTGGAGCGCTCCAGTGGATGTTTCACACTGCTGAAGGCAGAGAGCGCGCGCAGAGGAGTTTTGCTTGAGAAGATCGATGACGGCCGCGGTTTCCGCTGAGGAGCCCCATTCTACGCGCAGTTCAACAGCGTTAAGTTCCAATGCCCGTGCTAACGATAGCCAGCGCTCGCCGAATTTCCCGCCGTTGACCACGATTATCTGATCACCCGGCCTGCAAATATTCAGCAGCGCGGCCTCCATTGCCGCCGTGCCGGACCCTGCAATCAGAACCGGGTCGCTATCAATGTCTAAGAGCCTTCGCACCCCGTTCAGCGCTGCCCGGAGTTCCTTTTTAAATGCATCGGTGCGGTGATGCATGGTCGGATTCTGCATTGCAGCGAACACTTGAGGGGGAACATGGGTGGGGCCAGGGGTTAGAAGGATTTCCCTACTCATAAAGTCGGCAAGCTAGTTGCATTTAATCTCTTGCTAAGGACGCCTTTTAGAAAGAACGCATGTTAGTTCAAAGAGTTACGAATTGCAAGGTTGGCTAGAGAAGTCAAAGTTATGACATGCGAACGATTGAGCTGTCGGGAATATGACTTCCCCCAAGGAGCGGTTGCGGGCGGGCAGTGGGGGCGTTCTGAAAGAGAGAGACCAATATGAATGATATTACACTATGGAAGCTGCTGATTGACGCAGGGATATTGATCTCCTGCGGAGGGCTGGGGCTTGCTTTATTTCGTAGTCAGCGGCCTGCCTTCTCACCTCAGCACCTTATTGAGCTCAATACGAAACTTCAGTCGGTGATCAGGGAAGCTGATGAAACTGGCAGGAATCTCAACGAGCAGCTGATGCGCCGTCAGGAGCAGCTGCAAAAACTCCTATTTGATGTCGATTCCATCGAGCACCGCATCAATCGCCTGCTCACCAGTTCAGAGGAGCGTAAAGGCACGCTTGAGCTCGAATCCGAGAAAGTAAAGCAGCTTCTTGTTCAGCTCGATGAGCAGGCCAAGTCCGCGCAAGAGGTGCAGAAGGCGCTCTCAAAGGATAAGGAGCTGGTACAAAGCGTGATATCGGCGGTTAAGCTTTTGGATAATGAGCCTGAAACGAACTCTGACGCGGATATGCATGATGCTCCTGAGCCGCCCAGCTTCGAAGAAACGGTCATTGTAGCCAGTGAAGGGAATGAGCAGGGAAGCAAGCAGAGCGAGCCCGAAGCGGCCAATGTTTTCGGCGATCAGATTCAGGAGTCTAATTCAAGCGACCATTACCAACCGTTGTCCGCAAGTATCGAGAAAGAGGTAGCCCCAACGTCTCCGGGAGAGGCGCAGGCCGGGCTGTCGCAGCTTGAAGATGTATACACCGCCGCCGAAAACTTGCTTAAAGCCGGGCGCGACCTGGAGCAGGTGGCGGTGGAGACAAGCCTTCCCATTGAGGAGGTGCGTATGCTGCGGCGCATTATAGAGCAAGATCAGGAGATGCGGCGCGAGGATGACGCAGCAGTAGTCGAGATCGCAGGAAAAGACGAATCAGATGCGCGGCTCGGAGTGCTGGGACGCATCAAGCGGCATGTGCC
Source organism: Deltaproteobacteria bacterium (assembly GCA_024102635.1). Classification (GTDB taxonomy): domain Bacteria; phylum Bdellovibrionota_C; class UBA2361; order UBA2361; family JAGFJO01; genus JAGFJO01. Next base: position 17,095 of record JAGFJO010000145.1, read on the forward strand.
GTTTTTCTAAAAAGGAGCCATGGAAAGGGGAACATACGTAGCTGCATCCGGAGGACTGCTCGAGCTTAGAAAACTCGATGTTGCGAGCAATAATCTGGCGAACATAAATACCGTAGGTTTCAAACGCCAAATTTTGGTGGGAGAAACGCAAGACTTCGAACAAACTTTGGCCAGCACTATTGCGGCTTCCGATCCTTACGCCAGAGGCGACCATGAGCGGTCTCCCGGAACTGTAAATGTGCGCGCAGCGACAGATTTCACACCGGGACCCATCAAAAATACCGGGAACAAGTGGGATGTTGCGGCAAGAAATCCGAACGACTTTTTCGTGGTTCAGACCCCTGACGGTCCACAGTACACCAGGGCCGGCAATTTCACGCTTAACGACCAGGGCCAGCTGGTTACGCTTGATGGCTTTCCGGTGCAAGGCGATGGAGGAACCGTAACAGCGGATGTGCCGGGAGCATACATCGCGCCGGATGGAAGTATCCGCGCCGGCAATGAGGTCCTTGCAACACTCCAAGTCGTACGGTTTGTAAATCCAGAGTCGTTGGAACGGGTAGGAATGACGCGCTTCATTACCAAACCTGGACAGCCTGCTCCAGAGCCTGTCGAGCCGGATGTGATGCCTCAAGCTCTTGAGATGTCCAATGTGTCGGCTACCTCCAGCGTAATTGAGCTGATCACCGCTAACCGGGCGTTCGACATGTACACCAAGACCGCTCAGGCGATCGATCAGATGAATCAGACAGCTGTCACACAGGTGGGACGGGGAAGGTAGTTTTTTAATATAGGCGAGAGGACTCATGATAAGAGCACTTTACTCTTCGGCAACAGGAATGAATGCGCAGGAGCTGAACATCGACGTCATCTCCAATAATTTGGCCAACGTTAATACGACGGGCTACAAAAAGAGCAGGGCAGATTTTCAGGATCTAGTTTATCAGTATCTACTGGAGCCGGGAGCGCCGACTTCTGCCAACTCATCCAATCCGAGCGGCATTCAGGTGGGACTTGGTGTAAAGACAGCCGCAGTGCAGAAGATTTTCGGACAGGGAGACCTGACTTCCACCAACAACCCGCTAGATGTGGCGATTGAAGGCGACGGTTTTTTCCAGGTAACACTGCCCGACGGAACTACAGCTTATACTCGGGCCGGAGCATTTGCGCTTAACGATCAGGGGCAGATAGTGACCTCCGAGGGATATGTAGTAGATCCCGGAATCACCGTCCCCGCGGAAGCGGTTTCTGTAACAATTGGTGAAGATGGAATTGTCGGAGTGAAGCTTCCCGGCACGCCTCAAGTAAGCGAGGTAGGTCAATTTTCCGCAGTACGATTCGCTAATAACTCCGGCCTCAAAGCTATCGGCCGCAATCTCTATCAGGAGACATCTTCATCCGGCACTCCTACTACAGGAACATTTAGCGAAGATGGCGTTGGACGGTTGCAGCAAGGCTTTCTTGAGAGCAGCAACGTGAGTGTCGTGGAGCAGGTGGTTAATATGATCACGGCACAGAGGGCCTACGAAGCTGCTTCCAAAGGAATACAAACTGCTGACGACATGCTTAATCAGGCTATTAATCTTAAGAGGTAAGCGATGAAGGCGATGGGGATATACCTTAAGGCTATTGCGGTGTTCGCGGCCTCTTTGATGGCGCCGCTTATGATTGCTTCGCTTGTTTTGGCCGAAAGCGAGGACGGCCGCACTATCAGGATTGAAGGAAGGAAAAACGCCATTGTAAACACCGGGGTAATAAAGCTTTCCGATCTTGCGGAAGTGAGTTCTCCGCATATTGCGGATGACGAGACGGTAATTGCGCTGAAAAAGCTCGAGATCGATAGCAGCCCGGCGCCTGGAGATGAGCTGACCATCCCCGCAGCTCGAGTGCTCGAGAGGATGCAAGAACATGGCGTGAAGCTGAGCGATCTGATCTATGTTTTGCCGCGAATCATCACGGTAAAGCGCGCGGCGCGGCAATTGTCCGCTGCAGAGGTAGAGCAGGCGATTAAGGATTATTTTGCGGCCTCGGGGCGCGACGTGATGGTAAAATCCACCGACTACAAAGGATCCGCATGGGTAGCGCCGAATGTCACGAAACTGGATCTTACTCCCTTCAATACCCCTCGCGCCCATGAGATAGGGTTTACGATTGCTCCGCAATCCGCAGAGGGTGGAGATGCGCGCTTTACCATTAAAGCCGTAATCGATGAGTGGCTCGAGATTCCGGTCGCCAAGCGGCCGCTCACACGCGGCGCCGAGGTATCACAGGACGATTTCATAATGGCCAGGCTCAATCTTTCGGCCCTCCCCAATGATGCCGCCCGGGAAGGAGAAGAGGTAGTGGGGCTGGAGACTAGCAGTGACATTGCGCCCGGCGAAATTTTTCGCAGAAGCAAACTGGTTGTCCCTCCAGTTGTTTCTCAGGGAAGCAAAGTCACACTGCTCTATAAGCGAGGGCCGCTTGAGGCGAGTGCTACCGGTATAGCGCTTGAGAACGGCGCTATGGGTGACCAGATTCGAGTAAGAAATGATGCCTCTAAGAAAATCATCTCCGGCAAGGTGCTGTCAGCCGGAGTAATAGGAGTTAATCAATGACCAAACTACCTTTTCAAGCAAAACTCATTGTGTGCGCGCTCTTTCTGCAAAGTTGCGGGATGCCGATGAAGCCCGAGCGTATCGTTCCGGCGCTTGAGTACTCAAAGCGGATTAAGGAACAAGGGTTGCAGCAAAGGGAGATGGCTTACGGCACCATGCGGACGCCCCCGATGATCTCTGGCGCAGCGGACACCGGCAGGGGGCGACTGCATCTGGCGGCAGAGATGGGGCAGCCGGCGTTGGAGCGCGATATCATCACTAACGAGAACGAGCCGCAGTTCGAAGTATACGAGAGCACTTTAAAAAACAGCCGCGACTATAATGGCCCTCTTAGTCTAGGGGATCCCGGACTCACCGCATCGCTTTGGCGCGAGTCACGCGGAGATAACGATATCTTTAGAGATCACCGCGCTTGGAAACCGCTTGACCTTATCACTATCGTAATATCAGAGAGCGCCGAAGGATCAAAGGAAGCCGACACAGAGACTAAGTCGGAGTCGACGGTGGAAGCGGCAATTAATCAGCTCTTCTCCTTCGACGATGATATTGTCGAAGCGAATCCGGGAAAGGTAGATCCGTCTCAACTAATCAGTGCCAGTACAACGAACGAATTCAAAGGCGAGGGTGAGACGAACCGCAAAGACACGTTGAAGGCTAGAATTTCGGCGATGGTCGTTGAAGTCCTGCCCTCGGGCATTCTCAGAGTCGAAGGCGAAAAGATAATAGCGGTTAACCAAGAAGAGCAGGTGATGGTAATAAGCGGCCTCGTTAGGCAAAGGGATGTAAACTCCGCTAATGAGGTGGATTCCTCCAAAATAGCGAACATGAGGATTGATTATTACGGCAACGGAATTGTGGCGGAAGCTCAGTATGGCGGCTGGCTTGGCCGAATTCTAAGAGTTGTCTGGCCGTTCTAGATACGAAAGGGGCGGAATAGAGATGAAGCGACTCTTCAAGTTAAATTTCGGCGCGGCAGTAATCGTAGCAGTTCTATCGCTTTTCTGTGACGCGGCGTTTGCTGCGCGTATTAAAGATATTGCCGATATCGAGGGAGTGCGTGGAAACCAGCTAATCGGATATGGACTGGTGGTCGGGCTTAACGGAACCGGCGACGGCAAGAGCGTTGAGTTTACAATAAAGAGCATTTCGAACGCTCTGGAATCCATGGGAGTGCGGGTTGAACCGAGAGATGTGAAGGTCAAGAACGTAGCGGCGGTTATGGTTACCGCCACGCTGCCTCCGTTTGTCCGTCCAGGTACAAAGATTGATGTCACTGTATCATCGATGGGTGACGCAAAAAGCCTTCAGGGAGGCACGCTTCTTTTTACGACTTTAAAGGGCGCAGACGGCAATGTCTATGCGGTCGCACAGGGGCCTCTGACTGTAGGCGGCTTCTCGGTAGAGGGCAGTGGAGGGGACTCTGCCACAAAGAACCACCCCACCGTGGCTATGATCGGAGCCGGCGCGACAGTTGAAAGAGCGATTCCGTTTGATCTCTTCCAATCGCGCAAGGTTCGCATCGTGCTGCGCGAGCCGGATTTCACCACCATGAATCATGTCGTTCAAACCATCAACGCCCATCTGGGAAGACCGCTAGCTGCTGCGGTGGATTCCGCATCGGTTGAAGTGCTGATGACTGATGATGTGGCGCGCGATCCGATCGCTTTCTTGGCGCGGCTTGAGCAGCTTGATGTGGTGCAGGATGTGGGCGCTCGGGTCATAGTGAACGAGAGAACCGGAACTATAATCATGGGAGATCACGTGCGTGTAAGCCGCGTTGCACTGGCTCACGGGAATCTTAATATAGCGATCCGCGGAGAGACGCAGGTATCCCAGCCGAATCCGCTCGCCGAGCGCGGTAATACAGCGATTGTAACTAATACGGATGTGCAGGTGGGCGAGGAGCTGACAGGACTCTCTATTGTGGGTGGTGAGGTGACTCTTGGTGAGGTAGTAAGTGCGCTGAATGCGCTGG